>JBGAKK010000113.1:0-9288 GCA_044224425.1 Phycisphaerales bacterium
CGAGGAGGCGAGGCGTGCGGTGTTCGGGTGGATCGAGGCGGTGTACAACAGGACGAGGATGCACAGCGCGTTGGGTTACATGAGCCCCGAACGTTTCGAGGCGACCGTGGCGTGAGGTAGGATCACGGGTGTCCACCGTTCCGGGGCAAGTCCACGTTCGTTGGGACCGATCATCCACAGGCTCAAGGACCCGAAGCCCCATGCCACTTCTGCTCTGCGAGGGCTCTGCGCCCTCTGCGTCTCTGCGGCTATCCGAATCCTCAACAGCCGCTCGAAAGCAAGCAAGACCACAGAGGGCCCGCGCCCTCTGTGGTCTCCTCCCAGCGACAGTCGAATCAGTTAGTTGATGACGATCTTCCGGCCCTTGACCTCGGGCTTCACCGGCTTGGGGACGTGGACGGCGAGGACGCCATCCTTGAGCTCGGCCTGGATGCCTTCCCCGGTGACACCTTCCGGCAGGCGGATCGAGCGGGCGAAGTTCACGTGGCGGCGTTCGCGGGCGTGCCAGGTGACGCCGGCTTCCTGCTTCTCCGCTTCCTTCGCCTCCGCCCGCGTGGCGGCGATGGTCAGGACGCCATCCTCGACCTCGACGCTGATCTCGTCCTTCCGGAAGCCCGGGAGCGAAGCGTGGATCAGGTAGTTCGACTCCCGCTCCTCGATGTCGAGGGCGAGGCGGGCGGTCGGCAGCTCGTTCGCGGCTGCCGGCTGGCAGCACGAGCTCGGGGCGTTGGCGGCGTTCGGGGCAACCGCAACAACGGCGGGGACGCCGAAGGGGCGGAGCCACGGGGTCGAGAAGAGGTCCTTGGCGAGGAGTTCGAGCGGGGAGCAGGTGTTGAGACGAGACATGGGATTCCTCCTGGTGGTGGGTCGAATGGGGGTCGACGGAGACAGCAATGCGATCGCGGCCCTCGCACGATGCGATGGAACACACGTTGGGCGCCCGACCGGCGGATGACCGCGGCGAGCGGCGGCCCCTATGCATGCGGCGCGCCAGTCGCGCCGCCCCGAGGCCGACCGCGGGGAATCTCGCCCGAACCGCGAGGAGCGAGCGTTCCGCCGCCCGTCGTCCTTGCCACCTTGGCGACGACCCGCGGCGATCCCCTGCCGCGCTGGCAGCGCGGAGCCCGGCCGAGGTCCGGGACTACTTCTTCTCCGGCCGGTCCGGGGCGTTCTGCTTCATCGAGGCATAGATGATGGACTGGGCCACGACCGACTCGCCGATCAGCCGGCCCACCCGCTCGCTCGCCTGGTGCAGGTCCCGGAACTTGCCGCTGTCGAGCTCCCGCTCGAAGTCCTTGAGGCTCGACTCGATGCCCAGCATCCAGGACGCCACCACCGACCACTCGTAGCGCGTCTGCGGCCAATAGTCGCTCGACTGGACGTACTCGATCGGGAAGGTGATCCGCCAGCCGTCGTCGGTCTCGACCATGGTGATCGCCCCCTGGAAGAGGGGCGCGTCGTCCCAGAGGATGGTGGCCGTTCCGTCGGTCATGTCCTCGGCGGTCAGCCGCTGTCGCTGCGCGGTCAGGTAGGCGAAGGGGTCGGACATGAACTGGCTGAGGTAGTCGCCGATGTCGCGGGGCAGGCTGCCCCCCTTCTTCGTCGCTGCCGACTTGGCCAGCTCCAGTTCCTTCTTGACCTGATCGGGCCACCTGGCCTTCAGTTTCTGCGACACCCGCCACAGCCGGCCGAGCATGTCCCCCAGCTTGTCCTTCACGTTCTGGATGGCGCTCGCTTCGGTGACGCCGTCGTCGAAGGTGATCGGACGGGCCTCGACCTGCAGGAGCCCGGGCAGGAGGTCGGGGCGGCCGTCCTCGATCATCTTCTGCATCGAGTCGAGGACCTTCCCCGGCGTCGAGGTGTCGTAGCGCGGGTCGGAACAGCCGGCCAGCCCGAGGAGGCCGGCGAGGACGAGCAGGATGGCGCGGAAGAGGGTGGGCATGGAGGTCGCCGCGGGGGTCGCCGCAGGGGTTGCCGCTGGGGGGGTAGGCGATGCCGTAGACTTGCCGTCATGCGGGTCACGGTCAATGGCGAGCCCAAGGAAATCCGCGAGCATCTCTCGGTGGCCGAGCTCCTCGAAGAGCTCGAGTCGAACCGCGGGGCGTGTGCGGTCGAGGTGAACCGGCAGTTGGTCCCCCGCCGGCAGCACGCCGACCGGAGGCTGGCGGAGGGGGACGAGGTCGAGATCGTGACCTTGGTGGGCGGCGGCTGACCGCTGGCCCGAGCGTCGTGGGCCGGACCCCGGGGAGACGCTACCCTTCGGTTTCGCCTCCGAGCCTCAGCCATGACCAGCACGATCGACGCCCCCGCCATCCCCCCGCTCGCCCTTGGCCCGGTGACCTGCAAGAGCAGGCTGGTGGTCGGGACAGGCAAGTACCAGAACTACCCCTCGATGCAGGCGGCGATCGAGGCGAGCGGAGCCGACGTGGTCACCGTGGCCGTCCGCCGCGAGCGGCTGATCGACAAGGACGGCAAGTCGCTCCTTGACTTCCTCGACCTCGGCCGGCTCACCATCCTCCCCAACACCGCCGGCTGCTTCAGCGCCGAGGACGCGGTGCGGGTCGCCCGGCTCGGCCGCGAGATCCTCGAACAGTTGGGGAACGCGGGGGCGAGCTGGGTCAAGCTCGAGGTCCTCGGCGACAAGAAGACGCTCCTCCCCGATCCGGTCGGAACCCTCGAAGCGTGCAAGGAGCTCGTCAAGGACGGCTTCACCGTCCTCTGCTACTCAAGCGACGACCCCATCATGGCCGTCCGCCTCCGCGACGCCGGGGCGACCAGCGTGATGCCCGCCGGCAGCCCGATCGGCTCCGGTCGTGGCATCGCCAACCCGAGCGCCATCGCCATCATCCTCGAACTGCTCAAGGACCCCGCCAACGGTGGCGACCCCCGCTATCCGGTGATCGTCGACGCCGGCGTCGGCACACCGAGCGACGTCACGTTGGCCATGGAGCTCGGCGCCGACGGCGTCCTCCTCAACACCGGCATCGCCCACGCCCGCGATCCCGTGGCCATGGCCCACGCCATGCGGATGGCCTGCGACAGCGGCTACCTCGGGGCCCGCGCCGGCCGCATCGCCCGCAAGAAGTACGCCACTGCCTCGAGCCCTTGGGAGGGCGTGATCTCCTACATCCCCGGCGAGTGAGGCCCCTCGGCCTCCCAGGCGTCGATGGTGGCCGGCCAATCGTCGTGCAGGAGTCGCGAGAGCGACCGATCGGCGAGGAGCTTCCCGCCGGTCTGGCAGCGCGGGCAGTAGTTCGTCTCGTGTTCGCCGCGGACGATCCGCTGCACCGACGTCCCGCACACCGGGCAGGGTTGTCCGAAGCGTCCGTGGACGGCGAAACCCGGGCGGAAGGCGGTGATGGCGCCGGGGCCCGGGAAGCGCCCCGCGAACTCCGCGGCGAGGCGAGCGGTCCACGTCGAGAGGGTCGAGCGCATGGCCTCGACCAGGCGCGTCGCATCCCCAGGATTGACAGCCCCGGTGAGCGTGAGCGGCGAGAGTCGCGCCGCGTGGAGGATCTCGTCGGAGTAGGCGTTCCCGATCCCGGCCAGCGTGGCGGGATCGGTGAGGGCTCGCTTGAGCGTGCGATTGGTCGCTCGGAGGCGGGCCACGATCGCCTCGGTCGACGCCTCGAGCGGCTCGAGTCCGCCCGGGTCATGGGCAGCGAGCGCCGTTCGGCCGTCGACCACGTGAAGCGTGGCCCGCTTCTGCGTACTCGCTTCGGTGAGGGAGAGGACGCCACGCGGCAATCGGAACTCGGCCGACACCAAGGGGCCCGGCCGCTGGCCACGCTCGCCGCCCTCCGCCCAGCGCAGGCGCCCCGCGATCATGAGATGGAGGACGAGGAATCGCTCGCCGCAGAGGCCGATCACGATCCGCTTGGCGAGCCGCGAGCAGCCCTCGACCGCGAGCCCCTCCACCGCGTCGATCGGCGGATCGACCGAACGGAGGAGCGCCGGGCTCACGATCCGCACTCGCTCGAGCCTCTGCCCGACGAGCCGCTCGCGAAGGGCCCGGCAGTAGAGCTCGAGGTCGGGGAGTTCGGGCATGGCGAGCGTCAGCGGATTCGGAAGCCGGGGAAGCCGATCAGGCGCCGCAGCGGTTGGACCAGGTCGAAGACGCCGTGGGCCAGATTGCGCCGCCAGCGTTGGATCCGAGTGCCGAGAGCGAAGCTGAGCCGTTCGGTGGCGAGTTCGAGTCGCGACCCGAGCCGCATGTACCACGGGAGGACCGCACCAACCGCGCGGAGGAACGCCCGGTCGAGATCGCCCATGGCGTGGGAACCGTCGGCGCTCGCCAGTTGGCGCCACGTCTTGGACGCCGCCGCGACGGCCGCCCGGGTGACCTGTTTGGTCCCGTCGAGGAGGTCGATGTAGGCGAGCCCCGCCGTGCCGATGTCACGCTGCCCATCGCTCGCCGAGGGTTGCTGCATCGTCAGGAAGGCTCGCCGCGCCGCAGGCCAGTCGCGGCGGCGGACGAGGACCGAGGCCAAGGCGACTTGGACCGCGATCATCTCGCTCTCGTCGCCCAATGCCGCGCAGCGCCGGCCCGCCTCGACCGCCCCGTCGTCGTCCTCGGCCGCCGCGAGGATATAGGCCAGTTGCCGCAGCTCGGCCGCGCTCATGTCGGCTCGCTCCTGCCATCCCTGCAGCCAGGGAAGGATCTCCCGACGCCGACCGAGGACGAAGAGCCCGTCCGCCGTCTCGAGCAACCCACGCGGCGTGGAGCGAAGGACCTCGGCGTGGTCCGCGAGGAGGATCGCCGCCAGGCGGCCGTACCAGACCTCGCTGGCCACGGCCATCAGCCCCAGGGCTGCCTCGGCCCGCGCTTCGATGCTCGCCAAGCGGGCGAGCGAGGCGACGGCGGCGGTCGCCCTCCGGGTGTCGACCATCGGCCAGGCCCACGCGGCCCTCGCTCCCGACGGCCCGGGCACCAGCCGCTCCTCGAAGAGCGGGAGGATGCGGCGGCGAATCGAACGCGGCATGGCCCGCAGGAGGTGCGGCATGGCGCTCATCAGCCCGTCGAGACCGTGGGCGTTGGCCAGGAGGTCACGGATCGCCGCCATCGCCTCGGCCACATCGTCGCCGCGGCAGGCATGCTGCAACCGGGCGATCGCCACCCGCGGCTCGCTCGTCCCCTGCCACGAGGCATCGAGGACCGCCTTGGCCCGCTTGGCTTCGCCTGCATCGAGCAGTTCCTTGGCCACGCCGACCGCGACGTCCGCCGAACTCGCCTGCAGGATGCCCGCTCGCTCGAAGGCGTCGGCCCACTCCGCCTGCCGCTTGAGGTGCCGCAGGGCGTTGGCCCGCTGCAGCCAGGCGTCGCCGAGTTCGGGCCGCAGCTCGCACCGCGTGGTGGCGACGCGGAGGGCATCCTCGTAGCGCTCGAGCCAGAGGTGGACCGCGCCGACCTGAGCCAGGGCGTGGTCGCTGGCCGGGAAATCCCGGGCCAGCGCCTCGGCGGCAGCGAGGGCCTCGGGCTTCGCCTCGAGGATCCGCAAGGCGAAGACCTCGAAGGCCCGGACGCTCTCGTCGCGGGTCCGCCCGGCCACGCATGCCGAGATCCGCGGCCGCAGGTCGGCGGCGTCGATGGTGCGGCGAGAGATGGCGAGCAAGGTCCCGAGGGCGTCGTCCGAGACGCGACGGGCCGCCGCAGCCTCCCATCGACCATGGATCCACGCCTGGCGCTCGGCCGGCGTCCCCAAGGCCCGCAGGGCGACGTGGTAGGCGTCCTCGAACTCAGGATCGATGTCGAGCACCTTCTCCGCGGCCCGGAGAGCCTCCTCCCCACCACCCTGGAGATCGAGGAGCGAGGCCAAGGCCATCCATCCGGTCGGGGCATGAGGCTGGGCCGCGGTCGCCGCCCGGGCCGATTCGATCGCCCCGGCCAAGTCGCCGGTCCCGCGGAGGAGCCACGCCAGGCGCACCCGAGCCGCAGCGTTCCACGGGGCGACCGCGAGGTGGCGGCGCAGCACGTCGATCGACTTGGCCGGCTCCTCGCTCGAACGGGCATCGGCGAGGAGGAGGGCCAACGGTTCGTTCCACGGCCGCGGCTCGAAGAGGGCCTCGATCTCGTCGAGGATGTCCGAGGCACCGCCCGCTCGGAAGGCAAGGCCTTGCAGGATGCGAAGGGCCTGCGGCGAGAGCGGATCGAGTTCGAGGAGTTCGCGGCAGGCAGCGATCTCGCCGGCTCGATCGCCGGTAGCGCCGGCGAGCCACGCCTTGGTCGAAAGCCAGAGCGGTCGCGGACCGCGATCCTCGAGCGTGGCCAGCTTCTCCTTCGCTTCGCCGGTCCGGCCCTCGGAGAGGAGGTAGCGGACATGGAGCAACTGGAGCTCGTGGTCGTCGGGGAACCTCGCCGCCGCGTCCCCCATCGTCTTGGCGGCGTCGCTCGTGCGTCCGGCCCGCCATTGGGCCGAGGCCAGCGACAGCATCAGTTCGGCTCCGCTCGGACCTTCCTCCTCGAGGCACCGTCCGACCCGCCGCTCGAATTCGGTGACCAGGCGATCGAGCGTCCCCGCCGTCTGGGCCAAGGCCACCCAGCGATCGGCCACCCCGCGATGGGCCGGCGTCCGCCAGAGGGCGGCGCTCAGGAGCTCCTCGGCTTCCTCGGTCCGGCCATGATTCGCCCGCACGAACCCAGCCAAGGCAGCGCACTCGGTGAGGTCGTGACCGCGGCGGACAGCCGCCTCGATCTGCCGCTCGGTCTCCTCGACTGGGGCGTGCATGCCATCGAGGAAGGAGGCGAGGTCGAGGATGAGCCCGGGCGCCGTCTCCGGCCCGATCCGGGCCCGCAGCAACTCGACTGCGTCGCTGTCGCGGCCGAGGGCTCCGAGGCAACTGGCCTTGCGGCGGAGGAGGATGTCCTCGGCTGGATAGCGCTCCACCAAGGTGTCGACCGCGGCGAGCTCCGCCTCGCGATCGTGTCGACGGGCCGCTTCGTCAGCGATCGCAAGGAGCGTCGCGTCGTGCTCGGGCGCGAACGCCTTGAGTTCGGCGAAGGCGGCGTCGGCCCCGCGCTGGTCACCCTTCAGGAGCCGCAGCTCGATGACGTGCAGGCGATCGAGCACCTCGCGATCGGCGAGCCCGAGGCCCCCGAGCGCCTCCTCGTGCGGGCCGCCGCGCGGCACCATGGCCAGGCCGCGGTGGGCCAAGGAGGGCATCCGCCCCCGCAACTCGTCGAGGTCGGTCTCGACGAAGCGCGGGAAGCTCGGCTCGCGAACCACCGCCCAGCGGGTGCGTTCGTCGATCCCCATCACGGTCTGGGCATGGGCCCCGCCCAGCCAGCGGGTATGCAAGGCGAAGGGAATGCCGGCTTCGATGAGCCGCCGCGCCGACTCGTAGGACGGCGTGAAGTGGGTCACGACCATGCCCCGCGACTCCGCCCACTCCCGAGCCAGCGCGTCGGGCGTGCCGTCGTCGCAGATCGACTCCGCGATGTCGTCGTGCCGGTCCGGCATGGTCCACGCCCCGGCGATCGCGGCGAGCGTGGCGGGCGAGCAGGTGTTGTGGTCCTGGGCCACGAAGGGGACGGGCAGCACGATGCGGCGGGCGCTCCGCCGTTCGGGATCGCGCACCGCCTCGAGCACCGCATGGGCGTAGGTCCGGCGGTCGCTCTTCCGGAGGAGGGCGATGGCTCGCTCAGCCAAGGCAGCGGCTTCGTCGAGTCGCCCTTCGAGGAAGGCGCACTCGACCATGCGGAAGGCAAGGGCCCGCTCCTCGTGCTTGTCGGCGAGCGGGGCGAGGGCCCGAGCCTGCTCGAAGGAGCGCATGGCGGCGGTTCGATCGCCACCCTCGACATGGAGGTCGCCGGCCCGCAGGGCGATCTCGTGCTCCTGGACCAGCGTCAGGGCCTCCTCCGCCTTGGCGATCGCCTCGGCCCGCCGCTCGAGGAGGGCCAGCGTCGAGACCTGCCCGAGCCAGGCGTAGGCCGAGTGCGGAGCCGACTCAAGCACCGCCCGGAATCCGCGAAGGGCCTCGTCGCGCCGATCGCGGGCGAGGTCAAGCCACGCCGACGAGGCTCGGATCGCGGGGTCCAAGGGCTCTTCGGCGATGGCTCGCTCGACGCAGACGCTGGCCTGGTCGAAGTCGCGGAAGATGCCGGCGATGTTGGCCCGGGTCGTCCACCATCGCGCCCGCCACGGGGGCCGGGCGTCCTTGGGCGGTTCGCCACCCACGCGGCGGAGGTGATCGAGGGCGGCGATCGGGCCGCGCCAGCCGAGGCAGACCATGAAGTCGTGGACGGTCAGGTCGGGGTCGTCGGGCCAGCGGCGATGGGCCCGGATGAGGAGGGCGTTCGCCCCGCGCTCGTTGGCCCCGGCCCGCAAGAGCCTGGCCACGCGCAGCGCCTCGCGCGGCGACGCGACCGCCCGACGGGCCTCCTCGATCGCTGCGGGCCCGCCAGCGGCGAACACCGCGTCGACGTACCTCCCGCGGGCGAGCAACCCCTTGATGTCGGAAGTCCAGTGCACCGCGCTGGCCGTGGGATGCCGCCACCGATCGTCCCCAGCCCACGCGGCGCGGGGGGAGGCGGTGCCGTAGTGTGCCCGGAATCGCCGACCTATGCGCAGCCGCCCCAGGCCCCGAGGAGGAGGGCAAGGTCGGCGGCGTCGGTCGTCCCGTCGCCGTTGACATCCCCCGCGTCCGTGCCCCAGGCACCGAGCAGGATGCCGAGGTCGGCAGCCGTCACCGCCTGGTCGCCGTCGAAGTCACCGCCGCAGGTCCGGTTGGCGGGCGTGACCACGAGCGTCTGGTTCGCAGGCACGTCGGTGAGCACCGTCGTCGTCCCGTCGTTCCAGAAGATGTCGATCTCGGGCACCGTGGCCAAGGAGCCCAGGCCCACGTGGGCCGAGCACTCGCTCGTCCCGAGGAAGCTCACGCCGCCATCGATGAGCCGGGTGCGGTTGCCGGTCGGGGTCTTGACCACGATGCGGGTGCCGAGCCCGTCGGCGGCCAGCGTCGGATAGCCGGTCGTGTCGAGGAAGATGCGGATCCAGTGGGTATCCGCGGCGGCAGGAAGGTCGTTCCGGAAGAGGGTGAGTTGCCCGTTGTTCCGGAAGATCAGGATGTCCTGGTCACCGTCGTTGTCGTAATCGAGGCGGAGGAGGCAGCGGCCCTTCACCGAGTGGATGAAGCCCGACGCCACGGCCTGGTCGGTGAAGGTGTTGTTCCCGTTGTTGATGTAGAGCCGGGAGGGGATCGCGTAGAACGGGCTGCCCGTGCTCGCATCGCCGCCCGTCTCTGGCAGGTCTTCCCACCCGTCGTGGTTCACATCGACGCCGACCGTGCCCC
>JBGAKK010000114.1:0-8966 GCA_044224425.1 Phycisphaerales bacterium
GCCTACCAGCTCGACGTGAACCTCTTCGGCCCGTTTCGCGTGACCAAGGCCTTCGCTCCGCTCCTCATCGAGAGCAAGGGCCGCATCACCACCACCGGATCGATCTCCGGCGTCTTGAGCTGGAGCTTCGGCGGCGCGTACTGCATGAGCAAGCATGCGATCGAGGCGTACACCGATGCGCTGGCCTCGGAGTTAGAGCCGTTCGGTGTGCAGGTCAGCGTCGTCGAACCCGGCAACTACCGCTCGGAGATCGGGACCGGCGTGCATCAGCGACTGGTCGACGGCGGCTACGGCGGCGAGGGCTCGCGCTACAAGGAAGAGATGCGGCGCTTCCTCGACGCACCCGCCGACCGCGCCAAGGAGAAGGAGCCGGACGAGGTCGCCCAGGCGTTCCTGCACGCCCTTTCCGACGAGAAGCCCAAGCGGCGCTACATGGTCGTGCCGGACCGCGAAGAGGCGGAGCTCACCATCAGGGCGGCGATCCGCCGCGCGGTCCAGCTCAATGCGGACCAACCCTATTCCTACGACCGCGAGGGGATGATCAAGCTGCTCGACGAGGCGATGGGCGCGACCGGGAAGTGATGCCGGGCGTGTCGGCTACGAGGCCTTCGGCGTCAGCATCGTCAACTCGACCGACACCGCGGGCTTCGGGATCGCGTCGTACGCGTCGGCTCTTGCCGCGGGCCTGGTGAGGCCGTACTGGACACACACGTGCCTCACCCGCTACGCGATCGGGGGACTCCGGCAGCGTCCCGCGTAGAACGTGCCGTCGAAGCAGCGTAAGGGGTGGCTGCAGAGCAACGTGGGAGCCCGGGGAGAACAGAGCAACCGGATCGAACGCCTGGTGACGTTCGTGCCCTTCGACTCACTGCGGCGTGCGTTCCGCTCCGGGGCGAGGGATGGCGCAGGATGGAGACCGACGGATGGCGACCTTTCGCCCACGCCCTGGCCGAGCATCGGGATCGCCCCTCTAACTCGACGCGGACCTCGCCCAACCGGTGGCGGCGTGGGCGGGCACTTGGCGTCGTCGCGAGGACGGATCTTGTCCGCGGCAACGCCGGGCAGGCGCCGGGACCGACCGCTCTTGGCGGCTGGGCGTGACGGTCCTGTTGGCTTGACGTGCTGGCTTGACGTTTTGGGGCGATCAGTGGTGAAAAACCTCAGTGATGGCCGCGAAACGTCAAGTACCGAGGCGGCTCCGACCTTACGTTTTTGAAGCCTTACCGGGCACGCACGTCTCTCACTCCGCGCTGGCGGATCCAGCAAATCGCGATTCGAGCACGGCGGCCTGTCGCTCGAACTCCTCGCGCCTGCGCTTTCGGAACCGCTCCAGATTCTCGAGCTTCCATCGGAGCGCCGGCAGGTCCCTCGCGTGCTGACATGCGAGCAGCGACCAGTCCGGCGCTGCGCGCGAGAGCCCGATGAGAAACCGCTTCTGTCGGTCAGTCAGGCGGGACCGGACGTCCTTGAAGAGTCGCTCGCGTGTGGCGAGAAGCGTGTCCAGACTCACCGGGTCGGCGGTCATGCCGACGAACGTCGAGTCGTACTCCTTCGTGATGTCCTTCGGACTCGCGAATAGGACCTCGTGGATGGGCCGATTGTGGCCGGCGAGATACGTCACCATGCACTCGATCGCGGCCTCGGAGAGACCGTCGGACTCGTAGTTCTTCAGGACGTCGAAGAGGTCGCGCGGGTGCTGTCGATCGAGGGCGGCGACGATCTTGCTGCCGTAGAGCTCTGGGACCGCGTGTACCGGAAGCCTGAGTTCGGCGCTGAACATCGCGCTGGTGCTGGCGACGAGTTCTCGCGATTCGACGGGAAGGACCGTGCCGCGGAAGACCTGGTTGGCCTCGACCTTCACTTGGACGTCGCCATCGCTGATGACGAGCTTGCTCTCCTCGCCCGTTCGAGCTCCCACCGCACGGGTCTGAAGGCCGCGGCGACGGAGTCGGTCGGCGGCTGCAGCGAGCGTAGCGGCAATCTCCCCGAGCGCCTCGTCGCGCGGGACGTTCCAGCGCGTGTACACGACGTCGATGTCGACCGACAGTCGCGGCATGTCGCGGACAAACAGGTTGATCGCCGTCCCGCCCTTCATCGCGAAGGCGTCGCTCCGAAACACGTCAGGGGCGACGGAGAGGAGCAGCCGGACGGTATCGGTGTAGGCCTTATCCACGGGACTTCAGCGTGAGAAGCGTGCCGTCGGCGAGGCGGCTGATCCACCGCCGATCGCTGCCGACGCGCGGCCTGAACCGATCGTAGATGGCATCGACATCGAGAAGGCTCGTCTCACGAGCCCAGGTGAGGAACAGCCGGACTGCCTTCACACTCGTGCAGCACGAGAGAAGCTGCCCCGTGACCTCGACCCGAAGGTTCCTCAACCCCTCGAAGACATTGCGGGTCTCCTCAAGGCTCTCCTCGGTCCCGACGTCATAGAGCATCTCAAGCGCCGCTCGCTCAGGCGTCGAGACGAGAAGTCCAGGCGTGACGGAGGGCGGCGTCGTGAGCGTCTGCGAGCGGAGTTCCTCGTTCGGCCAGTCAAAGAGCGCGGCCGAGACGTAGCGCGCGGGGTACCGCGAGCTGAACCACTCCGGCACCGCGAAGCGCACGTCGCCCCAAAGCGTGAGCCTCTCGCGGCTCGCGAGGTTGTGCCGCACGCCCTGCATCGCGAGAGCACTCTTGCCCCCAACGTGCAACCCCTGCACGCGACGCTGGAGGAGCTTGATCGCGCCAGGCGCGGTCCACTCGTCGCCCGGGAACGCGTAGACCCCCTGTCCGAGTCGCAGGAGCCAGCCGCGCTTGACGTACTGCGACGCGGCCTGCTGGGAGACTCCGACCGCGGCGAGCGTCGACAGGTCGATCGGGGCGCCGCGGGGCACTTCCCGCTGCAGCCGCCTGATTAGTCCGTGTCGCATTTCTCGGCCCATGACTTAGTTCTAGAGCGGATCTCAATCAGTCGCAAGCGTGCTGATTGGGATCGGCAGGAAAAAACCACCCATAGAGGAAAATCGTCGCAAAGTCTAAGCAGGGTGGCGGCGGACTCGGGAGTGGGCAAATCGGGACCTTGACGTGCCCATGGCCTGGTCAGTCGCGCGCCCCGCCGCACACTGCTCCGCTACATCGACGACCTCACGATGCGGCGGCGGAACAACCACCCTGCCGGCGGGGCCGACACCGACTACGCCGACGCGGGCGAACGTGTCTGTCCAATACGAGATCCCCTGGACACATGCGTTCGCCATCCCGGGGAGCGCCCCTGCGAGCCACGCGAGGCGGCGTTACGGAGCAAGCGTCCGGAGCAACGCCGCCACCCTCGGAGCGCTCGCCGAAGCGGCCCGCCAGACCAACGCCGCGTCGATCCCGAAGTACTGGTGGATGACCACGTCGCGCATGCCAGCCATGTCCGCCCAAGGCACCTCCGGATGGGTCTGCCGCATGGCCTCCGAGACCCCCTTCGCCGCCTCGCCGATCACGGCGAAGTCGTAGAGCACTGCCCGGAGGACCAAGTCCTGCTCAGAGAACGATCGCTGGTCTAGCCCCGCGATCGCGCGAGCGATCCGGTCGCATGCCTCGACGATGTCGCGTACCCGCGCCGCATCCTCACGCGGCATATCGCACTTCCCGCAGGATGTTGGCCTTCGCATCTCCCTTGAGCCCGCCGATGGGTACGACATCGACCCGCCGAGCGAGCCTGGTCTCCAAGAGATGCTTGACCCCGACGAGGTCGAACAGGTCGCCTTCAGGAGTCATCTCCACGAGCACGTCGATGTCGGAATCCGGACCCGCCTCGCCTCGAGCGACCGAGCCGAAGACGCCGATGCGGGCGACGTGTCGCCGGGCCAGCTCCGGCTGGATGCTGCGAAGCTCCGCGAGAACTTGGGCGAGCTCTGGCATGAGGCCATTCTAACTCGGCCGGGGGGCGTGCCTCGGGCCGTACCGCCCGCGTTGTCGTCTGACCGCTTGGGCCACGCCGTCGGATGGGGTTGACGCTGCCGGCGGTGCGAGCGTCCCCACCGCGTCCCCGCGCCTCCGCCCGCCCTCCTCAAGACACCCGGAACCGCCCCGACTGGCTGAGGAAGGCGAAGGGGTTGTCGAAGGAGATCCGCTTCACGGTCGCTTCGGCGTGGCCGCGGCTGCGCATCTCGACCTGGGCCTTGGGGACGGCCAACGGATCGCTGCAGCCCCAGTCGCCGGCGGAGTTGATCCAGATCCGCTCGTGGCCGTAGCACTCGATGATGTCGACGGCCCGCTGCGGCGTGCACTTGGTGTCGGGGTAGAGGGTCATCCCGGCCCAGAAGCCGCGGTCGAGGACCAGCTTCACGGTGTGCTCCTCGACGTGGTCGATGAGCACGCGGCCCGGCTCGAGGCCGCTCTGGTTCCGCACCGCGTCCAGGATCATCCGCGTCCCCTTCAGCTTGTCCTCGAGGTGCGGGGTGTGCACCAGGACGAGGACGTGGTGCTTGGCGGCGAGCTGGAGGTGCTCCTCGAGGATCTCGAGCTCGTTCCGGCTGTTCTTGTTGAGGCCGATCTCGCCGATCCCGAGCACGTTGGGGCGGTCGAGGAACTGCGGGATGAGCTTGATGACGTCGCGGGCGAAGCCCACGTCCTCGGCTTCCTTCGGGTTGATGCAGAGCCAGGTGTGGTGCCGGATCCCGTACTGGGCGGCCCGCCGCGGCTCGAACTCGGTGAGGTGGCGGAAGTAGTCGAAGAACCCGTTCGGGCTCGAGCGGTCGTACCCGGCCCAGAAGGCCGGCTCGGTGATGGCCACGCACCCGGCGAGCCGCATGCGCTCGTAGTCGTCGGTGGTCCGGCTCACCATGTGGATGTGGGGATCGATGTACATGGTGGCTCCGTCAGGCGTGGGTCTGGTGGGCGCCGAGGGCGCCCTTCATGGGGGCCTTGGCGATCGGCTCGGTGCTCGGATCGCTGAAGTGTTCAAGCACGCGGCGGGCCCGCTCCGGCTTGCCGTCGGTGAGGATGGCGATGGCCTTGACCAGGGCCTCGTGGCGGAAGTCCTTGGCGTCCTCGGGCCCCTTGGGCACGGCCCGCTCCACGCGGTCGAGGTAGGCGGCGAGGTCGATCAGCTTGGCCCGGTGCTCCATGAAGTAGCGGTCGACGACAGCGGTCCGGTTGAGGGGCGGGCTGTGCATGGGCGCATCCTAGGAGTAGTGGGGGGCATGGACCGACGGGCGGAGCCGGGCGATGGCCTCGCGGACGAGGCGAGGCTCGAGGGCGTGGACGTCGATCGGGTCGCCGATGGCCCGGAGGAGTGTCACCGTCAGCCGTCCGCCGAGGTGCTCGCGGAACTCTTCGAGCCCGCCGAGCAGATCGTCGGCCCGCTCGAGGACGGGATGCCAGGTGGCGATGCCGAGGCGGCGGAGGAGTTCGACCGTCCGCTCCGCCTCGCCCGCCGCGAGGCGACCCTCGATCGCCGCGTACAGCGTGTCGATGGCCACGCCGATCCCGACCGCGGCCCCGTGCGAGAGGGTGAAGGCGGTGAGCGTCTCGAGGCGGTGGGCCGACCAGTGGCCGTAGTCGAGCGGCCGGGCTTCGCGGGTCTCGAAGGGGTCGCCGCCCTTGACGATGTGGGCGAGGTGCAGCTCGGCGGAGCGCCGCACGATGGGCATGGCCGCAAACAGTTGGCGCTCGCGGATGGCGTCGGCGCACTCCTCCATGGCCCGGAAGAGCGAGGGGTCGCGGAGGAGGGCGATCTTCACCGCCTCGCTGAAGCCGTCGCGGAAGGGGGCGTCGGGCAGCGTCTCGAGGAAGCGCTCGTCGTTGAGGACCGCCCACGGCGGGCTGAAGGCCCCCACGAAGTTCTTCTTGCCGAAGCGGTTGATCCCGTTCTTGACCCCCATCGCCGCGTCGTCCTGGGCCAGCGTGGTGGTCGGGACCCGCACCAGGCGCACCCCGCGGTGGCCGATCGCCGCGGCGAAGCCGACCGCGTCGAGCATGGCCCCGCCGCCGATGGCGAGGACGAAGCTCTGCCGGCAGATCCGCTCCGACTCGATCGCCTCGAGGACGCGGTCGACGACCGCGGTGTCCTGCTTGGCCCGCTCGCCGCCGGCGACGACGAGCGTCGCCGCGGGCTCGGGCACCCGGGCCGCGTGGGCCGCCGCGTAGGTCGCGACGCGCCCGGCGAGGTCGGGCCAGGCCTCGGCCACGCCGGAGTCGACCACCACGAGGAGCCGCGACGGGCCGCGGCCGCGGCGCTCGGGGTCGAGGCTGTCGGCCAGGGTCGGGTTGGCGGGGTCGAAGAGGTCGCGGGTGAAGCGGACCCGGTGGACGAAGGGCACCGCGAAGGAGGCGTCGGCGGCGCCGTGGGCGACGAGTCCGAGGGAAGCGGCTTGGTCGTTCGGGCGCGTCACGGGGGGAAGGGTCCAGTCTACACCCGATCCGCACGACTCAAGCGATGCAAGCAGACCGCGGCGGCCACTCCGACGTTGAGGCTGTCGATTCCGCGGACCATGGGGATGCGAGCGACCGCATCGCACGCCGCGAGCGTGGCGGACGGCAGGCCGCTGGCCTCGGTGCCGACCACGAGGGCCACGCGGTCGCGAGGCTCGATCGCGTCGAGCGGCCGGGCCCGTACCCCGGTCGCCGCGGCCACCAGTTGGACGCCCCACTCGTTTCGCAGCCGGGCCAGGTCGCCCAGCCAATCGGCGCTCCGCGCGGTCGGGATCCGCAGGGCGTGGCCGACCGAGACGCGGATCGCCTTGCGGTAGAGGTGGTCGTGGCAGCTCGGGCTGAGCACCACGGCGTCGACGCCGAAAGCGGCGGCGTTCCGATAGAGCCCGCCCATGTTGTCGGCGTTGTTGATGTCCTCGCAGAGGAGGAGGGTCAGCCGTTCGCGGCGGGGGACCACGGCGTCGAGCGTGGTCGCCGCGGGGTCGGGTCGGCGGCCGATGGCCAGGACGCCGCGGTGCACGTTGAAGCCGACCACGCCTTCGAGGACCGCGTCGCTCGCCACGTAGAGCGGGACCTCGGGGCAGCGGGCGGCGAGCCGGGCCTGCATCGCGGCGAGGTGGCGCTCGGCGACGAAGACGCTCTCCACCATGCTCGGCCGCTCGAGCATGGTGTCGACCACGAGCCACGACTCGCCGACGAAGGTGCCCGGCCGGGACGCGGCGCCGAGGAGGTCGCGGTCGCGCACCGCGGCGTAGGCGGCGACGCGCGCGTCGTCGGGGCGATCGATCCGGATGGCCTCGCTTCCCATGCGTCGCATTGTGGCCGCGGGCCGGCGGTTCGGTACACTCCGGACGCATGTCCGAGACGCCTGCCGAACCCGTGGAGGAGACGGTCGAACACCCGACCGAAACCACTCCCGAGGATCGCCGTGTCGAGGAGTTGCTGCAGCATTCGATCGACGTTCCCGAGCTGGCCGAAGCGGTCGAGGCCCAGGACGCGCCGGACGCCGCCGACACCTTGGAGCGGCTCGGCGAATCGCAGGCCGCCGAGGTGCTCGGCGAGATGCAGGTCGAGACGGCCGCCGAGGCCCTCGCCCACATGCTCACCCCGCTCGCGGTGAGCGTGCTCGAGGACCTCATCCAGGAGGACCCGCAGTACGCCGGGAAGCTCATCGAGGAGATGGCCCCCGACGACGCAACCGACCTCCTCCAGTCGCTGCCCGACGAGGATCGCGACCGGCTGCTCGGCATGCTCGGCAAGGTCGAGGCAGTCCAGCTCCGCAAGCTCCTCGACTACGAGGAACGCTCGGCCGGTGGCATGATGACCACCGACTACCTCGCCGTGCGGGACACCATGACCGTGGCCGAGGCGGTCGAGGCCATCCGCCGCTCGGAGACCGAGAGCGAGTGGATCCACGTCTTCGTGGTCGACTGGAAGGGCACGCTCCGCGGCCGGGTGACCATGCGCCGCATGCTGCTGGCCCGGCCCGAGCAGAAGGTCATCGAGATCGCCGATAGCCCGGTCGACGCGGTGCATCCCGACCTTCCCCGCGACGACGTGGCCCGCGAGTTCGAGAAGTACGACTACCTCGTCCTGCCGGTGGTCGACGAGGCCCATCGCCTGCTCGGTGTCATCACCGTCGACGACGTCCTCGACTCGATCCGCGAGGAGTCGACCGAGGACGCCCAGACCATGGTGGGTGCCGGCAAGGAAGAGGCGGTCTTCTCCTCGGCCACCGAGAAGTTCAAGAGCCGCTTCCCGTGGCTCGTGGTCAACCTCTTCACCAGCTCGCTGGCGGCGATCGTGGTGCTCCAGTTCGAGAGCCTGATCGCCTCGATCGCCATCCTCGCCGTGATCATGCCGGTCATCGCCAACCAAGCCGGCAACGCCGGGCAGCAGTCGCTGGCGGTGACCCTCCGCGGCATCGTCCTCGACCAGGTCCGCCCGCAGACGGCGCGGTCGCTCGTCCTCCGCGAGGGGATGGTCGGCTTCATCAACGGCAGCATCAACGGCATCGCGGTCGGCGTGGTCGTGGCCCTCATCGAGCACTTCACGCAGCGCGGCATGCCCGCCCTCGGGCTCGGGCTGATCGTCACCGTGGCCATGACCATCGCCCTCACCGTGGGCTGCGTGGTGGGCACGGCCATGCCGCTCGTCCTCCGCCGCGTGGGGGCCGATCCGGCGACGGCCTCGACCATCTTCCTCACCATGGTCACGGACAGCATGAGCTTCTTGACCTTCCTCGGGCTGGCCAAGCTGCTGTCGTCGTGGCTTTTGTAGCGTGGGACCGCTCGCTGCCGCCGTAGGATTCGGGCGGAGGGATCCCCATGCGTCCGATCGCCATCGGCGGCCTGTTCGTGAGCCTGCTCGCCTCGTCTGCCTCGGGCTCGTTCGTCTTCACCTACGCGGAGGCGGAGCAGATCGGCGGGGTGACCGTGTTCACGCTCTGGGCCAAGTTCAACCAGCCCACCGATACGCTCCTCAGCATGTTCAACGTGTCGCCGCTGGCGGGACCGTTCCACCATGCCGATCTCGTCGGCGGCACCTTCGCCCCGCAGTTC
>JBGAKK010000115.1:0-9049 GCA_044224425.1 Phycisphaerales bacterium
AACACCGCGAGCCAGCCCCGGCTTTGCGGGAGCTGGCTCGCGGTGTTTCAGCGGACAGGGCGGGATTCGAACCCGCGAAACAGAGATTACCCCGTTTAACGGTTTAGCAAACCGTCCCCTTCAGCCGCTCGGGCACCTGTCCTAGGGGTTCGCTATGGTCGTTCGTCACCGGCTGGTGGCCGGGGGCGGAGGGGGAGAATAGCACTTCCCCGAGACGCCCGCCATAGTCCGGCTACCATCGGCCCAATGAGCCTCGCTGTCGAGTACCTCCTCCATCCCGAAGGTCCGATTGCGCGGCGTTTGACGGGGTTCGAGCCCCGGCCGCAGCAGCTTCGGATGGCCGAGGCGATCGACGAGGCCTTCGCCCGCCGCGGCCGGCTCCTGGTCGAGGCCGGCACCGGGGTGGGCAAGAGCTTCGGTTACCTGATCCCCGCCATCCGGCGGATCGTCGACCACCGCGAGCGGGTCGTGGTCTGCACCGCGACCATCAGCCTGCAAGAACAACTCATCGAGAAGGACATCCCGCTCCTCCGCGGCGTCTCGCCGGATGAGTTCACCGCGGTCCTCGTGAAGGGCCGCGGCAACTACCTCTCGAAGCGCCGGCTGAAGCTGGCGGTCGAGCGATCCGATCGGCTCCTCGGCCACGACGACGAACGACACTCGCTCGAGATCGTCGAGTCGTGGGCGGCGGAGACGACCGACGGCACGCTGGCCACGCTGCCCCAACTGCCGCGGCCGGGTGTGTGGGAACTCGCCCAGAGCGACCCCGACAACTGCATGGGCCGCCGCTGCCCGACCTTTGAGACCTGCTTCTACCAGGCCGCCCGGCGGCGCATGGAGAACGCCGATCTCCTCATCTGTAACCACGCCCTCTTCTTCTCCGACCTCGCGCTGCGGATGAAGGGCCAGGGCTTCCTGCCCGCCTACCACCACGTGATCCTCGACGAGGCCCACGCCATCGAGGACATCGCCGCCGAGCACTTCGGCCTCCGCCTCGGCGAAGCGAGCGTGGCCCGCCTCGTTCGCCAGCTCTGTTCGCCGTCGACCGGCCGCGGCTTCCTCAACTCGCTCAAACTCAAGGACGGCACGACCGCCGCCGTCGACCAGGCCTGCGAGCAGACCCTTCGCTGCGAGGCCCGCTCCCACGATCTTTTCGACCGGCTGTGGCGCTGGCTCGGCGAGCATGAACGCTCGAACGGTCGCGTCCGCACGCCCGGGGTGGCCCAGAACCTCCTTGGACCGGAGCTCAAGCAGCTCTCCGACCAGCTCAAGCTCCTCAAGGACCGGGCCGCCACGGAAGCCGACGAGTTCGAGCTGCAGGCCTACGCGGCGCGGGCCCTCGAACTGTCGCTTGCCGCCGAGTTCCTCCTCGAGCAGAAGGTCGAGGGCTGCGTCTACTGGATCGACGAAGGCAAGCGATCGGCGAACGCCCAGCGAAGCAGCGTCTCCCTCAACGCCGCTGCCATCGACGTCGCCCCCATCCTGCGGGCCCAGCTCTTCACCCGCGGCGTCTCCGCGGTCCTGACCAGCGCCACGCTCGCCGCGGGGCACAGCGACTTCACCCATCTCAAGGCCCGGCTCGGCTGCGACGACCCGCAGGAGCTCTCGCTCGGCAGCCCCTACGACCACGGCAAGTTGATGCGGGTCCATATCGACCGGGCCATGCCCGATCCGACCTCGCCCGGCTTCATCGACGCCCTCTGCCCGCGCATCCTCCGCCACATCCGCGAGACCGACGGCGGGGCCTTCGTCCTCTTCACCAGCTTCTCGATGCTCGACAAGGTGGCGGAACGGATCGGACCGTCGCTCCAGGCGGAAGGGCATCCGCTTCTGCTGCACGGGCAGAGCGGGCCGCGGAGCCTCCTCCTGAAGCGGTTCCGGGAGAGCGAGCGAAGCGTCCTCTTCGGCACGGCGAGCTTCTGGCAAGGGGTCGACGTGCGGGGCCGCACGCTTCGCAACGTGATCATCACCAAGCTCCCCTTCGATGTGCCCGACCGCCCGATCGTCGAGGCCCGCCACGAGCAGATCGCCGCCCGCGGCGGAAGCCCCTTCAGCGAAGACCAGTTGCCGCGAGCCGTGATCCGCTTCAAGCAGGGGATCGGCCGCCTCGTCCGCAGCTCGACCGACGCGGGGCGCGTGGTGGTTCTCGATCCGCGGATCGTCACCAAGGGCTACGGCCGCGTCTTCCGCGACGCCCTGCCAGAGGGAGTGCGGATCGAGGACGACTCGGCGGAGCTGGATTGAGAGAGGCGGAGCGGGGATGCGGATCCCTGCACGGTGGCAAGCAGATAGCCGCGGAGGCGCGGAGGGCGCGGAGCCGTCGCGGAGCAGACAGGAGCATTGGGGCTTCGGGTCGGGCCGTCCTGGCGGTTCGGTCCCGAGCATCGGCCTCGCCGCGCGGACGGCCACCCTGCATCGCCGCCTTCCTCCGCGACGGCTCCGCGCCCTCCGCGCCTCCGCGGCTATCTGACTCTCTCGGCTCCGGGCCTCTCCGAAGCTCCTCCGCGGCCTCACCGCCGGCTGAGCCGCAGCACCGCCGGCAGGAGCCACATGCTGGTGGCGAGGCAGACCAGGCTCCCCACCACGATGATCCAGCCGAGCCCTTGCATGCCGCGGTGGCTGGCGAAGAGCTGGCCTCCGAAGCCGATTGCCGTGGTGAGGGCGGTGAAGACGACCGCGCTCCGGGTGCCGCCGAATTCGACCTCGGGGCGATCGTCGCTGTGCGTCTCCTGGGCTCGGTGCAGGAGGTGGATGTTGCTGTCGATGCCGAGCCCGATCAGGATCGGGATCCCGAAGAAGTTGGCCAGGGAGAGCGGGACCCCGACGAGGGCCATGAAGCCCAGCGTGAGAAGGATGCCGACCAGGAGGACGCTGGTGCAAAGGACGACCGCCGCCATGGTGCGGAAGTCGAGCCAGACGATGAGGGCGACCGCGAGCACCGACCAGAGCGAGATGGTCACGAAGGCCCGGTACATGTCTTTGATCGACTCCGACTGCGTGATTGGCACGCCGGTCGCGTCGGGGGCCACGCGGCGGATGGCATCGACGAACTGGAGAAGCGGCTCGAACTCCCAGGTGTCGCCCTTGGGGATCAGTTGGACGAGGAGCTTGCCATTCGGGCTCACGAACTTGGCCCGCACCGCGGCCGGCAGGGCATCGCGAAGGGAGGCCTTGGCTCCGGCCACGATGGCCTCGGCGGCGTCGGAGATCCTCGCCTTCGCCGCGTCGAGGGCGGCGGGCTCGGCGGGATGGGTCGCGGCAGCGCTGAGTCGGTCGGCGAGGAGCCGAAGGTGGGCCACTTCGGTCGTCGCCGACCGGCCGGTGGCCAAGGTGGCGAGGGCATTCACCCGGAGGGCCGCAGCCCGCAGGCGATCGGCGGTCCACGGGCGGGCCGGCGGGAGGCGAAGCGGGCTCCCGTGCGGAGCGGTCGTGACTCGCTCGCGCCAGGCGAGCCGCTCGGCGCTGTCGGGGCGGACCAGGTCGAAGGCGCTCCGGATGAACCCGATCTCGGGCTGCTGCTTGGCCCGCTCGATGGCGGCGCGGGCCTCGGTCTGGTCGGCTGCGATCACCGCCGCGAACCAGGAGAGGCTGGCCGAGTCGGCGAGGACCCGCTTCTCCCAACGCACGCTTTCGAGGTCGTCGGCTTGGAGCTTCAGGAGGTTCGACTCGAAACGAAGTCCGAGCGGAATGGCGACCAAGGAGACGAGGCAGAGGACGGCGAAGATCCAGAGCGAGCCGCGGGCGTGCGGGCGATGCAGGCCGACGCTGGCCAGCGGGACGGGGATCTCGTGCGGCACCTTCGGGATCCGCGCCGAGTCGAAGAGGACGAGGAGCGCCGGCAGGGTGGTGACCATGGCCAAGGCGCAGAGGACAAGGCCGGCCCCGGCGATGATGCCGAGTTCGCGCAGGCCGCCGAAGTTCGAGAAGATGGCGAGGACGAAGACCGCCGCACTGGTCGCCGCCCCGGTCAAGGTGCCCACCGCGGTCGTGTGCAGTGTGCGGCGGACGCTCTCCTCGATCGAGAGCGTGGCCCGGAACTCGGTGTAGCGGCTGACCACGTGGATGCCGTAGTCGAGCCCGGCCCCGATCAGGACCAGCATGAAGACCATGGAGAGGAGGGTCAGACGGCCGACCAGCAAGGCGGCCGCTCCTTCTGTCCAGCCGATGGCCACGCCGAAGGCGATCACGGCGAGGAGCGGCCGGCGCCAGTCGCGGTAGATGAGGACGCACAAGATGGCGACGAGGGCCAGGCCGCCGGCGAAGGACATGGTGGTGTCGCCGGTACTGGTGATGAGTTCGTCGGCTTGGAGGACGGGCTTGCCGGTGAGGCCGATCTCGAGGTTCGGGAACTTCGCCCTCGTGGCGTCGATCGCCGCGCGGATCTCGGCCATCGGCCCCTCGATTGCCGCCAGCGTCGAGAAGTCCTTGTGCGGTGCGATGGCGACGAAGAGGAGGCGACCGGTGTCGGAGGCGAGGTAGACCGGCTTCCGCTCCTGGGCGAGGTCGAGCTGCGGGGCCTCGCCGCGAGCGACTTCCTCCGCCGCTGCGACGCTGTCGAGGAGGAGCAAGCCAGCCGCCGCGGTCGACCGCTGTTCCTCGGGCGACATCGAGATCGCCCCCAGGCCGACGATGCGTTCAAGGTACGCGTCGCCTTCCGCCAGCCAATCGCCGTCCCCGCCGAGCGCCACCAGCCCGTCGGACGCGTCGGCCAAGCCTTCCAGTTCGCTGTCGCTCGAGGCCCAGCTCGCCAGCCGCCATTGTTCGACCGGCTCGATGCGCCCGTAGACGCCCGGCAGGTCGGGCATCGCCTGCAGCTTGGCGAGGAGGTCATCGACCGCTCGCTCGCCCGCGGCGCGGTCGCCCTTGGTGTCGACCACCACGTAGAGGTACTCGAGGTCGCCGAACTCGGCGAGGAAGCTCAGGTAGAGCTTCATCCACGGTCGGTCGCGGGAGATGAGGGAATCGGTGTTGGCATCGAGGGGCAGGCGGAACCAACCCAGGACGCCGCCGGCGATGGCCAGAGCGAGGGAGATCGCGAGCACCGTCCGCGGGGCGCGAAGGACGAGCCGGGCGAAGGCATCGGTCCAGCGCGGCCCGGTCGGGGGATGGTCGGCAGACGGGTCGTGCATGCGGGGTGGCGGTCACTGCACCGAGGCAGCGGCTCGCTCGGGATCGCGGGGGCGCGACAGGAGGGCGTTCTTTCCCAGCCGCTTGAGGACATCCCATGCCGGGCCGGGGAAACGATGGAGGCCGGCCATCACGGTGGCGAAGGCGTCGAGGAAGGTGCGCACGTCCTCCTCGTTGATGCAGAGGGGCGGGATCAGCTTCACTGTCGCTTGGTGGTGGCCGGCGACCTGGCAGAGGATTCGATGATCCTCCATGAGCGGGATCACCACCGCTTGGGCGAAGAGGTTCCGGTCCATGGCCTGGACCATCTTCCACGCCGTCTTGAGGAGGAGGGACGGCGGCTCGTCGAACTCGACGCCGATCATCAGGCCGCGCTGCCGGATGTGGCGGATGAACTCGTAGCGGCGGGCCTGTTCCTCGAGCCCGACGCGGAGGCGCTCGCCCATGGCCCGGGCGTTCTCGGCGAGGCGATCCTCGTCGAGGACAGCGAGCGAGGCGAGGCCGGCGGCCATGGCCATCGAGCCTTGGTGGAAGGTCGAGCTGTGGACGATCGCCCGGTCCATCGTCGAGTAGACCCGTCGCCAGACCGCGTCCTTGGCCAGCACCGCCCCGACCGGGACGTAGCCGCCGGAGAGGGCCTTGCTCAGGACGAGGAGATCGACGTCGACGTCGCCCTCGTCGTCGATGGCGAGGAAGGATCCGCAGCGCCCGAGGCCGGTCTGCACCTCGTCGACGATGAAGAGGGCCCCGTGGCGATGGCAGAGCCGGGACGCCTCCGCAAGGTAGCCAGGGGCGGGCAGATGCACGCCCTTCCCTTGGATCGGCTCGACGACAAAGGCGGCGACGTCGCCGCGAGCGAGGGCTTGCTCGAGGGCCGCGAGGTCGTTGAAGGGGATGGAGCGGCAGTCGGGCAGGAAGGGGGCGAAGCCCTCGCGGAAGCTGTGGCAGCCGTTCAGGGCGAGCGACCCGGTGGTGAGGCCATGGAAGGCCCGCTCGCAGGCGAGGAGCGCCGGGCGACCGGTGGCGCAGCGGGCGAACTTGATGGCCGCCTCGATGCCTTCCGTGCCCGAGTTCGAGAAGTAGACGTAGTCGAGGTCGCGGCCGATCCGCCGCTTGAGCTCCGCGGCCAGCATGCTGGCGAGGAGCGGGGCCTCGAACTGCACCATCGACGGGAAGTCGAGCTGCAGGAGGTCGAGGAGGGCCTGCTTGATCCGCGGATGATTGCGCCCGGCGTTACAGACCGCGTACCCGCTCAGGAAGTCGAGGTAGCGGTTCCCGTGGTCGTCCCACAGGTACTGCCCTTGGGCCCGCACGTAGACGCGGTCGTACCCGATCGTCTTGAGGACCCGGGCGAACTGCGGGTTCACATGCTCGGCGTGGAGCTCGTAGTTGCTCCCGATGTCCCGGCGGATGGCCTCGCGAAGATCGAAGGGCACGGTGGTGGGCAGGTGATCGGGCGGGCGGCGCCCGGATCGAACCGTCCGGCGGGCGCGCGATGGTCGGGATTGTACGGATCGCGACCGCTGCGAACGGGCGAGCGGCCCGGACTCCGTCAGTCGCGGTGCTTGATGTCGCCCGCCACGATGGTCAGGACGGCCCGGCTCCGGACCTTCCAGCCGTGGAAGGGGCAGTTCCGCGACTTGGAGGCGAAGGCCGCAGCGTCCACCGTCCAGTCCAAGGCCGGATCGATGACCGTGACGTCGGCGATGCCGCCCTCGCGGAGGCTGCCGATCCCCTCGAGGCCGCGGCGGCGGTCGAGGCCGCACAGGCGGACCGGCTCGATGGTCATCATGGCGATCAGCCGCGGCCAATCGATCACGTTGTCCTCGATGAGGGCCTTCACGTAGAGGGGCAGGGCGCACTCGAGGCCGATGATCCCGAAAGGAGCGGTCGAAAAGTCGCGGGCCTTCTCGGCGGCGGTGTGCGGGGCGTGGTCGGTGGCGAGGACGGTGATCGAGCCGTCGGCCACCGCTTCCTTGAGGGCGGCGATGTCCCGCTTGGTGCGGAGCGGGGGGTTCATCTTGGCCAGCGTGTCGTAGCCGTCGCAGGCCTCCTCGGTGAGGAGGAGGTGGTGCGGGGCGACCTCGCCCGAGACCGGCTGCCCGGCGGCCCGGGCCCGCCGGATGATGTCGGCGCTCGCCCCGGACGAGAGGTGCTGGGCGTGGTAGCGGGCCCCGATGTCACGATTGAGCCGGACGTCGCGCTCGAGCATCACTTCCTCGGCCACCGCGGGCCAGCCGGTGAGGCCGAGGCGGGCGGCGAGCGGTCCGGCGTTCATGACCGCCCCTTGGGTCAGGGTCGGCTCCTGGCAGTGCTGCATGAAGGGCCGGTCCACCGAGCGACAGACGAGGAGCACCTTCCGCATCATCTCGGCGCTGGCGATCCCGTCGCCGTCGTCGCTGAAGGCCACCGCCCCGGCGGCGGCCATCGCACCCATGGGGGCGAGTTGCTCGCCCTGGCGACCTACCGTGGCCGCACCGACCGCGAAGACGCGGGCGGCGTCCGCCTCACGCGAACGCATGCGGACGTATTCCATCATCGCCGCCGTGTCGAGGGCGGGCGAGGTGTTGGGCATGCAGCAGACGGTGGTGAAGCCGCCGTGCGTCGCGGCCAGCGAGCCGGAGCGAATCGTCTCCTTGGCGTCGCCGCCTGGTTCCCGCAGATGGACGTGCGGATCGATGAGCCCCGGAGCGACGATCCGTCCGCTGCAGTCGATCGCTTCGTCGGCGTCGCTCGGGGCGATGGCCCCGCGTCGCGTGCTCACTCGGGCGATGCGATCGCCGCGGAGGAGAACGTCGCCGGTCTCGTCGAGGCCGCTGGCGGGATCGATCAAGCGGCCCCCGAGGAGGGCGATCGATCTGGTCGAAGCGTGGGTCGGGGAAGTCAACGCCGGGGGCATGGTGGGTGGAGGCGCGACGGACATGGTTCGGTTCGGAGCGATGCGTGCCCCCGCGGCGACGCCGTGCGGGTCACGAGGGAGGAGGCGGGGGGACGGGCGGGCAGGACTCTTGGCCGACGGGACGATAGACCTCGATCAGCCCCGAGCCCTGGATCCAGACCGAGTCGGCGAAGAAGGTGAGGGTGGTCCGCGGCTCGGTGATGGCGGCGATCTCCTCGCTGCTCTTCCCCGCGTCGGAGGCGAGGTGCTGGAGGATCTCGACCGAGTAGGTCGTCTCCTCGGCGACGCCGTGGATCACCGTCCGGCGGCCCATGGCGTTGCGCGGGACGAAGAAGCCGTAATCCTGGAAGCGGACGAGGAGGTCGTGACCGCTGCCGTCGGCGACGACCATCCAGCAGCCCTTGGTCTGGCAGACTTCCTTGATGGTGCCTTCGACGAGGAAGGGGACTTCGGTGGCAACTACCGCTGCGACGGCGACCGTCTCCACCGAGCTCGGCGCGACGTCGTGGCCGAAGTGCGGCCACTCGTCCTTCACGGCCGACTGGTAGGTGGTGGGGGTGGCGCACCCGGCGAGGGCGGCAACCACGGCCCCGATGACGGCGAGACTCGATCCCCAGGCAAGCGGGCAGCGCATGGCAAGGCTCGGAGCGATCCGACGGCGGGGCGTCGACCGCGGCGGCGATCATACTGGGACCGCATCGCGCGTGGTCGCAGTCGAGCGATGGGTCCGCGCAACGAGCGACGCCCGCCGAGGTGGCGGGCGTCGCGGATGATCAGGCGGTGATGGTGGTCGGCCGTGGCCGACGGTCATCACTTGGCGGTGCAGCCGGTCTTGTTCTGCGAGCAGCAGCCGGAGTTGGCGTTGCCGCTGACAGCGCCGGGGGCAGCCTTGCCGGTGGCCGGGCAGGTGGCGGCCTTGTCGGTGCAGCTCTTGGAGCAGCCTTCGCCGCTCACGGCGCCGGGGGCAGCAGCGCCCTCCTTGGCCTTGTCCTGGCAGCAAGCACCGCCCTTGGCGGCGCCTTC
>JBGAKK010000020.1:0-65007 GCA_044224425.1 Phycisphaerales bacterium
GCCCCGAGATGCAGACGCTCTCGGAGCGGCCCTCGGACGTCGACCGGAACATCGCCACGACCTCGAACCAGGACGGCCGCATGTTCTGGATGGACCTCGGTCGGGCCTTCTACCTCGACCGTCCCTCGAGCCTGAGCCCGTACTTCATCGTCCCCACCGGCGGGCAACCCCGCTAACCGCGCTCGCGTCGCGATCCGAAGCGACCCGAGCAGCGGCCGGGGCCACCAGCCCCGCCCCTCGGGAGCCTCTCGGAGCGTGATGTCGGCATCGGACACCCAACCGATTCCACACGACCCCGAGGCCTCGCCTCGGGGTCGTGTGCTTTGCGTCCGCTTCCTCGCTCCGGCCTTCCGCTCGATTCAGCGAGTCGTCACCCCTGGCTCGCCGACAGTGACCTGACCTCCCTACCCTCGACCGTCCGACCTGCCGTGCCTCCCGAACGCGCCCTTTCGATCGCCCTCGCCCTCCCCCGCTCGCTCGTGGGCGCGATGGCCTCGAGCTTCCATCCCAAGCGGCTGCCGCCGATGCTGCGGGCGACCTACGCCCGGGAGCTCGTCTCCTGGATGTTCCTGCCCGTCATGCTGGGGGCGATCGAGGGCGGCACCATCGCCATCGTGGTGAAGAAGAGTTTCACCGGGGCCCCTGGGCTCGATGACGGGGCCCTCAACCTCGCCGTCACCATCCTGACCGCGGCCCCCAACTTCGCGAACCTGACCAGCTTCCTGTGGGCGGGACTGGCCCGCGGTCGGGCCAAGGTGCCCTTCATCTCGGCCCTCCAGATCGCCACCGCGATCCTGGTCGCCCTGATCGCCTTCGCCCCGTGGTCGCCCTTCGGGATGTGGTACGCGACCTGCCTCGCGGTGGTGGCCCGCACCACCTGGACCGGCGTCATCACGCTGCGGACCGCGGTGTGGCGGAACAACTATCCCCACGCCAACCGAGCCACCGTGGCCGGCAAGATGGCCATCGTCCAGAGCCTGATGTTGGCCGTGGCCGGCTTCGTGATTGGCGAGAGCATGGACTGGGATCCGCGCTCGTTCCACGTCCTCTACCCGGCCTTGGCCGCGGTGGGCATCCTCGGCAACTCGATCTACCGGAAGGTCCGCCTGCGCGGCCAGCGCCGCCTCGCCCGCAGCGAACTCGCCGGCCGGAGCGGAGCGACCTTCACCTTGGCCCCCTGGTCCCTCGCCGCCGCCCTGGCCCGGGCCATGCACGACGTCTGGCGCGTCCTCGCCGACGATCGCCTCTACCGGGCCTTCATGCTGTGGATGTTCGTCTTCGGGCTCGGCAACCTGATGTTCATGGCCCCCTTGGCCCTCGTCCTCAACGACGAGTTCAAGGTCGGCTACTTCGAGGGGATCCTCATCAACACGGTGATCCCCTTGGTGATCATCCCCTTCGCCATCCCGCTCTGGGCGAGGCTGATGCACCGGAGCCACATCATCGAGTTCCGGGCCCTCCACGGCTGGACCTTCGTGGCCGGCAGCATCGCCATGTGGCTGGCCAGCCAGCTCCACGCCTTCTGGCTCTTCCATGTCTCGGCGGCGATCCTCGGCGTGGCCTACGCCGGCGGCATGCTGGCCTGGAACCTCGGCCACCACGACTTCGCCCCGGCCCACAAGGACGCCCAGTACATGGCCGCCCACGTGACCTTGAACGGCCTGCGCGGACTGCTCGCTCCGGTCCTCAGCTACACCCTCTACGAGTGGCTCAAGGCCCGCGGCCAAGTGCCGCTGGTCTTCCTCATCTGCGTCCTCGTCAACATCGTCGGCGTGCTGGGGTTCATGTCCATGCGCCGCCAGCTGCGCCGATCGCGGGCCGCGGCGGCCGAGACGGAAGCGGCGCCGGCGGAGTGAGAGGAGCCTCTCTGCTGTCTGCTGTCCGCTCACCGCTCTCTCGCGGCGCAGCCGCGCCGCTCACGTCGGCGCGATCCGCACGCCCTCGGCCCAGTTGATCGCGTACCACAGCACGCCGTCGGGCCGGCCCGCGAAGGCGGCGAGCTCGTCGAGCCCCGCCGCGAAGAGGCCGGCGTCGACCGCACCGGTGGCGATGATGTGGGCCCGGGCCCCGATGAAGATGTTCCGCAGGTTGGCGATCACCGCCGGGAAGAGCGGCTCGCCAGCGCAGGCGTGGAAGGGAAGGAGCCGCACGCGGCGCGGCAGGCATCCTGCGGCGTAGAGGAGCGAGGTCAGCCGCCGGCCGACGTAGGGATCGCAACCCAGCCGGTCGTAGACCCGGATGAGCCCGTTCCACACCGCCATGACCCGCGGGGCGTCGGGCCACAGGCGGAGCTGGGCGTGGTCGTCGTCCTCGAGGACGACGCGGCCCGCGGGTCGGGCCGCCCGGGCCATGGCGTTCACCACCTTCTGCGGATCGTGGACGTGCTCGAGGAGGAAGCGGGCGTGCACGATGTCGAAGGACCCGACCTCGGCCTCAAGGAGCGGCGGGTTGTCGGCGAGGCCGGCCCGCTGCTCGAGGAAGTGCCCCTCGCCCGCCTCCGCGGCGAGGGCCGCGGCGCGGACCATCTGCTCCTCGCTCCGCTCGATGCAGACCACGGTCCGCTGGGTCAGCCGAGCCACGGCCCGGGCGAAGAGCCCGAGCCCCGAGCCGACCTCGAGCACCCGCTCCCCCGGCCGCGGAGCGAGGGCCTCAAGCGAAGCGGCGTTGATGAGCTCGTTCATCGCCGCCAGGCGAGCCTGCTCCTCGGGGTCGGTGCCGTGCAGGTAGGTGGTCATGCGTTGCTCCTCGCGGCCGTCGACGGATGGTAGGCAACGGCAGGTCGCCCCACGGCATCCCCGCGGCGTCCCAGCGTCCGGACCGCCGCCGCCCCGGCCGCGAAAAAGCCCCCTTCCCCCTTCCTCCCCCCGGAGCCTCCCGTATACTCGCCCCCTTCCCCCAAAGCGGTTCCGGCCCGGGGCGTTCCCGGCCACCGCTCTCGCCTCTTTCCTTTCACCTGTCGTCGCCACCGTCGCCCCACGCGTGTGGGAGCCGCGGACCAGCCCAGGGAACCCCCGATCGGGGAGTGGGCCTCGCACACCGGCGACGACCCGAAGAACACGACAACATGGTCGACTACAACCTGATCGAGGACCTGCGCCTCGATGACACCGCCGCCGAGAAGATGCTCCGCGATGCCTTTGGCGACACCGTGGCCAAGGGCAACATGGAGAGCCTCCTCAAGACCGAAGACATCAAGAACTTCGAGCAGGGCTCGATCCTGAAGGGCCGGGTCGTCGGCTACGCCGGCGACTACGTGGTCATCGAGGTCGGCCTGAAGAGCGAAGGCCTGGTCGAGAAGACCGAGTTCGAAGGCGACATCGCCGTCGGCGACGAAGTCGAGGTCCTCCTCGAGCAGCTGGAGGGCGAGGACGGCGGCGTCATCCTCTCCAAGCGCAAGGCCGACCGCATCCGCGGCTGGGAGCAGATCCTCCAGACCCGCAAGGAAGGCGACGTCGTCGAAGGCAAGTGCGTGCGGAAGATCAAGGGCGGCCTGCTCGTCGACATCGGCGTGCCGGTCTTCCTCCCCGCCTCGCAGGTCGACGTCCGCCGCCCCGGCGACATCGGCGACTTCATCGGCAAGACGGTCCGCGCCGTCATCCTCAAGATCGACGAGGAACGCCGCAACATCGTCATCAGCCGCCGCAAGCTCATCGAGGAGGAGCGCGAGGAAGCCAAGCGCCGCCTGCTCGAGAACGTGAAGGAAGGCGACATCGTCAAGGGCACGGTCACCAACATCGCCGACTTCGGCGCCTTCGTGGACCTCGGCGGCATCGACGGCCTCCTCCACGTCACCGACATGTCGTGGGGCCGCGTCAACCACCCGAGCGAAGTGGTCCGGATCGGCGACGAGATCGAGGTCAAGATCCTCAACATCGAGCGCGAGCGGGAGAAGATCTCCCTCGGCCTCAAGCAGAAGGAGACCTCGCCGTGGGAGCAGATCGAGCGCAAGTACCCGGTGGGCTGCCGCGTGAAGGGTGCGGTCGTCAACCTGATGAGCTACGGCGCGTTCGTGCGGCTTGAGGAAGGCATCGAAGGCCTCGTGCACATCTCCGAGATGTCCTGGACCCGCCGCGTCAACCACCCGAGCGAGGTGGTCAACGTGGGCGACGAGGTCGACGTGGTCGTCCTCGACATCAACAAGGACAAGCTCGAGATCTCGCTTGGCATGAAGCAGACCGAGGTCAACCCCTGGGAGCTCGTCGCCGAGAAGTACCCGCCGGGGACGATCATCGAGGGCAAGGTCCGCAACCTCGCCAACTACGGCGCCTTCATCGAGATCGAGCCGGGCATCGACGGCCTCCTCCACGTCAGCGACATCTCGTGGACCAAGAAGGTCGCCCACCCCAACGAGGTCTTCAAGAAGGGCGACACCGTCAAGTGCGTGGTCATCGACGTCGACCAGGAGAAGCAGCGGGTCGGCCTCGGCCTCAAGCAGCTCGCCGAGGACCCGTGGATCGAGGCCATCCCCTCGGCCTACCGCCCCGGCATGATCGTGAAGGGCCACATCACGAAGATCACCAACTTCGGCGTCTTCGTCGAGCTCGAGGAAGGCCTCGAAGGCCTGCTCCACATCAGCGAGCTCAGCGACCAGAAGGTCGAGAACCCGCAGGACGTGGTCAAGGTCGGGCAGGAGGTCGACGTCAAGATCCTCCGCGTCGACACCGACGACCGCAAGATCGGCCTCTCCCTCAAGCGGGCCCAGTGGGGTGCCGGCCCCGATCCCGCCCACGGCGGCGAGCGCGAATCGGCTCCTGGCGAGGGCCGCATCAAGCCCACCCGCGGCGGCATGGACGACCACGGCGCGATGGGCACCGACAAGATCCGCTTCGAACGGTGAGCGGCAGGCGCATCGGATGACACGACAAGCCCCGGCCGGAAGGCCGGGGCTTTTTCGTTGGGGGGACGGAAGTGCCGCGAGCGATGCACTCAACGCCGGCGACGACCAGCCATCGCGAACCCAAGCGTCACCAACGCCAGGGTCCCCGGCCCTGGGATGTCGACGACGTAGATGCTGTCGAAGTAGTCCGCGGCAACCATCACGCGGTTGAAGTCGAAATCCGTCGTCCATCCGAAGAAGTGGATGCCGTTGAAGTTGTGCCCGAGTCCCGGAGACGAGTAGATCGAGCCTTGGAGCACCCCGTCGAGGTAGAACTCGGCATAGGCGATGGCAAAGCCGTTCGGCGCCCAGCGATCGAAGGCGAACGCCCGCTGGTGGGTGCCGAAGACGATCGACGGCTGATCCTCATAGAAGCCAGCGACTGGCTTCCCGATCCAGCCGTCCGAGGCTGCCACGTTCTGGCTGAGCCCCCAGTTGCAGCCGCCCGGCACGAACTTGCTGGCAAGCGTGATGCCGAGGCTGGCATAGAAGTCCTGCGACACCACGGAGGGACTCCCGGTCGGCGACGCGAAATCCGCCTTCCAGGACTGTCCCACGGCAGCGTCCCACAACGGCTTCTCGTCGATGTAGGCGACGATCGACGCCTGGGCCTCGGCGGCGACGGCGAGCGCAGGACCGAACACGCACAAGTTCCTCGCGGTCATGTCAGCCTCCCTCCTGCGCTTCCAAGAGCGCCAGCAACTCCTCCAGCACGGCCTGCCGTTCCGTCGGGCCGGCCGACTCGCACCACGCGCTCAGCGCCTCGATCGACGCGAAGCCCATGGCGGCGGCGGCCGCGGCCGCCGCGTTTCCCGCCTCCAGCGACGAAGCCTCGCTCTGTTGCTCCATGGCTGACGCGCCGCAGCCGTCGAGCCCGGAGCATGGCCAGGCGATCGCGACCGGCGCGTTCGACCAGGCCCCGAGGAGGATGGCAAGGTCGGATGCCCCGACCGCCTGGTCCTCGTCGAGGTCCGCGGACTCCACGACGCAGACCGTCTGGGAGCCCCACGCCCCGAGCAGGATGCCGAGGTCTGCCGCGCTCACCCGGAAGTCGCCGTTGAGGTCGGCAATCGCCGTCACGACGCCTGCGTAGAAGTTCTGCGACGCGGAGCAGGTCGTCGGCGAGCCGGGCAGGAGGGGCGATGCCGCCACGATGACCGCGATGTGCCCGAGTTGGTTGGTGTCGTAGGCATGCACGGCAGCCAAAGCCTCGTTCACGTTCACCTCGTCGACCTTGTGCACGCACCACGACCCGTCGGAGCATTGGTCCCATGCGAGCGCCTCAGGCGCCAAGGCGGTCAAGGTCCAACCGACGACGCGATGGTGATCGCACATCGGGAGGCTGCCCTCGGCCGTACCCTCGGTGACGGGCGACGGCAGAGGCAGTGGCGGCACCGGGTCGACATAGGCGACCGGCGACGTCGCGTCCTCCCAGAAGGCGGGGCGCCGCACGCAGTCCACCTCCGGGTCCGGCACGTTGTACGACCCCGGGACGAAGCCCGTCTCGTCGATCCCGCGGGCGTAGGTCGTCTGGGCCGCCACCTCGTCGGAGGCGAACTCCTCGCGACGGAGCCAGATCGGCGAGCCGACCCCGGTCGCGAGCGCCCCGACTTGGAAGTCACCCGTGCAGGAGGTCCCCGCGTTGTCGCCGGCACATTGGTCCACGCTCGTGGTGCTCGGCATTTGGTAGGACATCGCCAACGGCTGGTTGTCCGCCACGTCGGTGAAGTAGATCTCGTGGGACGAGAGCCAGGTGGATCCGGTCGCCGGGTCGGGCTGCACGGGCGTCAGGGAGTAGACGGGATTCTGCCCGAGACGGAACGACGCCGGTCGCATGTCACCCGGGCAGGTCGGCAGCCCGCAGGCGCCGACGATGCGAGGGTCCTGCCCGCCGACCCGCTCGACCGCCAAGGCGATCGACCACGAGACGGCCTCGCTGTCCGGGTCGTCGAGCGGCTTGTTCACCTGGACCGGGTTCATGGTGTTGCCGGGCATATTCCACGCGAAGGCGTAGAGCCCGTCGTCGAGGTACTCGCCGCCCCGCCCGCCCACCACCAACCCGTCGTCGGTCACGTCGTTGGCGTAGCCGGCCTCCTCGGTGCCACCGCCGAAGAGCGAAAGGAGGTCGTAGAAGCCGGGACTGAGGCCGTAGGACGCGGTGGTCAGCCAGATGAAAGGTCGCGGGCGCCAGACATCATCGGAGACCTCCTTGAGATACGTGCCCACCATCAGTCCGTCGTCGTTGATCGCGAGCGTGCCGGCACCGGTGGCGCCACCCCGCTGGCCGATCACGTACCCGGCCCCGACGTACGCGGACCCCACCTCGGCCTCCAGGATGGGCACCACTCGCCAGGTCCGTTCCACGGGGCTCGGCGGGCACTGACCCGCCGTCAGGGTCGAGATGGTCAGCCCTGCCGCCACGACCGCTACCCGACCAAGGGACGCCTCGGACCGGCGACCCTGCCTACGCGTGTTGTGTTGTGTTGTGTTGTGTTGTGTTGTGCTCTGAGTCGCATGGCGAGCTCCTGCTCGCGTCAGCGATGGAGTGGCGGAAGACCCCGAAGCGGGTGGCCCCGCCCGCCAGCAACCGTTTGCGCGCGGGACGCACAGGTGCGTCCGCTCGACTGCTGGGCTCTCCCTTGCTCGATGCTATACGTAAGGCGCGGAGAGACTCCGTCGGAATCTGTCGAATCGAGATTCCTTTCACCAGTGCTCGCACGCGCGCGGGCCTGCATCGGAATTCGGGCGACGCCCTCCTCGTCCCGATCAACCCCATCTCGGCCAACGCACGGTTCGGTGCATCACCGACGATGCGTCCGGGTCTCGGCAGCATGGCTTCCGAGCACCGCACCGCTCGCGAATAGGCAGCCTCCCGCCCGATCGCCCCCGTTTCGCCCCGGTCCCAGCAAGGACCGCGATTCGTACGATGCCGATGACCCCTGATTGGCGGAGCGGTGTGGCGTCGCCGCGAAGAAGCGTAGGCACGAAGGCCTGCTCCACATCAGCGAGCTGAGCGACCAGAAGGTCGAGAACCCGCAGGACGTGGTCAAGGTCGGGCAGGAGGTCGACGTCAAGATCCTCCGCGTCGACACCGACGACCGCAAGATCGGCCTCTCCCTCAAGCGGGCCCAGTGGGGCGCCGGCCCCGATCCCGCCCACGGCGGCGAGCGCGAGTCGGCTCCTGGCGAGGGCCGCATCAAGCCCACCCGCGGCGGCATGGACGACCATGGCGCCATCGCTGCGTTACGCGGGAGTGCGGCGCCCTCTCGCGGCGCAGCCGCGCCTCTTTGCGCCGCCCTTATTCCCTGCTCGTGGACAACGCGTTTCTTATGCCGCGTTGATGACCCCGCGCGGCGCTGTCGTGGCGCGGGGTCGCTTCGCTGCCAACCGTCGTGGCGGCCGCGCGGCGACGGTTGCCTCGGCCGGCGGCCAAACAGTTGGCAGGCGGGGCGGCTTGCCTCGCCACGGGGTCTCCGTAGCATCGCCCCAACCACCGGGCCCCGTGCCCGGCGCTGGCCTTGCCGCCGGCGTCGGGACGGACTCGAACCGCCCGGTCCCCCGCTTGCGGGGATAGGAGAGACCATGACCCCTGTCGTGATCGTCGCCGGAGCGGCCCTCGCCGTGCCGCTCCTCGCCCTCTTCCTCCTGGTGCGCTACGTGCCGAACGAGCGCATCGCGGTGGTCGAGAAGCGATTCAGCGGCCGCGGCTCGATCAAGCACGGCCTCATCGCTCTCAACGGCGAGGCGGGCTTCGCCCCCACCGTCCTGCGCGGTGGCTTCCACTGGCTCAACCGCCTCCAGTACAAGCTGCACATCCTGCCCCTCGTGACCATCACCCAAGGCAAGATCGGCTATGTCTTCGCCCGCGACGGCGCCCCGCTCGGCCCGACCCAGACCTTGGCCTCGAACCGCACGGCGACCGCCTTCGAGGACGTGGCCGCTTTCCTCTCAAGCGGCGGCCAGCGCGGACCGCAGCGGCTGATCCTCCGCGAGGGCACCTATGCCATCAACCTCGCCCAGTTCGCGGTCATCACCGAGGAGCACGTCTACTTCCTCCCCCTGAGTAAGACCGAGACCGCCGTCTTCCAGGAGATGGCCGACCTGCTCGAGGACCGCGACGGCTTCACCCCCATCGTCATCAAGGGCAGCGAGGACCAGCTCGGGGTGGTCACCATCCACGACGGCCCGGCCCTGGCTGGCGAGCAGATCATCGCCCCCATCGTGGGCAGCGCGAGCGGCGAACCCGAGACCTACCACAACTGCTTCCAGGATCCCGAGAAGTTCCTCGCCGCCGGCGGTCGCCGCGGCCGCCAGGCCCAGGTCCTCGTCGAAGGCACCTATTACGTCAATCGCCTCTTCGCCACCATCGAGATGCTCCCCAAGACGGTGATCGACGTCGGCTCGGTGGGCGTGGTGGTGAGCTACACCGGCGAGCTCGGCCTCGACCTCTCGGGCAGCGACTACAAGCACGGCGAGCTGGTGAAGCACGGCGAGCGCGGCGTGTGGAGCGAGCCGCTTCTCCCTGGCAAGTACGCCTTCAACACCTATGCCGGCAAGGTCATCCAGGTGCCGACCACGAACTTCATCCTCAAGTGGATCAGCGCCCAGACCGGCAGCCATCGCTACGACGAGAACCTGGCCGAGGTCTCTCTCATCACCAAGGACGCCTTCGAGCCGTCGCTCCCGCTGAGCGTCGTCGTCCACATCGACTACCGCAAGGCGCCGCTCGTCATCCAACGCTTCGGCGACATCCGCCGCCTGGTCGAGCAGACGCTTGATCCCATGATCGCCGCCTACTTCAAGAACATCGCCCAGACCCGCACGCTCATCCAGCTCCTCCAGGACCGCTCGGCGATCCAGGAGCAGGCCGGCCAGGAGATGCGGGCCAAGTTCGCCCACTACAACCTCGAGCTGGAGGAGGTCCTGATCGGCACGCCGACCAGCGGCAAGGCCGACAACAAGATCGAGACCATCCTCAACCAGCTCCGCCAGCGGCAGATCGCCGAGGAGCAGATCGAGACCTACGCCCGGCAGGAGAAGGCCGCGGTCAAGGAACGCGAGCTCCGCGAGGCCGAGGCTCGCTCGCGTCAGCAGCAGGCCATCACCGAGAGCGAACTCTCGATCGCCATCCAGTCGAACCAAGGCAAGGCCGAGTTCCAGCGCTCGCTGCAGGAGGCCGCCCGCGTGCGGGCCATGGCCGAGGCCGAGGGCTCGCGGATCCGCACCATCGCCGAAGCCGAGGCCCAGCGGGCGGCCCAGGTCGGCTTGGGCCAGGCCATCGCCATCGAGGAGCAGGTCCGGGCCTACGGCGGGCCGCAGTTCCAGCTCACCCAGCAGGTGATGAACCGCTTCGCGGAGGCGATCCAGGCCGCCCACGTCGACGTGGTGCCCAAGATCGTGGTCGGCGGCGCGGGCGGCGGAGCCCCGAACGGCGGCAGCGTGATGGAGACGCTGCTCACCCTCCTCCTCTCCGAGAAGCTCGGCGTCCACGCCGGCAACGGCTCCGCCCCGCGCTCGGCAGAGGTCGAGGCCATGCGCGGCCAACTGCTCGCAGCGGCCAAGCCGGTCCAGAACTGACATCGGCAGGTCCAATCGGACGACAAGGCCCCGGCAGCGATGCCGGGGCCTTGCTCCTTCCGTCCGGTCGGGCGAGCGGCGTCAGCCCGCCACGTCGCCGAAGTGCCCGAGCACCTCGAGGATGTCGAGGGCGTCGACCTCGCCGTCGTGGTTGAGGTCGGCCGGGCAGTAGGTCGGATCGCCGCAGGGACCCCAAGCGAGGTGGATGGCGGTGATGTCGTCGCGATCGACGCGCCCGTCGAGATTGGCGTCGCCGGGGATCGCGATGGTGGCCAACTGCCGGTAGATGGCGTCGGTGACCGCATCGCCGTTGAACCCAAACCACGTCTCCTTCACCATCCCGGTCGGCGTGACCAGGAAGCTCCGCGAGAAGGGCAGGCCCGACGCTGGCTGCTGGTAGGCGACATAGGACACGCTGCCCGAGAGGTCGAAGAGCATCGGCATCCGCAGGTAGAGGTTGTGCCAGTACTCGTCGAGGAGGCTGGCGTCCTCCTTTTGGCTGATGAGGACCATCGACACCTGCGGATGGTGCTCGAAGAGGGCCCCGATCGAATTCTGCACGTCGCACACGACCGGCATGCAGGCCGGGCACCAGGTGCCGAAGATCTGGAAGTAGACCACCTTGCCGAGCTGCTCGGTGAGGGAGAACGAGCTGTAGGTGAAGAGCTCCCGCTCGTGGTCGTACGTCCACATGGGCAGCGTGAACGGCACGGCGGGCTGGCCAGGGTCGATGTAGCCCGTGTTGCCGAAGAGTTCGGCCGGGAGGATTGACTCGTCGGGGTCGTTCGAGGTGACCTTGAGCAGCGTCTGGGCCGCCGTTCCAGGCGTGTAGGTGACCGCGAGATTCACCGATGCCCCCGGGGCGATGGTCATGGCATTGTGCGGCGTCACCGTGAAGTTCGCGGCTCCCGTCGCGATCGATGTGACGTTGAGGGGCACGGCACCCGAGTTCGACAGCTTCACGTTGATGGTGCCGCCCGCGGCCTCGAAGCGGACCCGCTGGTTCGAGAGGTTCGCGTCCGGCTGCGTGGAGCTGGCCAGCGGGACGATGCGGTAGACGTCCACCGAATCCCAATTGGCGGCGAGGAGATGGTCGCTGCCCCAAGCGGCGACGCCGTGCCAGAGGCGGAGGGAGACCGCGCCGCCGGCCAGCATGCGATGCAGACCTCGCTCGGTGGTGATCGGCTTCAGCATCGCGTCCGGAGCGAGCTCGAAGAGGTTGATTCCGGTGATGTCGGCCACGGCCAGATAGCCGTGCAGGTCGGCCAGGGCCCGGGCGATGCCGGGGGTTTGGAACTGGTGGCGCCGCCCCACGTCGCCGTTCTCGTAGGTGAGGACGCCGGCGCTTCCGGCGGCGAGGTAGACGTCGCCGTCGATGACCGCGACGTCCTCGGCAGTGCCGAGGGCCGTGCCATTCACCCGCTCTCCCGCCACCACCCGCATGGCGGCCGGGTTAGCCACGTCGACCACCTTGAGCCCGCCGGCGCCGTCGGCGACGTACGCAGTTCGACCGTCGACGGCGATGGCGAAGGCGTCGGTGAAGCCGGTGCCGAGCGAACCGATCAGGGCTGGCTCCTCGGGCGTCGAGACGTCATAGCAGCGGATGCCGTAGGCATGCGCCGCGACGTAGAGCCGGTGCCCAGCCACCGCCATGTCCTCGAAGTAGACGCCCGGCTCTTCCACCGTGGTGAGCCACTCAATCGCCTTGGTGGCAGGATCGATGTGGACCACGCCGAAACCGCCGAGGCGGAGGTTGGCGAAAAGGTACTCGTCGCCGTAGGGGACGAGCGAGTAGACGTCGTGACCGCGCAGCTCGCTGACGAAGCTGTTCGTCCCCTGCCCCGGCGGCAAGGCGTCGAGGTTGATCACCCGGAGCGCGTCGTAGGAGCAGGTGACCGCGAAGTGGTCGAAGATGGGCATGACGCCGACCAGGTGATCGCGGCCGATGAGCTGGTGGTTGTAGCGACCGACATGCTCGAACCGGGCGTCGCCAGCGGCGAGCGCACTCCCGGCTGCAGTCAGGGCCAACGCCCCGACGAGGAGCGGACGAGTGGCGCCGCAGACCCGGCGCGGACGGGCGAACTCAGCCGAAGCACGGGCCGCGGGTTCGCAGCCGGTCTCTTGCATGCGGTGCATCGCTGCCTCCTAGGAAGGAGAGCGGGGCCCGGGAACGCGGAGTTTCCGCGCCTACCCCGCGGGAGAACCCCCCTGCGATCGAGCGCGGACGCCGCGGCGTCGAGCAGCGGGATGTCACCAGCGTAGTGGATTCCGGACCTTCGGGTACGAGATTGCAGCGAAGATGACGAGGATCGTGGGGAGTCCGCGGCGCGGTGCGTCGAGGCGAGGTTTCGGAACGCGGATCTGGATTCGGTTGATTTGGGGGCGGGCGGGTTCGGATGGGGTTCGATGGGACAGGCATCGACGGCGTGGGACAGGCACCTGCTTGGGCGGGCCGTCGGCCGCGGCATGGGACAGGCATGGCGGGTTGGCGGCCAGCCCGCTTGGGGACAGCCCGCTGGGGGACAGGCACTCGGGGCGGGCTCGACGTGGGACGGCCCGACGTGGGACAGGCACTCCGCATCCCCTGGGACAGGCACTCGGAACGCGAGCCAGGCACGGGACAGGCACTAGGACACGCATGGGCCCCGGTCCACCCGCCTGCCGGAATTGGGACAGGCAGGGGGGCGTGGGACAGGCACGGGCTTGGGACAGGCACGCGGCCGCGGCATGGGACAGGCATGGCGAGCTGGCGGCCGCCCGCCTTGGGACAGGCACCATGGGACAGGCACCACGGGACAGGCACCTCAGGACGGCCACCCCACCAACGACAACGCCCACGATCTCGTGGGCGTCTTCCGACTGATCCAGTTCTTCCCGCGTCGCCTCGTTGAGGCAACCGCGGCGACCTCTTGCCGAGGTCCCCGTCAACGCACGATCGCTCCTGCGTCACCCGAGCGTGGCTTCGGGCGTCGTGGAGCGAGGTATTCAGCAGAGGGCGGCGTAGGCGAGCGCGGTGAGGATGAAGAGCTTCACCTTCCGGTCGTTGATACGAAGTAGCGTGGAGAGCATGTCTGGCTCCGAGCCTCTCTTCAGTTGTAGGAGAATCCCGCTGCCGGGCTGGCCTCGGTAGGATCAAAGCCTGTGCCACGCCGGGGCGTCCGGGCCGCGAACGGCCTGGGTGCGAATCCTCGCGGGGTCCGCCCCTCTCCTTCGGTTCTGGATGCGCCACCCGATGCCCCGACGCAACATGGGTCGATGCCTCCTCGCCACGTGCCTGGCATTCTCGGCCCTCGCCTGTGGCGTGGCGGCAGCGGACACCGAGCCGCCGCATGGCGAGCCGCCGGCCGCGGAGAAGGCTCCGGCCGCCCAGCCACCGCCTCCCGCCGAGCACGGACCAAGCGAGCCAGACGTCGCGGCCTGCGTCGACGGCTACCTCGCCGCCCGGCAGTGGGTCGACACCCTCGCCCCGCCTGACCCGGAGGCCCCGGAATCACATCTCACGCTCCCCGGGGTACGCGGGGTCAGCGTGATCCTCCGCCACCAAGGCCGCATGGTCGGGATCGGCGACGACTGGCCACCTCTTGCCGGCGACGAGCGCATGCTCCGCCGGGCCGTGGGCCGAGCCATCGGCCGGGCCCTCGGTGACCGCGTCATCAGCGCCCTCCCTCCCGCCGAACGCGATGCGGCTGGCAAGCAGCTCACCGTCGAACTCGAGTTTGCCGGACGGCCCGAGCCGCTGCTTGGCCGGACCATCGCCGAGTGCGCGACCCGCGTCGAGCCGGGCCTCGATGGCTTGGCGATCCGCCGCGCCGGCGGCGGCAAGCCAGTCTGGGCCGTGGCCTTCCCGAGCCGGCTGCAGGCGACCAACCTGTCGGGTGGCCCGGAGCGAACGATCGTCTCCCTCCTCCTTGACGTCGGCCTCCCCGCGAAGGACCTGCCGGAACTCGCCCGCATCGAGCCGGTCGGCATCTTCAAGTTCTCCTCGCTTCGCCTCGCCCAGACCGGGCCGGACCGCCCGCCCATCGTGCGCGGCCGAGGCGCTGCCCGCGTCGCCGATGGCGACGTCACATCCGCGGCGATCGTGGCCCATGCTCGCCGGGTGCTCGATCGACTGCGGGAGTCGATGCCGCAGTCACGCAACGCAGACGCCCCCTCCGCAGGCATCGGATTGGTGGGCGACTACCACCCGGTGAGCGACGAATGCAAGCCCCTCGTCGCCCCGCCGCACGACCAAGCGTTGGTGGCGTGGGCCGCGGCGGCCGTGGCGGCATCGGACAAGTTCCCGGCTGCCGATCGAGCCATGGCCAAACAATTCGCAGTGGCCATCCTCGAAGACCTGGTCATCCTCAATCCGAACGAGGAATCTCCCACCACGGCGACCCCGTCCCTGGCCTTTGCCCTGTGCGCGGTGACCACGTTGGGCGGCCCCAACGACCTGAGCGAAGATGCCGCGGACCTGGCCCGCATCGCTCGCGAGAAGCTCGCCGTCGGCCTGCAGTCGGGCTCGCCCAACGATCGCTCGCTGGCCTGTCTCGCCGCCGCCATGACCTTGGGCACCGAGCAGCGGCTCGCCCCGGCCAGCGACGTGCGCCGAGCCCTCGACATCGTGTGGGACGGGACGCCCAAGGAGCAGTTGGTCGCCTTCTTCCCCTGGCTCATCCTCGCTGAGAGCGCCTACGCCCGGGCCACCGGCCAGGCCGCTGCCCGCGGCGGCGAAGCGAGGGCCCTGACCCAAGCCCTCTTCCTGGCCCAGGCCGGATTCGGGGACCTCACCTCGCAGCAGGATCTCCGCGGCGGTTTCCGCCTGACGAACGGCCGCCGAGGCGGCGTCACCGCCCAGTCGCTGCGACCCGGCCTCGGGCTCGCGGCAATGGTCGCCTATCCCGGCTTCCTCACCGAGGACGCCTTGCCACTCCATCGCGAGCGACTCCTCGCCCTCGTCCGCTTCGCCTTCGAACTCACCGCGGACGAGGAATTGGCGTCCTTCTACCGGAATCCCGCTCGCGTCCTCGGCGGGATGCGCGAAGCCCTGTGGGACTCCGACCAGCCTGTCGCGGCCAACGCAGTGGGCGTCCTGGTCGACGTACTTGCCCTTGAGGCTGGCGTCGGTGCCAACGGCCACGGCCACGCCCCGGACGAACCCGGGCCTGCGAACGCTCCGGCCCCCGCTTCCCCAGCCGCACCCCCCGCCTGAGTCCCCAATCGATCGCAAGAGTGTGGGCGAGACGGCCGAAAAGATCATTGAGCCGGCCGCAAGGCTCGTATATTAGGGTGGTTGGGGATGGTGTCCGCCGTCCCCGGCCGCTCGGAATGCCGATCGACACGGTGCTGCGCGACGTGGCGTCCTTCGCCGCCGCGCCCAACTAGGAGGTCCGAATGCCGACTCGCTCGACTGCTCGCTGGGCCTTCGTGGGGACGTTTTCGCTCTCGCTCGCCACGGTGCTCGTCGTCGGCGCCCAGCCGACCCACGCCCAGAACCTGTCGGAGCGCATGCGCGCCGTCGCCGAGCAGCGACAGCAAGCAGCGGCTCATGACTCGTCGAAGGCCTCGCTCCTCGGCGCCCTCCTCTACACCGACCTCACGGTCGACTTCAAGGACCGCCCGGCGAAGGAAGCGATCCAGTTCATCGCCGACGCCCTCGGCGTCCCGCTTGTCGCCCGCTACTCGAGCGACCGGGCCGGCACGGGGCTCGATCCCGACGCATCGATCACCTTCAAGGCCGAAGGAAAGCCCGCCCTCACCGTCCTCGAGATGGTGCTCGAGCAAGCCGGCGGCGGCGACGCGACCACGTGGCAACTCCGCGAGGGCTTCATCGAGGTCGGCACCAAGGAGCGCCTCCGCGTGGCCTCGGCCCGCGAACTCCGCATGTATCCGGTGAAGGACCTCCTCTTCGAGGCCCCGCTCTTCGACAACGCGCCTGACTTCAACCTCAACTCCGCCATCCAGCAGGGCTCGAACGGCAGCCAGGGTGGCGGCGGTGGCGGGAATGGCGGTGGCGGCGGCGGCTTCGGTGGCGGCGGCGGCGGCGGCTTCGGCGGCGGTGGTGGCGGAGGCGGCTCGGGCGGCGGTGGCCAGATCTTCGGCGACCCGGGCGATGCACCGGAGATGCCGAGCGAGGCTGAGAAGGCCCAGAAGCTCGTCGACCTGATCATCGAGACCGTCGAGCCCGACGAGTGGATCGACAACGGCGGCGAGTCGTCGATCAAGTACTACCAGGGCGTGCTGGTGGTGCGGGCCCCCGACTACGTGCACCGGGCCTTGGCTGGCTATCCCTTCGCGGCTCGACCGCAAGCATCGCAGCCGGCTGGCGGGCGCTACGTGACCTTCACCGCTCCGATCTCGATCATCCAGAACGTGAAGTTCCGAAACGGCACCGTGACCGGCGCTGCCGGCGGCGCCGGGACCGGGACCGGCGGCAACGGCGGTGGCGGCGGTGGCGGCGGCGGCGGCAACCCCGCTCCCCCGCAGACCCCATCGAGCCCCAGTTCGCCAAGCGGCGGCAAGGGCACGGGTGGCGGCGGCAAGGGCGGCAAGTGAGCCCAGCCGTGCCGAACCTATGTTGAGAATCTCTTGGACGGGACGCCGTGATCGGCGTCCCGTTCTCGTAGGACTGGTGTACGCCCCCGAGGACGTCCCATGCACGCACTCCTGATCGCGTCGCTCCTCCTCCTGCCGCAGGCCTCGCCGGTCGCCACGCCTCCCGCGGCGCCCGCTGTGGCCCCAGAGGCGCAGGACTCCCCGGCCCGGGTCGAGGTGACCTTCACCAAGTACCGGATGCCTGGCCAACCCGCGCCGCGCGATGTCGACGAGATCGGACGCGAGGTGGTCGGTCGACTCACCTACTCGCAGGTCACCGTCGAGGCCGACGACCGGCCGGTGCGGGAGGTGCTCCAGCGGCTCGGACGGAGCCTCGGGATCAACGTGGTGCCGTTTTACGAAGGGGCCGACCGCCCGGCCCCGCGGCTTGGGATCTCGACGGCCGCTCGGGCCACGCTCGACCTCCACGATGTCACCGGCCGTGCCGCGCTCGACGCCCTCGCCGCCCAGTGCGGCCCCGAGGTCACCTGGCAGATCCACCGCGGCATGCTCGAGTTCGGACCGCGCGAGGCCTTGGCCCGGGACGACGCCCGGCGCACGGTGGTCTACGACGTCACCGACCTCTGCCTCGAGGCCCCCTATTTCACGCCCGGCGGCAGCCAAGGCCGCCCCTCCGACCGCCTGCGCCCCAAGGACATCGCCGCCGACCTGGTTCGATCGATCAGCGAGCAGTGCGAACCGACCGCCTTCGAGCCGGCGCCGCCGCCGAGCGACTCGGAGATCGAGGAGGGAACGCGCCGTCCGCAGGTCCCGCACAAGACGCCCGCCCCGACCCAAACCAACCCACGGAGCGACGTGAACACCACCGCGACGCGGAACCTCGATCCCGACGCGGGCCCCGTCTTCGTGAAGGGTCAGTGGGCCCAGATCCACCTCAAGGACAGGATCCTGGTGGTGACCGCCCCCGACTTCGTGCACCGCGCCATTGGCGGCTATGCCCCGCCGATTCCGCCGCCGCCGAAGTGATCGAGCCTCCACCCGTGCCGGGTATCCTCCCGGCTCGTGGACGATCGAGTGCCCCGCGAGCCTGCTCCGCTCTCCGAGCGCGAACTCCGCTTCGAGATCGTGGCCGTCCTGGCCATGGCCTTCCTGCCCTCGCTTCTCGGCGCCTTCCAGCCTCGGCCCGAGCCGAGCGACGGGTTCGGCGCGCCGAGTACGACGATCCCGCTCTGGTTCCACATGCTCCACCTCGCGGTGGCCGGGTTGGCGGTGATCCTCCCTCTCGCGGCCCTCCTCTGGGCCCGCCGCGAACGGTGGTCGCGCTTCGGGATCGTCCCCTTCCGCCCGCTCCCCGATCTCGGCGGATCCGCTGCCCTGTTGGCCCTGGCCGCGGCGATCTGGTGGCTCCTCGGGCTCTTCCTGTGGCCGATCTTCGCCCGAGCCACGGGCGCCGACACGTCCGACGCCACCTGGTTCGCCGCCCCGTCCAAGACGCCACTCGACCTCGTCCTCGTCGTCCTCGGAAGCGTGATCAACGCGGGGCGCGAGGAGTTCGCCATGCGCGGCTACCTCATTCCCCGCCTCGAGCAGGCCGGCCTGCCGACCGGCTCGGCGGTCGTCCTCTCGAGTCTCCTGTTTGCGAGCTACCACCTCTACCAGGGCACCTACGCCTTCGTGGTGATCCTCGCCACCGGTCTGCTCTTCGGCTTCGCCTTCGCCCGCTTCCGCCGCCTCTGGCCGCTCGTCATCGCCCACGCGGTGTGGGACATCGTCCTCCTCGGCGGTCTCCTCTAACGCGGCATCACGGAACGCTCACACCACACCCGTCGTGCGGAGGGCCGCCTCGAGCTGGGCCCAGCGCTGCTCGAGCGATCCCGTGTAGCCGACCGACATCCGCACCAGGCCCGGCAAGACGCCGGCCTTCCGCTGGTCCTCCTCGGGCATCTCGCTCGAGGTCGAGCTGGCCGAGCAGGACATGAGCGTCTCGCTGAAGCCGAGGCTCACTGCCATCAGGCCGAAGCGGTGCCGGTTCTGGAGTTCCTCCATGAAGCGGTTGGCCCGCTCGGCGGTGCCAAGGTCGAGGGCGATGATCCCGCCCGCCCCGTAGCCTTCGTTGGCCAAGGAGCGGAGGAGGACATGGTCGGGGTGGTCGCGGAGGCCAGGATAGATCACCGGGATCCCCAACTCGGTCAGCCGCTCGGCGAAGGCCAGGGCTCGCCGCCCGTGCTCCCGCATGCGGAGCGGCAGGTGCGGCAGGCGGAGCGAGATGTCGAAGGCGACCTGCGGGTCCATGGTCGGCCCGAGCAGCATGAGGGAGCCGGTGTGGAGGTCCATGAGGCTCGAGACGAACTCGGTGCTGCCGCAGACGGCCCCGGCGATATGGTCGCTGGCCCCGTTCATGAACTTGGTGAGGCTGTGCACGACGACGTCCGCGCCGTGCTGGATCGGGCTCATGATGAGCGGCGTGAAGGTGTTGTCGACGACGAGCATCGCCCCATGCCGATGGGCGAGGGCAGCGAGCCGCGGGATGTCGGCCACGCGGAGGGTCGGGTTCGACATCGTCTCGCAGTAGAGGAGCCTGGTCCGCGGCGTGAAGGCCGCCTCGACGCTGGCCAGGTTGGCGACGTCGACGAAGCTCGTCGCGATGCCGGTCTTCGCTGGCAGGTAGTCGTGGAGGAAGGCGAAGGTACCGCCGTAGATGGTCCGCTCGGCAACCACGTGGTCGCCGGCCGAGCAGAGCTGGAGGATGGTCGAGGCGATCGCCGCCAGCCCGCTCGATGTGCAATAGCCTGCCTGGGCTCCCTCGTAGGCCGCGATCTGCCGACCGAGCACGTAGACCGTGGGGTTGAAGTGCCGGCCGTAGAGGTAGCACCCGCCGCGGTCGGGGCCGAGCCGCCCGCCGAAGATCTCGGGCATGGTGGCCGGGTCCATGACGGTGAAGGTGGTGGATTCCTCGACCGACATGTTGACGCCGCCGTGCTCGCCGAACTCGTGGCGCATGCTGGCGAAGGAGGCGACGGGGTCGAAGGCGTGCCCGACGTGGGGCTGGGCGTGGGAATCGGGCTGGGTGATGGTCATGGCGTCCTCGCGCTGCATCGGCCGCGGCCCGGGCGGGGCGGCGACCAGAGGAAGGATAGGAGCCTCGCCCGCCCCGAACGCCTGCGCCGTAGGATGACGGTCCGATGTCCCCACCTCGCGGTCGAGTGCGCACGCTGCGACGCGATCTCGACGCCTGCACCGGCGACGGCGCGACCTACTCCTTCATGGTGGGGATCGGCGAGACCTATCTCGCCGCCTTCGTCGTCGCCCTCGGGCTCTCCGGTGTGACGAGCGGCCTCATCGCCGCTGCTCCGCCGGTGGCCGGCGGGTTCCTCCAACTCCTGAGCCGCCGCGGCGTGCGACTCCTGGGCAGCCCGCGACGCTGGGTGATCCTCTGCGCCCTCCTGCAAGGGACCGCCCTCGTCCCCCTCGCGATCGGCGGTGTGGTCGGGGCCATGCCGACCTGGGCGGTCTTCCTTTGCGCGAGCCTCTACTGGACCGGCGCCTTGAGCGCCGCGGGACCATGGACGACCTGGGTCGGCGAGCTCTTCCCGGCCCGGATCCGGGCCCGCTACTTCTCGACCCGGAACCGCTTCTGCCACCTGCTCACGCTGGCCGGGCTTCTTCTGGGCGGCGGCCTCATCAGCGTCGGCACCCGCTCGGGACACGGACTCGTCGCCTTCGCCGCCTGCTTCGGCCTCGCCGCGCTGGCCCGCTATTCCTCGACCTTCTTCCTGGCCCGGCAGAGCGATCTTCCACCCCATCACGTCGAGCACCGCCACGTGACGCTTGGCACCGTGCTCGGCGGCCGCACCCCGGCGGCGCGGATCATCCTTGCCCTCGTCGCCATGCAGTGCGCGGTCCAGATCGGCCAGCCCTACTTCAACCCCTTCATGCTGAAGGCCCTCGGCTACGACCCGGTGACCTACACCGTGGCCGTGGCGGCGGCGTTCGTGGCCAAGAGCCTGGCCCTGCCCATCGCCGGCCGCATGGTCGATCGCCGCGGGGCCCGGGCGGTGCTGGTCGGAGCCGCGATCGGGGTCGGCATGCTGGCCATGGTCTGGCTGGTGAGCGGTTCGCCGCTCTGGATCGTCCCCAGCCAGCTCGTCGCCGGTGCCGTGTGGGGAGCGTACGAGCTCACCGCCTTCCTCATGCTGGTCGAGACCTCCCCGGCCCGCGAGCGGACGAGCTACGTCGGCTGGTACCACCTCCTGAACTCAAGCGCCATGGTCACCGGCTCGCTGCTCGGGGCCTTTCTCCTCCAAGGCGACGAGACTTGGCAGGGCTACGCGACGATCTTCGCCGCCTCCACCTTTGCCCGGCTGCTCGCGGTCGTCCCCTTCATGAGTATCCACGCCGATGTCCGGCGTTCGCGCGAGATGGTGGGCGAGACGGTCGCCGTCCGGGCCAGCGCTGGATCGATCAACATGCCGCAGGACCTCGAGCAGTCGGAGGGCGGCGACTCGGTCGGTTGCCGCCCGGAGCCCGGCCCGTGAAGATGCCAGCGTGACGAGGACCGACCTGCCCAACGCGATCGACGAGCCCGGCCGGTTCCGGGACGGCCTGCGGCGAGCCACGACGCTCCTCCTCGTCGGCGCCGTGGTCGCTGCCGGGTCGACCGTCGCGTCAATCCTCCTCTCCACCCCAGGCCTCGCCGCTCGCATGGCCCACCCCGTGCGCTTCGCCAGCCACGGGACGATTCCCGAGACCACGCTCGAAGGCGCAGCCTGGTTCCGGCTCGCCCTCGGCGTCGTGCCGTGGATTGCTCTCGCCCTTCTCGCCATCGCTTGCGGCGTCGCTCGTCGTGAGCCGACCGGCGAACGGACCAACCCGACCTTCACCCGGGCCTCGGTCCTCTCGCTCCTCCTCGCTCTCGCCGTCGGACTCCTCCTCCGCGTGATCCACCTCGGCGACAGCTTGTGGTACGACGAATTAGCCGGCCTCCTCGGCTACTCGCAGTACGGCCCGGCGATCATCGGCGGCAACTACTTCTCGCAAGCGAACCACCCGCTCTCCCAGATGGCGATCTGGCTCTCCGCCTCGCTCCTCGGGGTGAATGAGATCACGCTGCGGCTGCCGGCCCTCCTCGCCGGGACGCTCACCATTCCCGCAGCGTGGCTCCTTGGCCGCGAAGCCCGCGGCGAAGGCATGGGCCTTCTCATGGCGGCCGTCGTGGCCCTCTTGCCGCTCGCCTGCCTCGCCAGCTCGGACGCCCGCGGCTACGCCTTCGTGATCCTCTTCGCGACCGTGGCGGGCTGGCTCCTCCTCCGCGGCCTGCGCACCGGCGAACCGCTGGTCTGGCTCGGCCTCGCCGTCGTCCATGCCCTTCTCGTCTACAGCCACCTCGCCGCGGTGTGCGTGGCCCTCGGGCAAGGGCTCTCCCTCCTCGCTGCCCTCCGTTCGCCCGCCACGCGACGGAACGCGATCGCTGGGCTGGCCGCGCTCGCCGCCGCGGCGGGCCTCACGCTCCTCCTCTACGCCCCGCTCCTCCCCGACCTCCTCGAGCGACGAGCCTCCTTCACCGTCGCCGGTTCAGGCGGTCCGACCTTGGCCGGGCCCGAGACGCTGCACGCCCTCTACGGCCTCGGCGGCTCGTGGACGTGGTGGGCATCGCTGCCCGGCATCGCCCTCGCTCTCATCGGCTTACCCGGCGCCGTCCGCGATCCGCGCCTCCGCCGGGCCCTCGCCATCACGGGCCTCGGCGTGCCGGTCGCCTATCTCCTCGCCGCGGCGGGCGGCTCGTGGCTCTACGCCCGCTTCCTCCTCTTCGCCCTGCCCTTCACCGCAATCCTCATCGCCAGTGGTTTGGGAACCCTCGCCGCCCTCGGTCGCCTGCCGCTCGTCATGGCCACCGCCGCCTTGGTCGGGGCGGGAGCCGTTGACCTCCTCCAACTACCGCCGCGGCAAGACCTCCGCGGCGGCCTCGACGCGGCCCTCGCCCCCATCAACGGACGCACGCCCAGCGTGTGGGCCCTCGGCCTCAACGACCAGGTCCTCCTCTACTACGCCCAGTCGAGCCACTACGACCTGCACGACCTCGGCAACGACGGAGCGACCATCGCCCGCCAACTCGACACCGCCAAGCCCGACCGCGTCATCGTCCTCTACCCGCGGCTCCGCCCCAACGAGCGCGTCGGCCAACTCGAGACCCGCGGCTACCGCCCGGTCCTCTCCCTCCCCGGCTGGATCGACTGGGGCGAGGGCGAAGTCGAGCTCTGGGAGCGGGGGCCGGGATAGCAACCATCGGCTCTGAAAGGCATTCACCACAGAGGCTCAGAGGGTCACAGAGGGCCACAGAGGAAGGCATCGAATTGGGGTGTGCGCACCCCACGCCCATTGGGCGCCCGAACCATACCGAGGCCCTCCGCGCGCGGACGGCCACCCAATCCCCTGCCTTCCTCTGCGAGGACTCTGCGCTCTCCGCGCCTCTGCGGCAAATGCCTTTCTCCCTGGCTCTCCCCCGCTCTCCCCCGCTCTCGCCCCCTCCCAACCTCAATCGTGGCGCAGCGCCACGATCGGGTCCTTGCGGCTCGCCACCATCGCCGGATAGATGCCGAAGACAAGCCCGACGCCGGCGGCGACGAGGAAGCTCACCACGATCGCCCACAGCGTGACCTGCGGCTCGAGGGCGAACTTGCTGCTGGCCACGCCGCGGAACCACGGCAGCTTGGAGGCGATCGGGATCAGCTTCCCAAGCCCCATCGAGACGCCGATACCGAGGCCGATGCCGACCAGGCCGCCGACCGCGGAGAGCGTGCCGGTCTCGACCAGGAATTGGAGCGTGATGTGGTGCCGCGTGGCGCCCAGCGCTCGGCGGATGCCGATCTCGCGGGTCCGCTCGGTCACCGTGGCCAGCATGATGTTCATGATGCCGATGCCGCCTACGAGGAGGGAGATGGCGGCGATCGCGATCAGCATGATGTTCCAGGTGAGAAGCGCCTTCTTGGCGTTCTCGAGGAGTTCCCACGGCACGATGACCTGGACGTCGGGCGACTGCACGTGGCCCGCCGACATGATCCGCTCGACGCGGGCCGCCACGCTCAGCACGGTGTCCGTGTTGGGGGCCACCACGTAGATCTCGGAGAGCTCGATCTCCTCGCCCGAGAACGACCCCGCCTGCCGCCGCACCACGATGTTCCCGAACTGGCTCTCGGCGGTCGAGATCGGCAGGTGGATGTCCTTGTTGAGGTCGCGGCCGACCAGGGCCGAGCCCGCCCCGCCGGCGAGTCCGACCGGCTTGAGGACACCGATCACGCGGAAGACCTGCGAGTCGACGCGGAGGTCGGCCCCGAGCGGGTCGCGGAGCTTGAAGAGCTGCTTGGCGACCTCGCTTCCGATCACCGCGACTGGAGCCCGGGTGGCCAGGTCCTCCTCCGAGAGGTAGCGGCCGCGCTCGAGACGGAGGCGGGCCACCTCGAGGAGGTCGGGCGTGGTGCCGAAGGCCTGGCTCTGGATGCGGTTCGATTCGTAGGAGACCTCGCTGCCGACCGCCTTGAGCGGGACCACGGCGACGGCATCGGGGATCGAGGACTGCAGCCGCCGGAGATCCTGGAAGAGGATCCCGTAGCTCAGGACCATGGAGCGCTGGGAACTCGCCGTATTGACCTCGGGCGGCTTGACCGACCGCACGATGACGTTGGTCGCCCCGAGGGCTTGAATGTCGCGCAGGGCGGAGCGCTTGTTGCCCTCGCCGATCGCCGTCACCACGATCACCGCCGCCACGCCGAGGATGATGCCCAAGCTGGTCAGCGTGGAGCGCAGCTTGTGAAGGTGCAGGTTCTTCAGGCCGAGGCGGATGATCTCGAGGAGGAACGTCATGCGGGCGGGGGCCGGCGCCCAGGGCGACGGGTGCGGCGGGAGAGGCATGCTATCTTCAGGCGCCGTGAACCGCCCCGAGCAGCCTTCGTCGTCGCCGCTACCGCCGTTTGAGGCCGCGGGTTGCGAACTCCTCGGCGAGCGCGAGATGCCTGGTGCGTGGGAGTACGACGCCCAGCTCCTCGGCCAGCATGGCGAGCTGCGGCGCTTGGTCCTCGTCCTTTCCTGGGCCGATTACCAGATGTGGGTCCCGGACGGCGGCCTCGCCCCGTCGCGGGTGGCCGACGCCCTGCTTCGATTCATCGCCGCCCACCTCGCCTCCTTCGCCGGCCAAGAGCGGATCGACGCCAGCACCCTCCGCCGCCGCGTCCCGGGCGCAGACAAAGCCATCGCCCAGATGCTGGGCGATGGCGTGTGATGGACCCTTGGTTCGGCGCCCGCTTCGGGGTCGGCGCGGGGCGGCCGTGTCAGTTCACCTGGACGAGGGCCGGCGGTTGCCAGGTGCCCTTGCCCGGCGGCAGGATCGAGGGCTTCTCGACCTTCGGCCAGTAGAGGCGCATGACGAGGTAGATGGTGCCGTTCGGGGCCGGCAGCCAGTTCGACTCCTTGTCCTTGCCCGGCGAGTCGCGCTGGATGTAGAGGGTGAGCGACCCGTCGGCGTTCGTCTTCATCGACGAGAGCATCGGCGAGTTGATCAGGTAGCGGTTGATCGGGTTCTTGACCAGGAGCTGGTGCTCGCCGTCATACATGGTGACCGACCAGAAGGCGTTCACCGGCGGGAACTGGCCCTTGGCGAAGGTCAGCGTGTAGTTGTGCTTCGACCCGTCGAGCACCACGCCGTCCTTGGTGGTGCGGGTCATCGGGTACATGGCCTCTTCCGCGTCGTTGCCGTAGATGCCGGCCGACGCCGCGGCGGCCCGCAGCAGCCAGTCGCCGTTGTAGAAGGCCCGGTTGCCGAAGGCGGAGCTGATCCGCCAGCCGTTGATCGAGGCTCCGATCGCCCCGGCCTTCTCCTTCACCATCTTCTCGCCCTCCGCCACGCCGGCCGCGATCGCCTCGCGGTAGGCAGGCGGCAGGTCGGTCGCCTTGTGCGGCTTGCCGGTGCCGATCCCGAGCTTGGCGAGGCGGGCCCGGATGGCCTTCTCTTCCGGTCCCGGCGGAGCGAACTGGAGGCTGAAGTCGAGGTATTCGAAGAACTGGGTCTTCACCAGCTCCTTGCTGAAGGCAGGCCAGGCGATGGCCGGCGCGGGCGCCGGGGCCGGCGTCTTCAGGTAGGTCGAGAGCGGCCGAACCAGGTAGCCGGCCTGGACGGCCATCACGTTCGGCATGTCGTCCGCATTGAAGAGCTGGGTGCGGTAGACGGCGAGGCCGAAGTCGGTCGTGGACTGGAAGACGGCCTTGATGCCGGCCGGCTTGCTGCCCTTCCAGTTCGGCCCGACGACCAGGTAGTCCCCGGCGTCGCTGCCCGTGGCCCGGCTACCGATGTAGCCGTAGTTGAAGGTGTTGCCGTCGCAGAGCATCACCGAGTAGTAGCGGTCCTTGGGCACCGCCGGGACGCTCAGCACCATCGGCTCGGCCCGCAGGTCGAGCCAGGCCATCGAGTATGGCGTGTCGCTGTTGGGGGTGGGGATCGAGGTGTCTTCGTAGGTGAAGACCCGGTGCTCGTTGTTGATCTGGTTGAACGGCGCCTTCCACTGGCCGGAGTTCCGGTCCAGCACGAAGTCGTTCATGACCCCGTAGTTCATGACGATGGGCAGGCCGTAGATGAAGCCGTCACGAGCGATCTCCTTGACCTCGGCGAGGCTCGGAAGCTCGGCCTTGCCGGCAGCGGCCTCGGCCGCCTTCGTCTCCTGCGTCGACGATGTCTTGCAGGCAGCGGCAGACAGCGCCGCCACCATGGCCAACCCTCGAAGGGTGCCGTACGCGAACTTCGTTCCTCGATCCATAGATGGGAGTCTCCCGACCGGCGGTCGGACACATCGTGCCGCCGGTCGCTTGCGACCCGGGGCAGACACCGACATCGACCCGACGTCGACGCCGCCACCTCCGGGGAGGCGGGATGGTAACGCAGCACGCCGCGGGCGAACCGCGGCGTGCTGTGGGGGGTTGTCCGAACTCCGCGAGGGTGACCGGATCGGCTCGGCCACCCTCGCGGGTCGGATCGAGGTGATGGCGGAAGGCCGCCGCGTGGACGGCTCGCCCTCAGAAGTGCCGCCGCCCGCAACGGAGATACCGGTCAGCCGGGAGCGGCTGATCTTTCGTTTGCGGTCGCGATAGCCGGGGATCGGCTGGTCAGAAGCTCCACGCCGCAATCAGGATGGAGAGGTCGGCAGCGTTGGTGGTGCCGTCCCCATCGAGGTCGGCGTTGGCCGTCCCCCACGAACTCAAGAGGATGCCGAGGTCGGAGGCCCCGACCACCCCATTGCCATCGAGGTCCGGGGTGAGGCCGGCCCCCACCGCGCGGGCGAGGTCGAGGCGGCCCGTCCCGATGAGGCCGTCGAAGCCGGGATTCTGGAGGTAGATGGGCTTGGCCGTCCCCTTGAGCTGGTTCCGCACCTCGGTCTGCGTCATCTCCGGATGGAGGGACTTGACGAGGGCTGCGGCGCCGGTGGCGAAGGCCGCCGCCACGCTCGTACCGTCGGCGATCGCGAAGCTCTCGCCGGGCGTCGTGCTGACGATGCCGATGCCCGGAGCGCAAAGGTCGATCTGCGTGCCGACCGCGCTGAATGGGGCGAGGACGTCGTTGGCGTCGGTCGCGGCCACGGCCAGAACCTTGCCGAGCGACGCCGGGAACAGCGGTCCGCCCTGGTCGGTGTTGCCGCCCGAGACGACCACCACGGCACCCGAGGCGACGGCGGCGTCGATCATCGACTTGACGAAGTCCGAACTCTGGGTGGAGCCGAAGCTCAGGTTGATGACGTCGGCCTGCTCCTCGATCGCCTCGGCCAAGGCAGCCGCGATGGCGAAGGTCTCGCCTTGGCCGTCAGAGTCCATGGCCCGGAGCGGAAGGATGGTGGCGGCCGGCGCGATGGTGTGCACGATGCCAGCCAGGAAGGTGCCGTGACCGGTCATCTCGTCGATCGCCCCGTCGCCGTCGTTGTCGAGCCCGTCGTTGCCGTCGGCCGAGCCGTCGGTGGCGCCGATGAAGTTGTAGCCGGTGATGAGCGGGCAGTCGGCGAGGTAGGAGTGCGTCTGGTCGAGACCCGTGTCGATGATCGCGATCACTACGCCCTTCCCGACCGTCACCTGGTGCGCTTCCTCAAGCCGCAAGAGTGGCCAGGCGTATTGCGAGTCGAACTGCGACGGCAGGGCCCCGAAGAAGAAGCTCTGGGTCTGGCCGTTCGAGATCTCGCCGCCCTCGTTGAACTCGACTTCCTCGACGCCGGGAATGCCCATGATCGCTTGGGCCACGGCCGACTCGCAGAGCGGCTCGGGCACCGAGATCAGCAGGTCGTCGTGGTCGGGCAGGGCGAAGAGGAGGCGGACCTGCGGATAGAGGGCGGTGATCTCGGCCATCACCGCGTCGACGTTGGCCCCGTCGTTGAGTTCGACGACCAGTTGGTCCTGCGTGGCGTGGTCGGGGACGCATCCGCCGTCGTCGTCCGCCCATGCTCCGCCTGCGAACCCGAGGGCCAGAAGGGTCGCGGCGATCGGCCAACGCGGGGATGTGACTCGGCTCGTACGCATCGAACTGCCTCTTGACATGATCCGAGGTCGGGGAACCCGAGCGTTACGACTGCTCGACGTCTCCGACCAACCCGAACGCTGCCCACTCCGCCATTCTCACGCGACGAGCCCGCTGGGCGAGCATCGCCCGGCGGAGCACCTCCGAAGCCGGGGTCCGCGACCCTTTCGCCGGCGGCGGCACGGTGGCCGTGGATTCCGCGGAGGTTCCCAACTCGTCGTGGATTTCGACCATGAACCCTACGGCCGACTCATCATGCACCGGCCAGCCGCTCAGCACCACCCCTCGAGCGCCACTGGCGAAGAAACTGCGGAGGAGTCCCACCACTTCGTCGCCACCATCGACGGCCACCCGTCCGGTATCGCAGCCGCTGAGGACGACGAGCGACGCCGGCAGTCGCATGGAGAGAATTTCACGCGCCGTGAGCCAGCCATCAGCGAGTCGAAGTCCGGATTGGAGCGGGCTCTCGGCGACGAAGCGGCCGTGCGAGGCAAGATGGAGAAGATCGGCTTCGCGGCTCGCGACTCGCAGCGCCGCGATCGTGGCTTCGGCCCCAAGGAGCAGGCGGGCGTCGGGGTCGGCAGCGGCAATCACCGACGCTTCCTCCGCGATCGACGGCGCCTCCTCGTCCGCCACTCCCACCACCACGCGACGCCCCCCCGCCCGAGTCGCGCGCCGCCGCAGTGCCATCAGGACGCCGAGGCTCGGCACCGTGGCCACCGGCATGCGGGCAACGAGCGGCTCGCCATCGAGGGGGAGCGCGGCGAAGGGAACGGCGTGCAGGACGCCGGCCGGAACGAGCTGCAGTCGATCGGCCCCCGCCAGCGAGGAGAGCAGCGGGCGCAGGAGGAGATCGGAGAGCTGCTGGGCCGCGGCCGCCACGTCGCGCTCCAGCCGCTCGGCGCGAGAGGACGAGACGCCGCCGGCGACCAGGCTGCGGTGGAGCTGGAATCGCCAACGCTCGATGGCCTCGGCGATGACCTCGACCGGGCCGAGATCGTGGCCAGCGAGGCGCGCCGCGAGCGGCTCTGCGCTGCGGGCAGCCCGAACGGTGATCGCCATCAGGCGGCCATCGGCGACCAGATAGCTGACCAAGGCGGTGCGCGGCGAGGAGGCATCGACCACGGCCCGGATGGCGTCCGCGTCGGCCGCCTTGGCCACCATGCCGCCAAACCGCTGGGTGACCGCGAGCCGCGACTCGAGCACCCCTTGCCGCGTCTCGAGGGCCAGGACCTCGGTCCGCCACGCATCGGAGATGGTGGCTGCCGGATCGCGATCGAGCTTGCTGAAGAGGGCGTTCGTCCGGTGCCGCACCGCGGCGAGTTCGACCAGGAGGGCCGCCTCGTCCGACTCGTCCCTGACACCACGCCGCGCCGCGTCGTCCTCGGTCGCCAGCGTGGCGAAGTCGATCGCTCCGCTCATCAGTTCGACCAAGGTCCGGCTGCGGGCCTGTTCGGAAGCGACGAGGGCCTCGAGGACCTCGCCGCGGCGGAGGAGTTCACTCACCAACGTCTCCGACGCCGAACCATGTTGGGCGGCGAACGCCGAGCGGAGCCGGCCGCCGTTGAGCGTGCCACGCACCGCTTCGATCCGCTCGACTGCGGCCCGGAGGTCGGCCATGGCGGCGATCTCCTCGCCGCGCCGAAGCTGCCAACGGGCCCGCAGGTGGAGGCACTGCGCCTCGAGCGACCGGAGCAGCCGTTCGCGGGCCACGGCGAGCCCGTCGTCGATCAAGGCCCCGACCTCGTCGCTCGCTTCGGTCGAGAGGAGCACCGTGGCCAGCCCGGCCCGGGCCAGGGCTTGCTCCACCGGCCGATCGGCGAGGGCGGCGACGGCCTCCCGGAAGAGGTGCACCGCCGCCTCGCCGTCCCCGAGGAGGACGGCGATCTGGGCTTCGATCCGGAGCACGCGTCCGTCTGGCCGGCCGGCGGCGCCGTCATGGGAAACGCGCAGCGGCGCGATCGCCTCGGCCGCCTCGTTCCCGCGTTGCAGGGCGAGCGAGGCGAGGGCCAGACCCATGCGGGCTCGGCGGGCCTCGGCGGAGAGCCCGTGCTGCTCGAGGAGCGGCAAGGCAGCGCGATAGGCAGCAACCGCCTCGCGGAGCAGGCCGGTCTGGGCGAAGGCGTCGGCTTCCTCGGCTTCGAGCCGCGCCGCGTCGCCGGGGGCGTTGTTGGCTTGGGCCCGGCGACGCACCCGCTCGAAGTGGGTGAGGGCTTCCTGCATGCGCCCTTGGCGAGCGAGCAGGTCGGCGAGGTTCCCTTCGACGATCGAGGCCGCCTGCGTCACCTGGGCCGACTCGAGGGCGGCGAGGGCCTCGCGGAAGGCCTGCTCCGCATCGATGAAGCGATCGAGGTCGAGGTGGGCCTCGGCGATGTTCGAGCGAAGCTGGGCCCGGCCGACCGGATCGGCGCCCCACGCGGCGATGGCCCGCTCGAAGCAGGCGATGGCATTCGCGGGCCGGCGCAGCATGCGCTCGAGGACCCCGAGGTTGGCCTCGGCCTTGGCGGCCAACTCCGGTTGGCCCGCGGCAGCGAGCTGGTCGCGGGCCTTGGTCACCACGGCAACCGCTTCCTCGAGTCGCCCGAGCCGAGCCAGGGCATGGACGCGGTTGAGGTTGGTGCGGGCCTCGAGCGGCGCGTCGCCCGCCTCGCGGGCCTTGGCCCCGGCGGCATCGAGGACGGCCAAGGCCTCGTCGAAGCGGTTCAGGTAGGTGAGGGCGAAGGCGGCCACGATCCGCGTGCGGGCCGAAGCGACCGGCTGCCCGAGGTGATCGGCCAGGGCGACGAGCTGTTGGGCGGTGCGGGCCGCTGCGTTGGCGTCGACCGCCACCGAGCGCTGCGTCTCGTCGGCGGCTTGGGCCACAAGCTGGGCGGCGTCGACCGCTCCCAATGCACGACCCCACCGCGCAGCGAGGTCAGCGAGATCGGATTCGCTGGCGAGCTGGGCGAGGAGCGTGGTGGTGGTCGGTTCGGCCGCGCCAGTCGTCATTGGGTGCGGAGGTCAACTCCAGGCAGGGAGAGCGCTCCCTCGCCGTCGGCGAGCTCGATCACGAGATCGACCCGCTGGGCGTCAAGGCGCAGCCGGAACTCGCCTTGCTCGTCGATGGGAGCGGAGGCGAGGAGGTGGAGGGGATCGTCGCCCGCTCCACGGGCGAGGGCATGGACGACGACCGGGGCCGGACCGGCGTCGATGGTCACCTGGCCGCGGAGGCGACGGGCGGCGAGGGCGTCGGCCTCGGTGTCGATCTGGACGTCGAGCCAAGCATCGATCGGGCTTCCTTCGGGGGTGTGGAAGCTGCGAACGGTGACCGCGCCGCGGCGGAACCCGGCCAGGGCCGGGGTCGGCGGCGAAAGGAGTTCCATGGCCACCAGCTTGGCCGAATCGAGCCAGCGACGAAGGGCGGCGATCGGATCGGGCTGGGCGGCGAAGAGGTCGATGGCCTTCTGGCGGAGGCCGGCCGGAACCGGATCGAGCGGCAGGTGGCGGAGTGCGTCGACCACGCCGCGGATCTCGCTAGCGTAGCGGGCCACCAGGCCGGGGTCGGCGTCGGCCGGGGCGGCGGGGTTGGCGGCCGAGCCAAGCACGGAATCGACGGCGGCGAGGAAGGCGTCCCGGGTCGCTTCGGGCCGGCGGTCGGACGGGAAGCCAGCGGGACGGTTGGAGGAGTCGTTGGTCATCGCGAGGTGCCAGTCGAGAATCGAGACGGGGGTCCAGTGGCCGGCCCGGAAGGGCCTTGCGAAGGAGAAGTGCCTGCCGCCGTGGTCCTGATACCGACTCGCAACCAGGATCCCGACCGGGGCCGGTGGAAGCGTGCGGCCTGTTCCGTCGGCGCGGTCAGGCCCCGTCCTCGAGCCAGGACGGCAGCTCCTCCCCCGCCCCGGCCGCCCGCAGGTGCCGGAGGAGTTTGGTGAGGCAGCGGGCACGACGCGGGCCGATCGACCCGATCGGGATCGAGAGCTGGGCGGCGATCTCGGGGAGGTCTCGCTGTCCCTGGTCAGGGCCATGAGGAGGTCCCGGCACGACGGTTCGAGGAGCTGGATCGCCTCCGAGACCTTGGCGATCGCCTCCCATCGCTCCGAGGCCTCGCGAGGGTCCTCCTCCTCGGCGCCAGGGCGGAGGAGCTGTTGCTTCCGATGCCGCTGCACGAGCCGCATGGCCACGCGGCGGGTCGTGGTCGCCAGCCACTGCGGTAGCGCAGCCTCGTGCTGCAGCGAGGGCAAGCTGCGGACGAGAATGGCGAAGACCTCCTGGAAGGTGTCCTCGACGACCTCGTTTGGCATCCCGAGGCGGCGCGGGATGGCGTAGACAAGCCGTTCGTACTTCTTGACGAGCGTGGTCCACGCCCGCTGGTCTTTGGCCAGGCAGGCCCGGATGAGGTCACGATCGCCGCCGTCGACCGCGCCGCCAAACGCCCTCGCCCCAGCGCGCGGCGCGACCTCGTGCGATTCACCTCGACCCGTCGGCTTCGAATGCGGCATGGACGGCTCAGCCTGCGAGGGCGGCAGGATACCCGAGGGGTGGCGGGCAATGCGTCGCGTCGGGCAGGCCTATCGGAAGGGCCGAAGGGAGAGCCGGCTGGGATACTGCTGGCATGAATGCCTTCCGCGAGACCTTCGAGAGGGAGTGCAAACCCCGCTTCGGCCGAGCGAATCCGGAGCGGATGCGACTTCCCTATTGGGAGTGGATGGTCCGTTCCATGGAGAACCCGTTCTCGGTCCGCGAACGTCTCGGGCTTCCACAGAATTTCCCGGCCTGTGCCCGTAGCGAGGTCGAGGGCGCGACGTGCGGAATGCGGCCCGAACCCGATTGGTGCTTCGACCGTTTCGGGGCCACCCGAACCTCGCTGCCCGACGGCCGGATCCTCTGCGTGGGCGGCGAGCACGAGGACTGGTACGACCCCGACTTCTGCATCTATAACGACTTGGTGGTGAAGCGCCCGACACCCGGGGCGACCGACGTGACGAAGGACGAGGGGGAGGTCGAGATCTACGGCTACCCGGAGGAGGTCTTCCCGCCGACCGACTTCCACACCGCGACCTTGGTCGCCGACCGCGTGCTCCTGGTCGGGCGACTCGGCTACGCGGAGGGACGCGACCCGAAGTCCACGCCCATCTACGCGCTCGACACCACGAGCTACGCCATCGAAGGCCTCAGCGCGAGCGGCCCCTGCCCCGGCTGGATCTACAAGCACCACGCCTCGTACGAGGCAGGGCGGCACGCTCTTCTCGTCCGCGGCGGCCGATCGCTCGACCACAGCCGCCACACCGACGTGCACCGGCTTCACCTCGCCGACCGACGCTGGGAACTCGTGGCCCGCAACGAACGGCACCGCGGGTTCACCCTCCACACCAAGCACGTGGGCAACCCGACCTGGGAAGCGACGATTGACGAGCTGCGCCCGCGCCGCGTGCCGCACACCCCCCTCCCGCCCGACGGCCGCGAGGTGATGCGCTACGCGATCGACGTCCAAGGGGCCCGCTTCACGTTCCTCGAGCTCTACACCACGATCAAGGTCCTCCTCGAAGGCGAGCTGCCCGAGGAGGTCGTGCAGGCGGTGTTCGATGACGTTCGGGCCCAGCTCGCCAAGGGCTCGGGGAGCCCGTGGCTGGTGGAGGAGAGGGAGATCGAGGAGGCGGAGTGAGGGCGCGGGAAGTGGAGCGGGGCGCTTCCGCGACGCGAAAGCCCCGAGGGCGACTGGGATCGCCTTCGGGGCAAAGGGGACGCAAGGCGGCGCCCCGCCGGTCATTGGTGCACTCCGCCTACGACGAGGGGTTCAATCCATCTCTAGTTCGCTCCCGGTCGCCGGTCGTGCGGGACCACCACCACGCAACTGGTCACCGCCAGGTTCCCCGCGCTATCCACCGCCGCCACGTCGAACGTGTACGCCCGGCCGTCGCCGCTCCCCGCACGCTCCGCGCGCAGCTTGACGGTGCCTACCCATGCCCCTAGCGACGGCTGGTACGTCAGCTTGCTCGTAACGTTCCGCGGCGAGGCATATCCGTCGGAGCCGTCCACATCGCCGGTCGTCGAGCCGTCGCCGCCTCCCGGCGCGTCGTCCGGCTCGTCGCTCCGCACCGTCACCACGAGTGGCAGGACCGCCCCCGGGTCGATGCACGCGTCGGTCGCACGCACCACCACCTGCACGTCCCGCATCTTGTGGTCCGGCGGCCACAACGCCGCGACGCTCGTCGTGCACTCCACCTCCGGGGGCGTGGTGTCCTGCACGCTCACCAGCACGTCGCAGGTGCTCACGCCGCCGCGCCCGTCCGCCACCGTCAGCGTGGCCATGGTGACGCCGACCGGGAAAAGCCCTGTCGCCACGCCGCCCTCGGGGTCGTTGAGCGCCACGCTCTGGTCCGAAACGTCCCAGTGGTAGTGCAACGACTCCGGCGGATCGTCGCCGTCGGTCGCACTTCCCGTGAGGGTCACCACCGCGCCGAGGAACGATGCGCATTCGGTGGGCATCGCGCCATCCTCTCCCAGCGCGATCGCCTGGCAGCTCGGCCGCAGGTTCACGTCTCCAACAGTGAAGCCGCAGGCTGTCGATTCGCCGCTCAGGCCGGCAAAGGTGATCGTCAGCGTCTCCGGAACCAGGGCCTTGTCCGCCGCGGTCGGCGTCCAGGAGACAGTCGCGACCGCGCCGTCGACCTCGACCGTCGCACCGGGCGGGCCGGAGAACGACACGGCCAGCGTGTCGCCGTCGGGGTCGAGGCCCGTGACGACCGCAGAGATCGTCTCGCCCTCGGTGACCACGTAGGAGCCGTCGGCCAGAGTCGAGAACATCGCGTCCAACTGAGTCCCGTCCACGCTGCAGATCGGCGGCGCGTTCAGTGGAGGCAGCTCAAACACGTACATAGCACCGGAGTCCTGCGCTCCGTTGCTCGCCTCATTCCCGTCTACGCCGCTCGCAGCGCTGTCCTCATAAGGCGCGCAAAGCACAACGGTCCGTCCAGACATCGCGACCGAGGCGCCGAAGTGGTCACCTGCACCGGTGTTCGATGCCTTCAGATACGCCGACTGGCTCCAGGACCCCCCACTCCGCTCGAACAGATACGCGGCACCAGCTATCGGCGCGTCGCCGTTCCACTGGTCTCCATTGATGCCGGTGGCAGCACTATCTTCGTATACAGCGCCGACGACGAGTGTGTCATCCCTCAGCACCAGCGACCAGCCAAACCAATCCATCGTGCCCGTGTTTGACGCTTTGAGATATGCCTGCTGGCTCCAATTGCCTCCGGTACGAACGAACACGTACACGGCGCCGGAATCTGTTGCGCCGTTGTCCCATTGATCTCCGTCAATTCCAGTCGCCGCGCTGTCCTCTGCAAAGGTTGCAACCACCACTGTATCGCCCGAGACAGCGACCTCTCCGCACCCGAACTGATCGCCCGGCTCTGTATTTGATGCCTTGAGATATGCTTGCTGGCTCCATGTCTCCCCGCTTCGAACGAAGATGTACGCAGCCCCAGCGTCCCACGCCGTATTGTCCGCTTGATCGCCGTTGACACCAGTGGCAGAGCTGCGCTCCCCAAATGCGGTGATAGCAACCGTCTCGTCTGAGATCGCAACCTGCCATCCGAAGCCGTCGTATGCGTCAGTGTTCGACGCCTTCAGGTACGCCTGCCGACTCCACGTCTCACCGTTTCGGACAAACACGTAGGCGGCACCCGCATCGGCGGCGGCATTGCTTGACTGATCGGAATCTACACCGGTGGCGGCGCTGTCCTCGTACGTCGCTCCAATGACGACCGTGTCGCCGGAGATCCCGATCGCGCGGCCAAAGAGGTCGCCTGATCCCGGATTCGACGCCTTCAAGTACGCCTGTTGGCTCCACGCCCCACCGCTGCGAACAAACACATACGCGGCACCCGATTCCGGAGCTGCGTTGTTTGACTGATCGCCATTCACCCCGCTGGCGGCACCATCTTCCTGCCACGCTCCGACTACGAGCGTGCTACCGTCCGTCGAGAGCACCACCGGCCAGCCGAACCGGTCGCCCGGGCCCGTGTTTGAAGCCTTCAGGTAAGCCTGCTGCGTCCATGTTGCTCCGTTGCGAACGAACACGTATGCGGCACCCGACTCTGTGGCCGCATTGTTCGACTGGTCACCATTCACACCGGTCGCGGCGCTGTCCTCGAGAGGCGCCCCTACAACCACAGTGTCGCCCGCGATTGCGACCGAGCGGCCGAATATGTCCACGGAGCCAGTGTTCGAGGCTTTGACATATGCGCCCTGCAGGATCGGGTCGATCGTCACTGGATAGCGGGCCTTGCGGTCATCGATGAAGAGGCGGAGAGACCTCTCCTCTGATTCCAATCTCGCTGGCACCGAGAGACCATCGGCGTCGAACGCGGTGAGTCCCGAGTAGGTCAATATCAACGCACCGCTATCGTCCAGAAGGCGCACCGCACGCCCATCAGTCGCCGCCTCAGCACACAAGTCACCGCGCAGGTTCAAGACGAGGCTGAGTTCGCCATCACCTTCAAGCCGCTCGCGCAGCGTGTATCCGTGCTCCAGCCCACGCCAGTCATTCACATACCACTCGGAAAGCGCGGCATCCCATGCGTAGGTCACCCGCTGGCCTTCGACGTGTACGCTCGCCGCGCCGTCGACCGCATGCTCGTGTCCTGATCGACCCCACGACACAAGCTCGAGGCCCCAGCGCCAGTCGTGTTCGTTCGGCACCACATCAAAGCCTCGTCCGTCGAAGCGCGTTGTCCATCGATGCCCCGGATTCCACGCACGATGCTCATCGCCATCCGCACCTACGGCGTAGCGACCGGACTCATATGCCGCGCAAATGCTGCCCCAGTCCGCAGCGGAGATCCCCTGTGGCGCAGTGACATCTCTCAAGGCCTCGGCCCCCGACGCGTGCGAGAGCACGACGGCACAAATGGCGGCGATGTAACCGCTCCTCCCGTCGACTGGCTTCATAACGGCTATCTCCCTTCTTGAGAAGGCCGCGCTTGTTCGCGGCAACTACGTACGCGACAACCGGGGGCGTATCCCGCAGCGAGATCACGCTGGGCCGGTTCCTCTGTCGCGCGCGGCGCCAAAGACGATGGCTTGGGACCGACGCGTAGATCAAGTGGAGCCTCCTGACGGGCTGCCTGAAACTGACGGCGACTCGGACCAGGACGCCGTCCCTCGAACAAACACTGCGCTCTCGGGCCAGCGGAGGGCGCCGATCGGAGAGATCGGTCCCCGTTGCGCCCTGTGTGCCACCGTCTCTCGCTCGAAGACCCCGCGGCTCGTCAAGCTCCCGGTCACACCCGCTCGATCGCGGGCCGAATGACCGCTTGTCGCGTAAGTCCGGACTCCCGCAGAGAGCGGAGCGCCGAGGGGACATAGCTCACCGGCGAGCCAACTTGCAGGGCCTACGGTCAGTTAGCTCGTTGGGGAGCAACCGATGCCCCGCACGGGCCCGGAGGCTGACTGGCCAGCAGTGCGTAGACCGCGTCGGCACCGAGACCGAGCTGGATCCGCATCCCCGCTGAACTGGAGGTGGTAATGCGCTCTTGCATAGGCGTTCACCCCTTCGCTACCCTGCTCGTACGCGAGAGGATGCCGCCAACACTCAGCCGCGGGAGCGGACGGGGGGAGAGCCCGGGCCGCAGGCGGCGGACTTGTTTCAACTTGTCTACTCCGAGCTGCACGCGATCGCGCAGGCCACGTTGTTGCACGAGCGCAAGGACCATACGCTGCAGGCCACGGCCCTAGTGCACGAGGTGTACCTCAAGCTCTCCCAGCAGACGCATGTCCGATGGAGGGGCCGCAGCCACTTCTTGGCTGTCGCCTCCGAGGCCATGCGGCGGATTCTGGTTGACCATGCGCGGACACGCGGGCGCGTCAAACGCGGCAACGGTTGGCGGCGCGTGCCGATGGCCGCGGCGGAAGAGGCACAGGGTCCAGGATCACTCGATCTCTGCGACCTGGACGACGCGCTCACCGCCTTGGAGCGACTTGAGCCGCGCTTGGCCAAGCTCGTGGAGCTCCGCTTTTTCGGCGGCCTCACGGCCGAGGAGGCCGCTGGCGTCCTTGATGTCTCGCTCCGCACCGCTGAGGCTGACTGGGCCTTTGCCCGCGCTTGGTTGCAGAAGCGCATGGCGTGATCGTCATGACCCCTGAGCAATTCGGCCACGTGAGGATCCTCTTCCGGGAAGCGCAATTGCTTGGCGGCGCTGCGCGGGAGGCCCTTCTCCAAGGCGAGGCAGACACGGCCGTCTTGGACGAGGTGCGGAAGCTCCTCGATGCGGACGCCAGCGAGAGCGACTTCCTCGCCGAGCCTGCCCTCGGCCACGGCTTTTCGGTGGGCGCGGCCGCCCAAGGATCCCCGGTCGGTCTGGCGGGAGAGCGACTCGGGGCCTACCGCGTCCGGCGACTGATCGCCGAGGGCGGCATGGGCGCCGTCTACGAAGCCGAGCAGGACCGGCCGGCACGAGTGGTGGCCCTCAAGGTCCTCCGCCCGACCAGCAGCCGCTCGGAGGCAGCACGGCGATTTCGGCTGGAGGCCGAACTCCTCGGTCGCCTCGAACACCCCAACATCGCCCCTATCATCGAGGCGGGTTCCGGCGTCATCCGCGATTCGAGCTACGCATTCCTGGCCCTGGCCATGGTATCGGGGGCATGCTCGATCCTCGACTACGGCGAGCGGGCGCGGCTCCGTGTCCACCAGCGCGTCCAACTCGCGATCAAGGTGTGCGCTGGCCTACAGCACGCCCACCTCCGCGGCGTCATCCACCGCGACCTCAAGCCATCGAACATCCTCGTCGGCGACGACGGCGAGCCGAAGCTCATCGACTTCGGGGTGGCCACGGCCCAGGACATCGATTTGGGCACGCTCGCCCCGAACACCCAGACGGGCGAACTCGTGGGCACCGTCCTCTACATGAGCCCCGAGCAGTGCGAAGGACGCTCGCATTTGAGCGACGTGCGCAGCGACGTGTACTCCTTCGGTGTCGTACTGTATGAGCTTCTCACCGGCGCACTCCCCTACCCCATCAAGGCGGCCGCCCTCCCGGAGGCGCTTCGCGCCATCACCGAGCATGCGGTGGTGCCCCCCAGCGCCGTCTCCCCCGACGTGCGCGGCGATCTCGAGACCATCGTTCTCAAGTCACTAGCCCGAGATCCTGGCGATCGTTACCAGTCTGCGGGCGAGCTCGCCGACGATCTGGCCCGCTGGCTTCGACATGAGCCGGTGCGGGCACGTCCCCCGACCATCATCGGCCGCTTCGTGAGCAGCGTGCGCCGCCGTCCTTGGCAGTTCGCCGTCGCTGCCTTGGCGGTCGCGTTCCTTCTCGCCGCAGCGATCGGCTCCGCCCTGTATCGGTCATGGAGCGAAGCGGAGGGCGCTCGTGGCGAAGCCGATAGGGCCCGCACGATCGCGGAGGGAGCACGATCCGAGGCGGAGCGACTCGCTCGCCGCCAAAGCCTGATGGCGGCGCAAGAGGCGATACGCGGTGGCGATGCACGGGCCGGGCGAGCCGCAATGACTGGGCTGGCACCGGGCCATCCTGGCAGTGAGGTGCCATGGGAGGAACTCGACTGGCGTAACGCGGCTTGGGAGGTGCGACACTACGCAGGCTGCATGGACGACGCGATCTCCATCGCGGCTCGCCTCGAGACTCCAGCTCAGGCTGCGTGCTGGCTCGGAGCTGGGGGCCTACTCGCGGTCGGTGGAGCGGATGAACTGCGAATCATCAAGGTGAGCGAAGACGGAGCTTGCCACACGCTCACGACATACGGGTTCGCCGATCTCACCGGCGATCGGCGCATCGGGCTCGGCCCGGATCCATCGCGGCCGCGGGTGGTCGCAGCCCCATCGAATACCGCAGCGCCGCACTTCGTTCACTTGGCAGCCGATTCCGCAGGTCGCCGCCTGCTCGTCAACCACCAGTCGTGCTACGCAATCTTCGACGTGGACACGAATGGCGCGGTCACGACCCTTGCCGCCTGGTCGCACTCCGTGGTTTCGGGTGGCGCATGCGCTCTCTCCCCGGATGGCTCGCTCGCAGTGACGGTTCACGACGGCGAAGTCCGCTGCTTGCGAGTCAGCGCCAAACCCGCTCCGCGCGTGGACTTCTTGGGCCAATGCCGAATCGGGCAAGACGACCTCGAGATCGCCGACATCGCGTTCTCGCCGGACAGCACCAAGCTCGCGATTGGCGCAGCGGACTGGAGCACAAAGATCGTCGGCGTCGCGCAACTCCTCGATGCCTGCTGCGGTCAGAGCGATGCAGTCCTTCCTAGCGTCAGCCTTGAGGGCCACCGGGGCAAGGTCCGAGGCGTAGCGTGGAGTCATGCTGGCACGGAGCTGGCCACCGCATCGCTTGACGGCACGGCTCGCGTGTGGCGCATCCCTGCCTCGATTGAACCTGGGCAGGCCGCAATCCGAGCGACTGCTGTACTCGACGCCCTTGGCGACCCTCTTACGCGCGTGACATGGCTCGCCGACGGCCGCATCGCCGTGCCGACAAGGTCGTTCGGGCTTCGCATCTGGGGTGGCATCGAACCCGAGTCGATGCGTGCACCCGGTGCAGCGCCGAGGCAGTCCACGCCACAACCTCACCAAGTTGCCCTGCTCCTCGGTCAGGAAGACAGCATCCAGGCGTTGAGCTGCCACCCCCAGCTCCCACTCGTCGCTACGGCCAGTCTGGACGGGACTATCCGCATTTGGTCCGGTCACGACCTGGGTGCCGCTTTGATCGTGCGGGGGCATACGAGCAGCGTGGTAGACGCAGCCTTCCTTCCTGGCAGCCGTTACTTCGTTACGGGGGGTGGCGAAGGACTACTGGGAATCTGGGACGCGAAGCAAGGCGGCGAGTGCCTTGGATTGGTACGGGTCTCCGACGTCCGCGTCCGCGGCGTGGTCGCCCATCCGGTGCTTCCGATGGTCGTCGCTTGTGGCGACTCCGCTGACCTGAGGCAGGAAATGCCCGACGCGCCACGGGCGACGATCTGGGACCTCGCGGATCCCGGTCGACCGCTGCTCCGAGCGATCGTCCGCAGTGGTGGTTCGATCATCACAGCCTTGGCTATGAGTCCGGACGGCCATATGCTCGCTGCCGGCGACGCAGCCGGTCGCATCGAGTGTTGGCAGCTCGACTCAACGGGGCTACCGATCGGCGCACCTTCCCGAGCCTCGCTCAGCGGATTCGTGCTGGCCCTCGCGTTCTCGCCGACGTCACAGGTTCTCGCTGCGTCGCTCGATACGAGCGATGCAGGTGGTCCATCGCTCGCCGTGCTTCGGTCGCAATCCTCGCTCGGTGAAGTGCGAGTAATCCCGCTCGACGCTGCTGCCATGGCTGTTGCATTCCGCCCCGACATGCCCGATCGACTGCTGGCCGGATGCAAGGACGGCTCGGTACGCGAACTCGATGCCCACAGCATGCAATGGCTGCCTCGCCAATCGAGACTCGGCAACTCACCCGTCAACGCCCTCGCCATCCATCCAAGCGGCCGCCGAGTGGCAGTTGGCGTCAACCTCGGCTCCGCATCGATCCTCGACGCCGACAGCTTGCGCGAGGTCGCTGCCTTCCCCAAGACCGTCGTCCCGCTCTGCCAATTGGCATTCTCGCCCGACGGCCGTCTGCTGGCCGGCGCCTACAGCGGGCTTCTCGGCCACGACAACATCGTCCGGCTCTGGTCAGCCGAGGACGGCCCGACGCGCCGGCAGAACGCTTGGCGACAAGCCCGCTTCGCAGCCACGGTCGATGACCTCCTCGATCGCATGTGGGCCGATCCACCGCCCGAGGCGGAACTCGACGCGGCGATCAAGGCGGCGCCGCCTGTTGGGTCGTTCGACGCCCTCCGCTTTGCCGTGGTCGAGCAGCTCGTGGAGCGGCGTCTCGCCCCGGCCGTCGAAGAGGTGCTCGACGGACCGGCTCCGACCGAAGGCGACCTGGAGATCGCCCGACAGCAGGTGTCCCGCGCCGCAGAATACCGCCCCGACGATCCTCACGTCCTCGATCTGGTCGCTCGACTGGACTTGAAGGCGGGGCGCTGGGCAAGCGCGTACGACGCCCTTGTCCATCTGGAGGCGATCCGCCGCGAGCGTCATGGAATGGCTCCGAGGGCGATCGATCTGGCCAGGATGGCCGTGGCTGCCGCCCACCTCAAGCGCTCCGCCGAAGTCGATCGCCTGCTCACCGAGAGCGACCGCGTCATGTCCGTGGTCCCGGAGGTCGTTCTCGAGGTGCGAGCGCTGCAGGAGAATGCCCGGAGCACCCTCGCTGCCGGGACGGGCGTGGAGCCGGCGACAGGTGTGGCAGGCGAGAATCGCTGAACACCGCCGCGCCCGCGCAGAGATCCCCTCCCCCCCTACCTCTCCTCCGCCCTCCCCAAGGTGACGTGCGGCTGGTGACGCTCGGGCGCCGGCGGCGCCATGAGTGGCGGCAGTTCCTTCCCGCGCCAGACGAGCGGCAGCTCGACGCTGAAGGTCGCTCCTTCGCCGGGGGTGCTGGCGAGGGCCACGGTCGCGCCCAAGAGGTCAGCGAGCTCGCGGCAGATGGCGAGGCCGAGGCCGGTGCCCGAGTGCTGCCGGGTGTGGCTCGCGTCCACCTGGCGGAACTTCTCGAAGATCGTGTCCTGCATGTCGTAGGGGATGCCCGGGCCCTCGTCGGTCACGCCGAGCCGCAGGCCAGGCGAGCCGTCGCTTCGCATCGAGCGTCCGGCGAACACGGTCACGGTGGAACCCTCGGGCGAGAACTTGAGGGCGTTCGACACGAAGTTGTAGAGGATCTGCTGCAGCTTCCCGGCGTCGGTCTCGACCGTCGGCAGGTCGTGCTCGACCCGCGAGGCGAGGGCGATCCGCTTCCCCTCCGACTGCGGGCGGAGTACGGTCAGGAGACCCTCGACCAGGTCGCTCATGCTGGTCGGGGCGATCGAGAGCTCGACCCGGCCGGCCTCGATCTTGGCCATCTGCAGGAGCTCGTTGATCATCTCGAGAAGCGACCGGCTGCTCCGCAGGATGTTGGCGATGTAGCGGATGCGCTTGGGGTCGGCGGCCGCGTCTCCCTTGGCGATCTCGTCAAGCAGCTCGGCGAAGCCGATGATCGAGTTGAGCGGCGTGCGCAGCTCGTGGCTCACGTTCGCCAGGAACTCGCTCTTCAGGCGGTTCGACTCGTAGAGGCCGATGTTGGCCTGGGCCAGCTCGCTCACCTTGAGGTCGAGGGCCTCGTTCATGGCCCGCAGCCGCTCCTGGCCCTTCTCGATCTCGTCGAGCATCCCGTTGAAGCTCTCCGAGAGCCGCTCGAAGTCGTCGCCGGTCCGGATCGTGGAGCGGATGGCCAGGTCGCCGCGCTCGACCTTCTCGGCCACCTCGGTGAGGCGGCGCACCGGCCGCAGCACCAGCTTCGAGAGGATCAGGCTGAAGACGGCGATGGCGATCACCGTGGCCACCCCGCCGGTCACCACCAGGATCAGGTGGTTCTTCTGGATCTGGGCCTCGGCGAAGGGGCTGGTGCGGTCGATGACGAGGACCGCCCGCAGCGTGGTCGGATCGCCGGTCCGCGGCCGCGGGTGGCCGAAGTCGATGACCGCCTTGTCCTCGAGGGCCTGCCATTCGCGCTGCCGTAAGGCCCGGAAGTAGCGGTAGAGCGGGTTGCCGTCCGAGCCGCGCTCGACCCGGAAGTACTCGCTCTTGAGGGCATCGGCCTCGAACGCCGCCACCACCTCGACCAGCCGCTTGTCGCGCTCGCTCTCCGGGACGAAATCGTCGAGCTTGACGATCCGCATGGGGACCGGCAGCCCTTCCGAGCGGCCCAGCGAGAAGCCGCTCTCGAGCCACGTCTCGGCGAGCTGCTGGGAGACCTCGAGCTGGCTCTCGTCGACCAGGGTCTTGGTCCGCCACCACTGGATGCTGAGGGCCCCGGCCACGAGCAGGACGACGGCGGCGCCGAAGACGAGGCGGCTGCGTGCCGCCAGCGACAGGCCTTTCCTTCGAGCGCTCGCCATGAGGGCGGATTGTACGGAGCGAGGTGGCCGACGGCCGGGCACAATGCCGCCATGCGCCGCGAGGGCACCAACCCCGACCACGTCGAGATGTCCGACGTCCTCTGCGACTTCTGCCGCCGCGAGTGGACGCTCGACCGCCCCCTCATCGAAGGGCACCACGGAAGCTGCATCTGCGGCGACTGCCTGGCCGCTGCGTTCCGCCGCGTGGCCATCGAAGGCGGCGACGATGCCACGCCCGGCTACCGCTGCACCATGTGCCTCGAGGCCCGCAGCGACCCCTGCTACCGAAGCCCTGCCTATCCCGAGGCCTTCGTCTGCCGACGCTGCATCAAGCTCGCCGCCACCGCCCTCGAGCGCGACCCGGACCACGCTTGGCGACGGCCGACCGGGCCAGCAACCGCCTAGCGTGACAACGGGCGGCCCGACCGTCGAGCCGCCCGTCGCGCGGTGCTCGGTTCTCGAGCGTCACCTGGTCAGCAGGCCCAACACTGGAGGGCCGGTCCCCACGCCCCGAGCAGGATGGCGAGGTCTGCCGCATCGACCATGCCGCTGCCGTCGAGGTCGGCCGGGCAAGCGATGCCCGGGCACGGACCCCACGCCCCGAGCAGGATGGCCAGGTCCGCCGCGTCGACCATGCCGCTGCCGTCGAGGTCGGCCGGGCACGGGATCGGGGTCGGCGTGACCACCCAGACCGAGGCGTTGCCGTCGAGGACGTACAGCGTGGCCCGGTTGTTGATCGCAAACGGGCCTTGGGTCACGAAGAGGAGGTACGCGGCGCCGGGGAAGCCGGCGGCGAAGGGCGTCACCATGCCGTTGGGGGCGACGATGTCGATCGTCCCCATCGGCAGGTTGGCCACATAGAGGTCCTTGCCGAAGCAGCCGTCGCCGAGGCCGAAGCTCAGGCCCTCGATGCCCGGCGGCAGGACGGCGAGCGGCGGAGCGAGCATGCCGTTAGGCAGGATGCTGGCCACGATGCCCGACACGTAGGAGGAGACCCACAGGTTGCCGGGGCCGTAGCCGGTCAGGCCGCCGCGGAAGTCGAAGGTCATGTAGCGAGGATCGAAGTTCGGCAGCGGCGCCCACATCACCGGGATGCCGCCCGGGAGGATCTGCAGGATGCCGTCACTGGCATCGTTGCCCCAGTCGCTCACGTACATCAGGCCGCCGTAGACGAAGCCGGGGGTGCGGTCGATCTGCAAGGCAGCCGAGCCCGGCTGCGTGATGTTGGGCGGCGTGAAGGGCAGCCACGGCCCGCCCGGGAGGACGTCAAACACCTGCCCGCCGAGGTTCACCTCCGCCACGTACAGGTTGGCCGGTCCGCCGTAGAGTCCGAGCGTGGCCCCGAGCGAGTTGGCGATGGGGCCGTCGATGTCGATCCCCGCGGCGCCCGACGGGAAGAGCGGCACGGAGTAGGGCATCCACTGGCCGTTCGGCATCACCGCGGCGACATCCGATCCGTTCAGCTCGCTCACGAACATCACCATGGGCTGGGCCGGCTGGAAGGGATGAACCAGCACGCCGAACTTGGGGCTGGCGAGCGGGGCCATGCCGGCGGCCTGTCCGGAGAACGGGGCCACCGCGAAGCCGGGCTTCAGGATGACGGGAGGAGCCGGCTGGGCGGTGGCTGCGCCGGCGATGGCGAGGGCCCCGACGGCGCCGACGAGGGCGATGGCGAGGCTGGTGGTTCTGTTCTTCATGGTGGCCTCCAAGCGGAGGCGTGTCGGGCGGCACGCAACTCGCGCGACTCCGCACCAGAAGCCTTCCCTCGCCTGCGGTTGGCCACCACGAGGAAGATTCCCCGAACTGTTGGCGGTGAATTTTCGGAAGCTGGCGTCGTTGCCTGGCGCGAGGTCGCCCGCCAAGGATGGACAAGCAGGAGGCGTGGCGTATCAGTAGACGTGCGCCGCGCACTTGACCTGCGACCCCGTCCTCCTTCCGATCGGAGCCCCATGCGCGCCAACGCCCTTCTCGCCGCTGCGACGGCAGCCGTCCTCCTCGCCCCGCTCGCCCCCGGCGAGGTCGTCTTCCAGCAGCCGCCGAACCCGAGCGGGACCTTCTACCTCTCGGCCCGCTGGGGCGAGGACGGCAGCGACTACGACGAATGGGTGTGGGACAACTTCACGCTCACCCAGACCCGCTCCGTCACCGAGATCCACTGGCGCGGGGGCTACAACGGACCGGTGGCTCCGCTCCAAGGGTTCCAGGTCGCCATCTACAAGTCGATCCCCGCCGGTAGCCAGCCCGACCTCAGCGGTCCGCCGCTCGTCGACTATTTCTTCGACGGGAACTGCGGGCAGACCGCGGCGGGTTCCGCCGGCGGCGTGGCGGTCTACGACTACGGCGTCACGCTGCCCCAGCCCTTCGTCGCCACCGGCGGCGTGAAGTACTGGGTGCTGATCTTGGCTTGGCAGAACGGATTCCCCTTCTGGTCGCTCCAGAAGGCAACCACGACCGGCAGCCACTTCCGCTTCTCGGAAGGCCTGGCCATGTACCACATCATCAGCGGCGACACTGCCTTCTACCTCGTCTCGCCGCCGCTCCCCTGCCCTGCCGACCTCAACGCGAGCGGGGCGGTCGATGCTGCCGACCTCTCCATCCTGCTCGGGGCGTGGGGGGCGACCGGTGGAGCGTCGGACCTGAACGGCGACGGCGCGGTCAACGCCGCGGACCTCTCCATCCTCCTCGGGGCGTGGGGCACCTGCGGCTAACCGCCGGGCTCACCGCTTGCGGAGCGTCATGGCGTGGAAGGGCCGCCCTTCGAGGCGGTACTTCCGCTCGAAGTTGGTGCCCACCACCTCGCCTTCCGCGGCGCTCGCCGGGCGCTCGAAGGGCAGTCGCTCAAACAGCTCGCCGTGGCGTGCGGCGTGTTCCTCGTACCACGCCCAGAGCTCGTCGTGGTCGGTGACCAGGCGCAGCTCGCCGCCCGGCTCGAGGACGCGGTGGAACTCGCGGAGCGAAGCGTCCTGCACCACGCGGCGCTTGTGGTGCCGCGACTTGGGCCAGGGGTCGCTGAAGTAGAGATGGACGACGCGCACGCAGCCGTCGGCCATCCACCAGCGCATGAACTCGGTGGCGTCGCCGTAGAGGAGCTTCACGTTCCGCACCTGGTTGCGGCGCAGGCGGTCGGCGGCGTAGCGGTAGAACTCGCCCGCCCACTCGCAGCCGAGGTAGTTCACCTCCGGCTCGAGCTGCGACTGCTGGAGGAGGAAGGTCCCCTTCCCCGAGCCGATCTCGAACTCGAAGGGACGCTCGGGATGGGGGAACCAGGTGCGCGGATCGAGCCGTGTCGCCCCGCTCTGGTCAAACGGCGGCAGGTCCTCCCAGAGGATCCCGATCTCGCCCGGATCGAGCGTTCTCCCTCGCGACAGCCCGGACGACATGGGTTCACTTCTCCGTCTTGGCCGGCTCGGGGAGGACGGCCGCCGGCTTGGGGGCCACGACGGGTGCCGTCCGGGTCACCGCCACGATCCAGTCGACCATGTCCTGGAGCGCCTTCGGGTCGAAGGTCGTCTCGATCGAGGCGTACTCCTCGGGCGAACCGGTCTTCGCGGGCTGGAAGAGATGGTTGAGGTGCTCGTAGCGCCGCACGGTGAGCTGGGCCCCGCCGACCTTCGAAGCCGCCTCGATGAACGGCACGCTCTGGTTGGGGTCGACTTGGGTGTCGAGCTCGCCATGCATGGAGAGGATCGGAATGCGCAGCTCGGCCAGCCAGGCCGCGGGCTCGTGGGTGAGGAAGGTGACCATCCAGCGGCTTGTCATTTGTTGGACGGTGGCCGGCACGGCCTGCTCGACCGATCCCTCGGGGACCGGTTGGCCCTGCTTCTTGGCCGCGTCGAACTGCAGGGTGAGCAGCACCTTGGCCTTCTCCTCGAGCGTGGCCTTGTCGGCCTTGGCCACCACCGCCTCGATCAGGTCCTTCTGGGCGGCGCAGATGCCGTCGATCTCCTGCGGGCTGAGGTGGCCGCTGGCCTCGAGGATCTTCCGCATCTGGAGCTCGAGGATCTTGGCCCCGTTCACGCCCGGCCCGGCCAGCAGGACCACGAAGGCGATGGGGTGCTCGGGCTTCTCGCCCTCCCACTGCCACTTGGCGACCATGGGGGCGATGATCCCGCCCTCGCTGTGGCCAATGATGCCGATCCGGTCGGCGTCGATCTCCGGCTGCGTCTTGAGCCACTCCGAGGCTTCGTCGGCGTCGGTGGCGAAGTCGTCGCTGGTCGAACTCTCGAAGCTGCCGGTCGAGCCGCCCACACCGCGATCGTCGTAGCGGAGGACGGCGATCCCGGCCCGAGCCAGGGCGTCGGCGATCACCAGGAAGGGCTTGTGGCCCATGATCGTCTCGTCGCGATCCTGCGGTCCGCTGCCGGTGACCATCACCACCGCCGGGAACTTGGCCGGCGAGTCGGGCTTCCGCTCCGGCAGGAAGAGCGTCGCGGCGAGCGAATGGCCGAAGCGGTGCCGGATGACGACGTCCCGCGTGCGATAGGGGAACGGCGGCTTGGGGGTCTGCGGGCGGGCGGTGACCACCGTCGCCTTGTCGGTGACCTTGGTGAGGGTGAAGGGAGCGTTGAAGGTCGCCTGCTGGAAGGTGCCGACCAGCTTGCCGTCGCCTTCCGGCTTCACCTTGACGATGGCATCGACGCCAAGCGGCGTGACCAGGGTGAAGCCGCCGTCCGCCTCCCTGGTCACCATCACCGGGAATCGGTCGACCCCTTGCAGCGGGATGTCGAGGCTGCCCACGAAGCCGTCCGCGCCGAGGTCGGCGATGGTGTAGGCCATGGGCAGCTTCTGGCCCATGGCGTCGAGGGTCCCTTCCCAGACCGTCTTGTTGGCCGCTTCGCTGGCCTCGGCCGTGGCTCGGAGGTCGAAGGGCACCTCGTTGTCGGTGCCGGCCGGCCCGAGGGCCAAGGTGCCGAGGTAGTGCTGAAGGTCCTTGCTGATGATTCCGACGAACCGGCCCTCGACGCCGCGGGCGGCGAGCGTCGCGGCCAGTTGGCCGTCCTTGATCCGCGGATTCGAGCCCGTGCCGCGGACGGCACCCGCAGCGGGCAAGGTGATCTTGATGGCCGGCTCGGCTGGGGTCCCGGTCACGTCGATCCGCACGAAGATCGTGCCGCCCTTCGCGGCCACGTAGCCCTGCCAGTGGGACGGGATCGGCACGTGGTCGGCGGGCTCGGCCGGAGGCTGGGCCGGCTTCGACTCGGGAGGCGTGGCCGGCGCCACCGGGGGCGTGACCGGCGCAGGAGGGTCGTCCGCGTGGAGGAGAGCGGTGGCCAGCCCACTCGCCAGCAGGCCCGTGGCGAGCAAGCGAACGGAGAGGACGGGGCGCGCACGGAACGTCGGCACGAATCACCTCCACGCGGCGATCCGCCGCGGACGGTTCGGGTCGCCGCTCAGCTCGGGTCGTACTCGATCCGCTGGGCGATCCGGTTGTCGCTGGTGCAAAGGACCACCTTCGGGCGGTGGGTCCGCATCTCTTCTTCGGTCATCAAGGCGAAACTCATCACCAGGACGACATGGCCGACGCCGGTCAGCTTGGCTGCCGCCCCGTTCACCCCGATCACCCCGCTCCCCCGCTCACCCTTGAAGACGTAGGTCTCGAAGCGGTTGGCGTTGTCCACGTCGGCCACCAGGACCTTCTCGTTCAGACGGATGCCGGTGGCATCGAGCAGGTCGGGGTCGATGGTGATCGACCCCATGTAGTCCGGGCTGCACTGGGTGACCGTGGCCCGGTGGATCTTGGCGTAGAGGACCTCGCGGAGCATCGTCGTGGGTCAAGCGTATGCGAGCGAAGGGGCTCGCAGGGGTGCTCAGTCCGACTCCGACGCCCGACGGGTCGAGCGGCGCGGGGCCTTGGAGGTCTTGGCCGGAGGCTTGGCCGAGCTGTTGGCGGGCGTCTCGACCTCCTCGGCGGGCGACGCCTTCGCGGTCGCCGCTCCACCCTTGGGCGTGGTGCCGGCCGGCCGCCGCCACTCGACGCGGCTCGCGTTCGCGTACATCAGCTCGAGGTCGTAGTAGAGCCGCTGGTCGGGCTCGAAGAGATGCACCACGACGTCGACGCAATCGACCACGATCCAGGTCGTGCCCTGATCGCGGCTCGAGCGGAAGGGCGGGAAGCCCATCGACGCCCCGAGGTCCTCGACCTCCTGGGCCACCGACCGCATCTGCCGCTGGCTGGTGCCGGAGCCGATCGCCACGTAGTCCGAGACCTGGCTGTGTCCACGGACGTCGAGGAGGACGACCTCGGTGCACTTGCGGTCATGGAGCAGCCGAGCCGCCTCGACCGCAAAGGCGAGGAGCTTCTCGGGGTCGCTGTTGGAGTGCGTACGGCTCACGGTGTGCTATCGACGGCCTTGCCTGGGACGGGGACGACGACCTCGCCGGGCGGGCGAGATGGCCACGTCCGAGGCCCGCTCCGATGGCTGGGACGAGGAGGACTCAGCGGCCGCGGCCGCCGAACCCACCCGGACGGCCACCGCCGCTCCGGCCACCCGCGCTCCGACCGCCGCTGCGGCCACCGCCGCTCCGGCCGCCCGGACCGCCGCTCGAACTGCCGCCGCTCTTGCCGCCGCGCTGCGGCCGCATGGGGCGCATGGTCCCGCGGGTCTCGTTCTTCCGCATGTCGCGGCGCCGACGCTCGGAGGGCTTCTCGTAGTACTGCTTGCGCTTGATGTCCTTGGTGAGGCCTTCCTTCTCGCAGAGCTTCTTGAAGCGACGGAGCATCTGCTCGGCGGTCTCGCCGGCGCGGGCCTTGATTCGAATGGCCATGCAGTGAACCTTCCCTAGTCGGTGGGGGGACCGATACCGGTCCCCGATCTGGTCCGGCCCGCCTCCGGGTTGCGTGGGGCGGACGGACGCGGTTGGACGTGCGAAAATCGAGCCGCACAGTAGACCCGAAGGGGCGACGATTCGCAAGACCAAAGGCCGCCCCCCTTTCCCCGATCCTGCCACCCCCCCCTCCCATGCCACTCCTGATCGACGCCTTCAACTGCCTCCACGTGACCGGGGTCCTGCCCCCCGACGTCGCGGGTCTCGATCTGGAGGATCTGGCGGGGCTGGTGGCCCGCAGCCGCTATGGCCGGGAGGAGGTCTGGATCGTCTGCGACGGGGCCAAGCCTCCCGCCGCTCCGGCCAGCCGGCCCGGCGGGATCTTCACCTGGGCCGGCGCCGGGGCCACCGCGGACGACCTCCTGATCGGGTTGGTCCAGCGGTCGTCGGCCCCGCGGACCTTGACCGTCGTGACCAGCGATCGGGCCATCGCCAAAGCGGTGCGGCGGCGTGGGGCGTCGGTCGTCTCGAGCGAGGACTTCCTGCGGACCCTCTCCGCCGACCACGCTGCAGCCAGACCGACTCGCCGCCCCGAGCCCCGGAAACCCGAGGTTCCGTTGGCCTCGCGGGACGTCTGGGAGTGGCTCCAGATCTTCGGCCTCGGCCCGGCCGAGCGGGCGATCGAGGGCAGCAGCTCCCCCAAGGCGCCGCGGGCTGTGCCCAAGACTGCCAGCCCGAAGCCGACCCCCCAACGGCGCATCGCGAACTTCCGCGACCTCGAGGGGATCGACCTGGCGGACTTCGACATGGCTGAGCTGCTGCGGGGCACGCCTCCGCCTCGCTCCGGTCCACGGGCCCCGCGTCGGAGCCGGCGCGACCGAGGCTGAGGGCGACTCCTCCAGCAAGCCCGATATCCAAGCACCATGGGGCAGTAGCCTCCCTGCCCTCGGCGACGACGCGCAGAGCCAATCTCTGAAGTCCGGTCGTTGTTTTCATTCCCATGGCGAGGAACCGCTGGCCCCACGGGAACTTCGTGGAACAATCTCCCCGTCCTTGAGTTGGAGAGCTCGGGGACCCGGGCAACCGGTGCGTCGTCGGTGGCGAGGAGCGGACCTACGGGTCTGCCTCTGCGCCTGGTACGTGGGTCAACCAACCGTAGTAGAGGTAGACATGAAGAAGATGATTCGTGGTGGCGCGCCCATCGCGGCCACCTTGGCCGCTGTGATGGCGGCCTCGATCGGCAGCAGCACGCTGGCCGGCGGAGTGAATCCCGAGTGGTCGATCGCCCGCCAGTGGGACGAGGAGATCCTGTTCGCGATCCGCCTGAGCACACCGCGGCCGCCGGTGCACGCCCGAAACCTCTACCACCACTCGGCCGCCCTCTACGACGCGTGGGCCACCTACGACCCGACCGCCCGCGGCGTCTACTTCCACGAGAAGCACACCGCCAAGGACCTCGCTGCCGCCCGGCGGGAGGCCATGTCCTACGCCGCCTACCGCGTCCTGAAGGCCCGCTTCGTGGCCGGCAACGGCCCCAACATCGCCCAGATCCAGGCCGACTTCGACCAACTGTTTGCTGATCTCGGCTACGACAAGAACTTCACCTCGACGGTCGGCGACACGCCGGCTGCGATCGGCAACCGCGTGGCGGCGACGATCCTCGGCATGACCATCGGCGACGGCTCGAACGAAGCCGGCAACTACGCGCCGACCAATGGCTACCACCCGGTGAACCTGTCGATGCCGTTCAAGATCCCCGGCTGCATCATGCAGCAGCCGAGCCACTGGCAGCCGCTCGCCTTCGACTTCCTCGTCCTCCAGAACGGCGAGATCGTCGGGGCCAGCATCCAGCAGGCGATCTGCCCGCACTGGGCATCGGTCATGCCGTTCGGCATGATCTCCGCCGAGCGCAACCCGACCACCGGCGTCTGGCACGACCAGGGCACGCCGCCCGGGCTCGGCAGCCCGATCTTCGTCGACGACGCGGTCGACATGATCGTCAAGAGCGCCAAGATGGACCCCCGCCTCAGCGAGACGATCGACATCTCGCCGGGCGTCTACCACAACAGCCCGCTCGGCAGCTACGACCAGCCCGGCTACGGCCTCAACCCCGTCACCGGCCAGCCCTACGCCCCCGATGTGGTCAATCTCGGCGACTACACCCGCGTCCTCGCCGAGTTCTGGGCCGACGGCCCCGACTCGGAGACACCGCCCGGCCACTGGCACGTGGTGGCCAACGAGGTCTCCGACTCGCCCGGCGTCGACTTCCGGATCGGCGGCGAGGGCGCGGTGGTCGATCGCCTCGAGTGGGACACCAAGATGTACCTCTCGGTCGCCGGCGCCGCCCATGACGCCGCGATCAGCGCCTGGGGTCACAAGGGCAAGTACGACTCGGCCCGGCCCATCTCCTTCGTCCGTTACCTCGGCGGCCTCGGCCAGTCGAGCGACCCGAACCAGCCTCACTACAACGCCAACGGCCTGCCGCTCGTCCCCGATCTCATCGAGGTCATCCAGCCCGAGGACGTCCTCCCCGGCGGACGCTTCGAGGACTTCCCCGAGCTCGTCTACGACCCGCTCTTCGGCGAACCGATCGGCGTCGACACCCACGTCGGTGAGCTGGCTGTGAAGTCGTGGCTCGGCGGCTTCAGCGCCGGTGCCACCACCGGCAGCGTGACCACCGGCCCGCTCCCCGGCCACGTGCGTCGCGGGACCAAGGGGGCGTGGAGCATCGCCGGCTTCGACCTCGGCGTGGATGACACCGCGGGCTCGCTCAATCCCGGCCAGAAGGCTGCTCCGCGCACCATCCAGATCAACGAGATCCGGCTCGACCAGCCGGGCAACGACAGCGACGAGTACATCGAGCTCGCCGGGCCGCCCGGCACCTCGCTCAACGGCCTGACCTACATCGTCATCGGCGACGAGGTGCAGAGCGGCGTCCCCGACTCACAAGGCCACATCCAGGTCGTGGTCAGCCTTGACGGCAAGTCGATCGGTCCGAACGGGACCTTCCTCATCGCCAAGAACAACTTCTCGCTGGGAAGCGCCGACCTCACCACGCACTTCGTCCTGAAGGAAATCGGCAACTGCACCCACATGCTGGTCGGCGGCTTCACCGGCTACCTCGGCGAGGAACTCGACTTCCTCGACAACGGCGTCCTCGACATCGAGCCGTGGACGGCGATCGTCGACTCGCTCGCCCTGCGGCGCAAGCCCGGCACCGTCGGCATCTACTCCGCGACCGTGCTCGGGCCGGACGACTCGCGGAACCAGACCTACGGCGTGGGTTGGGCCCCCGTCGACCGCTGGATGCCGTACCAGGCGTCGAACTTCGTGACCCCGCCCTTCCCGGGGTACATCTCGGGCCACAGCACTTTCAGCCGGGCCACGGCCCGGGCCCTCGCCACCTTCACCGGCAGCGATTTCTTCCCCGGCGGCTTCCACACCTGGACCATGCCCGCCGGCTGGCTCAAGTTTGAGCACGGCCCGAACGCTCCGATCGAACTCCAGTGGGCGAGCTACTTCGACGCCTCGGACGAGTCGGGCGTGTCGCGCCTCTGGGGTGGCATCCATCCCCGCGTCGACGATCTGCCGGCCCGCTTGGTGGGTGACACGATCGGCAAGCGGGCGTCGAACCGGGCCTTGGCCCTTTTCAGCGGCCTCGCCAGTTCCCCGGACATCGACCTGGACGGCTCGGTCGGAGCGACCGACCTGGCGATCCTGTTGGGCGCTTGGGGCGGAAACAGCCTGAGCGGCGCTGACCTCGACGGCGACGGCACGGTCGGCCCGGCCGACCTTGCCATCCTGCTCGGAGGCTGGGGTTCCTGACCCTTCCCTCCGCGTCCCCGACCTCGAGCCCCGGCCCAGGCCGGGGCTTTTTTTTCACCTTCCGGCGAGGAACCGAAGGACCTAACCCGCATCCGCAACAGGCCGCCTCTTCTCTGCTTCCATCCCAAGGAACCTCTGGCTTCACAGAGAGTTGGTGGAAGAATGCCAACGATCGCGGAATGTGGATCCGCGATCGTTGCCGGGAGCCCGACACAGCCTGCGCCGTCACCCTTGGAGAGGGGTGGAGGGCGGGCTGCGCGTCGGTCCGGCTTCGTGGGTTCCTTTCTTACTAGAGGTGTGGAATGAAGAAGCTGACAAGTGGCGCTGCGCTCCTTGCCGCTGCAGTCGCGGCAAACGTGTTCGCAGGCGGCGTCAACCCCGAGTGGTCGATCGCCCGCCAATGGGATGAGGAGATCCTGCAGGCGATCCGGATCTCGACGCCGCGGCCCGCCGGTGCGCCCGCAACCTGTATCACGCGTCGGCGGCGATGTACGACGGCTGGGCGACGTACGACCCGACCGCCCGCGGCGCGTCCTTTCTCGAGAAGCACACGGCGAAGGACGTCGAGGCCGCCCGGCGCGAGACGATCTCCTACGCCGCGTATCGCGTCCTGAAGGCCCGCTTCGTGGCCGGCAACGGCCCGAACATCGCGACCATCCAGGCCAATCTCGACGCCCTGTTCCTGCAACTGGGATACGACAAGAACTTCACCTCGACGGTGGGCGACACGCCGGCGGCGATCAGCAACCGCATCGCGGCGGCGATCCCTCGCGGCGGGCATACCGACGACTTCGAACAAGGCCGGCAACTACGCCCCGAACAACGGCTACGTGCCGATCAACACCTCGCTGCCCTTCAAGATCCCGGGCTGCATCATGCAGCAGCCGAGCCACTGGCAGCCGCTCGCCTTCGACTTCCTCGTCCTCCAGAACGGCGAGATCGTCGGGGCCAGCATCCAGTCCGCGATCTGCCCGCACTGGGCCGGCGTCACGCCCTTCGCGATGAACCTGCTCGACCGTAACCCGGCCACGGGTGTGTGGAACGACCAGGGCACGCCGCCCGGACTTGGCAACCCGATCTTCGTGGACGACGCCGTCGACATGATCGCCAAGAGCGCGAAGATGGACCCGCGGCAGGAGGAGACGATCGACATCTCGCCGGGCGTCTACCACAACAGCCCGCTCGGCAGCTACGAGCAGCCTGGCTACGGCCTCAACCCGGTCACCGGGCAGCCCTATCCGTCGCACGTCGTCAAGCTCTCCGACTACTCGCGCGTCCTCGCCGAGTTCTTCGCCGACGGCCCCGACTCCGAGACCCCGCCCGGCCACTGGCACGTCATCGCCAACGACGTTGCCGACACCACCGGCTTCGTCTACCAGGTCGGCGGCACGGGCGACGAGGTCGAGCGGCTGGAGTGGGACGTCAAGATGTACCTCTCGATCGCCGGCGCCGCCCACGACGCCGCGATCACCGCCTGGGGCCACAAGGGCAAGTACGACTCGGCCCGGCCCATCTCCTTCGTCCGTTACCTCGGCGGCCTCGGCCAGTCGAGCGACCCGAACCAGCCGCACTACAACGCCAACGGCTTGCCGCTGGTGCCCGACCTCATCGAGGTCATCCAGCCCGAGGACGTCCTCCCCGGCGGACGCTTCGAGGACTTCCCCGAGCTCGTCTACGACCCGCTCTTCGGCGAGCCGATCGGCGTCGACACCCACGTCGGTGAGCTGGCCGTGAAGTCGTGGCTCGGCGGCTTCAATGCCGGCACCACCACCGGCAGCGTGACCACCGGCCCGCTCCCCGGCCACGTCCAGCGCGGGGCCAAGGGTGCCTGGTCGATCGGGGCCTTCGAGCTCGGCGTCGACGACACCCCTGGCTCGCTCAATCCCGGCCAGAAGGCCGCTCCTCGCACCGTCCAGATCAACGAGATCCGGCTCGACCAGCCGGGCAACGACAGCGACGAGTACGTCGAGCTGGTCGGCCCGCCGGGGACCTCGCTCAACGGCCTCAGCTACATCGTCCTTGGCGACGAGGTGCAGACCGGCGTGCCCGACTCGCAGGGCCACGTCCAGGTCGTGATCAGCCTCGACGGCAAAGCGATCGGCCCGAACGGGACCTTCGTGATCGGGAAGACCAACTTCTCGCTCGGCACCGCCGACCTCACCACGCACTTCGTGTTCAAGGAGATCGGGAACTGCACCCACCTCCTGGTGAGCGGCTTCACCGGCTACCTGGGCCAGGAGCTCGACTTCCTCGACAACGGCGTCCTCGACATCACCCCGTGGACCTCGATCGTCGACTCGCTCGCCCTGCGGCGCAAGCCGGGCACCATCGGGATCTACGCGACGACCGTGCTTGGACCGGACATCTCGAACCACCAGCTCTACGGCGTGGACTGGATGCTCGTCGACCGCTGGATGCCGTACCAGGCCTCGAACTTCGTGACCCCACCCTTCCCCGGCTTCACCTCGGGCCACAGCACCTTCAGCCGGGCCACGGCACGGGCCCTCTCCGAGATCACCGGCAGCCCGTACTTCCCGGGTGGCCTCGCGGTGTACGAGATCCCGACCACCTGGCTCAAGTTCGAGAAGGGCCCGTCGCAGCCGCTCGAACTGCAGTGGGCGAGCTACTACGACGCTTCGGATGAGGCGGCCGTCTCCCGGCTCTGGGGTGGCATCCACCCGCGGACCGACGACCTCCCGGCCCGCGTGACGGGCGACCATGTCGGCAAGCGGGCATGGGCTCGCGCCGCAGCCCTCTTTGCCGGGCTCGCCAACTCGCCGGACATCGATCTCGACGGCTCGATCGGTGCGGCTGACCTCGCCCTCTTCCTCGGCATGTGGGGCGGCAACGGACAGTCGGGCGGCGACTTCGACGGCGACGGCACGGTCGGCCCGGCCGACCTGGCCATCCTGCTCGGCAACTGGGGTTGATCCACACCGACCGCTTGAAGCCCGCCACGGGCTCCTCGTGCGGAATCGAGCCCCGGCCGCAAGGCCGGGGCTTTTCCTTGGCCGGCCCGTTCAGGTCCCGACGGCTTCCTCGGCCCGGCGCAGCTTCCACTCCCCGCGCGGCGGGCGGCGCGGAGGCAGGTAGCCGCCGCGCACGCGGACCCCTTGGTTGCCGAGGAAGTGCCGCAACCGGCCCAACAATTGCCCGTCGGGCACCACCCGCAGGCGATCGGCGGAGAGCGTCACCCGCTGCTCGGCGAGATCGACGTGGATCGAGACCGGCACCGGTCGCCCTTGCAGGCTGGCCACCGAGCCGGAGGCCTGCCGCAGCGTGCCGGCGAGCATCTTGAGGAGCGGCTCAAGCGGTTCGCCGTCCCGCGGGGCGAAGCCGTCGATGATGAGGTCGAGCCGCTGCGAGAGCCACTGCGAGGCGTGTTCGATGGGGATCACGCGGTCGACGATCACCGAGGGCTCGGCTCGGCTGCGATCGGCGAAGCCGACCAACAGCACGCACTTGTCCATCTGGAGCTGGTCGCCGAACTTGGCGAAGGTGTCGGCGAAGAGGACGCCGTCGGCGGTGCCCCGCCGATCGGTCAGGGTCATCATCGCCATCTTCTTGCCCTGCTTGGTGACCGTGGGCCGGATGCGGGAGACGAGACCGCCGATCACGACCGGCTGGTCGTGCGGGATCTCCTGCATGCCCACCGTGTCGGTCGAGCAGAAGGTGGTGATCGCTTCCCGCCATTGGTCAAGTGGATGTCCCGAGACGTGGAAGCCAAGGGCTTCCTTCTCGGCGGCGAGCGTGGCCATGCGATCCCAAGCCGGCACGCGGCGCAGGCTGGCCGGCTCCGACTTCTTGCCGCTCGACGGGGCGGCCGTGGCGAAGGCGTCGAAGAAGGTCTCCTGGCCGGCTGCGCGGTCCGCGGCCAGCGAGTGGCCAGCGCCGACCGCGGACTCGATGGACGCCAGCAGGCTGGCCCGGTCGTCGACCGCGTGCACGCTGTCGAAGACGCCGGCCTTCACCAGCGACTCGATCACGCTCTTGTTGACCGCCTTCAGGTCGACCCGCTCGCAGAAGTCGAAGAGGCTCTTGAACGGCCCGTGTCGCTTCCGCTCGGCGACGATGGCCTGGATGGCGGTCTGCCCCGCCCCCTTGATCGCCTTCAGCCCGAATCGGACGTGCCCTTGGCAGTTGGTGCGGGCCTCGCCGGGCATGAAGACGACGCTGAAGTCCTCGTCGGAGAGGTTCAGGTCGGGTGGCTTCACCTCGACGCCGACATGCGGCTTGGCCGGCGTCGAGTCGGGGAAGATGGTCCGCTTGCAGTCGTCGAGGTAGACCGCCCACTCCTCCACCTTGCGGGCCTGGCTCTCGTAGGAGAGGACCGCCGCCATGTATTGGTTCGGGAAGTAGGTCTTCAGGTAGGCCGTCTGGTACGCGATGATCGCGTAGCCGGTCGAGTGGCTCTTGTTGAAGCCGTAGCCGGCGAACTTCAGGATGAGGTCGAAGAGCTCGTTGGCTTTCGACGCGGCGACGCCTTGGGTGCCCGCCCCCTTCACGAAGTCGCCGCGGGCCCCGTTGATGACGTCTTCCTTCTTCTTCGAGATGGCCTTGATGATCGAGTAGGCGGCCCGGAGCGGGATGCCGCCCAAGCCATGCAGCACCTGCATGACCTGCTCCTGGTACACCATGATCCCGTAGGTCTCCTTGGTGTAGCGGTCGACCACCTCGTGGACCTGCGGCACCGCCTGCTTGCCGTGCTTGCGGGCGTTGTAGTCGGGGATGAGGTCCATCGGCCCCGGCCGGTAGAGGGCGTTGGCGGCGATGAGGTCCTCGAGCCGGTCGGGCTGCATGTCGACGAGCAGCTTTCGCATGCCGCCCGATTCAAACTGGAAGATGCCGGCGCAGTCGCCGCGGCGGAAGAGGCCGAGGACCTTCTGGTCGTCGAGCGGGATGCGCTCGAGGTCGAGGGGATGGGCCAGCGCCGCGTCGGGAGCCTTGGGCTTCTCGCGGCCGACCGCCTTCCAGATCGCCTCTTCGGGCAGCGACTCGCGGATGAGCTTCTTGGCGAGTTCGATCGTGGAGAGCGTGCGCAGCCCGAGGAAGTCCATCTTGAGGAGGCCGACCTTCTCGCAGGTCGGGCCGTCCCACTGGGTGACGACTTCGTTCTCGCCACCCGAGGCCCGGCACAATGGCACGACCGTGTCGAGGGGCTGGGTGGCGACGATGACGCCCGCCGCGTGCACGCCTTGGTTGCGGGCGTGGTCCTCGAGGGCCGTGGCCGCATCGAGGACCTTGCGGATGAGCGGGTCGTCGGCGTGCAGCCGGGCCAGTTCGGGCTCCTTCTGCTTGGCCTCCTCGATCGTGATGTGGAGCTCGTTGGGGACGAGGTTCGCCAGCCGCTGCCCGTCGCTCGGGGCGAGGCCCATCACGCGGGCCACGTCCTTGATCGCCGCCTTGGCCTTGAGCCGGCCGAAGGTGATGATCTGGGCCACGTGGCCGTACTTCTTGCGGACGTAGTCGATCACAGCGGCCCGGCCGTCCTGGCAGATGTCGACGTCGATATCGGGGTACTCGCTGCGGTCGGGATCGGTGAAGCGCTCGAAGAGAAGGCCGTACTGCTCGGGGCAGGCGTTGGAGAGGCCGAGCACGTAGCCGACCATGGTGCCGACGCCCGAACCACGGGCGTTGGCCGGGATGCCCCGCTGGCGGGCCCAGTTCACGAAGTCCCAGACGATGAGGAAGTAGGCCGAGATCAGCTTGTCGGCGAGGATGGTGAGCTCGCGCTCGGCCCGGGCCCGGATCGCCGGGGTGATCCCTTGGGGGCCGTAGCGCCAGATGAGCCCGGCCTCCGCCAGGTCGCGGAGGGCCCGGTCGCAGGAGTCCTTGAGTTCCTTCTGCGACTCGGTGTCCTTGGTCGAATCGAAAGGCAAGAGCTCGAAGCGGGCGCAGTAGCGCTTGAACCACTCGGTGAGGTCGCCGTCCTTGGCCGCGTCGTAACGCGGCGGCTCGCCAGGATGGCGGACCTTCACCACCGGCGCGTAGTTGGACTTGGCGGCGAGATTGACGTCGCAACGCTTGGCGATGCGGGCCGCGTTCTCGACCGCTTCGGGCACGTCGGAGAAGAGGGCGGCCATCTCAGCGGGGCTCTTGACGTAGAGCTCCTCGCTGTACTTGAGCCGGTCCGGGGCATCCTTCGTCTTCTGCATGCTGATGCAGCAGAGCGTGTCGTGGGTGTCCCAGTCCTGGCGGCGGAGGAAGTGCGAGTCGTTGTCGCAGACGAGCGGAAGCCCGAGCTCGCGGGCCAGCCGGACGAGATGCGGATTGATCTCCTCCTGCTCGGGCACGTGCCGCTGCAGCTCGACGTAGAAGCGGGGCTCGCCGCGTTCGTTGGGGCCGAAGTTCGCGGCGTGCCAGCGGGCCTCGTCGAGGGCCAGCTTCCAGTGGCGGTCGTCCTTGGTGCGGACGAAGTTGGTGAGGTGGAAGGCGATCGAACTGCCGAGGTGGCCGTTGATCGCGATGATCCCCTCGCGCCACGCAGCGAGCGTCGACTTGTCCATCCGCGGCCGGTAGTAGAAGCCGTTGATGAAGGAGTCGCTCGAGAGTTTGAGCAGGTGCTTCCAGCCGGCCAAGGTCTCGGCGAGGAGGACGAGGTGGAAGCCGCCGTCGGCGACGCCGGTGTAGGTGCGGTCGCGGCGATCGCCCTGCTTCCCGTCGCGGTCGGGGGCGACGTAGGCCTCGATGCCGAGGATCGGCTTCACGCCGGCCGCCTTGGCCTTGGTGAAGAACTCCATGGCCCCGAAGAGGTTGCCGTGGTCGGTGACGGCCACGGCGTCCATGCCCAGTTCCTTCACCTTGGCGAGGAGGGCGTCGACGCGGTTGCCGCCGTCGAGGAGCGAGTATTCGGTGTGCAGGTGGAGATGGGCGAAGGTCGGCGCGGCGGCCTCGGCGGGCGCGGCCGCGGGATCCTTCGTCGAACGCGTTGCGGGGGCGTTTCCGTCAGCCATCTGCCACCTCCTGTGGCCCCGATCCGGTCTCCCGAGGGGGCCGCTGTGGCCCGGGGGGAGCGCTCCGGATAGTACCGGGCGATGCGGCCGGAAATCGCAACCGACAAGTTCCTATACTCGCTTCCGTGCAGGCCTTCCAGGTCAAGACCTATGCGACGCAAGCCGGCCACCACGCCGCCAACTGGTGGAGGATGCGGACCGGCGCCACGCTCCTCGAGCGGATCGCCTGGCTCCTCCTCGTCCTCGTGGTGGCGATCCCGTTGGTCGGGCTCCTGAGCATCCTTCTCCTCGTCGCCCTGGCCGTGTTCCTGGCCGCCGCCCTCGTCGGCTACGTGCGTGCGGCGATCGGCCGGCTCTTGGGCTTCGGCGCCGGCGGGGACCGCCGCGGGCCGATCGGCACCGACGGCGAGGGCCGGGAAGGCGTCCGCGTCATCCGCCGGAGCCGCTAGTCTCGCTCTCGACCGCCGCCAGCCATCGCTCGCGGAGCTGCCGGGTCACCGGTCCGGGGGTGCCTTCGCCGATTCGGTTCGCTTCCACCCCGACCGCGGGGAGGACGCCCCACGACGAGTTGGTGAGGAAGAGCTCGTCGGCCCCGAGCACGTCCTCGATCGAGAGCATGCGTCGCTCCACCTCGATGCCCAGGTCGCCGGCCCAATCGATCATCGCCCCGCGGGTGATCCCCGGTAGGGCCGGAGCAGGCAAGGCCCCGGCCGGCTCCTCGCCGCGGACGTAGGGCGTGAGCAACCGGCCGTCCTTCACCAGGAACGCGTTCGAGACGCAGCCGCCGACCAGATGGTTGGTGACGCTGAACCAGAGAGCCTCGCTCGCCCCCATCGCCCCGGCTCGCTGGAGCGTGGCCAGGCGCGGCCAGTACCAGAGCGTCTTGTGCCCGGCGCTCGGATCGAGCGGGTTGGCACGGGCGTCGGCGACGGCAAGCTGGACGCCGCGGGCGAAGAGTTCGTCGGGGTACGGCGTCGGCGGCTGGGCCACGATGAGGATCGTCGGGTCGTGGCGAGGCCGGGTGCCGTCGCGTTGCAGGAGGTTGAGGTCGCCGCCCGTCACGGTCAGCCGCACGCGGGCCTCGGCGAGTTGGTTGCGGCCGACCGTGGCTTCGACCGCATCGGCCAGCGGTTCGGTCCGCAGCGTCTCGGTCAGGCGGAGGTCGCGTGCCGAGCGGGCCAGCCGCTCGAGGTGCTCCATCACGCGGAAGACCCGGCCGTTCCGGGCCAGCATCGTCTCGAAGAGGCCGACCCCATGCTGGAAGCCAGCGTCGAAGACCGAGATCCGGGCATCGTCCCGGGCCACCCATGCTCCGTTCAGCCAGACGTCCATCCTGCTCCCAACGGCGCAGCGTGCGCCCTGCATCCGCTCACGGCTCGAAGAAGCCGACGATGGCCATCCGAGCCGGGTCGGGATCGTAGCGGCAGCGGAGCCCCAGCCACGCCAAGCCCCCTCGCCGCAGGATGGCGACGTGGGAGGCGCTGCCATCGGGGACGGGGCCGCCGTCCCCGTCCCGGATCTCGACGGTGACCCCCTGCCAGTCGGTCAGCCGCGGACGGAGCGTGGCGACGAGGAGTTGGTCGGTGCCCGCCCACGAACCCCCGTGGCCGAGGTCCTCGACGAAGGCGGCGACGATGGCCCGCTGCTGCGTGGCGGCCTGCCGGGTGTAGACGGTCAGGGCCCAGGCCACGCCCAGGATGACAATCGGGAAGAGGAGTCGCCGAACCAGTGGTCGCATGGAGTTTCCGCAGCCATTAGACTCGCTCCCCATGTCTTCCGCGCCAAGCGGCTCCTCCGTCCCGGCCTCGATCGGCCCAGACGAGGTGATGGGGCCGCTCGATGCCGACCGGCTCTGCCCTCGCTGCCTGCACCAGCTCTCGGGCACCCCGGTCTACCGCGATCGGCGGCTCGACATGCTGCATGTCCGCTGCCCGGAGTGCGGCACGCACTCGCCGGTGACCGAGCACCCTCACGTCGGCCGCTGGATGCGCCGCTTCCTCGCCCTCTTCGCGGCGATGCTCGCCCTCGTCCTCTTCGCCTTGTTCGCCGCCGACGTGGCCGGCAGTACGGCCTGCATCTACATGACCGAAGAGGAAGCCACCCGGGCCTACGAACCCGGCCTCTCATCGGCCGGCGCGGAGCTCGCCAGCAGCACCGGGCCGCAGCAAGGGAACTGGTGGGCACCGCCTGAGCTCCTCGATCGCCCCGACCTCATCCAAGCCGTCGGGGCCAGCCCCGAGCACCGCAACGCTGCCCGCCAGTTCTTCCTCTGGGCCTTGGTGCCCGGGGCGTTCGTCATGGCCGCGAGCAGCTTGCTTTGGACCATCGTCCTGAGCCATCGGCAGCTTCGGAAGGCGTGGGTCTGGCTCGCCCTCATCCAGGCAGTGGCCCTTGGGTTCGCGCTCCTCGTCTGGTCCAGCGAGTGGTCGAGCCGGTCCCAGATCAGCTACTACGCGCTCGCCGAGCGCGACTTCGGCCTCCCCTACCTGCTGGCCGGCGCGGCGGTCCTCCTCTTCTACCGGGTCAGCCTCTTCTTCCTTTTCCGCCCGATCGTGCGGTCGGTCTCGCGCCTCATCCTCCCCCCCAAGCTCGCCCGCGGCATGACGGCCATCTGGTACGACGAACCGGTCGCCGGCACACCCTCGCAACGGTAGGTCTGGCGGCTACCATCGCCACCTTCCTTGGCGGCGCATGGCGATAGCGACACTCACCAACCTTCGGCACGGCTACGGCGGCCATCTCATCCTCGACGGGACGACGATCTCGATCGCCGACGGCGAGAAGATCGGCCTGGTCGGGCGCAACGGCTGCGGCAAGAGCACGCTCATGCGCGTCCTGGCCGGCGAGTTGCAGCCCGACGAGGGGAACGTCGCGGTCAATCGCGGGGCCCGCGTCGGGTACCTCTCGCAGCACCCGCACCTCGATCCGGCCAAGACGCTGCGGGAGGAGGCCGCGGGGGCCTTCGCCGACCTCCATGCCCG
>JBGAKK010000021.1:0-58208 GCA_044224425.1 Phycisphaerales bacterium
TTCGAGTCGGGCTTCCGTGGACGTTCGAACGAACGCCGCAGCCTGCCCGCGCGGACGGCCACCCAGTCTTCTGCCTTCCTCTGCGAGAGACTCTGCGCCCTCTGCGCCTCTGCGGCAATCCGGTTCACGAGATCGCCGTCGCCGTCCTCCGCCCCCTCCGCGGCCTCACCCCTCACATGCGCCGGATGCGCCACCTGCCCCCCACGCACGTGCCGCAGACGGCGCTCGTGCCGGTGCCGAAGACGAGGTGCGAGGCGAAGCTCTCCGGGCTCCACCCGACCATGGTCGGGTGGTTGAGGTCGATGATCGCGAAGTCCGCCCATTTGCCGAGGGCGATCTCGCCGGCCTCGATGCCTAACGAATGGGCCCCGTGGCGGGTGCCGATCGCCAGGAGCGACGCCCCGTTGTCGCCGCGCTTGGCGTCGGCGGGATCGAGGGCCACGCCCCGCACTTCGCGACGGACCCGCTGGACGTACTCGATCCACCGCAATTCCTCGGTGGGGGCGAGGCGGCTGTTGAGGTCGGTGCCGAAAGCGATGCGGCCGCCGTGGTCGACGATGGCCGGCACGTCGCAGATGCCGTCCCCGAGATTCCCCTCGGTGAGCGGGCAGAGGCAGACCGTGGCTCCCGTCGCAGCAAGGCGCTTCAGGTGCTCAGGCTCGGTGTGGGTGCAGTGGACGAAGGTGGCCCGCTCGTCGAGGGCGAGCCGCTCGAGCAGGAGTTCGGCCGGGTGCTTCCCGTGGACGGCCACGCAGTCGACGATCTCCTGCCTCACCTCCTCGAGATGCATGTGGAAGACGACCTTCCGCCGCACGCTCTCCTGGTGCAGGGCCACCACCGTCTCGATGGGCACGGCCCGCACGCTGTGGGCGGTCACCGCCACCGACTGCGTGGCGGGATCGCACGCCGCGGCGAGGGCGTCGAAGCGCCGCCAGTACTCGGCCTCGTCGCGGGTCCGGAAGCGGACCTGCCCGCCGGCCAGCGGTTTGCCGAAGCCGCCCTGCATGTAGCAGGTGTCGAGGAGGACGAGGCGGATGCCGACGTCGCGAGCCGCGGCGAGGACGCTCGCGTCGAGGACGTAGCGGTCGGCCTCCGACTCCGGGGCCCCCTCCGTGGTGAGGTGGCGGACATAGTGGAACTCGCCGACCGCGGTGATCCCGCCGTGGAGCATCTCGGTGAAGCACTGCTTGGAGAGCTGGTAGACCCGCTCGGGAGTGAGCTCCTCGACCAGGCGGTACATCGCCTCGCGCCACGGGAAGAAGCCGCCCTGCCCTTGCGTGAACCGCTCGGTCATCCCCCGCAACCCGCGCTGGAAGGCGTGCGAGTGGGCGCTGACGAACCCCGGCACGAGGGCCTTGCCGGCGAGGCGCAGCGTCACCTGGTCATGGCTCGGCCCGATCGAGCGGATGCGCCCGTCGGAACCGATGCCGATCGTCGAGCCCGGAACGAGTCGATCGCCCGACCACACCCAATCGGCGTGGACGAGTTGCTCGGACGCCTTCAGACCTGCGAGGCCCATGCACTCGATGCTACCATCGACGCCCCGCGACGCGCCCCGACTTCGGTCGCCTTCGGACCCGATCGGCAGCGTGCCGCGCAGCCCATCCGAGGAGCGCATCCTGTGGCGCGGAAACCCCTTCGACGCAAGCACGTCCGCCGACCGATCGTTGCCGAGGACCTCTTGTGCATGGTCGGTGTCGCCGAGCCGCAACTCGACCGCGAGGGCCGCCGGCTGGCCTTCGTCCGCAAGGTGATCGACGAGCGGTCGCGCCCCCAAACGAGCATCTGGTGGACCCCGACCGACGGCCAGGCCGCCCCGCGGGCCCTGACCGCCGGGCCGAAGGACTCCTCGCCGCGCTTCTCGCCCGACGGCACGCGGCTCGCGTTCCTGCGGACGACCGAGGAGAAGGGCACGCAGATCGCGGTCCTCCCGCTCGATGGCGGCGAGGCCAAGCTCCTGAGCCGCTTTCCGGAGGGCAGCCTCCGCTCCCTGGCCTGGTCGCCGAGCGGATCGCACCTCGCGGTCGCCTTCCGTCCGACCGAGGAGGAACGCACCCATGCCGCCCGCAAGGAGCGCGAGCGCGACGGCCGCAGCGAGCCGCCTCGGGTCCTCGACACGCGCTGGCATAGCCTCGACGGCGACGGCTGGTTCGGGGCGTCGCGCTACGCCCTCCACCTCGTCGATGCCCGCACCGGACGCCACGAGGAGATCTACGGACTCGATTCGATCGGCCACTTCGACTTCGCCTGGAGCCCCGACGGCCGGCGCCTCGCGCTCACCACCAACCGCGATCCCGACGCCATCCTCAAGCCGTGGAAGGACGAGGTGGTGATCCTCGACCTCGAGGCAGGCACCATCGAGCCGCTGCCCAACCAGCCGATCGGCCCGAAGACAGCGGTGGCCTGGTCCCCCGACGGCAGCATGCTGGCATGGGCCGGCCGCACCGGGCGGGATGGTGTGTACAGCACGGAGAACCTCGAGCTCTGGGTCGCCCCGGCGATCCCAGGCGGCCGCGGCAAGGCTGCCCCGCGAAGCCTGACCAAGGCCGAGGACCTCTGCGTGCACGCTTCGACGCTCACCGACGCGGGCGAGACCGCGACCGCTCCAAGCGTCCTCTGGCGTCCCGACTCGAAGGCCATCTGGACGCGCCTCGGGTGGCATGGCGCCGGCCATCTGGCCGAGCTGCCGATTGACGGCAGTAAGCCGCGGGTCGTGACCGAGGGCTTCCGCGAGCACCTCCTCGGCAACGTGGCCGCAAACGGCTCGGTGGCCGCCCTCCGCAGCGATCCGACCACGCTGGCCGAGGCCGGCGTCCTCACCGTCGCGAAGGGCAAGGCGACGTGGCGCGGGCTGACCCGCTTCAACCACGCCCTCCTCGCCGAGCTCTCGCTCTCGACACCGACCTCGCATTGGGTGAAGGCGGCGGACGGCCACCCCACGCAGGTGTGGATCCTCGAGCCGCCGCCCGGCGCGGCCCGGCCCGCCGCTCGAGCCGGCACGGCCCGCCGCGGCAAGCGCCCCGCCATCATCGAGGTCCACGGCGGGCCGCACGCCCAGTACGGGGCTCCCTTCTTCCACGAGTTCCAACTGCTCGCCGCCCAGGGCTACGTGGTGGCGTACTCGAATCCGCGCGGCAGCAAGGGCTATGGCCGCGACCACTGCGCGGCGATCCGCGGCAGTTGGGGCGACAAGGACTGGCTCGACGTGCAGGCGGTGACCGCCTTCGTCGCCCAGCGGAAGGACGTCGATCCGAAGCGGATCGGGATCATGGGCGGAAGCTACGGCGGCTACATGACCAATTGGGCCATCGCCCACTCCAAGGCCTACCGCGCCGCGATCACCGATCGCTGCGTCTCGAACCTCCTCTCCTTCGCCGGCAACTCCGACTATCCGCTGGTGCCTGGCGAGTACTGGCCCGGGACGAACTACGAGAACCCCGAGCCGCTGTGGCGCTCGAGCCCGATCGCCCACTTCAAGGGGGTGACCACGCCGACCCTGATCATCCACTCCGAGGGCGACTTCCGCTGCAACATCGAGCAGTCGGAGGAGATCCACACCGCCCTCGTGGTGCAAGGCGTCCCCTGCCGCTTCGTCCGCTACCCCCTTTCGACGAGCCACGGCATGAGCCGGAACGGCCCGCCCGACCTCCGCATCCACCGCCTGAACGAGATCCTCGGGTGGTGGTCGCGCTGGCTCTGACGCGGCCGCACGCTTCCGCTTTGTCGCGGCCCGACGCTGACCTCCGGCCCCGACCCTCGCCTACACTGTTCGCCCCATGCCGCACCGCGACCTCAACGACCCCAAGGCCCAAGAGGCCATGAAGCATGTCCGGTCGATCCTCGAGTACATCGGGGAAGACCCGGATCGCGAAGGGCTCCGCGACACGCCCATGCGGGTGGTGAAGGCGTGGAACGAGCACTTCTGGGGCTACCGCGAAGATCCGATGGAGCCCCTGTCCCGGACCTTCACCGAGATCGAGGGCTACGACGAGCTGGTGCTCCTCCAGGACATCGAGATTCACAGCCACTGCGAGCACCACATGGTGCCCTTCGTCGGCAAGGCCCACGTCGGCTACATCCCGAACGGCCGGGTCACCGGGCTCTCCAAGCTGGTGCGGGTGGTCGACATCTTCTCCAAGCGGCTGCAGGTCCAGGAGAAGCTCACCGCCCAGATCGCCGGGGCCATCTGGCAGGCCCTCCGCCCGCACGGCGTGGCGGTGGTCCTCCAGTGCCGGCACTTCTGCATGTGCTACCGCGGCGTGCGGCAACCGAGCGCCATCACCACCACCAGCAAGCTGCACGGCATCTTCCTGTCGAATCCCGCCGCCCGCGCCGAGTTCTTCACCCTGCTCGGCACCAAGCCCGACAAGACCGGCTGAGCGTCACGCTCCCCGTTCGCCGCGCTGCCTGCCGCGGTCCGCTGCATCGGCGTGGTCGGCCGACGAGCGGAACGCCGCTCCGCACTCCGGGCAGGTCGGGCCTGGCACGCGGCGCGGATAGCCGCATGCCTCGCAACGGCCGCGGGCTCGGCGCCAAGCGCGGCGGAGGGCGCCCGGCACCACGAGGCACCCGAACGACGCGGCGCTCCACAGGGCGACGTCGAGGACGAGTCCTCGCCACAGCGGTCCGACCGGGATGCTGGCCCGGTGGTTCTGCCGCGTCGGCATCCAAGTCGGCAATTCGAGCCCGGCCCGCGCCCGCTCATCGACGATCGGCGCGGTGGGAGGGAACTGGAGGCCGCCACCGTGGAACGCGTAGAACGGCCAGCCCGCCGCGATCAGGTAATGCCAACGCCCCGAATCGGCAGCGATCGCGACTTCCTGCGTCTCGACCACGCCGACGGTGCTCCGCACGCCGACCCCGAACCTCGCTTCGGTGCCGAGCCACGCCGGCTCGCCCAGCCAACGGCTCCGTGGCGTGCCGATCCACGGGCGCGCGGCGTTCGGGTCGAGCGAGAGCCCGGGAAAGCTCACCACCGGCGGATGGATTAACGGCGGCACCCACGAAGTAAGGAGCGTGGCGACGACGCCGACGGCGAGGGACACGCTGAGCGAGGTGCGTCGACGCATGCGCTGCCAGGACCGGCGTGCGGGATCCGTCTCCTCAGGCCCGTCCGTAGACCGGGACGAGCGCCCCGCTGGTGACGGCATTGGCGGGCGAAGCGAGGAAGACGATGGCCTCGGCGACTTCGGTCACCTTGGGCCACGCCGCGTGGTCGGCGCCCGGCATGGCGGCCCGGTTGGCGGGCGTGTCCATGATCGAGGGCAACACGGCGTTGACCAGGATCCCGTCGTCGACCGTCTCCGCGGCGAGGGCCTGGGTGAGGGCGGCGACGCCGGCCTTGCTCGTGCTGTAGGCGACCATGCCGCCGACCGGTTGCACCACCGGCCGCGCCGCCACGTTGACGATGCGCCCGCCGCGGGCCGGCCGCGTGCGGCGGATGGCCCGGATCGCTTCCCGCGAGGCGAGGAACGCGGTCAACGTGTTGAGCCGCCACATGGCTTCGAAGTCGGCGGCGCTCGTCTCGAGCACCGTGGACATGGCGAATCCGCCAGCCACGTGGATCGAGGCGAAGAGACCGGGAAGCCCGCGATAGAACTCGCCAATGGCCCGCTCGTCGGCGAGATCGACCTTCGACATGGTCACCCGATCGCGATGCCGGAACGCTGCGACCTCGCGCTCGGCGATCCACGGCACGTGCACGCGGGCCCCGGCATCGAGGAGCGCCCCGACCACGGCCTGCCCGAGCGCGCCGGTGCCGCCGGTCACGACGCAATCGGAGCCTTCGAACCGCATGGTCTGACGCATGGCCAATCCTCCTCAGCAGGGTTTGAAACGGTACCATCTCCCCTTCTCGCCCCTGTGCGGGATCCCCTTGGTTTCCGCCCCCTTCGCGGCGGTCGCACGCTTCCTTCTGACAGGCCAGCACCCATGAGCCGGATGGATGACATCGTCTCCCTTTGCCGCCGCCGCGGCTTCATCTTCCAGTCCTCCGAGATCTACGGCGGCATCAACGGCTTCTGGGATTACGGCCCGCTCGGCGCCGCCCTCAAGCGGAACCTGAAGGAGGCGTGGTGGAACGACATCGTCCTCAAGGAGCTGCCCGGCCCTGACGGCGAGCCGGTCGACATCGTCGGCGTCGAGTCGACCATCATCATGAACCCCAAGGTCTGGGAGGCTTCCGGCCACGTCGGCGGCTTCAACGACCCGATGGTCGACTGCCGCGAATCAAAGGTCCGCTACCGGGCCGACCACCTCGTCGTCCTCGGGGCCACCGAGCCGGGGGCCCGGCTCCACGCCTTCATCGGCGGCGACGAGGAGCAAAAGGCCCGGGCCGAGAAGACCCTCGCCAAGTACGAGAAGCGGGACGCGATCGACCCCGCCCGCCATGTGCTGCGCCCCTTCGTGTCGATCTCCGCCGAGGAGCGGGCCCGCACCGTCGGCCCCGACGCCAAGGAACCGGGCACCCTCACCGAGGCCCGGGCCTTCAACCTCATGTTCAAGACGAACGTGGGGGCCCTCGAGGACGCCTCGAACATCGCCTACCTCCGCCCGGAGACGGCCCAAGGCATCTTCGTGAACTTCTGGAACGTGGTCGACACCAGCCGGGTGAAGATCCCCTTCGGCATCGCCCAGATGGGCAAGTCCTTCCGCAACGAGGTGACGCCGCGGAACTTCACCTTCCGGAGCCGCGAGTTCGAGCAGATGGAGCTCGAGTTCTTCATCCGCCCGGAGACGGCCACCGAGTGGTACGCCTTCTGGCGCGACTTCCGCTTCCGCTGGTGGCAGTCGATCGGCCTGGCTGGCGACAACCTCCAGCTCCGCGAGCACGACCGCGACGAGCTGGCCCACTACGCGAAGGAAGGGGCCGGCACCAGCGACATCGAGTACCGCTTTCCCTTTACCGCCCCCGGCTTCGGGGAGCTCGAAGGCGTGGCCCACCGGGCCGACTTCGACCTCCGCCAGCACGCCCAGTCCTGCGGCAAGGGCGACAAGATGAAGTACTTCGACCAGGAGAAGAACGAGCGCTACTTCCCGCACGTGATCGAGCCTTCGGCCGGGGCCGACCGCGGCACGCTGGCCCTCCTCTGCGAGGCCTACACCCCCGACGAATCGCGGGCCAGCAAGGTCTACATGAAGTTCGCCCCGCGGATGGCCCCGGTGAAGGCCGGCATCTTCCCGCTGGTCAACAAGGACGGCATGCCCGAGGTCGGCGAGCGGCTCTTCCGCGACCTCCGCAAGCGGTGGACGATCGACTACGACCCCAAGCAATCGATCGGCAAGCGCTACGCCCGCATGGACGAGGCCGGCACCCCCTACTGCTTCACCATCGACGGCGAGACGCTGACCGGCCAGACGGTCACCGTGCGGCACCGCGACACCCAGGCCCAGGAGCGGATCGCCATCGACCAGGTGGCCACCTTCCTCGACGAGCGGATTCGTTAGCGGTTGCCCGGCTGTTGCATAGCCGCCGCCGGCCCGCGACGATGGACGGCATGGCCGGCGAGCCTGACCAGCGCAGCCCTTCGGACGCCGACGACCGCGAGGCGCTCTTCGACGCCTACGTCGATCTCGTCCTCGCCGGCGAGGCACCCGACGGCGCCGCCTTCCTGGCCCGAACCGGCCGCGAGGACCCCGAGCTCGCCGCCCGCCTCGACGCCGTGCGGGCCGCCCGCGGAGCATGCCCCGACGAGGCCCCGGCAGCGGACGGCGTCGACGACCCCTGGCCCGGCCGCACGTTAGGCGGCTTCCGCATCGAGGCCCGGCTCGGCGAGGGCGGCATGGGCGTCGTCTACCGGGCCACCGACCTGGCCCTGCACCGTCCGGTGGCCCTCAAGCTCCTGCCTCCGGCGGTGGCCGGATCGCCCGCCGCCCGGCAGCGCTTCGAGCGCGAGGCCAAGGCCGTGGCCCGCCTCCGCCACGCGAACATCGTGCCCATCCACTCGGTGGGGACGGCCGACGGGGTGCGCTTCCTGGTGATGGAGCTGGTCGAGGGCCAACCGCTCGACGAACTCCTGGCCGAGGCCCGCGAGCGAGGCGAGCGGCTCCCCGCGACGCGGGTCGTGCACTGGGTGCGGGATCTCGCCGACGCCCTCGAGGCGGCCCATGCAGCCGGCATCGTGCACCGCGATGTGAAGGCGGCCAACGTCCAGATCCGGCCCGACGACCGGGCCCTCCTCCTCGACTTCGGAATCGCCCGCGACGCGGAGGGCGAGGCCACGCTCACCGACACCTTCGTCGGCTCGCCGCACACCATGGCCCCGGAGCGCATCGGTCGACGCTCGACGGGAGCGGTGACCGACGATCCGCGGAGCGACGTCTACGCCCTTGGCGTCGTCCTCTGGGAGTGCCTCGCGGGGCGGCCGCCCTTCGATGCTCCCACGCTCGAGCGGCTCTTCCACGCCATCCTGGTCGAGGATCCGCCCTCCCTCCGCTCGGTGGCCCCGGAGACGAGCCGCGACCTCGAGACGATCGTCCTCAAGGCCATGGCCCGCGACCCGGCCCGCCGCTACGCGAGCGCCGCCCTCCTCCGCGACGACCTCACGGCGCTCCTTGAATTCCGCCCCATCGCGGCCCGGCCCGACGGGATGGCCCGCACCTGCGCCCGGTGGGTGCGCCGCCACGCCGCGCTCAGCGCCGCCCTCGCGGTCGGCCTCCTCGCCAGCGTCGCCCTGCTCGCCTCGCTCGCCCTGCAGCAACACATGCACGAGGCGGCCGACCGCGACGCGAGCCTCGCCGCCATCGCCGAGGCCCGCAAGGCGATCGCCGAGTTCACCCAGGCCGCCGACCAGGCCTCGGTCGACGAGAACCGCTTCGCCGAGATGAGCCGGCTGCGGCTCGCCCAGTATCTCTCCGCCGAGGAGGACTCGGCCCTCGATCGCCTCGGCGGCGAAGTGCAGCGGGGCCGGCTGCAACGCGGCCGCGTCCTCGACCACGCCCTCCAACAATTGGCCGTCGCCGAGCGGCTGGGGGCCCCGCTCAAGGAGCTGCGCGAGCTGCGGGCCGACCTCTTCGCCGCCCAGTACGCCGACGCGGTGCGGCACGAGGACGCCGAGCTCGCCGCGACGCTGCGGACCCTGGTCCGGGACAACGACCCGGACGGCTCGCACATGGCCCAGCTCGACGTGGGCGGCACGCTGAGCGTGGCGAGCGACTGCCCGGGCACCAAGCTCTGGCTCTACCGGCTCGTCGACCATGCAGCGCTGACCCCAAACGGCGAATCGCGGGTGGTCGGCGTGGCCTTCGACGGAAGCCAGGCCATCGACCCCGGACGCTGGTGCCTCGAGGTGGTGCGCGACCACCCGCCGCTCGTCCAAGGCGATCTCCTCGTCGCGATCGACGGGTCCGACGTGGCGACCACCGCGGAGCGCGACGGAGCCCGGGCCGCGGAGCGGCTCGCTGCCGGGGCGCGCACCGTGGAGCGGGTGACGCCGACCGGGCTGGCCCGCGAGGAGCTCACCGAGCCGCTCGCCGCCGACCTCGTCCGCTTCACGACGCGGCCGCTCCCGCGGGTGATCGGGGCCTCGCTGGGGCAAGCCCCGTGCGTGGCGCGGCCGATCCCGCGGGGGAGCTACGTCCTGGTGGCCCGGGCCCCGGGCCGGAGCGAACTCCGCTGGGTGTTCCGTAGCGTCCGCGGGCTTGCGGAGTCGGTCTGCCTCACGCCGCCCGCGACGGAGGGGCCGCCGGGATTCCTGCCCGTCGTCGTCGCGGGCACTCTGGTCTGGCTGATGGAGCGGGAAGTGACGGTCGAGGAGTACCTCGCCTTCCTCAACGATCCGGCCACCCTGGCCCGCATCAAGGAGGCGAGCGCTCCGATCCTCGTGCCGCGTTCCTCGACCGGCGTCCTTCATCTCGTGCCCGGCGCGGACGGCCGCTTTGCCATCCCGAACGACTGGAGGCCCGATTGGCCGGTCCTCGGCATCTCCTGGAGCGACGCAGCGGCCTACGCCGCGTGGCGCTCGGAGCAGGCTTCCTCCAAGGGAGAGGGATGGACCTTTGCCCTGCCGAGCGACGACGAGTGGCTGGCAGCGACCGGCGTCGGCAGCGGCGCCCGCTACGTCTTCGGCAACCAGTGGCGCCCGAAGTGGGTGAGCTCGGCCTTCGCCGAACCGAAGGCGACGCCCCGCCCGGTGCGGAGCTACCCGCGCGACGAGTCGGCCCTTGGCTTCTACGACCTCGCCGGAAGCGTCTCCGAATACGTCGACGGCTGGTGGCGGGAAAGCGAGCAGGAGCGGCGTCACTACGGCGGCTCGTGGGCCTTCGGCGATCCCATGGCCTTCACCATCTACGCCGGCAACGGTCGCGTGGCCGACGCCCCGTCCGACACGGTCGGCATCCGCCTCGTGGCTCGTCCGAAGAAGGGGGCCTCGTGACCCGCCCGAACGACCTCGCCGAGCGGATCGCGGCGGCGACGCCCCTTCTGGCCCAGATCGCCCGACGCGAGGCGGGCACCTCGCTCCTCCGCTTCGAGACAATCGACGACCTCGTCCTCGGCATGCAGCAGGAGGCCCTTCGCTCCCTGCCACAACTGGACTGGAAGGGGGCGGACGCCTTCGACGGCTGGCTGTCCCAAATCGCGCGCCGCCACCTAGGGGCCCGACGCGACTACTGGTTCGCCCTCAAGCGGCGCGGCGGGGCGATCCTCCGGCTGACCCAGTCGGGCGAAGTCCACGCCGCCAATCCCGGGCCCGGCTCCCGGACGATCGCCCAGCGTCGCGAGGACCTGGCGGCGGTCCGGAAGGCGATGGACCTCCTTCCGGAGCGAGACCGCGACCTCCTGACCTGGACCGCCGAAGGGATCCCCTTCGAGGAGCAGGGACTTCGCCTCGGGATCGCGTCCGATGCCGCCCGCAAGGCCTCCTCGCGGGCCGTCGAGCGGATGCGGAAACTGATCGAAGTGGTCCGGTCGAAAGAAAAATCGCCCTGAGCTTGTCCGCTCCCGCGGTCGCCCCCCATTTGGGGAGGTGCGGGGAACCATCGGCGATGGGACCCGTGCTGGCCGCTCGGTCTGGACACCGGTCGGGGCACCTCGGCGTGCTCTGTGTCCCCCCAAGCGGCGCCTTCAGGTCGGCTGGCTGCAATCGGATGGCCTGGAGAGGTGATCGCCGAACGGACAAGGGGCGCCCCCGCACGGGCGCCCCGTTGTCTTTCAGTCGTGTCGCGAGGACCGGTCCTGCCCGAGGGCGGACCGGGCGAGGCGATCAATAGTCGCTGTACTTCTTGCCGTTGGAGTCGACCTCGCCGGCGGCGGTGTTCGACTTCACGGTGCCCTTGGTGGCGTCGTAGACCCAGCCACCGTCATCGCCCAAGGCGGCGACCGCCGCGGTCTTGCCCTTGTTGGCGCCGACCGGAAGCGGCGGGACGGTCCGCAGGTACGGTCCGTAGATGAGGCCGTTGGCCGCGTCGCGGTCACCGAACTTGGTGCCGGTCGAGTCGCTGTACTGGGTCAGCGACTCGCTGAACTTGGCCAGGCTCGGGTAGGTGTTGCTGTGCTCGGCGTAGAAGAGCTCGACCGCGCTTCGCATCGCAGCGAGGTTGGCGGAGAGGGCGTTCTCGCTGGCGCTGGTGGCTCCGCGGCTCAGGCGCGGCACCGCGATCGCGGCGAGGATCCCGATGATCACGATGACGATGACGAGTTCGATGAGGCTGAAGGCGCGACGCCGAGACAGCCGGAGGTGGGCGAGCGACATGGGGGCTCCCGGTAGCAGCTTTGGCGCCACGCGCGCCGTGCGACGGAATCCCGATCGGTGATCCGTGGGTTCGACTTGTGCCAGGCCCCGGCGAATGCGTCGACCGCACTACGGGCGCCCGCCAGCCGTTAGCGGACGTGTTGCGAGGCCCGCACGCCGTCCCGCTCGAAGGTCACCGACTCGCTCTCGATGGCGATGACCGTCCAGCCGCCGACATCGGCCCCGAGGACGAGCGGCTTCCCCCCCGCCACCACCGCCGGCCGGGAGCCGAGCAGGACGGCCGAGACCTTGGGCGGGTCGGGCCCCACCGCCGGACGCTCTTCGATCGGTTCGCTGGGCCGCACCACGGCTCGGCTGGAGGCCTCGGCCAGCGTCGGTTGGGCCACGTCCGCCGAACGGAGCTGTTCCAAGCGTCGGGCCAGTTGGCCCATGGCGGCGTCCTCCTTGGGGACGACCGGCACCGGTGCGGCGGCCTTGGCGATCAGGAGGTCGGACTCCGCCGCCGCCGCGGGGGCATCGGCGAAGGAGGCCTTCGGCCCGGTGACCGAGCCCTGGAGGACGAACTTGTCGACCGCCAGGCCGACCAGTGCTACGGCCAGGAGCCCCACGTAGACGATCCGCTGCCTCGAGCCTGCCATGCGGAGAGGAGACGAAGTGCGGGCCCTCGGGTCAAGGCTCGTTGGCAGTAGCGCTCGCGCTTCGAGCAGCCCGATCCGCATACCAGACGCAATCGAACTTGATTGCCGTACCCACCTCACCCTCGCGACCCGCAACATCGAACCCTTCGACCGCCACGTCGGGGAAGCGTTCCTTGAGGCTGGCCAAGAACCGGATCGCCGCCGGCGAGGACCCGCGGGCCCCGAGGCGAACCGGCACCCGCACCGCGAGCGAGGTCTCGACCGCTGCCTTGGGCTCGATGGCGTCGACCTGAAGACCCTCCGCCTCGGCCAGCTTGGCCAGTTCCGCCAAGCGTGCGTTCAGGGCCGTCGCCGGCTGGAGCCGCACCGTGACGCGGGCCAGGTCGGCCGCGATCGCCTGCCATTCGCTGCTGGCTCGATCGCGCCGGGCGACGAGATCGGCCACGCTGCGGCGGGCCGCGTCGACCTCGAGCGTCACCTGCGAGACGCGGGCCGAGGCGGTCAGGACCGGGTGCAGGGCGAGGCCGTACCACGCGGCCCCGATCAGGCCGAGGGTGGCCACGCCGCCAGCGTGGAGCAACCATCGGGGGCTCGCGACGATGCTCACGGCTTGCCTCCTTCGCTCGGGATCGCCGCGACGAGTTCCGCCTCGATGGCGAAGTCGATCGCTGCCTCGCCGCTCGCTGCGGCTTCGGCGCTCGGGGCGGCCTTGGCGCTCGACAGGGTGACCCGCTGGAAGACGCCGAAACGCTCGAGGCGGAGGACGAAGTCGGTCAGGGTCGCCAAGCGCGGGACGCGACCTTCGAGCCGCAAGGCGAGGCGATGCGATTCGCCGCGCTCGAGGGCCCAGCGGCGGAAGACGATCGAGGCGTCGCGCTCGGTGACGACCCGGCTGAGGAGGATGCTCCAGTCGGGGTGGTCGACCGTGGCCCGCGCCGCGGCGAGCGAGCGGCGATCCTGCTCCGAGGAGCGCTCGAGGCGGGCCAACTCGTCGACCAGCCGCGTCTCCTCGCTCCGCAACTCCTCGAGCTCGCGACGGCTCGCCCTGTCGTCGGGCGTCGGTCGGGCCCCGCTCACCACCAGATGCACCGCGACGAGGAGGGCGAGCCACGCCAGCGTCGCCACACCCCACCCGCGCAGCAGCCGGCGCTGGGCCAGTCGATCCTGGCGGGCCCGAGGCAAGAGGTTCACCTCGCTCATGCCGCCTCCCGTCCGCGCAAGGCGAGGCCGTAAGCGACGACCGGAGCGGAGCCGACCGGCCCGATCCCGCCCACCACCTCGGCCAAGGCGTCGACCCGGATCGCCTCGGCCTCGATGTCGAGCGACTGCTTGATCGCGGGCGGCAGGATGGCCATGTCGCTGTCGCTCCCGACCAGTCGCAACCGGCTGATCGCCTCCTGCGGATGGCGATGGACGAGATAGCCCAAGGTGAGCCGCAGTTCGGCCAGGAAGGCCTCGACGCTGAAGCCGGCGCCGTCGCCGGGCGAGGCGGCCACCACCGTTCGCGGGGCGAGCGGCCGCACGTAGGTCACCGCTCCGCGCTCGAGGACGATGACCGTCGGCCGCTCCGCCGAGCGGTCGACGACGATCTCGAGCCCGCCGCCGAACGACCGCCGGCAGGCTCGGGCCACGGCCAGCGGCCGCAAGTCGATGGCCTCGACCACGAGCCCCGCCTCCTCGAAGGCCGAGACGATGGCCTCGGCTCGGCTCGCCGGCACGGCGGCGGCGAGCGAGCGTCGGGCCGACCCGCCCGGGCCAGCATCCGTCGACCACCAGCCGCAGGCCAGGGTCGCGGGGTCGGCCTGCTTCATGCGCCCCAACTGGGCGGCGACGATCGCTTCGAGCGTGGCCCGATCGGCGACCGCCGGCAAGGAGAGTTCGGCGACCAGCGTATCGGCGTCGGGCAGGGCTACCACCACGGGCGCGTCGCGGAAGCCGCGGCGCGCCAAGACGCGGACCAGCCGCGGGATCTCGAGGGCGATGTCCTCGGCCCGATGGATGCGCGGCAGTTCGACCAAGGCCTCGACGGAACGGCCATCGGCGCCCGCGGCCACCGCGGTGAGGCGGGCGGCCCCGAGGTCGATGCCGATCGGCCGGGCAGGTCGGGCCAGCGGCGGGAGCATCAGCGCGACCCTCCGGCGCTGGCCGAGGCGGCCACATCGAAGAGCGGGAGGAAGAGGCTGATGGCGACGACGCCGATCAGGATGCCGAGGGCGGCGAGCAGCACCGGCTCGATGGAGCGAGCCAGGCCGCGGACGATGATCTCGTTGTCCTCGTCGAGATGCTTGCTAACTTGGGTCAGGACCGCCCCGAGCTTGCCGCTTCGCTCGCCGCTAGCGATCGCTTGGCGCACCGACGGACCGATGCAGCGCGGGTCGTCCAGGGCCTGGGCCAGCGGCTCGCCGCGGGAGACGGCGTCGTGGGCTCGGGCGAGGAGCGCCGCGTAGACCGGATGGCTCATCGAATCGCCGGCCAGCTTGATCGAGTCGAGCAGCGTGACCTTCGACTCAAGCAGCAGCCCGAGGCAGCGGACGAGTTGGGCCGTGGACAAGGAACGGACGAGCGGCCCGACGATGGGGAGCGAAAGGCTCGCTTCGAGCCCTTGCCGCCGCACCGCCGCCGAGCGGACGGCGACGACGGCGCCCGTCACGAGGACTCCGAGGGCGAGGAGGACGACGGCCCAATGGTCGCGGACCGCCGTGCCGACCGCCATCAGCCACGCCGTGGCCGCTGGCACCGGGGCTTGGATCGCGTCGAACATCGACTGGAACTTGGGGAGGACGAGGGTGACCAGGCCGGCGAGGACGACGAGCGAGGCGGTGATGACGATCGCCGGGTAGGTCAGGGCCCCGACCACCGCTTTCCGAATGCGGGCCTCGCGGCGGTAGAGCTCGGCGAGGTCGGCGAGCATGCGTTCGAGCATGCCGGCCGCTTCGCCCGCCGCGGCCATGGTGCGGCAGATGGGATCGAAGGTCTCGGGCATGGCGGCCAGGGCGTCAGAGAAGGCGGAGCCTTCCTCGACCCGCCGGCGGAGCGCCGCCACCACGCCGACCAGTGCCTGGCCGTCCGACTGCCGCTCGACCGCCTGCAGCGCTTCGACCAGCGGCGTGCCGGTCGAGATGAGGACCGAGAGCTGCCGGAAGATGGTGGCTAGGGCGTCGCGCGAGACGCGGCTGCCGCGGCCCCCCGCCGCGTCGCGGGCGTCGCTCAGCCGAGTGGCGAAGATCCCCTGCTCGCGGAGTTGCTTCCGGGCCTGCTCGCGGTCCCCCGCGGCGAGCGTGCCGTTCACCGCTTGCCCGTCGATGGTGAAGCCTTCGTAGGCGACTCTCATGCCGCCTCCTTCTCGGGCGGGGGCGGCTGCGCGGCGCCGCGGAGGGCGGCGATGCGGATCTCGTCCTCGAGTGCTTCGTTCTCGTCGCGGGTCACCCGCAGCACTTCCTCGAGCGAGGTGCGGCCATCGAGAGCGAGGCGCACCCCTTCCTCGCGCAGGGTCAGCATCCCCTGGCGGCGGGCTTCGCCCCGAAGCTCATGGGCCGGTGCGGCGCGATAGACGAGCCGTTGGATCTCGCCCGTCACTTCCATCACCTCGTACACCCCGACCCGTCCGCGGAAGCCGCTGTCGTGGCACTGCCGGCAGCCGCCGCCCTTCCGGAAGGGCTGGCCGATGGCCGACTCGAGGCCGGCGTCGGCGAGGACCTGCTCGGTCGGGAAGTACTTGGTCGCGCAGCCCGGGCAGATGGTCCGGGCCAGGCGCTGGGCAAGGACGCCGGTCAGGGCGCTCGAGAGGAGGTAGCTCTCGATCTGCATGTCGGCCAGGCGGGCCGGCGTGCTGGGGGCGTCGTTGGTGTGCAGCGTGGCCAGGACGAGGTGCCCGGTGAGGGCAGCCTGCACCGCCACCCGGGCGGTCTCCGCGTCGCGGATCTCGCCGACCATGATGATGTCGGGGTCTTGCCGCAGGATGCTGCGGAGAGCCCGGGCGAAGGTGAGGCCGACCGCGTCCTGGACCTGGATCTGGTTGATGAGGTCGAGCTGGTACTCGACCGGATCCTCGACCGTCAGGATGTTCACCTCGGGGCTGCGCACGAGGTCGAGCGCCGAGTAGAGCGTGGTGGTCTTCCCGCTTCCGGTCGGACCGGTGACCAGGGCCAGCCCGTGCGGCTGCTTGAGGATGCGGACGAAGCGGTCGAGGGCCTCTTGCCGCAGGCCGAGGTCGCCGAGCCGTACCCGCAGGTTCGACTTGTCGAGGAGCCGGACCACGATCTTCTCGCCGAGGAGCGTGGGCATGCTCGAGATGCGGAGGTCGATCTCGCGGCCCTCGGCCACGATCCGCACCCGGCCCTCCTGCGGCAAGCGCTTCTCGCCGATGTCCATCCGCCCGATGACCTTGACCCGGGAGACGACCGCGGCGTGCAGGCCGGGCGGCGGGCGCATCAGTTCGCGCATGGTGCCGTCGATCCGGTAGCGGATGCGGGTGCCGCGGCGGTCGGGCTCGATGTGGATGTCGCTGGCCCGGTCCCGCACCGCGGTGAGAAACGCCACGTTCACCAGGTTCACGATCGGGCTGCCCTCGACCATCTTGTCGAGGTCGGTCATCGGCCCTTCGTCCTGGGCCTCGCGCTCGATCACCTCGACGTCGGACTCGGCCAGCGAGGTGAGGAAGGCATCGACGCTGACCTGCCCCGAGGCGTACTTCCGGACGTACTCCTTGATGTTCGACTCGAGGGCGAGGACGGGCCGGATGCGGCAGCCGGTGAGCTGTTGGATGCGGTCGACGGCGCTCAGCGACTGCGGCTCGGCCATGGCCACGGTCAGCGTGTCGCGGACCTTGAAGAGCGGCAGGGCCCGCAGCCGTTCCGCTTCCTCCGCCCCGAGGAGCTTGAGGAGCGGCGGGTCGATCAGGCCGTGGCGGAGGGTGATGTGGGGGACGCCGAGGCAGGTGGCGAGGGCAGCGAGGAGGACCGCGGGAGCGACCAGTTCCTCGGTGACCAGGATCTCGCCGAGCTTGCGGCCGGTGGAACGCTGGCTGGCCAGGGCCTTCTCGAGTTCCTCGGCGGTGATGGCCCCGGTGCGGACCAGCTCCTCGCCCAGCCGGAGGCGGGCCGACTGCGAGGCCGGCGGCGTTGGCTGCGCGGCGCCGCTCACAGGAAGCTCCTCACCGCGTCGTTGACGTCGCCGTAGAGTTCGAAGAGGCCGTCGATCCCCACCACCTCGAGGGCGGAGCGGAGCGTCTCGTTCGGCATGCAAAGCTTGAGCGAGCGGCCCCCGGCGGCGAGAGCCTCGGTCAGGTCGAGCAGGGCCTCGAGGCCGGCGCTGTCGGCGAAGGGCACGCCGCTCGCGTCGACCACCAGCCTTCCGCGGCGGCGCCGCAACGCTTCGAGGGCCGCATCGCGGAAAAGCGCGGCGTCCTCCCCGGCGAGCGCTCCTTGCGGAACGAGCACGCTCACGGCACCGGCCTGGGTCTCGTTGATCTGGATCGGCATCGAGGTCGTGCAGGGCGCCGCCGGCTCACGCCGCCTTCGCGACGGAGGCCCGGAGCGGGAGGACGAGGGTGAAGGTCGAGCCGCGGTCGACGGCCGAGGTCAGGAGGATGTCGCCGCCGTGGAGGCGGGCGATCTGGCGGGCGATGGGGAGCCCGAGGCCGGTGCCGCCGATCCCTTCCACGCGGCGGTCCTTCGAGCGGTAGAAGCTGCGGAAGACGAGTTCGTGCTCCTCCTCCTTGATGCCGATCCCGGAGTCGGTGATGTCGAACCGGATGTCCTCCCCGCCGGGCCGCACGGCGACGGTCACGGTCCCCCCCTTCGGCGTGTACTTCAAGGCGTTGCCGAGGAGATTGGCCAGGGTCATGGTGACCTTGTCGCGGTCGGCGACGAGGGTCGGGTACTTGGGCGGGAGCTTGAAGTCGAGGGTGATCGACTTCTCCTTGGCCATGGCCTGGAAGTCGCGGGCCAGCGACTGGATCAGGGGCTCGAGCCGCACGTCGTCGGGGCGCAGCCGCATGGTGCCGGCGTCGATCTCGGCGATGGAGAGCATGTCGCCGACCATCCGCTCGAGGCGGAGCGACTCGGTCGAGATCACCTCGAGCGAGCGGCCGCGGGCCTCGGGATCGCCGTCGCCTCCTTCGAGGAGGTCCTCGAGGTAGAGACGGATGTTGGTGAGGGGCGTCCGCAGTTCGTGCGTGGCTTGGGCCACGAAGGCGTTGCGGGAGCGGTCGGCGAGCCGCTGCTGGGTGACGTCCTCGACGAGGACGAAGGCCGCCGAGCCGCCGGCTGGGCTGCGCAGCGTCCGCACGCTGAAGCGGAGGATGCCGTCCTCCGAGCCGTCGGCCGCGGAGCGCTCGAAGCTGGCCCGGACGCCGTGGTCGCCGCTGGCCGCCCGGCGCACCGCGTCCATCGTCTCGGCGTGGCCGATGAGGTCGGCCGCCTCGGACCCGAGCGCCGCCTCGCGGCGCACGCTGAGGAGAAGCGCCGCCGCCCCGTTCAGGTAGCGGATCCGTCCCGCTGCGTCGACCACCAGGATGCCGTGCCAGAGCGTGTCGCAGACACCGCGGCCGTCTTGCTCGGCGACCGCGTCGCCCGTCGCGGCGCTCAGGCCGACGCTCGGCCGCTCGCCGCCCACCAAGCGCGGGACCAACGTGTTCCAGGCCGGAGCCAGGGCTCCCAGCCGCTCGTCGATGCACAAGGCCTCGGCGAAGGGCTCGCCCGCGGCGGCAGCGGCGGCGGCTTCGCCCACCGCGACGAGGTCGCGCATGCGGCGCCGGGCGGTGCCGGCGACGAGGAACGCGCCGCAGGCGGCGGCCAGGCCGACCAAGGCGGGCGCGGTGAACGTGGCGAGGAGATCGCCGCTTCCGGCCAGCGGGACAACCGGGGCCTCGAACACCAGGCTGGCGTGGGCGGTGTTGCCGAGCGGGACGGACACGGAAGCGGCGACGATCCCCTGCTCGACGCTCCACCCTTCCGGCGGCACCGAGCCGCTCGGCCATGGATCGGGGAGCGCCGCTTGGGTGATGCGGGAGGGGACGAGGTCGGCCAGGATCGCGCCGCCGGCGATCTCGAGGCGACAGGCGTTGGCGTGCGTCTCGCGGCCGAGGGCCGCCACCAGGCGACGGGCCCCGGAGAGGTCTCCGGCAGCGAGGAGGGAGCCCACCGCGTCGGCGGTCGAGGCCAGCGACTCGCGGAGAAGATCGGTGCGGCGAGCGTTCCGTTCTGCTTCGGCCCGATGCTCGAGGCACCAGCTGGCCCCGAAGGCGGCGACGCCGGCGGCGATCGATCCCCCCGTCGCCAGGAGCGACAGCGGGCGGGAGACGAGTCGGAGTCCGGGTCGCTGCGCCATCGACTCTGCCCTTGGCACGTGCTCCGCGCACGGATCCCACCAAACAGGAGTGAGATGCCGCGACGAGGCCGGAGGGCTATCGGCGCTTCAAGGTCCGGGATTGAGGTCCGCGCCGCGCTTCGATCAGGGATCGGAGAAGGGCTCGGTCCGCGTGCCCGCCGGGATGCGCCAGCGCGTCGCCATGAATGCACTCGCAGGAGACCACGTCGCCCATTCGTCGCGATCGGTGGTGAAGGTGCCGCTCACGCTGAGGTTGCCGCCGACGATCGCCCCGCCCAAGGAGGTCGTGCCGCGCACGCTCAGGTTGCCCGAGACGACCACGAATCCATTGAGGGCGGTGATGTACTTGTCGCCGGTGTCGTCGTTGGTGACGCCGCCGAGATAGGGGTACGGCGTTCCCTGCGGATTGAAGTTCTTGTTGGTGCCACGGGACTCGGCGAGCTCCGAGCCGTCCATCGTGATGGTCAGGTCGCCGCGGACGACGATCGACGGATACCCGGGCACGGCCGGCTCGATGAGGAAGGGCGTGGCGATGCTCGATCCGGGCCCGGGATCGAGGATGACCAAGGTGCCCGCGAGGCGGAACTCCGAGAGGTTCACCGTCGCGTTCTTGCAGTCGAGGACGTAGACCCCGTTACGGTCGAGCCCCCCGCCCGCGGCGAGTTCGTGCGGCGACAGGAGGAATCGCGACGCGGTGCCGCCTCCGTTGGTCGCTCCGGTGACCACGGTGATCGACGAGCCGCTCGCTGCGAGTTCGGCGATGTCGGTGGTGGTGGGCAGGCTGGGGGCCTGGACTGCCGCCTTGATCGCCGTCCAGCCGTCGGCCGGCGCCGAGCCGACGACGGTGAGCGTACCGGTGACGCTGGAGCCGCCGCCGCGCACCGCCGCGCCGACCACGCCACTTCCGTCGACGATGGTGCAGGAGGCATTCGCGGCGAGGGTCATGGTCCCGCCCACCACGAGGGCGTATTCGAACGCCTCGATCGGGGCGGGGACGGGAATCGCCTGCACCGACTCGCGGCGCACCGCGAGGCCCGAGGTGGCCACCGAGGTGACCACCGCCGGCGTGATGACGTTCCCGCCGAGGACATAGGGCGGCGGGGCGATGGTCACCGCCACCGTGCCCCCGTCGAGGCTCGTGCTGTAGGTGGTCGACGAGGCGACGCTGCCGTTTGCGTAGGCGGCGTTCGTCTCGAGGATGGAGAGCCCCCACCCGACGCCGGAGGAAGCCATGCGGCGGGCCCGGGCCCCGAGCGCGGTGTCGCCCTCACCGGCGTGGCGGGCCCGGACCGCGAGCAGGGTGCCGGTCGAGACGACGAGGAGAAGCATCGACAGCCCGACGGCGAGGACGTACGCGGCGCCGCGCGGAGCACGTCGAGGTCGCGGGCGGTGCAGCGTCATCCGTGCCTCCCCCGCACCAGGACGACGGCCAGGATGGCCCGCCCGTCCCGCTCGGCGCTGATCGTGATCCGCTTGAGGCCGCTCTCGGTCGCTGCGTCGTTCTTCGGGTTCGAGGCGCTCGCGAAAGCGACCGCGATCCGCACCGACCAGCCGCTCGGGGCGCTGGCCGCAGCCGGTACGCCCGACCAGCCGTTGGCGTCGTCGATGTCGTCCCAAGCGAGCGGGCCGCTCCCCTCGCCCGACTCGCTTCCGAGTGCCGTGCTGGCGACGGTCGGGTCCTCGTAGGGCAAGGCGTCGAGGGTCGCTGTCGCCGCGTCGATCAGCGACCGTCCCACCCGCCACTCCTCGGCGTGCCGGTTGCTCGACGCCGACTGGGCCACCCCCTGCATGCCGGCCGCGATGGCGGTGGCCAGGATGGCCATCCCGATCACGCCTTCCGTGATGGTCATGCCGCGGCGGGCGCGACGCGAGGGATGGAGGGTCTGGCCACTCATGGGAGCGTCGGTGCGTTCGGGAGCGGGACGACGGCGGTGAGTTCGCTCTCCGACGCTCCCCGCAGGGCGCAGCGGAGGCGAAGCGAGGCGGCCCCTTCCCCCAGCGTCGACTTCGGCACGGTCACCCGACCGAGCAGTTCGTAGGAGAGGTCGGCCTTCGAGATGGTGAGCCACGCCCCGAGTGTGCCGGTGTAGATCGAGTCCCACGGCGTGTCGAGGCTCGAGAGCGAGCGTTCCAGGATGGCCGGAGCCAGGGCACTCGTCGTGGTCACGGTGACCGCGATCTCCGTCGTGCCCGCCGGAAGCGTGACGTCAGGCAGGTCCACGGCCAGCCAGTCGGTGCTCGAGGCGAAATCGCTGCCGCGGATGGTGGTCGAGGAGAGGACCGTACTCAGCGGCAAGAGACCGACCGAACTTCGCAAGGCGACGGTCATGGTCGAGGAGCTGGCAACGCCCCGCCGGCCGCGGAGGCGGATGCCCGTCACCTGCACCGAGGACGTCGCGGTCGGCAGGGTTAGGGTCATCGACTCGGCCGCCCCGCTCAGCAGCGTGATGGAGGTGTCGGCGGTCGTGCCGCGGCTCGAGGCAGCGAGGGCGAGGATGGTCGGCTCCTGCTGGAGCGTGGGCAGGAAATCGCGGGAGCGGCTCGCCGCGGCCAGGTCGAAGCGATCGACGCCGGTGAGGATGGCGACCTCGCTGCCGCCGTTCCACTGCCGGTAGAGCGTGCCATTGGCGAGCCCATCCCAGCGGTAGGCGACGGTGTCAGCCACCGCGTCGCCGGTCCGATCGGGGATGGTGACCGTGATCTGGGCCGAGCCCAGCACCGAGATGGCCATGGCCGAGCCCAGCTCGTCGGCGATCGAGTCGAGCGTGGCCCGCCCGCGCCGGGTGACCTCGAGTTCGCTCGGTCGGTCGATGGTGCGGGTCATGACCACCACGACCGCGCTCGTCGCCGCCAGCATGGTGCTGACGATGGCGGCCCCGATCACGGCCTCGACGAAGGAGAAGCCGCGGGGACGAGGGCGTGCCCGGGGTCTCATTTCCACGCCACGCCTCCCGCCGGGTCGACGGCCACGGTGCGGGTCCGGTCGCCGCGCTCGAGGACGATGGTCCCGGCCGTGGCGGTCCCGAAGCGGTCGAAGGGCAGACCCGACGCCTGGTAGGTCGTCGAACGGATCACGACGCCATAGGGCTCGCTGCCGAGGTCGAAGCCGCCGTCGCCGGCCCCGAGCTTGGTGGTGTCGATCCCCGCCATGCGCACCCGGCCCGTGCCCACGCTGAAGGTGACGGTGCAGACCGAGCGCGACAGCTTGGATCGCTCGCGAGCCGCTTCGAGCTCGGCCACCAGGCGGCGGGCCGCGGCGTCGACCCGCGCCCCGTCGGTGGCCCGAGCGAAGCGCGGGATGGCGATGCCAGCGACGATGGCGAGGATGGCCGTCGCCATCACCGCTTCAAGGAGCGTCGTGCCCGACGGGCAGGGCCGTCGTCGGGTTGGTTGGCTCGTGCCCCGCATGGAAGGGCCCGATCGGACCGGAGCCCTCCCCGATCGAGGCCGAGGGCCGCTTCGAGCGCGATTTTCCCGCCCTCGCCGGCGCTTATCGGGCAAGCCCAGAGTCTGCGAACGCACGTCGATTTCGAGGCTGCGGCGAGTGGAACAGCGAGGTCGAAGCGTCGATAGCCCAAGCGAAGGAGTCTCGCGTGGATCCCAAAGCAATCGAGCATGGCGCAGCCGTCGACGGCCGGCCGACCATCGTGGTGGCCGAGGACGAGCCAGCCATCCGCCTCATGTTGGTGAGCAAGCTGGCCGCGGCCGGATGGCATGTCGTCGCCACCACCAACGGCGAAGAGGCCCTCCTCGCCGTGCGGCGATCCAAGCCTCGCCTCGTCCTCACCGACTTCCAGATGCCGCAGCTCGACGGCATCGCCATGGCGCCTCACCTCAAGCGATCTGGCGGACACCCGCATCGAGCACGTCCTCATGAAGCCCTTCTCGACCCGCGAAGTCGTGGCCCTGGTGGCCGCCTACCGCGACGACGCCGAGGGCGAGGCGAGCGAAGGGAGGGACGCGGCATGACGTCCACCGGACCCATGGCCCCTGCCTCCTCGACCGCCGCGCTCCCCGTGGTCCTCCGCGACGTGGCCGAACGGGCCAAGCGCCTCGGCCTGTCCCTCCACCTCGCGGAGAACGCTCCGCTCGGGACGAACGGGGTCCGCGTGGCCAGCGAGTCCGACGGGCTCTGGTCCCTCGACCTGCGGCACGGCGAACACACCCTGCGCGGGCACCTCGCGGACCAGCGCTGTCCGCAGCCGCCGGCGGGCGCCCTCCGCGTCGCCGATGCCGACGCCGAGTCGCATCGCCTGGCGGAGTCCCTTCGCTGGTCGCTCGAGGACGCGGTCGCCAAGCACGCCAACGAGGCGGTCCTCGCTGACTTCTGCGAGAAGCTCGCCCAGTCCTACGAGGAGACCTACACCCTCTTCCGCGCCCTGCGCCTCCTCGCCTCGCGCGAAGAGCCGCTGGTGGTGATCGAACGGCTGTGCGGCGACATCCAACGGACCCTGCCCTTCCGCTGGCTGGCCGTCCAGTTCGCAAACCACGCCCGCGTGGTCCCCGACCTCCGCGGTCGCTTCGTCCTCGCCGGGGCCGCTCCGACCGCTCGCGACCAACTCGCCACGCTGGCCGCGTCGCGCCTGGCCCGCACCCCGCGCGACTCCTGGACCAAGGTGCTCGCCCCGGGCAAGGACGACCTGGCCACGGCCGCCGGCACCGAGCTCGTCTCGGAACCGGTGACCCACGACGGCATCGTGGTGGGCATGCTCTTCGCCGGGGGAAAGTCGGGCCCCGATCGCGAGATCGCCAGCCCCGAGATCCAGTTCCTCGATGCGACCGCCGACTTCCTCGGCACCTTCCACGAGAACATGGCTCGCTTCCACGAGCAGCGGGCCATGACCCACGCCACGCTCGAGTCGCTCGTCGCGGCGATCGATGCCAAGGACGCCTACACCTGCGGCCATTCCGAGCGAGTCGCCATGGTGGCCTGCATGCTGGCCAAGACCATGGGCATGGACGAAGCGACGTGCGAGCGGGTGCGGCTTTCGGGCCTCGTCCACGACGTGGGCAAGATCGGGGTCCCGGAAGCGATCCTCTGCAAGCCGGGCAAGCCGACCGACGAGGAGTTCGCGGCGATCCGCCGGCACCCTGAGATCGGGCACCGCATCCTGCACGGCATCGTGGGCTTCGAGGACCTCCTGCCTGGCGTCCTCCACCACCACGAGCGCTGGGACGGCAAGGGCTACCCGCATCGGATCGCCGGCGAGGCCATCCCGCTCGTGGCCCGCATCATCGGCCTGGCCGATGCCTTCGACGCCATGAGTTCGACCCGCTCCTACCGGGCCGCCCTGCCCCGCGAGCGGGTGCTCGAGGAGATCCGCAAGGGCGCCGGAACGCAGTTCGACCCGACGGTGGCCAAGGCCTTCGAGCGGATCGACCTCGCCGCCTACGACGCCATGCTGGCCGCCCATGCCGCCACCGGCCCGGTGCCGACGCTGGCCCGGGCGGCGTAGGCCGGCGATCGTCCGCCATCACTGCGAGCCGACGATCGTCCACGGCGGATTGGTGGCGGCGAGGGTCATCGTGCTGCCGAGGTTGGTGCCGTTCATGACCCAGACGACGGTGGTCCCCGCCACCTGGTGACGCCAGACGAGGTCGTCCTCGCCATCGCGATTCACATCGATCGCCCCCTGCAGGGCCCAGCCGAGGAGGGGACTGAGGAACGGCAAGCTGGCCCCGCCCAAGAGCGAGGCACCGTTCATGTACCAGACGTAGTTGGCGCCGCTGGCGTTGCGCCAGATCAAGTCGTCGCGACCGTCCCGGTTGATGTCCCCGGCGGCCGCGAGGCTCCATGCGGGGCTCGGCGTGCCGAGCGAGCCGCCTCCGACGATCACCGGTCCCTGCATCAGCCAGAGGAGATACGTCCCGTCTGGTGCGTGCTTCCACACCAGGTCGGCGTAGCAGTCGCCGTTCAGGTCGCCGACCACCTGCGGCGTCCAGCCGCTGGCCGGCCCGACGCCCGGAGGCACCGCCCCGCCGAGCAGGTTGCCGCCCGCCAGGTACCAGATGTAGTTCGTGCCGGTGAGGATGTTTCGCCAGAAGATGTCGGCGTTGCCGTCGGCGTTGAAGTCGCCGATGCCGTAGGCACGCCAGCCGCTGAGCGGTGCGACGGTCCCGACCGGAAGCCACGACGAGGTCCCCGTCGGGGAGAGGATCGAGAGGGCGACCTGACCGCTGGCGGGGATCCGCCACAGGAGTTCCGGCGTGTCCGACCAGATCAGTTCGCCGACCTCGACGACCAGGTCGTCGAACCAGGCGTCCGACCCGGCGAGGGCAACGCTGCCCTCGACCCGGCCGCCGAAGGCGAGCTGCCATGGTCGGTGCTGCCCCTGCGTCGCGTTGGCCACACCCACACCGGTGGTCGATTCGTAGCCCACGAAACTGACGTAGACCGTGTCGGTGGCCGCCACGTAGCGGAGGTACATCGTGCCGGTCGAAGGCAGATCGAAGGCGGGCGTCCAGGACCCCTCGTCGTACATGGTCGTGTCGCCGATCTGGCTCCAATAGCCGACCAGCTTCTCGAACCCGCCGCCGGCGTTGACAAGCCCGAGCGAGGCGACGCGATAGCCCGATTCGTCCACCGTCTCCGAACCGAACCAGAGGAGGTAGCCCTCGAACATCCCCGACGGTTGCTGCGGGCTCCCGATGGTGTAGGTCTGCAAGCCGAGCCCGCCGAGCTCGAAGGTCGGTAGCGCCGGGTGGAAGCGGAAGGCGACCTTGGCTCGGATGTCCGAGGTGGTGGCCAAGGCCCAGCCGTTCGAGCGATAGCCGGCCCAAGAGAGGACCGGCGGCGAGGCGGCAAACGTGCATTCGAGCCGGCCGTTCGTCTCGCTCACCCTGACGGCGTCAGCAGGCAGGTCCTTCACGACCCAGGTCGGGGTGGCCTTGCCGTCGGCGAACGAATCGTGCAGCACCGGGCCGTCGGCAGCGACCACCGCCACGGCAGCCAGGAGAGGCAGCGTGATCATGGCGATCCTCCTTGCCGGGCAATGGCGCCACCAAGAAAGGCTGGTCGCCAGCCCTCTGGAGTGATCCTACGCCCGCCCTCGGAACCGCCGACGGCTCGGCCGGTCGCTTATTGCGAGCCGACGATGAGCCACGGTGGGTTGGTCACCGGCAGGACGAGGTTGCTGACGATGCCGAGGCCGTTCATGACCCAGATGAGGGTCGTGCCGCTGGCCTGGTTGCGCCAGACGAGGTCATCCTCGCCGTCGCGATTCACGTCGATCGCCCCCTGCAGGGTCCAGCCGAGAGCGGGGTTCAGGGTCGGGAGCGAGGCGCCGCCCGACATGGTGGTCCCGTTCATGTACCAGACGTAGTTGGTGCCGTTCGTGTTGCGCCAGATGAGGTCGTCGCGACCGTCCTTGTTGATGTCGCCGCACGCGGCGAGCGTCCACGCAGCGCCCGGAATGCCGATCGACCCGCCGCCCACGATGGTCGCTTCCTTCATCAGCCAGACCTGGTAGGAGCCATCGGTGGTGTGCTTCCAGACCACGTCGGCGTAGTTGTCGCCGTTGAGGTCGCCGACCACCTGCGGCACCCAGGTTCCGTCGGCCGGGACGCCGGGCGGCACGCCGCCGCCGATCAGGTTCGTCCCCGACAGGTACCAGATGTAGTTGGTGCCGGTGAGGTTGTTGCGCCAGAAGATGTCGGTGTTGCCATCGGCGTTGAAGTCGCCGATCCCGTAGGGCTGCCAACCGGTCGACGGGGCGAGCGGGCTGAACTGCCCAGGCGAGGCCACCGTGCCGTTCGAGGCCACCCACCAGAAGCCGAATTCACCGGTCGTCGGCTGTCGCCAGAGGACGATCGGGGTGTTCGAGTTGACGCGGAGACCGCTGTCGAGGACGACCGTGTCCATCCACGAGTTGGCCCCGCTTTGGTTGACCGGGAATTGGGCTCGGGCAGCGAGATACACCTGGATCGGCTTGCGGAGGCCGTTGGTGAGGCTGGTGACCACGACCGCCAGCGGATCGTCGTAGCCGACGAAGCTCGTGTAGAGCGTGTCGGTGGCGGTGACGTACTTCAGGAAGAGCGTGGTCTCCTCGGTCGCGGTGAAGACCGGAACCCCGGTGTAGGCGTTCGAGAAGAGCGTGGTGCCGAGCGGCGCGTTGTAGAGGGCGATGCCGGTCGTCGTGGCGTTCGCGTTCTCGCGGCCCACCGCCACCATGCGGTAGGAGACGCCTTCGAAGTAGCTGCCGAAGGCCACGTACGGCCCCTCATAGAAGCCGTTTGAGAGCCGCGGCTTCCCGATCAGGCTCAGGTTCACGGTCAGCGCCCCGTAGAGGTGGGTCGGCGCCGACGGCGAGAACTTCATCGCGATCCGGAGCTTGAAGTCCGTGGTGGTGAGGATGCCCCAGGAGTTGGAGGCGAAACCAGCGACCGCCGACGGCGTGTTGCCCCCGGTGAAGGGGAATTCGAGCCGCTGGTTGGTCTCGGCGACGGCGATGCCGTCGTTGGCGGCATCGGTGACAAGCCAGTTCGGCATGCGAATGCCGTCACTGAAGTTGTCGATGAGCGTCTGTCCCCCCGCGAGCGAGACGACCGAAGCCACGGTGCAGGTGGCGGCGATCAGCATCTTCAGCATCGCGATCTCCCAATGTCCCGGCCCGACGGCCGGCAAAGGCGGCTTTGACAAATCGCCCCGGGGGTCCCCAGGGCGAGGGCGGCAGTCTACTCACGCTCCCGGGCGGAAATCGAGTCTTCCCTTCGACCTTCGTACCAAACACCCAAGCCGTTTCGGGTCCGGGTGCCCCCCGGTCCCTTCAAGGCCACCCCGAGGGCCCGGAGAAGGAGCCCGAAGGTGCCGTAGAGGCGCATCTTGCGTCCGCTGGTCAGGACGGGGGGCGTGACAATGACGAATCGCCCCCGCGCCATCAGGGCCCGGCTGATCCAGACCTCCTCGCCGGCGAAGACCGACTCGTCGAAGCCTCCGACCGCTTCGAACGCATCGCGGCGGGCGTAGACGAAGCACCCTGCCGCGTAGCCGAGGCGGTGCCAGACGAGGCAAAAGAGGGCCCACACCGACTGGGCTCCGAAGCCCGGCACCTCGTCGAAGTCGACGCGGGCCCCGCCCCCCGCCGCCCCGTCGTCGAGTTCGCCGAGGGCGGCTCGGATGGTCTCCGCCGGGGCCAGGGTGTCGGCGTCGACGAAGACGAGGTACCTGCCCGCGGCGACCGCGGCCCCGGCGTTCCGCACCGCCGAGATCTGCCGCTTCTCGACCCGCTCGACGCGGGCCCCGCAGGCCCGGGCCACCTCCGCGGTGCGATCGGTCGAGGCGTCGTCCACCACGATGAGTTCGGCCGGCCGGCCGATGTCCTCGATCGCGGCCTGGAGCGCCCCGAGCGTCGCGGGCAGGACCGCTTCCTCGTTCCAGGCCGGGACGATGATCGAGTACTCGGGCCGAGGGGCGATGGTCATCCGGTGTCGGAGAGGGGTCGGCGAAGGGGTCGGCGGCGTTCAGCGGCCGAGCCAATCGGCCTCGAGGCGCATGCCCGTCGGGAGCGGCGCCGCATCGGTCGTCTCGACCATGCTGGCCACAGGGTAGGCGCAGTAGTCGACGCTGAAGGCGGCCGCCGGCCGATGGTTGCCCGACTTGCCGAGGCCGCCGAAGGGGAGCTTCGAGCTGGCCCCGGCGGTGCCCGTGTTCCGGTTGATGCAGCCCGCCCGGCACTCGGCGAAGAAGCGGTCGAACTCGGCGTCGACCGCGGTGAAGATCGAGGCGGCGAGCCCGAACTCGGTGGCGTTGGCCTGGGCGATGGCCTCGTCGAGGGAGCGGACGATCGACACCTGGGCCAAGGGGCCGAACACTTCGCAGTCCGAGGCCACGTCGAACCGCTCGACCTCGACCACGCTCGGGGTCACGAACCAGCCGGGGCGGTCGAGCCGCGAGGCGGCCACGAGGACCCGACCGCCGCGCTCGGCGAGGTCGCGCTGGGCAGCGAGGAACGCGTTGGCGGCGCCTTCGGTCGCGATCGGCCCCATGAAGGCCGGCTCGTCGCTGAAGCCGGGAGCGACGAGGAGCGTGCTGGCCAGCTTGCAGAAGGCCCCGAGGAAGCGGTCGGCGATGGACTCGTGGAGGATGATCCGCCGCGTGCAGGTGCAGCGCTGCCCGGTGGTCGCGAAGCTGGCCCGGGCGCACTCGATCACCGCCTGCCGCAGGTCGGCGCTCGGCATGACCGCCGCGGGGTTGCTGCCCCCAAGCTCGAGGGCCACGATCCGCCCCGGGCGATCGAGGTTGGCGGCGAGGATGGCCCGTCCCACCGGCCAGGAGCCGGTGAAGAGGATGCCGTCGATCGCCTCGTGCTGGACCAGCCGTTGGGCCGTGGCGGCCCCGCCCTGCACCACGTTGAAGACGCCGGAAGGTAGCCCTGCCTCGAGCACGCACTCGGCGAGGAGCTGTCCCACGCCGGGGGTCTTGTCGCTCGGCTTGAGGACCACCGCGTTTCCTAACAGAAGGGCGGGGACGAAGTGGCCGTTGGGCAGGTGGGCCGGGAAGTTGAAGGGCCCGATGACGGCCATCACGCCGTGCGGCTTGAAGCGGCAGCGAGCCAGCTTGCCGCCGGCCGGGGCCACGTCGTAGCCGCGGACGCGGCCCATCGAGATGTCGTCGAGCGTGATGGCCACCTTCTCGGCGAGGAGCTTGGCCTCGAGGAGCGACTCGCTGCGGAGCTTGCCCATCTCGAGGGTGATCCGGTCGGCGATGGCCTCGACGCGGCGGCTGACGACTTCGGCATAGCGCTTCAGGTGGGCGATGCGGCTCTCCATCGGAAGCCCCGCCCAGGCCGGGAACGCCTGGCGGGCCGCAGCGACGGCGGCGTCGACGTGCCCGAGCACCGGCGAGCCGCGCCACACGACATCGTCGGGGGCAGCGGGATCGACGACCGCGATGGCCTCTCCCGGGATCGCGGCGAAGGCCCCGTCGATGAAGTCGGAGGGACCGGTGGCGAGCGGGCCGCGCCGGCTCACGAGCGGGGCTCCGGCTTGGCCAGCTTGGGCCGGCCCTTCCCGCTTCGCGTGAGGCGACGGCCGGGGACCTTGTCCAGAGGCGTGATGCCTAACCGCATCCCGGGCCGCAAGGCCAGGGCCTTCACCGTCTCGGCCGGCAGGAGGACGCGGTCGCCATCCATGCGATAGGCGGAGCGGGCGGCCCGGAACTCCTCCTTGGCCTCGACGCTCACGAACGCCACGCCTGTCGTCTTGGTGGTCTCGCCGCCGAAGCTGGTCCAGGAGGATGCCGTGACGAGGGGGATGGAGTCGCGGTCGGCCTCGAGGTAGGGACCGCCGTCGAAGGGGTCGACGTGCTCCGAGGTGCGGAAGCCCTGCCGCTCGAGCATGGCCTTGGCCGGCTCGGTCTCCTCGCCCACCTTCCCGATCAGGGCCCGGGCCTCGGGCGGGAGCAGCGAGACGTAGATCTCTTCCCGCGGCCAGAGCGAGAGCATGAACTCCTTGGAGCGGGCCGAAAAGAGGTCGGCCTCGCGGTAGGAGAGGTTGATGAAGCGCCGCCCCAGGTACTCCCAGAGCGGCGTGTGGCTCTCGGTGGTGACCGTGCCCATCATCTCGGCGAGGATCCGCTCGGCAAACCATTCGCGGTGCAGGCCGATGAAGTGGAAACGGACCAGGGAGAGGAGCGAGCCGAGCTTGTCCTTGTGGCCGCGATAGCCGGGGGCGAGGATCAGGCCGCCCACCTCGCTGGGGCCGCTCTCGTCGGTCCCGAACTGGAGCGTGACGTGGACCTGGCCGCCGTGGAGCTCCTTGCTCACAAACTGGCGGCGGCGGACGTGCAGGTACACGTGCGGGAAGCCCGGCCAGGAGACGCTCGAGATGAGGGCGCAGGTGCCCACCACGCTCTCCGTCTCGTGGTCCTCGAGGACGAACATGAACTGCCGCTCGCGCTCCGACTTGGCCTTGCCGGCGAAGGAGGCCAGGCTCTTCCGCACCTTGGTGGCGAGGAGGTCGTGGTCGGCCGGGAGGTTGATGAAGTGGACCATCCGGGCCAGCTTGAGCAGCGTCGGCAGGTCCTTCGGTTGGGCGGGTCGGATGATGAACATGCGGAATCCTGGTCGCTGCCCCCGACCCGGCGGTCGGAGGGAGCGGGGCTCAGGCCATCTCGGCGACGGCGAGGAAGCTCTTCTCGAAGATCTCGAAGACCGGGCCGAAGTGCTCCGGCCGCATGACCCCGACCGGCGGCAGGAGCCGCAGGTGGTAGGGATCGTGGCCGCAGTAGAAGGCGATCACGCCATCGGCGAAGAGGCGATGGAGGAGGGCCATGATCTTGTCCTTGTCGCCGCCGAAGGGCGTGAGCCGCATCATGCCGCCGGTCCCGCTGGCCAGCCGGGTCACCTTGGAGCCGGTCGGCGTGCGGACCTCGGGGAACCACGCCGGGTGGGCCTTGATGAAGGCGTCGGCGTGCTCCCGCCATGCGCTGTGCAGGCGGGCGATCTTGCCGTCGGGGCCGTAGTAGCCGCCGTCCCGGAGCCGCCGCAGGGCGGCCAGCCCGACCGCGAAGGCCGAGCTGCTGGCCTGGAAGGTGCCGGAGAGGAGGCCGGGCTTGGGGTTCATCTCCTCGCTGTAGAGGACGGCGCAGGCCTGGCTCATCTTGCCCAGGGAGACCACGTCGACCAGTTCGCCGATCCCTAACTGCTCGAAGGCGAACATGGTCATGGTGCGGCCGAAGGTCTGCACCTCGTCGATCCACACCGGAATGCCGTTCTCCTTGCAGAGCTGCATCAGCGGCAGGAAGAACTCCCGCGGGGCCACGTTGAAGCCGCCCTCGCCCTGCACCAGTTCCATCACGAAGCAGGAGTGCTGCCGCGGATAGCGGTGGATGTACTGCTTGAGGTGCCAGACCGCCATGTCGATCGAGCGCTGCCCGAGGTCGGGGTCGAAGAACGGCATGTAGTCGACCAGGGCGTTGAGCGGCACCCCCTGCCGGTACGCCGGGCCGTCGCCGATCTGGGCCATGGTCGTCGAGCGCCCCATGAAGCAATCCTGGAAGGCGATCACCCGCGGGGCGGCGTTCGTCTTCTGCTGGCAGACCTTGAGGGCCGACTCGTTGGCCATGCAGCCGGAGTTGGTCACGAAGCAGTGCTTGAGCCGCGAGGTGCGGCTGGCCTCGGCCACCAGGAGCTCGGCGAACTCCACGCTGTCGGCATTGAACTGCAGGTTACCCTGCATGCAGACGTCAGCCAGGGCGCCCCGCAGCGAGGCCTCCACCATGCCCGGCTCGCAATGGCCAAACATGTGGACGCCGATCCCGTTGATGAGGTCCCACTTCACGCTGCCGTCGAGGAGCTCGACCAGCGGCCCGTTGCCGAAGCCGCTGCCCACGTAGGGGTAGAGGGCGGCCCGGCCCTTGACCTCGGCGCTCCGCCGCAGCCAGCCCTCGAGCGTCTCCTTCATCGCCCCGTGGCCGGGACGGGCCCCGGTCATGGTCGACTGCCTGGCCCGCAACTCGGCCAGGATGGCCTGGATGGCCTGGCAGACGGCCGGGCTGGCCGCCAACTGCTGGCTTTGCGTATGGCACTCGCTCGCGGCGACGGGGGCATGCACGGACATGGCGGACCTTCCATGGAACCGGGCCAGCGGCCCGGCGAGAGGCGAAAAGACCCATGGTAATCGACCGCCCGAGGGCCGTCCTCAACACGATTGGCAGCGAGCCTGGGCCATGGCCCGCCGGATGGTCTCGACGGAAAGGGACGGCATGGCGGGGAACACGGCGTGGGCCCCGGCCTCGGCCAATTCCGACGCTTCGTGCGTGGTCGCCAAACCGATGGCAGCCATCCCCGCAGCGCGGGCGGCCCGGATGCCGAGCGGCGCATCTTCGATCACCGTGCAGCCTGCCGGATCGATCCCCATGCGCTCGGCGGCGAGGAGGAAGACGTCGGGCGCGGGCTTGCCGCGGCGGACCTGGGAGCCGTCCACCGCTGCCGCGAAGCGATCGCGGATCTTCCCTGCGTCGAGGATGAGGTCGACGTTCTCGGGAGGCGCCGAGGAACCGACCGCGAGCCGGGCCCCGTCGGCGCGGAGGGCATCGAGGAGCGGCACCAGGCCGGGGGCCAGCGGCACCGCGTGGCGGATGATCTCCCGCATCGCCGCTTCCTTCTCGTCGGAGAGGGCCTTCGACTCCTCGGGGCCGATGTGCTCCCCGATCATGATCCGCACGCAGTCGGCGTTGACCCGGCCGAAGCATGAGAGGAACGTCTCGTAGGCCAGCTCCACGCCGTGCCGCCGGGCGGCGTCGCGCCAACTGAGCCAGTGGGCCTCCTCGGTCAGGGCGAGGACGCCGTCCATGTCGAAGATCACGCCATAGCCATGCATCGGCCGCAGCGTAGCGGGAACCCGGCTCACGCGCCGGAGAGGGCCGGCGCCGCCCGGAACGCGGCGTCGGACTGGCGGATCGCGGCGAAGGGCAGGCGCGGCACGTGCAGGCCGGGCGTCGCCTGCCCCACGTGGTGCACGGCCAGTCCGAGGTAGTTGCCGAGGGCCTCCCACAGGGCGTTGCCGACGTGGCCCTGGGTCACCGCCACGTGGTGCGGGAAGTGCCGCAGGAGGACGTCGCGATAGAGCTCGACCAGCCGCGGGATGCGGCACCAGCCGTAGCAGCCGAAGGTGACGGCGGGGTTGGCCTCGATGGCCCCTTCGGCGATGACGGCCCGGGTCGGCCCCTCGGCGTCCTGGGTGATGCGGCACAAGGTGAGCGGGCCGTCGCGGGCCACGAACTCGATGGTGCCCTCGGAGTCCTCGTAGGTCGCGGCCCCGCTCGAGGCGATGATCTCCTGCACGCCTAACCGCACCGGGGTGCGGGCGAAGGCCGCGGGGAAGACGCCGCAGTGCCAGACGTTGACCAGTTCGTCGTCGTCGTTGTGCAGGTTGTTCCAGTCGGCCAGCCCGGCCGGCGAGCCGCTGGCCAGCATCGAGGCGTGCATCGACATGGTGCCCATGATGTCGGCCTCGCAGGCGCTCGGCATCCCCTCGTCGCCGAGACGGCTCATGGTGGTGCAGGAGCAGACCCCGTAGTTGGCCTGGATGCTGGTCCAGCACTGGATGCCGAAGGCGTCAATGGCGTTGGCCCGGGCCCAGCGGCGGAGGAAGAGCTCGAGCTTCGCGCTCCGCAGCACCGAGAGCTGCTTGACGGCCGAGGTGTCGGCGTAGCCCTGGATCGAGGCCACCACCGCTGACAGGTCGGCGTCGCCGTCCTTGATGGCGTTGGCCCCGGCGATGGCCTCGGAGAGGTCGAGGGTGACCACCGTCGGGCCTAACCGCTGCAAGCGCTTCTCGTCGAAGCGGCAGGTCCAGAAGGCGTCGGGCCGGGCCCCGATCTGGCCGTAGCGGGCGTTGCGGAGGCCGTGCACCACGCGGCAGGTGCGCACGAAGAGGTCGAGGTCGGCGGCGAAGCTGGGGTCGCTCGGGAAGACGATGGGCCGCTGGGCCACGGTGTAGCGGGCCCCGATCTGCCGCAGCACCTCGCCGATCGAGAGGAGGCCGCAGAAGCTGTCGCGGCGCCGCGTCTTCATGGTCAGCCGCTCTTCCTCCTGGCAGCCGTAGATGAGGATGGGCACGTCGAGGGCGGCCTTCTTCACGCACCAGGCCACGCCCTGCTCCTCGCCGAAATTCACCGCTCCCACCACGATTCCCTGCACCTTCTCGCGGCGGAAGAGCTCGGCCACGAGCTCCGCCTCCTGCCGCGTCTCGACGCAGCCGACCTTGGTGGCCGAAGGCTCGGGCACGACCACGCGGATGCCCGCCTTCCGCATGGCCGCCACGGTGGCGTCGCGCATGCTGGCGGCCAGCTCCTTGGAGAAGAAGCCGCGGTTGGCGGGGATGAAGCCGATGGAGATGTCGGGCTGGAATGGCATGGTGTCAACTGTTGGAAGAGGGCGGAGCGGTCTGCCCGTAGTAGGCGGCGCTGCCGCGTTTGCGCTCGTGGTGCTTGGCGAGGAGATGGGGCTCGAGCGGCGTTCCCCCGCCCAAGGCCAAGGTGCCGAAGGCCATGCGGGCCACGGCCTCGAGGGCGATGGCGTTCTCGACCGCGGCGCCGGGCGAGCGGCCCCAAGCGAACGGGGCATGCCCGGCCAGCAGCACGCCGGGCACCAGCATCGGATCGCGGCCGCGGAAGGTCTCGACGATGATCGCCCCGCTGGCCGCCTCGTAGCCCGCCTCGACCTCCTCGGGCCGGAGCTGGCGGGTCACCGGGATCGCTCCGGCGAAGTGGTCGGCGTGGGTGGTGCCGAGGCAGGGGATGTCCCGCCGGGCCTGGGCGAACATGCAGGCATGCAGGCTGTGGCTGTGGGCGATCCCGCCGACCGCGGGCCACGCCGCGTAGATCGCGCAGTGGGTCGGCGTGTCGGTCGAGGGCCGGAGCGTGCCGTCGACCACGTTCCCGGCGAGATCCACGATCGGGATGTCGGCCGGGAGAAGCGCCTCGTAGCGCACGCCGCTCGGCTTGATGGCCACGAAGCGGCGATCGGCGCTGATGCCGCTCACGTTGCCCCAGGTGAGCGGGGCGAGGCCGCTGGCGGCCAGGGCCCGGTTCGCCTCGCACACCTCCTGGCGCAATCGGTCGAAGCTGGTCATCGCCTCCCCTCCCCTGCCCGTCCGCTCCGCACCTCGTCGCGGAGGCGGAGCAGGTCCTTCATCACGCCGTGGAGCGGGACCGCCCCGCCGGTCGCGGCGAAGGCGTCGTGGAGGGCGCCATAGAGCCCAAACAAACGGCGGTAGACGGCATGGGCCGCTGGGTCGGGCCGGTACGCCCCGTCGCGCACGCCGGCCATGGCCCGCTGGGCCGCCGGCACGTCGGTGTGGCCGCCGCCGGCGACGGCGCCGACGATGGCCGCCCCCAAGGCGCAGGCTTGCGAGGAGCGGCTCACCGCGATGGGCCGGCCGCAGACATCGGCATAGATCTGCATCAAGAGCTGGTTCCGTTCGGCGATGCCGCCGCAGGCGACGACGGCCCGAATGGGCACGCCGTGCTGCTCGATGCGTTCGATGATGGTCAGGGCCCCGAAGGCGGTGGCCTCGATGAGGGCCCGGTAGATCTCGGCCGGCGTGGTGTGCAGCGACTGCCCGATCAGCAGTCCGCTCAGCCGCGGGTCGACCAGGACGGTGCGGTTCCCGTTGTGCCAGTCGAGAGCTAACAATCCGCTTTCGCCAGGTCGCAGGCGGCTGGCCTCGGCGGCCAGGCGGGCATGCCGCTCCTCGGGCGTCGAGCCGGCGCCGGTGGCCACCCGCTTGACGAACCAGTCGAAGATGTCCCCGACCGCGGACTGCCCGGCCTCGATCCCCAGCATGCCGGGCACGATGCTCTCCGGCACCACGCCGCAGACGCCGGGGATGACCAAGGGCGCCGAGCCTTCCCCCAGCGGGGCGACCATGCAGTCGCAGGTGCTGGTCCCGATGATCTTGACCAGGGTGCCCGGGGCCACCCCGCTCCCCACTGCCCCGAGGTGGGCGTCGAAGGCCCCGACCGCGACCGGCAGGCCGCTGGGGAGGCCGACCGCCTCGGCCCATGGCCTCGCCAGCCTGCCGGCCACGCGGCTCGAAGGCTGGGCCGCCGCGTAGGGCCGGCGGAAGCGCGAAAGGTTTGGCGAGAGGCGATCGAGGAACTCCGCCGCAGGCAGCCCGCCCCACGAGGCGTGGTAGAGGGCCTTGTGGCCCGCGGCGCAGATGCTCCGGGCCATGCGGGCCGGATCGCCGCCGCCGGTGACGAGAGCGGGCACGTAGTCGCAGCACTCGACCCAGGCATGCGTCGCCTTGGCCACCCGCGGGCTGGTCCGCTCGGCGTGGAGGATCTTCGACCAGTACCACTCCGAGGAGTAGGTGCCGCCGCAGACGTCGAGGTAGGGCAGGCCGGCGGCGCGGATCGCCGCGGTGATCTCGGCCGCCTCGGCGTGCGCGGTGTGGTCCTTCCAGAGCCAGGCCATGGCCGCCAGTTCGTCGGCGAACTCCTCGTGCAGGCCGAGGGCGACGCCGTTCGGGTCGACCGGGATCGGGGTCGACCCGGTGGTGTCGATGCCGATCCCGACCATCCGTTCCGGGGCGAAGCCCGGCCGCCCCTTGGCCGCGGCCACCGCTTCGCCGACCGCCCGGCGGAAGCCCTCGCCGTAGTCGGCCGGATGCTGGCGGGCGAGGTCGGGATCGCGTTCGTCGAGGAGGACGCCGTCGCGACCGCGGGCGTAGGACCAGACCGCGGTGGCGATCTCCTCGCCGCTCGCGAGGTCGGCGACGAGGGCCCGCACGCTACCGGTTCCGTAGTCGACGCCGAGGGCGAATCGTGGTGGGCCGTGGTCCTGCATGGTGGTCGGCGCTAGGGTGCTGCGAGTCGTTAGGCGGTGGCGGCCGCCTCGCGTTCGGCGCTGGAGACTACCCGAGCCGGCTCGGGCAGGAGGATGCGGTCGGCGGCGGCCGCCACCAGGCCGAGCAGGCGGCGCCGCGGGGCGAGCTGGCAGCGGAGCCGCCCGAAGCGGCCGATCAGGGCGTGCTCCTGCACCCGGCGGCTGAAGGCGCCGAGGAGATCGGGATGCCAGCCGAGGAACTCGCCGCTGAGGACGATCTCCGAGCTGCCGAGGAGATTGAGGGCTCCGGCCACCGTGGTGGCCGCGGCGTCGATGGTCGAGGCCAGCCACGGCTCGAGCCCGTGGCCTGCCACATGGCGGGCGCACGCCTCCCAGGTCGCCTTCGGGTTCCGCCGGGCGGTGCGGAAGCTGGCCAGGATCCCGCCCCGCGAGGCCAAGGTCTCCAGGCAGCCGACCGAACCGCAGCCGCAGCGCCGCCGGTTGCCGTAGACGCCGGTGTGGCCGATCTCGCCGCACAAGGGCTGCGGACCGTGCAGGAGCTGGCCGCCGGCCACCACCGCCCCGCCCACGCCGTCGGCGAAGTCGACCAGGACGAACGACTCGGGCCCGCGACCGGTGGCCAACTGGCCGAGGGCCAAGGCCTGGATCTCCTGCACCGCGCAGACCCGGGCCCCGAACAGGCGACCGATGCCGTCCAACAGGTGGCGCCCCTTGGTCCAGCGGAGGTTCGGCGAGAAGAGGATCTCGCTGCCCTCGGCGTCGAGGACGCCCGGCACGCTGACCAGGACCGCCGAGGACCGCCCGATGCGGAGCGACGCCTTGGCCCGCCGGGCCGCGGCGAGGAAGGCCCGGGCGCTGCCCGGGGTGGGGAAGGTCGCCCCCGCCGGCGGGGCGTCGACATCGGCGGAGGGGGCCTGGCCCAGCGAGACGCAGCGGACCGAGGTGGAACGCACGCCGATCTCGACCACCGGCAGGCGCCAGCGTCGGCTCAGACCGACCAGTTGCGGCGGCCGCCCCATCACCGAGGCAGCGGGCGAGGAGTCGACGGCGGCGTCGACCTCTTCGACCAACCCCTCGGCCAGCATGCCGTCGACCAGCTTGCCGGCCGTGACCGGCGAGAGCCCGCTCTGCCGGGCCAGCTCGGCCCGCGAGCAGGGGCCGCCCGCCAGGAGGAGGCGGAAGGCCCGTCGCACGTTGGCCACGCGCAGCTGGGACGGGTGCTGGTACATTGTGAACGTAGTGTAGTAAGTCGCCGGCGGCGAGCCAGCCCTCCGCCCCGGCCGTGGAGGTTCCGTGTCCGCGCTCCTCACCGCCCTGCTCGGCCTCTCCCTCGGCCTCGCTCCGTCCGCCTCGCGTGACCAGGCCCCCGCCGCGCTCCAACCGGTGCCGGTGCAGTCGATCCGCCTCGACGACCCGGCCTTGGGCAAGGCGTTCGACACCAACCGGGCCTACCTCGCCTCCTTCGATCCCGACCGCCTCCTCCTCAACTTCCGCCGCACCGCCGGACTGCCCGCCCCGGGCCAGCCGCTCGGCGGATGGGAAGCCCCCGACTGCGAGCTGCGCGGGCATTTCGTCGGCCACTACCTGGCGGCGAGCGCCGTCACCCTCGCTCGCCGCGACGATCCCGCGCTACGGGCCAACCTCGATCGCGTGGTGGCCGGCCTGGCCGCCTGCCAGGACGCGCTCGACAGCGGATACCTGAGTGCGTTCCCCGCCGAGTTCCTCGACCGGGTCGAGGCCGGCCAGCAGGTATGGGCCCCCTACTACACGCTGCACAAGCTGTTGGCCGGGCTGCTCGAGGTCCATCGCCAGTTGGGCGACGAGCGGGCCCTGGCCGTGGCCCGCCGCTTCGGCGAGCACCTCGTGGTCCGCTGCGCGGCCATCGACGACGCCACCTTCGCCCGCATGTTAGGCAACGAATTCGGCGGCATGGAAGAGGCCCTCTTCGACCTGGCGGCCGCCACCGGCGACGAGCGATTCGCCGCCCTCGCCCGGCGCTTCCGCAAGCAAAGCTTCCTCCAGCCGCTCGCCCGCGGCGAGGATCCGCTGCCCGGGCTCCACGCCAACACCCACCTCGCCCAGATCGAAGGCGAGGCCCGGCACCACGAACTGGGCGGCGAGGCCGAGCCGCGCTCCGCAGTCGAGGCCTTCTGGGGCCACCTCCGCGACGCCCACTCCTACGCCACGGGCGGCTCGAACGCCGGCGAATACTGGGGGCCGCCGGGCCGCCTCGCCAACACCCTGGGGACCACCAACCAGGAATTCTGCACCAGCTACAACGCGTGGCGGATCGGGAACGCTCTCCTCCGCTGGACCGGCGAGGCCCGCTACGGCGACGACCTCGAGCGGCTCCTCCACAACGGGCTGCTGGTGAGCCAGCATCCCGAGACGGGGATGTTCCTCTACTACCTGCCCCTCGCCACCGGCCATCGCAAGGATCGTGGCAGCCCCTTCGACACCCTCACCTGCTGCTACGGGACAGGCATCGAAGCCATGGCCAGGCTCGGCGAAGGCACCTATCTCCGGCGCGGCGACGACATCGTGGTGGCCCAGTTCGTCTCGACCACGCTCGAGGGCTCGAGCGCCGCCCTCGGCCGCTTCACCTTGGCCCAAGCCAGCGAACTCCCCTTCGGCCCGACCACCACGCTCACCTTCCTCGCGGTCGAGCGGCCGGGCGAGCTGGCCCTCGTGGTCCGCATTCCGTCCTGGGCCACGAGCGGCGTGGGCGTCGCCGTGAACGGCGAGCTGTTGGGCGACTCCGACGCCCGCCCCGGCCCGCGCTGGCTCGAGATCCGCCGCCGGTGGCAGGCCGGCGACCGCGTCGTCCTCACCATGCCGCCCTCCCTCCGCATCGAGTCGATGCCCGACGATCCGACGGTCGGGGCCGTCCTCCTCGGGCCGGTGGTCCTGGCTGGATTGGTGGGCGAAGGCGAGGGGAACGATGACCTGCCCATCGCGCCCCTCACCGGCGACAAGAGTGCGCCGGGCACCTGGCTCCACGCCCAGCCCGCGAGCCGCGACTGGCGCACCTCCGGCATGCCGGTCGAACGGACCTTCCGCCCGCTCCGCGACGTGGTCGACGAGCGCTATGGCGTCTACTGGCCCTTCGGCTCGCCCGGCGGCAGCCGGCAGAAGGCCTACGAGGCGGCGCTCGCCGAGCGCGCCGACCGCGAGCGGCGAACCATCGACGCGGTCCTTCCCGGCGACGAGGCCTCGGAGCGAGGCCACGCCTACGAGGGCACGCAGAGCGAGACCGGGACCTTCAACGGCCGGCGCTGGCGGCACGCCCAGCGCGGCGGGCACCTCACCTATCGGCTGGCAATCGACCCCGAGGCGCCGTGCGTCCTCGCCGTGACCTATTCCGGCGACGACGACGGAGAGCGGGTCTTCGACCTCCTGGTCGACGGCGAGCGGGTGGCGAGCGAGCGCCTCGCCGCCCGGGCCCCCGGCCGCTTCTTCACTGCCGAGTACGCCATCCCCCCGGAGCGGACCCGCGGCAAGACCTCGGTCACCGTCCGCATCGAACCCGCCCCCAACGGCGCCATCGCCGGCGGGGTCTATGGACTCCGCACGCTTCGCCGCCCGTGAGCGGCATCTCGAGGAACCCATGCCTCGCTATCTCCCCCTCCTGGTCGTCGCCCTCCTTGCCCTCGTCCGTTCGACCCACGGCGACGAGATCCGTCCGGTGCCCTTCCGGGACGTCACCGTCACCGACTCCTTCTGGTCCAAGCGCCTCGAGGCGAACCGCGCCGTCACCGTGCGGCACGTCCTCGACGAATGCGAGCGGACCGGCCGCATCGCCAACTTCGTGGCCGCCGGCAAGGCGTTAGCCGACCATGCCCCGCAACCCGGCGGCATGCACGGCTACTTCTTCAACGACTCCGACGTCTACAAGGCGATCGAAGGCGCCGCCGTGCTCCTGGCCACCAAGCCCGATCCCGAGCTCGAGGCCCGCTGCGATGCGATCATCGCCCTCATCGCCAAGGCCCAGGAGCCGGACGGTTACCTCTACACCTCGCGGACGATCATGGATCCGGCCAACCTCCCGCCGGGCGGACCCGAGCGGTGGTCGGACATGGGCGGGGGCCACGAGCTCTACTGCGCCGGCCACCTCTACGAGGCCGCGGTGGCCTACGCCGCCGCCACCGGGAAGACCGCGCTCCTCGACATCGCCCGCCGCAACGCCGACCTCGTGGCCAAGGTCTTCGGCCCCCAAGGCAATCCCCGTCCCTGCGGCCATCCCGAGGTCGAGATCGGCCTGGCCAAGCTGTTTGAGTCGACCCACGACCAGCGTTACCTCGATCTCCTCCGCTTCTTCATCGACACCCGCGGCCGAGCCGACCGCGGCCGCGGCCTCTACGGCGAGTACGCCCAGGACCACGCCCCGGTCCTCGAGCAGGGAGAAGCCGTCGGCCACGCGGTGCGCCTCGCATATCTCCAATCGGGCCTCCTCGAGCTGGCCCGGCTCGACCAGGACGATCGCTATCGCCAAGCGAGCGAGCGGATCTGGCAAGACATCGTCGCCCGCAAGCTCTACCTCACCGGCGGCATCGGCAGCCAAGGCAACAACGAGGGCTTCGGTGCCCCCTACGAACTCGCCAACGGCAGCGCCTACAACGAGACCTGCGCCGCCATCGCCTTCGTCCTCTGGAACGAGCGGCTCTTCCTGGCGACCGGCGATGCTCGCTACGTCGACGTCCTGGAGCGCACCCTGCACAACGGGGCCCTGGCCGGGGTCGGCCTGGGCGGCGATCGCTTCTTCTATCCGAATCCCCTCGAGGCCTCCTCGGGCCGGCAGCGGACTCCCTGGTTCGACTGCGCCTGCTGCCCACCCAACGTCGTCCGCTTCCTCGCCTCCATGCCGGGCCTGATCTACGCGACCGGCGAGCGCGAGCTCTACGTCAACCTCTATGTGGCGAGCGATGCCAAGGCCACCGTGGCCGGCGTCCCGGTGGCCATCCGGCAAACAGGTGACATGCCCTACGGCGGCGAGGTCCGCCTGGCCATCGAGCCGGAGCGCCCCGTGGACTTCGCCCTCCGCCTCCGCCTTCCCGGCTGGGCCCGCGGCGAGATCGTGCCCGGCGGCCTGTACCGGACGCTTGGCGAGGCTGCGGCGCCGATCGCCATCACGCTGAACGGTGCCCCGGTCGACTACCGCACCGAGCATGGCTACGCGGTCATCGATCGCCGCTGGACCAAGGGCGACCGCGTCGACCTCGTGCTCCCGCTCCAGGTCCTCGAGGTCGTGGCCGACGATCGCGTGGCGGCCGACCGCGGGCGGGTGGCCCTGGAGCGCGGACCGCTGGTCTACTGCCTCGAGCAGGTCGACCAGGCCGGGCGCTCGCCGCTCGGCGCGGTGGTCGACACGACGAAGGAATGGACGCTGGGCGATCCGATGCCCGAACTCGGCGGAGCGCGTCCGCTGCGGGGCAGCGTGCGCGGCGCCGAACGCACCGTCGACGGCAAGGTGAAGACGGGCGAGCCGGCGCCGGCGGTGGCCATCCCCTATTGCCTCTGGGCTAACCGCGGCCCCGGCGCGATGGCGGTGTGGCTGGCCAGCGATCCCGCCGCGGCCAAGCCCGCCCCGGCCCCGACCATCGCCCGTCTGGCCAAGGCCTCGAGTTCCTTCGGCGGCGAACTGAACGCCCTCTCCGACCAACTCGATCCGAGTTCCTCCGGCGACCACGAGCATCCCTTCCTCCACTGGTGGCCGCGCAAGGGGACCGAGGAGTGGGTCGCCTACGACTTCGACCATCCCATCGAGGTGGGCGGTGTCGAGGTCTATTGGTTTGACGACACCGGGCGCGGCGAGTGCCGCCTGCCCCAGTCGTGGCGGCTGGAAGCCAAGGTCGACGGGACCTGGAAGCCGGTCGCGAACCCGAGCGACTACGGCGTCGAGGGCGACCGCTACGTCCGCTGCACCTTCGATCCGCTGGTCGCCGAGGGCCTTCGCATCGTGGTCCAGGCCCGGCCCCAATGGGCGGGCGGCATCCACGAGTGGCGTGTGCTCGGCAACGACGACGGGCCGTCGCCGACCGGCTGCAGCACGCTCCCGAACGGCTCCTTCGAGGCTCGACAAGGCGGCGATCCCCAAGGCTGGGGCCGCTCCACCTGGAATGTGGCTGCTGGCGATCCCGAACCTCGCTTCCTGCCCGCCGCTCCGGGCCGCCATGGCAACGCGGTCGGCCTCGCCAGCGTCCGCGGGGCGGACATGGCTTGGTCGCAGACGGTCGCCGTGCCGCCCTGGTCGCGCTGCCGCCTCAGCGGTTGGATCCGCAGCGAGGAACTCCACCCGATCGGCGGGGCCAGCGGAGCCCTGCTCAACCTCCACGGGCTCGACGTGCGCACCCCGGCGGTGACCGGCAGCACGCCCTGGACCCGGGTCGAGGTCGAGTTCGAATCGGGGGACAACGACGCCGTGATGGTCAATTGCCTCTTCGGCGGCTGGGGACTGGCCACCGGCCGGGCCTGGTTCGACGACATCGCCCTCGACGTCCTCTCGACCAAGCCAGCCCCGGCCCCACGGATAACAATCGACGCCTCGCGGATCGGCGAACCGATCAGCCCCTTCATCTACGGGCAGTTCATCGAGCACCTCGGCCGCTGCATCCAAGGCGGGATCTGGGCCGAGATGCTGGCCGACCGCAAGTTCTTCCTGCCGGTCGGCGAGGGCGAGTCGCCGTGGAAGCCCTTGGCCGGGGCGACGGTCGCCATGGACGCCCGCGAGCCCTTCGTCGGGACCCACTCGCCGCGGATCGCGGCCGGCAAGGACGGGGCGGCGGTCGGGCTGTCCCAAGGCGATCTCGCCGTGCGGGCCGGCAGCTCCTACGTGGGCTCGGTGTGGCTGGCCGCCGACGAGGGCTGCGGGCCGATCGAGATCCTGCTCGGAAAGCCGGGCGACCGGAACGCCGCCCGCTACACCATCGCCGAGGCGACTCGGGCCTTCTCGCGCTACGAGTTCCTGCTGCGACCGACCGCCGACAGCGACGACGCCACCTTCGCCATCAGCTCGAACGGGCCAGCGGGGTTCCGCGTCGGCGCCGCCAGCCTCATGCCTGGCGACAACGTCCGCGGCTTCCGGGCCGACACGCTGGCCCTCCTCAAGGAGCTCGACGCCACGGTCTACCGCTGGCCGGGCGGCAACTTCGTCTCGGGCTACGACTGGCACGACGGGGTCGGGGAGCGCGACCGGCGGCCGCCGCGGAAGAACCCGGCCTGGCGCGGGGTCGAGCCCAACGACGTCGGGCTGCACGAGTTCCTCGACCTCTGCGAACTGTTGGAGGCCGAGCCCTACATCGCGGTCAACGCGGGCCTCGGCGACGCCGCCAGCGCGGCGGAGGAGGTCCAGTACGTGAACGGCCCGGCCGACTCCCCCGCCGGCCGGCGGCGGGCGGCGAACGGGCACCCCGAGCCCTGGCACGTCCTCTTCTGGGGGATCGGCAACGAGATGTACGGCTCGTGGCAACTCGGCAACGTGCCGTTAGCCGAGTACACCAAGCGGCATCGGGCATTCGCCGACGCCATGCGGGCCTCCGACCCCTCCATCCAGCTGGTCGGCGTGGGGGCCGTCGGCGACTGGAGCCGCACCATGCTCGACACCTGCGCCGACCGGCTCGACCTCCTGTCGGAGCACGTCTACTGGCAGTCCCGCCCGAGCCTCCTCTCCCACGTGCGGCAGGCCCCGCAGTCGCTGGCCACCATCGCCCGCGAGCACCGCCGCTACCGCCGAGAGCTCCCCAGCCTCGCGGGCCGCGACATCCGCCTCGTGCAGGACGAGTGGAACTACTGGTACGGCCCCGAGGTGTTTGGCGAGTTGGGCACCCGCTACTTCATGAAGGACGCCCTCGGCTGCGCCGCGGCCCTCCACGAGTTCGGCCGCAACAGCGACCTCTTCTTCATGGCCAACTACGCCCAGACGGTGAACGTCATCGGGGCCATCAAGACGAGCCGCACCAATGCCGCCCTCGAGTCGACCGGCCTCGTCCTGAAGCTCTACCGCCATCGCTTCGGGACGCTGCCCTGCGCCACCGAGACGACCCCCACCATCGATGCCCTGGCAGCGTGGACGCCCGATCGCCGCACCCTGACCATCGCCATCGTGAACCCGAGCACCAGCCCCCAGGAGATCGCCCTCGACCTCCGCGGGGCCACCTTGGCCGGCACGGGCACGCGATGGGAGATCGCCCATCCCGACCCGCTGGCGTTCAACGACCCGGACGGCGAGCGGCCCATCGCCATCGTCGAATCGAAGGTCGAGAGCCTCGGGACCTCGCTGCGGGTCGCGCCGTGCAGCGTGACGCTGTATGCTCTCCCGGCCGCGGAATCCGCCCGCTAAGGCTCCCCGCGCCGCTCCTCCGCACCACTCCAAGGACCGCACCATGCCGCTCCTTCGCCGCCGCACCGCCCTCGCCTCGCTCGCCCTCTCCGCCCTCGCTGCCGCCGCCATCGGCATGGCTGCCGCCGGTCCGCAGACGTCCCCCGCCGCGGGAGGCAAGAAGCTCCGCGTCGGCTTCGCCCAGATCGGGGCCGAGAGCGACTGGCGCAAGGCCAACACCGAGTCGATCAAGGCCGAAGCGGCCAAGCGCGGCGTCGAGCTGATCTTCTCCGACGCCCAGCAGAAGCAGGAGAACCAGATCAAGGCCCTCCGCACCTTCGTGGCCAAGGGCGTCGACGTGATCGCATTCTCGCCGGTGGTCGAGACCGGTTGGGAGCCGGTCCTCAAGGAGATCAAGGCCGCCGGCATCCCGGTGATCCTCACCGACCGGGCGGTCGACGTGAGCGACGACTCGCTCTTCGTCACCTTCATAGGGGCCGATTTCGTCGAGGAAGGCCGCCAGGCCGGCACGTGGCTGGTGGAGGCGACCGGCGGCAAGGCCGTGGTCGCCGAGCTGCAAGGGACGCCCGGCTCGGCGCCGGCCATCGATCGCAAGAAGGGCTTCGAGGAGGCGATCAAGGGCCACCCGGGCATCACCATCGCGAAGAGCCAGTCCGGCGAGTTCACCCGGGCCAAGGGCCGCGAAGTGATGGAGACCTTCCTGAAGAGCCCGGAAGGCAAGTCGATCACCGCCCTCTATGCCCACAACGACGACATGGCCATCGGGGCCATCCAGGCTATCGAAGAAGCCGGCAGGAAGCCCGGCGTCGACATCACGATCGTCTCCGTCGACGCCGTGAAGGCGGCCTTCGAGGCCATGGTCGCCGGCAAGCTCAACTGCACCGTCGAGTGCAGCCCGCTGCTCGGGCCGCAGCTGTTTGACGCGGTCGAGGCCGTGGCGGCGAAGAAGCCGCTGCCCAAGCGGATCGTCACGCCGGCCAAGGTCTACGGCCAGGCGACCGCGGCCCAGGAACTCCCCAAGCGCGTCTACTGAGCGATCGTGCCGGACGCCGCCGACGACCATCGCCCGACGCCATCGACCTCCGCGCCGATCGTCGTGGGGCGGGGGCTGAGCAAGCGCTTCGAGGCCGTGCATGCCCTCGACGCGGTGGACATCGAGCTGCGGGGCGGCGAGATCCACGCCCTGATGGGCGAGAACGGGGCGGGCAAGAGCACGCTCATCAAGTGCCTGACCGCCGTCCATCGCCGCGACGCCGGGGTCGTCGAGCTCGCCGGCCGGCCGGTCGAGCCGCGCTCGCCGCGCGAGGCGGAGGAGTTGGGGATCAGTTGCGTGCACCAGGAGGTGCACCTGATCGGCCATGCCTCCATCGCCGAGAACATCTGCCTCGGCCGCGAGCCGACCCGCCGCTGGTTGCCTTGGTCCATCCGCTGGAAGGCGGTGCGGGCCCGAGCCGAGACGGCCCTGGCCCGGCTGGGCCTGGCCATCGAGGTCCGTCGCGAGCTCTCCACCTGCTCGATCGCCGTCCAACAGCTGGTGGCCATCGCCCGGGCCCTCGACGTCGAGGCCAAGCTCCTCGTCCTCGACGAGCCGACCTCGAGCCTCGACGACGACGAGGTGCGGCAACTGTTTGAGGTCCTCCGCCGGCTGCGGGACGGCGGACTGGCCATCCTCTTCGTCACCCACTTCCTCGACCAGGTGTACGCCCTGGCCGACCGGATCACGGTCCTCCGCGACGGCCGGCTGGTCGGCACGCGGCCCACCGCCGACCTCCCGCGCCGCGAACTGGTCAGCCTGATGGTCGGGCGACCGGTCGACCTCGCCGCGGCCGAGGCGACCCGACCCGGGCAGGGCTCCGGGGGCGAGCCGATCCTGGAGGCCCGTGGGCTGGCCCGCCGCGGCGGCCTGGCGGCGGTCGACCTCGCCGTGGGCCCGGGCCAGTCGTTAGGCCTGGCCGGCCTGCTCGGCTCGGGACGCACCGAGACCGTGCGGGCCATCTTCGGCGCCGACCCGATCGATGCCGGCAGCATGCGCTTCGCGGGCCGGGCCTACCGCCCGCGGCATCCGCGCGACGCGATGCGGCTGGGGATCGCCCTCCTCCCCGAGAGCAGGAAGTCGGACGGGATCCTGCCCAACCTCTCGATCCGCGAGAACATCCTGCTCGCCGTCGAGGCCCGCCGCGGCGTGGCCAAGCGGCTCTCGCGCAGCCAACAGGATGCCCTCGCCGGCCGCTTCCTCGCGGCCCTGCGGATCAAGGCCCCGCACGCCGATGTCCCCATCCGCGAGCTCTCGGGCGGCAACCAGCAGAAGGCCCTCCTGGCCCGCTGGCTGGCCATCGAGCCGCGCCTCCTTCTTCTCGACGAGCCGACCCGCGGCATCGATGTCGGAGCCAAGGAGGAGGTCATTCGCCTGGTCGAGGATCTCCGCGGCCGCGGGCTGGCCCTCGTGGTGGTGAGTTCCGAGCTCGAAGAGCTGGTCCGCCTCTCGGGCCAGGTGATCGTCCTCCGCGACCGGCGCAGCGTGGCCACGCTGGCCGGCGAGAGCGTGACGCCGCAGGCCATGCTGGCGGCGATCGCGGCCCACGAGAGCGAGGACGGCCGTGGCTGAGGTCCGCGCAACGCTCCGCCAGCTCCGCTGGCCGCTTCTCGCCCTCCTCGCCATGCTCGTGGCAGGAGCGATCTTCGCCCCCGGCTTCCTCTCGATCGAGGTCCGCGACGGTCGCTTCTTCGGCACGCCGATCGACATCCTCAACCACGGCTCGAAGGTGGCCATCGTGGCCATCGGCATGACCCTGGTCATCGCCACCGGAGGCGTCGACCTCTCGGTCGGTGCGGTGGTGGCCATGTCCGCCGCGGTGGTCGCCACCCTCGCTTCCGCCGACGGAGGCCGCCCTCCGTGGCCCGCCCCCTTCGCCGTGGCCGCCGCGCTCCTCGTGGCCATCGCCGCCGGTCTGTGGAACGGGTTTCTGGTCACCTTCCTCCGCTTGCAGCCCATCGTCGCCACCCTCGTCCTCATGGTGGCCGGCCGCGGGATCGCCCAACTGGTGACCGATGGCCTCATCGTGACGGTCTCGAACCCAAGCCTCGTCTACCTCGGGAACGGCGCCCTGCTCGGCCTGCCGGCGACGGTAACGCTGTTAGCGGCGATGGCCATCGCGGCCGGGCTCGCCACGCGAGGCACCACGATCGGGCTCTTCATCGAGGCGGTCGGCGACAACCCGACGGCGGCACGCCTGGCCGGCGTCCCGGCTCGAGGGGTGACCATCCTGGTCTACGCGGCCTGCGGGCTCTGCGCCGGCGTGGTCGGGCTCATCGACTGCGCCTACATCCGCGCCGCCGACGCCAACAACGCGGGGCAACTCCTCGAACTCGACGCCATCCTGGCCGTCGTGATCGGCGGGACGGCCCTCACCGGCGGGCGCTTCACCATCCTCGGCTCGATCGTCGGCGCCCTCCTCATGCAGACGCTGACCAAGCTTCTCTACATGCTCGACGTGAGCGCCGAGATCGCTCCCGCCCCGAAGGCCGCGGTGGTCCTCGCCGTCTGCCTCCTCCAATCGCCCGCCCTCCGCTCCCGCGTCGCCAGCCTCCTCCGGGCCGCGGCCCGCCGGGGGACGGCGTGAGGCTCCTCAGCCGCCTGCCCCTCGGCCCCCGCGACCTGCCTCTCGTGGCGACGGCCGCGGTCCTCGTGCTCGCCTTCCTGGTCGGTGCCCTGCGCTACGACTCGTTCGCCTCCTGGGCGGTGGTGCGGAACCTCCTCGTCGACAACGCCTTCCTGGCCATCGCCGCGGTCGGGGCCACCGGCGTGATCCTCTCCGGCGGCATCGACCTCTCGGTCGGGGCGGTGATGGCCCTCTCGAGCGTCATCCTGGCCCGGCTCGTCGAGAGCGCCGGCCTGCACCCCTTGGCGGCCATCGCCCTCGTCCTCCTGGTCGGCCTCCTGTTTGGGCTCGCCCAGGGGCTTCTGATCCGGCTTTTCGAACTGCCTGCCTTCCTGGTCACCTTGGCCGGCATGTTCCTGGCCCGCGGCCTGGCCTTCGCCGTGCATCCGCAGTCGCTCGGCATCAAGCATGCCTTCGTCGCCGACGTGCTGAACGACCGCCTCTCCTTCACCCTGCCGCTCGGGCGCGGCGTCCTCATCCCCTGCACCGTGGTCGCTGCGGCCATCGTCTTCGGCCTCGCCTGGTGGACGCTGCGGCAGACCCCGTTCGGGCGCAGCGTCTACGCGATCGGCGACGACGAGCACGCTGCCACCCTGATGGGATTGCCGGTCGCCCCCACCCGGGTCGCCGTCTATGGCCTGGCCGGCCTCCTGAGCGCCCTGGCCGGCGTCGCCTTCGCCCTCTATCAGCAGGCGGGCGATCCAACCGCTTGCAAGGGGCTCGAACTCGACGCCATCGCCGCGGTGGTGATCGGCGGCACGCTCCTCTCGGGCGGCGCGGGCTCGGTGGTCGGGACGCTCATGGGCGTCCTCATCCTCGGCCTGATCCAGACCATCATCACCTTCGAGGGCACGCTCAGCTCGTGGTGGACGCGGATCGTCGTGGGGGCCCTGGTGCTGGCGTTCGTGGGCCTGCAGCGGACGATCGACGCGCTCGCCGTCAGGAGCGTGGCCCGGAGCTGACCGCGATCCGCCCGCTCGCCAGCCGGGCCAGGACCACCGCCAACAACTGGGCCCGTTCCACGATGCTCGGGATCTCGATGTACTCGTCGGGCCGGTGGAGGTGGCCGCCGCGGATGCCGAGCGTGTCCAGCGTGGGCAGTCCGACCGAGTGCAGGATGTTCCCGTCGCACACGCCGCCCGAGGTCGTGAAGGGCAGCTGTTGGCCGAGGTCTTCGGCGGCGCCGCGGATGGCGTGGGCCAGCGAATCGACCGCCGGCGTCAGCGGTTTGGCGGCCCGGGCGAAGGCCCGTCGCACGCGGACGCCGGGCAAGGCGTCTTCCGGCGTGGCCAGGGCGTCGAGCCGCCGGGCCAGGTCGTCCATCGCGGCAGGGTCGGCGAAGCGCACGTTGCCCCAGGCGCTGGCCTTGTCGGGCACCGCGTTCGAGACGTGGCCGCCCTCGAGCGGGCCGATGTTCACGATGCGTCCCGCGGCCGGATCGCTGGCCGCCTCGGCGTCGAGGATGGCCCGGGCCAGGGCCCGCACGGCGCTGACACCCTTGGCGTAGTCGCGACCGGCGTGGGCGGTGCGCCCGGTGCAGTCGATCCGGAAGTGGCCGCTGCCCATGCGGGCCACGACTAACGAACCGCCCTCGCCGGCGGGCTCGAGGGCGAGCCCGACGTCGTGGCGGCGGCCGGCCTCTTCGATGGCTCGGGCCGAGTGGAACGAGCCGGTCTCCTCGTCGCTATTCAGGAGGAAGGAGAAGCGGAGCGGGACGCCGCACTCGGCGAGGGCCTCGAGGGCGTGGCAGGCGAGGACGATGCCGCCCTTCATGTCGACGGCGCCCGGGCCGCGGGCGATGCGGTCGCTCTCCCGGGTCAGGCGGCGGAACGGCCCGTTCGGGTCGTGCACCGTGTCGAGGTGGCCGGCCAGGAGCACGCGCGGCCCCTGCCCCGCGAGGCGCGAGGCGATCGCCGTCGGCGGCACCGGCCGCGACCCGGCCTCGGAGCGCTCGTGCGGCAGGTCGAGCCAGGCCGGCCGCTCGTCGCCCGGAACGAGTCGCACCGCCGCTCCGATGCGGCCTAACCGGTCGCACAGCAGCCCGCGCAGCTCGTCGAGCCCCGGCTGATGGGCCCCGCCGGTGGGGATCGCCACATAGCGCTCGATGTCGGCGTACATGGCGTCGGCTTGCCCGGCGAGGAGCGAGGCCAGCCGCGCTTCGACTGCGTCGAGGCGGGTCACCGCGGGTGTCCCCCGCTGCTCGCGATCGGAGCCATCGCGGCCAGGAACGACGGAGCCAGCGTCCCTTCGTAGACCTCGGTCGCCGGGCCGGTCATGAGGACGGAGTGCCCGTCGCCGTCCCAGCGGAGCCGGAGGTCGCCACCCGGGAGGTGGGCCTCGATCGAGGTCGCCGACTTCCCGGCCAGGACGCCCGCCACGCAGACGGCGCTGGCCCCCGTCCCGCAGGCCAGCGTGATGCCGCTCCCCCGCTCCCAGGTTCGCATGATGACTTCGCCCGGCGCGACGACCTCGACCACGTGGACGTTGATGCGTCGCGGGAACCAGGCGTGCCGCTCGATCGAGGGACCGATCCGCTCGAGCGGCACCGCCGCCGCGTCGCGGACGAAGAAGACGACGTGCGGGTTCCCCATCGAGACGAGCGTCATGGCCGGCTCGAAGCCTGCATCGGCGGCCCACCGCAGGTCGCCGGGCACGAGCTCCTCGAGCCGCACGCGATGGGCGACCACGCGGGAGCCGGGGGCGATGCCCGGGATCGAAGCCGGGATCCGGCCCGCCTCGAGGATCGGTTCGCCCATGTCGACCGTGGCCTCGGAGACCGTGCCGTCGGTCGCGAGATCCCAGGCGATCGAGAGGACCCCGCGGCCGGTCTCGACCCGCAACGGGTTGGCCCGGGCCAGGCCGCGATCGATGGCGAACTTGGCGACGCAGCGGACGCCGTTCCCGCACATCTCGCTCTCGCTGCCGTCGGCGTTGAACATCCGCATTCGAACGTCGGCCTCGACCCCTTGGCTCGGCGGGGCGACCAGGATGAGCCCGTCGCTGCCCACGCCGGTGTGGCGATCGCTCACCAGGCGAGCCAAGGCCGGCGGATCGTCGACCCGCTCGCGGAAAGCGTCGACGTAGACGTAGTCGTTCCCGATCCCGTGCATCTTCACGAAGCGCATGGCGGCTCCGAATTGGTCGCTCGAGCGTGGGCGGCACCGATCGTCGGCCCCGCGTCCGGCACATCGTACGGAGCGAGGAGGTCGGCGGAGATCTGCCAGACCAAGAGCCCGACGCCGGCCAAGGCCAGCCATTTCAAGCGTCGGATCTGCCGGTCGATCGGCAATCCCTCGACGCTCCGCCCGGCGAGCGTGACCAGGTAGTCCTGCCGCCAGCGGATCGAGCCGTGGCGCCACGACGGCCGCTGGGGGTCGACACCGGCGAAACGAGCCACGCTGCCGAGGGCCCCGGCCATGGCCGCGACGGCGCCGGGCGTGACATCGGGCGAGCCCGCCGACTCGGAGAGGTGCTGGACGGCAAAGGTGTCCGCCTGTCGCTCGAACCGCCGCGAGACCCAGCCGAAGGCCAGCAAGGCCAGCAGCCCGGCGGCGACCGCCGAACCGTAGTCGAGCCACGGCACGATGGCCCGCAGGTTCGCCTCGCTCGTCCCGTTCCGGGCCAGCCAACGGTAGAGGGCCTCGAGCGGCCAACCGACGACCAGGCTCGCGACGCTCAGGAGGGCGAGGAGCGTCAGCACCATCCACGGCAGGTGGTGGCGCCGCACGTGCCCGATCTCGTGGGCCATGACCGCCCGCAACTCGTCGCGCGGCAGGAGTTCGAGCAGGGCGTCGGTCAGCATCACGTAGCGGACCGGGGCGACCACACCCATCACCGCCCCGTTCACCATCGCATGGTGCGTGTCCCAATAGAGGATCTCGCGGACCTTGACCCCGGCCAGGCGGCAGACCTCGAGCAGGTCGCTCCGCAGCTCGCCCGGCGGGAGCGGCCGGAGGGCGAGGACGAGCCGCGCGATCCAGGGGCTCACCACGTAGACGAGGGCCGCAGCGACAAGGGTCGTCGCCTCGTTCGCGCTCAGCGCCGCCTGCTCGCCGACCCAACGACGGACCAGCGGGGCGAGCGACTCGCCGATCGCCAGCACCGTAAGAAGGGGCGCGATCAGGAGGAGCAGGTTGGTCCGCACGCGGGAAAGGGTGAAGGCGAGCCGCGTGGGGGCGGGCGGGATCGGCATCCCTTCGTCCAGGCGGCGGACGAGCGCCGCGTCGCGGATGCGTCGTTCGAGCGGCTCGTGCACCCACCACGACGCGGTCATGGCGAGGAAACCGGGGAGTAACGCGATCGCCTCGTCGATCGCCGGCCAGTCGCCAATCACGCTCCGCACCGCCGCCAGCCAGCGGCAACCGACGGTTGCCCCCGCGAGGCCGGCCACCGCCCACCAGCCGACGTGCCGCATGGCCCGCTCGGCACGGTCGGCAAGGCGGAGCCCGCGGCCCTGCCCCGCGTCGAGGGCCCGGAGGGCGCGACGGACGAGGATCGCCTGCCACGCCACGGCGAGGGCTGCCGGCAGGACCGCCGCCGCCAGCGCCCACCACGGGCGCACCGGCATGTCGCTCGGCGCCCGGGCCTCGAGGAGCACCGTCGCTACGAGGATGACGACGACCAGCTGCACGGAGTCACGGCCGCTTGATGGTGCCGAGGTCGACCACCACCGGCCCATGGCGGTAGAAGTCGACGTTCAGCGTCTGGTCGTTGAGGAAGGTGAAGACGAGGCAGTTCTTCCGGTTGGCGTTGGCGAACTGGAAGTCGCCCATGTGGGGGCCCGCGTAGCGATGGCCGTCGTAAGCCTGGCAGTGGAAGTGGACGTGGAAGAGCCCGGTGTAGAGCGAGGCCATCAACGCCTCGGGCGCCTCGTAGCGGACATCGTTCCCGCGGGTGACGCTCGGGTACTCGACGAGCTAGAAGCGGCCCTTCGAGTCGACGTCGATCAGCCCGCCATGCTCGGCGCCCTTGTCCCCCAGATCGCGATCGGCGGCCTCGAAGAGATGGCGGCGAAGCTCGGGCACGGTGAAGGCATCGAGAGCGAGGAGCATCGCCGCCCGATCGCCCCAGGTGAGCTTCGGCTGGTTGATGGTGAAGCGCTCGCTGTACTCGCCGTTGTAGCCTTCGAAGTCGGGGCTCGTCACCCGCCGATCGGCGCCGCCGGTGCGGGACAGGATCTCGCTGTCGAGCTCCGCGTCGCTCGCCGTCATCCACTCCGGGTGCCGCGCGGCGACCGCCACGAGGACCGGCAGGTCGCGCAGCTCGAGGGTCGCCCGGCGGGCCTCGGGGAGCTTCGCGACGGCAGCCTTGGCCGCATCCCAGGACGCCTGGTTCTCCGGCTGGCGAAGCGATCGGACCCAGACGATCTCCTCGCGGGTGCGAGGCAAGATGCCCAGTTCGACGACGCCGGCCCGAATGTCGAGCATCATGGCGTCCTTGCCGATCGCGGCCTCGCTGGCGAGGCTCGCCCGCAGGCGATCCTCCTGGCCTTCGAGGAGGAGGAGTTCCCAGCACCGGGCCCGCAGGTTGGCTTGGGTGACCGGGTTGGCCTTGGCCATCTGCTCGACCAGGACGTCGACGAGGTGGTCCTCGCCATACATGGCGACCAACGCCAGCCGCTCCGGCCGGTCCTTGGTGAGCTGGGCCCACGCCGGCACGAAGATGGCCCAAGCCCGGATGAGGGTCGGCGTCATCTCCTTCCAGTTGTCCTCGCCGATCCGCTCACAGATCTCGCGACGCCACTCGTAGGCGTCGAGCTTGGGGAGGTTGAGGTCAAGCGTCGCCTTGAGCTTGTCCCGATGGTGCTCGTAGAGGCGGGAATAGGCAGCCCGGCGGGCCTCCACCACGTAGTTCGAGGAGACCACGAGGTGCCGCAGGGCCTGGACGTAGGCCTCGTCGTCCGGGCTCCGATCGGCGGTGGTCATCGCCGCGATGTAGTCGCGGCCGGGGAGTTCGGGGGTGGCCAAGGTCTTGAGCGGATCCTCGACCTTGGCCGGGCCAGCACAGCCCGGAAGCAGGGTCAAGGCGAGGATCGATGCAGCGGCCACGGCCACCGTGAGGGGGAGGGTACGAGCCATCGAGGGGAAGGACCGGAAACGAGTGGTGGAAGGTCGTTCGACGCGCGGTAGAGGGTAGCGGTTGCTCAACACGGGGCGATCCGTATTATCAAGCTGGAGACTCGCTTCGGATGACCTCCTCGAACCACCGCCTCCCCATCGCCTCCCCCGGCGACTCGAGCCCGGCCCCCAAGCCCCGGGCGGACGCCCCGTCCAAGGGCGAGGCGGGCATGGTGGCCCGGGTGGAGGCCGTTCTGGCCCTGATCCGCCCCGCCGTCCAAGAGGATGGGGGCGACATCGAGCTGGTCGAGGTGACCGCGGAGGGCCTGGTCAAGGTCCGCTTCTGCGGGGCGTGCGTGGGATGCCCGTCGAGCTCGATCACCCTCCAGACCGGCATCGAGCGGAACCTGCGCGATCGCCTCCCCGAGGTGACGGCGGTCATCGCGGTCGACTGACGGCCGATTGCCCCGGCGTTTGCTTTTTGCTTCCCCGGGCTCCGATGGTCGGCTAGTCTGTGGTCGGAATCGAATCGGGTCGGGTGGCGCCTTGGCCGCCCCACGACGAGTCGGCGCACGCCCTTCGCACGAACGCGAGGTCGATCAGGCAGGAGGCCCTAGGCGATGCTGGTCATCACCCGTCGGGAAGGCGAAGAAGTCATCATCGGGAATCCCGCTGCGCCGATCGGCATCGTCCGGGTGGCCACGATCAAGGGGGACCGGGTTCGCTTGGCGTTCGAGTTCCCGCGGGAAGTCGATGTCCACCGCCGCGAGGTGGCCGAGCAGATCCTGGCTGCCGAGGCAGCCCAGCCCCAGATCGTCGGCACCATCCGTCCGGCTGGCGAAGCCACCTGAGTTCCCGTACGACCGTCGGCTCCCGGCCACCATCAAAGCCCAACGAAAAGGACCCCGCCATCGTCGAGGATGGCGGGGCCCGAGATCGTTCCGCGCGGATCGTTGCAGCGTCCCGTGCCGCGATGATCCGTGCCCAGGTCCGTCCTTGGACCCGGTCGCGTGATCGGGAGTGATCCTGAGCAGGATCCGGACGCGCGGCGGTCGCTCACTCCGTCGCGAGGAGCCGTGTTCCCGCCATCCTTGGCGAGTCCAGAGCCCCGGCGTCCGCACTGGTTGCCCAGTGCTCCCTGCCCGTTGGCCGATGCCGGTCCGTGGCGTCGGTGCGGGCGATGAACTGCGAATCGCAACGGAACCCGGTGGGGCTCAGCCGCGTTTACTTGCCAGTCTCGGTGCGGCGGCGATCCGCGAGGGTCTGCCTCGCCCGTCGCCAGATCTCGGCTTGGGAAGGCTGGACGCGGTCACGCTCCGCCCGCCAAGCCGTCGGTTCGCAGAGTTCCAGATGGTCCCGAACACCAAGGATCATCACACTCCCGGAGAGGCCAAATGCCTGCAACAACCGGTCTGGAACCCTCACCCGACCCGCCGCATCGATCGGCAGCCGAGCGGCCTGCGAATAGATGTGCCGCTCGAACTGCTGCATGTCCTCGTCCCCAAGAAGGGAGCCCCCCAGGGCCGATGAAAGCTCCTGAAAGGTCTTCTCGGGCCAGAGCCAGAGGCTGCCGTTCGCTCCCGGGACCGCAATGAAGGCCTCGCCATGCAGCTCGGGCTTCAGGACGTCTCGGAGCTCCGCGGGAATCGCGAGCCGCTGCTTAGGATCCAGCGAATGCTCGTACTCGCCGAGGAAGAGCAAGCGTCACCTCTGGTCTGACGGCGTCACAATACAACACACTGCCCCACCTTTCAACACTTTGCCCCATCCCGGCCACCACTTGAACGAGATTCTCGCGCTGAAGTCCTGCTTGTCGCCTTGCCGGGTGCCACTAAGCGTGCCAATATTCTGGGGTTAGGGATTTATCCACAGAGATCCTGCATTCGGGAGGGGGACTCTGTGGAAAGGTGGGGGCTGTCCTTGGGCACCCCACGGTCCGAACCACGGCCGTAACCGATGCCCGCACGCGAACCGACGAGAGATGGAAAGGCGCCGTCGAGCGCGCAGCGACCGGAAGGGACGCAGCGTGAGACGACGCCACCGCGCCCCGGCTTCGAGGCCGCCCCCGAAGCGTCAGGCGGCTCGAGGGCGGACGCCCTCGCCCTCATCCCGGCCGGCTCCTTCATCCTGACCGCCGCCTATGGCGAATCCCGCGGCGGCGTCCTCGCCCGCTGGGTGCAGCAGGTCTCGAGCGGCCCGCCCATGGTG
>JBGAKK010000021.1:58225-64350 GCA_044224425.1 Phycisphaerales bacterium
CCGCCCATGGTGGTGGTCGCGATCGAGAAGGGGCAACCGCTCAGCCCGGTCATCCGCGATTCGCGTCGCTTCGCCCTCTGCCAGTTGGGTCACGAGGACCGCGTCCTTCGTCGGATGTTCGAAGTGGAGCGACGCGATCCGCTCGACCCCTTCCTGGGCCTGCCCACCAAGCTGTCACCGGGTGGCGCTCCGATCCTCCTCAAGGCGATGTCCTGGCTCGACTGCGAGCTGACCCGCCACCTCGACGTCGAAGGGAACTGCGAGCTCTACATCGGGCTCGTCCATAGTGGCGCGGTGCTCCAGGTCCCCGCCGCCGCGCCCCTCGTGATCCCCGGCCGCGAGGCGCCGTCCCCCCTGCGGGCACCCGAAGCGAACGGCCACGCCAACGGCCACCTGAACGGGCACACCAACGGCAAGGCCAACGGCCACACCAACGGGCACGCCGCGGGTCGCCCGAATGGCAAGTCGAACGGCCATGCCAGCCTGCCGCGGCTGCCCAAGCGGCGCGAGCCGCGATGAGCCACCGCTTGGAGCCCTCCCCACCCGGAGTGCTACCATCGGCCCGATGACCGCGCTTGAGCTTCGCCCCCGCGCCGGCCGCTTCCTGAATGCATCGAACCGGTTCGGCTTCGACTACCGCGCCGAGGCCGCGAGCTTCCCGCGCCTCCCCTACCCCATCCTCGACGCCCACACCCACGTGAACGGGGTGAAGGCAGCGCCGATCATGCGCGAGGCGATGGACCTCTACGGAATCGGCCGCGTCTGGTCCATGACCTCGCTGCAGCAGGTCGAGAACATCCGGGAGATCCTCGGCGACCGGATCCGCTTCATCGCGGTGCCCGATTGGGCCAGCAAGGACCGGGTGCACGCCCACGGGGCCGGGTTCCTCGAGGCGATCCGCCGCTTCCATGCGCTCGGGGCCCGCATCGTGAAGTTCTGGCAGGCCCCCCGCCTCATCGACTTCACCGCCGAGAGTGGCGACCCCAGCCGCTTCGCCCTTGACTCACCCGACCGCATCAAGGCGATGGAGCTCGCGGCGTCGCTGGGGATGACCTTCCTCACCCACATCGCCGATCCCGACACCTGGTTCGCGACTCGATATCGCGACGCGAGCCGCTACGGGACGAAGCGCAGTCACTACGAGCCGCTGGAGCGGATGGTTGAACGCTTCCGCGATCGCCCCTGGATCGTGGCCCACTTCGGCGGCTGGCCGGAGGACCTCGCCTTCCTGACCGGCCTGCTCGGTCGCCACCCGAACCTGCACCTCGACGCGAGCGCCACCAAGTGGATGGTGCGCGAGCTCTCGCGGCACTCGCGAGACGAGGTGATCGAGTTCCTCCGCCGGCATCGCGGCCGCATCCTCTTCGGGTCGGACATCGTCACCGCCGATGAGCACCTCGCGTCGAGCGAGGGCAAGACGGAGATGCAGGCCAAGGCCCATAGCGCGGAGTCGGCCTTCGACCTCTACGCGAGCCGCTACTGGGCCCTCCGCATGCTATGGGAAGGCCAAGGCGAGATGGAGTCGCCGATCAGCGACCCCGACCTGGCGATGGTCGATCCGGCTCGGCACACGCCGGAGGATGCTCCGCCGTTGCGCGGCTTCCACCTCCCGCCGGATCTCCAGCGGGAGCTCTACCACGAGGCGACGGCTCGGCTCCTCGGCGAGTGACCCTGGTCAGTTGGCGAGCTCGACCTTGTTCTGCTTGGCGCTCGAGCCCTGCTTCCGGGCCAGCTCCCACGCCAGCTCCTTCGTCTCGCCCGGCGCCACGGTCGCGTTCCAGAGCGGGCTCCGGAAGTCGTGGAGCGAGGCACCCAGCGACTGACGCACCGTCACGTCCCCGTCGATCGGGAAACGCCACTCGATCGCCACCGGGTCGGGCGCGAAGCCGGCCTTGTCGACCGCCTCCTCCAACCGGGCGAGACGGCCTTCGTCGCGGGCATTCCCAGGATCCTGCGGCTTGTTCTCGGCTTCCGTCGCCGCGCCTTTGAACCGGAGCTGCCGGGTGCGGGAGAGATCCTCGATCCGTTCGACCAGGTTCACCGTGCCGACCACGAGCCGAATCTGGGCGTCGGCGTAGTCCTCCCCCGAGTGGTTGGTGACCGTGACGTAGCCGTCGAAGGCCATCGAGCCCTCGGCCGGATCGGCGATGCCGACATAGTCGGCGCTCCAGGTGATGCCGCTCGTGAAGTAGCTGATCGCGACCGCCGCCTCCCCGTCCGCCTCGGACCTCACGTTCCAGTAGAGGACCTCGGGTCGCGCGTGCGGATAGACGGTGTCGGTGAGTTCGAGTCCCGCCGGCCCCTTCGGGAACTCGATGCGCACGCTGGTCGGGTCGATCAGCGTGTTGGCCCACGAGAACTGCAGCGTGTTCAGCCCCTTCCGGACCGTCACGTGCCGCGTCTCCCGGACCAGGGTCAGGTCGGCCGAGTTGTAGATCGTGAGCTGCACCGACTCCCGCGGCGGCAAGGCCGACATGTCGATCTGCTGGGCCTCCGCCGCCGCGGACGAGAGGCCGAGGGCCAAGCACGCCAGGAGTCGTCGCACGTCAGTTGCCTCCGCCGGTCGCGAGCTCGACCTTGTTCTGCTTGGCGCTCGAGCCCTGCTTCCGGGCCAGCTCCCACGCCAGCTCCTTCGTCTCGCCCGGCGCCACCGTCGCGCTCCAGAGCGGGCTCCGGAAGTCGTGGAGCGAAGCACCGAGCGACTGCCGCACCGTCACGTCCCCGTCGATCGGGAAACGCCACTCGATCGCCACCGGCTCGGGGCGGTAGTTCCGCACACGTTCGACCCGGCCCTCGTGGTCGGTCCAGCCGCTCATCGCGTTGTCGGGCTCGATCCGCTCGCCCTTGGTCGGGGAGATCAGCCGCTTCCCGTCCTTCGACAGGAACCAGAAGTCGTCCCGCCAGTTCTTCCGCACGATCCGCTCCAGGATCACCTGCGGGTCGCGCCCCAGGTTGAACTCGAATTCCTGGCCGATCGGGACGTACTTCGTGGTGACGAAGGCAACGACACTCAGGCCGTCCGCGCCCCACGGGTCGGGTGCGGTGAACGCGCCGTTGGGCGTCGTGATCGTGATCTGCTTGCTGCCGGTCCCCGATCTGCTGGGCGGGCGACCGCGGCGGAGGACCAACCCCAACGCACGCGAGGAATCGAGTCACGTCAGTTGCTCCCGCCGGTCGCCAATTCGACCTTGTTCTGCTTGGCGTTCGAGCCTTCCTTGCGAGCCAGTTCCCACGCCAGCTCCTTGGTTTCCCCCGGCGCCACGGTTGCGCTCCAGAGCGGGCTCCGGAAGTCGTGGAGCGAAGCACCGAGCGACTGACGCACCGTCACGTCCCCGTCGAGCGGGAATCGCCATTCGATCGCCACCGGGTCCGAGCGGTAGTTCCGCACCCGCTCGACGCGGCCCTCGTGGCTGGTCCAGCCGCTCATCGCGTTGTCCGGCTCGATCCGCTCGCCCTTCGTGGGGCTGATCAGCCGCTTCCCGTCCTTCGACAGGAACCAGAAGTCGTCCCGCCAGTTCTTCCGCACGATCCGCTCGAGGATCACTTGCGGGTCGCGCCCCAGGTTGAACTCGAATTCCTGGCCGATCGGGACGTACTTCGTGGTGACGAAGGCCGTCACGCCGAGGCCGTCGCCCTTGCCGCCATCGAGGTGCGGAAGAGCCGCACCGCGCCGTCCGGGAGCGGCGAGTCGCCGAGCGTGCTCGCCTGGTCGTTCCGGACGAGATAGAGCCGCACGAGCTGGTCGCCGTACTCCTCGGGCCGATAGCGGTAGGCCACCTTCACCGGGACCTTGGTCCCCTCGAAGAGCCGGAGGCGCTTCGACCAGCCGTTCTTCACCGTCTTCTGGTCGTGCCGACGAGATAGAGCCGAGAGCTGGTCGCCGTACTCCTTCAGCGATAGGCCTCCTTCTCTGGGACCTTGGAGCCGAAGCGCGCAGTTGCTTGACCAGCCGTTCTTCACCGTCTCGGTACCGGGGACCGTGAAGATGAAGTACTCCGAGAGGCCTTCCTTCACGATCTCCTTCGGCGCGAAGCCTTGCCTTGTCGACCGCCTCCTCCAACCGGGCGAGATGTCCTTGTCGCGCGGCATTCCCAGGAAAGATGGAGCTCGGCTTCCGTGGCCGCCTTTGAACCGGAGCTGCCGCGTGGGAGAGATCCTCGATCCGTTCGACCAGGTTCACCGTGCCGACCACGATCCGAATCTGGGCGTCGGCGTAGTCCTCCCCCGAGTGGTTGGTGACCGTGACGTACCCGTCGAAGGCCATCGAGCCCTCGCTTGGATCCGCGATCCCGACATAGTCGGCGCTCCAGGTCGATCCTGCCGGTGAAGTACGAGATCTCGACCGCCGCCTCACCGTCGAACGGCGACCTCACGTTCCAGTACATGCCGCCTGCGGCGGTAGCCGGTCGTGCGGTAGCGGTGTCGACGAGCTTCGAGGCCCCTGGAGTCGCCCACAAACCGGTTTCCACGCTCGTCGGGTCGATCAGCGTGTTGGCCCACGAGAACTGCAGCGTGTTCAGCCCTTCCGGACCGTCACGTGCCGCGTCTCCCGGACCAGGGTCAGGTCCTCCGAGTTGTAGATCGTCAGCTGCACCGTGTTCCGCGGAGGCAACGCGGACATGTCGACCCGCTGGGCGTCGGCCGCGGCGGGAGGAGAAGGCGAGGGCCAGGCACGCCAGGAGTCGCGTCGCACGTCAGTTGCCTCCGCCGGTCGCGACCGACTTGTTCTGCTTGCCGCTCGAGCCTGCTTCCGGGCCAGCTCTACGCCAGCTTCCTTCTGTCTCGCTCCGCCGCCACTGTCGCGCTCCAGAGCGGGCTCCGGAAGTCGTGGAGCGAAGCACCGAGCGACTGCCGCACCGTCACGTCCCCGTCGATCGGGAAACGCCACTCGATCGCCACCGGCTCGGGGCGGTAGTTCCGCACACGTTCGACCCGGCCCTCGTGGTCCGTCCAGCCGCTCATCGCGTTGTCGGGCTCGATCCGCTCGCCCTTGGTCGGGGAGATCAGCCGCTTCCCGTCCCTCGACAGGAACCAGAAGTCGTCCCGCCAGTTCTTCCGCACGATCCGCTCGAGGATCACTTGCGGGTCGCGCCCCAGGTTGAACTCGAATTCCTGGCCGATCGGGACGTACTTCGTGGTGACGAAGGCAACGACACTCAGGCCGTCCGCGCCCCACGGGTCGGGTGCGGTGAACGCGCCGTTGGGCGTCGTGATCGTGATCTGCTTGCTGCCGGTCCCCACCACGCGCCGGAAGAGCCGCACCGTCCCGTCCGGAAGCGGTGTCTCCCCGAGCGTGCTCGCCTTGTCGTTCCGGACGAGATACAGCCGCACGAGTTGGTCGCCGTACTCCTCCGGCCGATAGCGATAGGCCACCTTCACCGGGACCTTGGTGCCTTCGAAGAGCCGCAATCGCTTCGACCAGCCGTTCTTCACCGTCTCGGCACCGGGGACCGTGAAGATGAAGTACTCCGAGAGGCCTTCCTTGATGATCGGAGCGCCGGGCTTCTTGCCGGCGGCTCGCCCGCCCGGGCCGCCCCGCCGAATCTCGCTGCGAAGGACGGACTTGCCCGCCTCCGCTTCTTCCTTTTGCATATCGCCGAGCGGCCTCCCGTTCGGAATGCCGCCCGTCGTTCCACGCACCAGCCCGCGCTGAGCCAGATCGTTGATCTTTTCAACGAGGTTGATGGTGCCGACCACCATCCGCACCTCGGCGTCCTCGTAGTCCTCGCCCGAGTTGTTGGTCACCGTCACGAACCCCTCGAAGCTCATCGAGCCCTCGGCCGGATCGGCGATCCCCACGTAGTCCGCGCTCCAGCTGATCCCGCTTGTGAAGTACGAGATCTCGACACCCGCCTCACCGTCGAACGGCGACGAGACCGTCCAGTACAGCGCCTGCGGCCGGTCGTGCGGGTAGCGCGTGTCCACCAGCTCGAGGCCCTTGGAGTCGCCCACAAACCGGAGCTCCACGCTCGTCGGATCGATCAGCGTGTTGGCCCACGAGAACTGCAGCGTGTTCAGCCCCTTGCGGACCGTCACGTGCCGCGTCTCCCGGACCAGCGTCAGGTCCTCCGAGTTGTAGATCGTCAGCTGCACCGTGTCCCGCGGCGGCAGGGCCGACATGTCAA
>JBGAKK010000116.1:0-8518 GCA_044224425.1 Phycisphaerales bacterium
CACCAAGACCCACGAGACGCTTCGGGCGATGGAGAAATCGATCATGGCAGCGCAGTCCGCTGCGATGAAGGCCGTACTGCCCCCGAAGCTCGACATGCGGCTTCCACCCCTCCCAGACCTGCGCATGCCTCCCAATCCGAATCTGGCGAGCGAGTTCGTGGGGAGGCTTCGGGCTTGGATCACGTCCTTCGACAGCGAACTAGACGCGGAGCACGAGGTCGGGATCCGTCTCGTCTCCTTCGGCCAGACCTGCGTATTTCATCTTACAGGTCTGGATTTCTGGGACCCGTCGCTGGTGTCGTTTGTCGGCAAGACCGACGAGGGCAATCCGGTCGAGCTCATACAGCACGTCACACAGATCAGCGTCCTCCTGCTCAAGATGCCGCGGCTCGACAAGTCCAAGCCCAAGGAGCCGTTTGGGTTCCATCCCCCGCCGCGAGCGACCGAATGATCGCCCTGCGGTGCCGCGACGATCCCAGAGGAACCAAGGTCATGAGCTTGGCGTCCCGTCGACTCAGGTAGTCATGATGCCCGATTTCGAATCCATCGCCCTATCCGAGCTACTGGTCGGCGAGTCGCAGACCACCGAGTACAAGAGCAGCAAGGTTTCGGACGCCGACCTGCGACCGAAGATATCGCAGGCTGCGTCCGCGTTCTGGAACTCCGGAGGTGGAGTTCTCCTGATCGGGGTAAACGACTCTGGACAGGTCGACGGCGGCATATCCGATCTAGTCGGGCGCACCAGCCGTGCCGACTGGATCCAACAGGTCCTCGCGACAACGAAGCCTCTGGGGCCGTATAAAATTCGTTGCTTCTCGGCTGACGAAGCAGACATCAAGCCGGGTCTGGTTGTAGTTGCCATCGAGTTCGGAGTTAGCCACCTCGCTCCCCACATGGCAATGGACGCGAAGTATTACTTGCGATCTGGGGCGCACACCGCTCCGTGCCCCCACTTCGTCGTCGAAGCCATGTTCGACGCCAGATCATCAACGAAGCCTGCCCTAGCGATCCTCCTCAGACATAGCCCCAGAACCTATCAGGTTGTCCAGATTGGCCTCTGCTGTCTCAACTCCCAACCAGCGATTGATGTCAACGTGACTCTTGACCCGCCCCCCGCAGTCAATCCGCAGCTTTTCCCGCGGGTCATTCCGGTAGTCAGTCTGGCACATCCGTTCTTCTTCGATGTCGCGATGGGGTCCGTCGGCCATGCCAATCTCCCGATCCTCCAAGTCTTCATCACCTATCGGGACGTGCGTGGCAACCCGTACGCTCTCCAGCAGGTCGCGGACCTGAAGCAAGCGCAGCCGTCGGATGCCCCGGCGCTGTTCGAGCTCGAGGCCGCCGCTCGGCAGATCGCGGGTGCCATCCAAGTTCTCTCGACAGCCGTCGGGAGGATCGGACGTTGACGACACTGCGGGAACCGACAGCGATGGCCTCCTCCCGCGCATGCAGCCAGAACGGAGCATCGTGCCTTCGCGGCCAATCCGCGGCCAAATCGTGGTGTAACTGTTGTTGGCGCCTGTTGCGAGGAGCCGCGACATGCCGCGACGTGCCACGTCCGCAAGTGCTTGCTGAGCTGTGTTCTACGTCGTCGGCAGTCGTCCGGAACGGCCCCTCATGCAGCAATGCCGCATATGCCTGAAACTGCTTTGCAAGGCATAGGTTACCGGTTCGATCCCGGTAGGCTCCATTGACCGACACCGCGGGCGCCGTCGCTAACGCAGCCCCGCCACTGCCACGACTGCCGCCGTCTCGATGCGGAGGATGGTCGGCCCGAGGCTGACGAAGGTCGCACCCGCTGCCCGGAAGGCGTCGAGTTCGCTTGGCGTGAAGCCGCCTTCGGGGCCGATGCAGATGCTGACCTCGGCGGGCAGCGTGGCCCGGAGGGCGGCCAGCGGTTCGCCGCTCGGATCGGCCACGAGAAGCGAGCCTCGCGGGGCGGCCCGGGCGGTCGTGGCCGGCGCCGTCTCCGCCCGCAACTCGGGGAGCCAGGCGCAGCGGGCCTGCTTGCAGGCTTCGATCTGGATCCGTCGCATCCGCTCGGCACGGTGCTCGCTCTCGGCGACGACGCTTCGCTCGCAACGGAGCGGAGCGAAGCTCGCCACGGCTAGTTGCGTGGTCATGTCGACCAAGGTGGCGAGGCGATCACCTTTCGGTAGCGCGCTCGCCAGATGCACGCGCCGTCCGGCGACGTCGCTTCGGGCGATGGTCTCGATGCGCTCGACAACCACCGGCAGCGCCCCGTCGCGGCCTCGCTCCGCCGCACCGAGGATCGCCTGGGCCACCCGCCCCGCCCCGTCAAAGAGGACGACCGCGTCGCCCGCCGCGAGCCGCTTCGAGCCGGTGGCATGCTTGGCTTCCTCGCGGGACAGGCTCCACGCCGATCCAGCGGCAGGCAGGGCGTCGACGAAGAACCAGGGCGCGGTCATGGCGGCACTGTAGCGGCGCCTGCCCCGGGACGACTTCGGCGGAATAGCCCCTCTCTCCCAAGCACGCAGTGCTTGGGGGAGATGCTGAGCGAAGCGAAGCCCCTCGCAGCGGAGCTGCGATATGGACAGCCGGGTCGTGCCGGACGAGCCATCGAATGGTCCTCGCCCCCCTCAGCCTCGCTAACGCTCGGCCGCTCCCCCGCTATCGCGGGAGAGCGGCGCCTCACCCCCGATACCGATCGAACCGCGCCAGCTTCCCGCTCACCGTCGACTCCGGCCGGCCAAGCGGCTCGGCGTGGAGCGGGCGCTTCACCACCACCCGGCGGGCGTGTCGCAGGGCCACGCCAAACAGTTCAGCCGCGTCGAGGTCCGCCCCGACCACGGCCCGCACGATCTGCATCTCTTTGGGCGGGAGGGCCGAGGCCCGCCTCTTCGGCGGATACATGGGATCGAGGTAGCAAACCTCGGCGTCCGGCAGGGCCGGCGTGCCAAACAGTTGGCGGGCGTCGCCGACGAGGATCGCCATCCGCGCCGCCACCTCGCCGAGCGGCGCTGGCTCTTCGGCCAGCCGGCGCAAGCCGTCGGCGAGGAGCCGAGCCACCAGCGGCGAGCGCTCCACGCAGGTGACGCGGAAGCCAGCGGCGGCAAGGAGGAACGCGTCGTAGCCGAGGCCCGCGGTGGCGTCGACGAGCCGCGCCCCGGCCCGCGCCTCGGCCGCGCCGCAGGCCCGCACCAGCGGCATGCCGCGGACGGCGGTCAGGCCGCTCGGGAAGGCGATCCCGGAAAAGTCGACGCTGATCCCGCTTCCCGGGCGATCCGCGGCCCACCGCGCCTCGATGCGGCCGTCGACCTCGTCAACGACCACCGCTGCGCCGCTCGCCTCGCCGCTGGCATCGTTCGTCCTGTCTCCGCCGTCGTCCGGGGCCTCGCGCACGAGCGGAGGGTACCCCGACGAGGCCCGGGGTACACTCCCGATCCCGCCCGCGCGAGCGATCCCGCTCCCCGGGCCACTGCGAGAACCGCCATGCCAGCTGCCCCGCGCGCCCCGGTCTACAGCAACATCCTCGAGATGATCGGCAACACCCCGCTCCTCGAGATCAAGCGGATCGACACCGGGCCGTGCACCCTCTTCGTCAAGCTCGAGTGCCTCAACCCCGGCAACTCGATCAAGGACCGGATCGCTGTCTCCATGATCGAGGCCGCCGAGCGGGATGGGAAGCTCAAGCCTGGCGGCCGCATCGTCGAGGCCACCGCCGGCAACACCGGCATCGCCCTCGCCCTCGTCGCCGGCCAGAAGGGCTACCGCCTCACCGTGGTCGTCCCCGACAAGATGAGCGACGAGAAGATCAGCCACCTCCGGGCCATGGGCGCCGAGGTGCTCCTGACCCGCTCCGACGTCGGCAAGGGGCATCCCGAGTACTACCAGGACATCGCCGAGCGGATCGCCCGGGAGACCGGGGCCTTCTACGTCAACCAGTTCGGCAACCCGGCGAACGTCGAGGCCCACTACCGCACCACCGGCCCCGAGATCTGGGAGCAAACAGGTGGCAAGGTCGACGCTTTCGTGGCTGGCGTCGGCTCTGGCGGCACGGTGGCCGGCATCGGCAAGTACCTGAAGGAGAAGAACCCCAAGGTCGAGATCATCCTGGCCGACCCGGCCGGCTCGATCCTGACGCCGCTCGTCAACGAAGGCAAGCGGATCGAGCCGGGCTCTTGGCTGGTAGAAGGGATCGGCGAGGACTTCGTGCCCTCGATCCTCGACATCGGCATCATCAACAAGGGCTACACGATCCCCGACGGCGAGGCCTTCCACGCCGCCCGCGACCTCCTCAAGAAGGAAGGCATCCTGGCGGGCTCCTCGGTGGGCACGCTCTTCGCCGCGGCGCTTCGCTACTGCCGCGAGCAGAAGACGCCGAAGCGGGTGGTCACCCTCATCTGCGACAACGGGGCCAAGTACCTGTCGAAGATGTACAACGACTTCTGGATGGTCGACAACGGCTTCATCGACCGCCCGCGGCACGGGGACCTGCGCGACCTCATCGCCCGCCGGCACCTCGAGCGCGAGGACTTCACCATCGACCCGGCCACGCCGGTGTCGCAGGCCATCAAGCGCATGCGCATGTTCGGGGTGAGCCAGATGGTGGCGATCGGCGAGGGCGACCGCGTGGCCGGCATCCTCGACGAGAGCGACATCCTGATGGCCCTCGTCCACGACACGGGCAACGCCAGCAAGCCGGTCCGCGATTTCATGACCAGCCGCCTGGAGACGATCCGCCCGAACGCCTCGATCAACGACCTCGTCCCCATCTTCCGGGCCGACCGCGTGGCGATCGTCGCCGACGACTCGCACTTCTACGGCATCATCACCAAGATCGACCTCATCAACTTCCTGAGGAAGCAACTACCGTGACTCGCGCAGCCAAGAAAAGACCAAGTAAGGCGAAGGGGAACACACGGTGGCCAATGTCCTTGCGCGTCCGAAACTTCCGCGGCTTCCGCGACCTTTGTGTCGAGCAGGTTCGGCCACTCACCGTCGTGACCGGGAAGAACGGAGCCGGGAAGACGACGCTTCTGGAGGCACTTCTCGCACTCTGGGGTCGCGAGAATCCGGTCTGGCTGCACCAGATGCAGGCTAGCCGAGGGGTAGGTCCTCTGACCGAGCGTGGCATTGCGACAAGAGGCCTCTTCAACGGCGTCTCACTCTCGGGGCGGCTCTCAATTGCCGCAAAGTTCAAGTCCGGCCCAGAATGGTCGTTCGAACTGTCCGTTCCGGAGCGTACTGATCGCCTTACCAGCCTGGGGAACGCTCGAGGGTCCGTGGAGACTGGGACTCGGGAGCTTGGCTTTCCAGTCTCGTGGGTTGCGGGGACCGGCGTACGGAGCCGGAGGGGGCAGCTCGCCGCGGTCCTAGACAGCGAGCTCGGGCCGCAAATCCGGCTGCGCGGCGCCCGCCCCGGACCGCCGTTCGCAAGCCTCTTGCATCCCGTGAACGCCGCGGTGCAATCCGAAGAAGACCGATCTCGATTCGGCCAGCTAGTCGAGAGCGGTCGGCTGTCTGAACTCCTCACGACACTGAAGTTGCTGTGCCCCGCGATCACGGATCTTCGCACGCTCGCGACGCCATCAGGAGAGGCGTTCTTCGCTCAGGTCGACAAGCTGCTGATGCCAGTCGGCCTGCTCGGCGGCGGCTTCAACCAGTTACTGAAGTTCGCCCTAAATCTAGAGTTCAATCGGGGTGGCTACGTCGGGATTGACGAGGTGGAAGCGGGATTTCACTACTCACTCCTCCCTCGCCTCATTGAGTTCCTCGCGGAAGCCGCAGTGCGCAATTCCGTCCTCACGGTGATCACAACCCACAGCCGGGAGGTGCTTGAGGCTCTGGCGCTTTGCGGTGAACACCACCTCCGCGCAGTGTCCATCGTGCATCTGCGCCGGGGTGCTGATGGCGAGTCCGAAGCCGTGTGTTTCAACGGCGAACAAGCAGCCGATGCGCTGCGGGCGCAAGTCGAGCTTCGCTGATCACTGCCGGAGGCCTCCCCGTGGGGAATGCTCCCTTAGTCACGCAACCAGATAGCATCGTCGCCGTGTGCGAGGGAGCCGAGGACCAGGCAGTGCTGAATGCGCTCGTCCGGCGGGAGTTTGCGGGGCTCGCATCGCGGCTAGTCTATCTAGCGGGGTCCGAAGCCATTGCGGAGCCTCTGGCTGCCGCGCTGCAGGCCATTAGGCTGAACGGCTGTTCGCATCTTCTATTGATGTATGACGCGGAACCAACCCGCAGCAAGCAGATTCAGTCACTCAAATCGCGATGCGCGGCGAACGGTCTCAAGCCCCCAGCCGCTCCATTCAAGTGGGTAACTCAGACAGTGGGGAAGAAGAGTTTCAGGCTTGCCATCGCTCTATCGCCTGAGACCGGTGATGGTGCACTGGAGTCTGCCTTCGATGCGCAGATCGCGGCGTTGCCGTCTGGCCCATGTGCGGAGGCCTTCGCCAAGTGCCTAGCGAGCAGCATGACCCTCACGGCGACCAAACTTCAGAAGGCCAAGCTACGTGCGTCGCTTGCCCCGATTCACCCTTGGAATACCGGCCTCGCCGTCGCCGTCGGCGAGGGGACTCTCCGCGTGCGGCGAGCCGAATTCCCAGGCATCTGCGGCCTTTTTGACAAGATCTGAGATCAGCATGCACGACCACTCCCGCCTCCACCTCGAATCGCGCTGCATCCACGGCGGCCAGGCCCCCGACCCCACCACCGGGGCGGTGATGCCGCCGATCTACACCTCGTCGACCTTCGCCCAGGAATCGCCGGGCGTGCACAAGGGCTTCGAGTACTCGCGCAGCCACAACGCGACCCGCTTCGCCTTCGAGCGCTGCGTCGCCAACCTCGAGTCGAGCCCGCTGACGGAGGCCGACGACCGCACCAACGGCGGCTTCGCCTTCGCCTCCGGGCTGGCCGCGACCGGCACCTGCCTCGAGCTGTTGGATTCGGGCGACACCATCGTGGCCATGGACGACATGTACGGCGGGACCTACCGGCTCTTCTCGCGGGTCCGCGAGCGGTCGATGGGCCTCAAGCCGCTCTACGTCGACATGACCGACCCCAAGCGGATCGAGGAAGCGGTGAAGGCCGCCAAGGCCCGCTCGAAGAACGTGATGGTGTGGACCGAGACGCCCACCAACCCCACCCTCAAGATCGCCGACATCGCCGAAGTGGCCAGGATCGGCAAGGCCCACGGGGCGATCACCGTCTGCGACAACACCTTCGCCAGCCCCATGCTCCAGCGGCCGCTCGAACAGGGCATCGACATCGTGATGCACTCGGCGACCAAGTACATCGGCGGCCACTCCGACGTGGTCGGCGGCCTCCTGGTCACCCGCCGCAAGGACCTCGCCGAGAAGCTCCGCTTCATGCAGAACGCGATCGGCTCGGTGATGGGCCCCTTCGACGCCTACCTCGCCCTCCGCGGGGTCAAGACGTTAGCCGTGCGCATGGCCCGCCACTGCTCGAGCGCCATGGCCGTGGCCGAGTTCCTCGAGAAGCACCCCAAGGTCGAGCGGGTGGTCTATCCCGGCCTGCGCAGCCATCCGCAGCACACCCTGGCCGGCGTCCAGATGCGGCTGAACGGCCGCCCCGCCTTCGGCGGCATGATCACCATGTTCCTGAAGGGCGGACTCGCCGAGAGCCGCCGCTTCCTCGAGAACGTCTCCATCTTCGCCCTCGCCGAGAGCCTCGGTGGCGTGGAGAGCCTCATCGAGCATCCCGCCATCATGACCCACGCCAGCGTGCCGCCCGAGAACCGGGCCAAGCTCGGCATCAGCGATTCGCTGGTCCGCCTCTCGGTGGGTATCGAGCACGCCGAGGACCTGATCGCCGACCTCGAGCAGGCCTTGGCCAAGGTGTGAGCAGGACCTAACGCTTCAGGCGGGCCAGGGCGAGGTCGCTCTCTTGGGCCCTGCGCCACAGGAGGACGTCGGTGACGTGGTGCTCGCGCCACCCAGGCTCGCCGCGCCCTTCGCCCCCCGGCGTGCTGGTCCGGCCGGGCCAGCCGATCTCGGCCACGCGGTCGGTGAGGACGATCCACGCTCCGCTCCAAGCGTCCTCGATGGCGTCGACCCGGGCCTTGGCGGCGGGGTCGGGCGCCTCCTGCCGGGCGCGGGCGAAGGCGGCCTCGATGTCGGCCTTTCCCCGCTCGAGCCCGGGATAGAGGAGATGCTTGCGGCTCCGGTCGATGGCCGCGACGGCCTCGGCGGGAAGGACCGCCTGCAGCGCCGCCCATGCTTCCTGTTGGGCCGCGGCCCGCGCCGCGAGCGGCGCTGCGAGGGCTTCGCCCGCCGCCTGGGACGCCGCGACATAGGCGTCCATCATCGCTTCGCGCTGCTGCCGCGGCTCCTCGCCTCCGGGCCGCAGGTTGTTCATGGCGAACTCCGCCCGGTCCGCCTTGCCTAACCACTCGTACTCGGCGTGCTCGGCGGCCCTGGCCGTCGCCAGGAGCGCCCCGGCGTGGGCCTCGATCGAAGCCTCCGCCAGGCGCCGGGCCTCGGGCTCGAGCTCGGCCACCAGGACCGCCAGGGCCAGGTTGCCGCGCCGATCGAGC
>JBGAKK010000022.1:0-63840 GCA_044224425.1 Phycisphaerales bacterium
ACCACGATCGTGCCGCCATCGCCTGCTTCGACCTCGCGGGCGAGCCGCCGCAGCGCCGTCCGTTCGGCATCGTCGATGGCGAGCGAATCGAGGAGGGCGTGCGTCGATCGGGCCGTTGGCGGCGGCATCAGACCGTCGGCGAGGACGCGGTCGATGGTCCTCCGTCGCCCAGCCCAATCGCTCGGGCGGTCGAGGCGGAACGGCCCGCTCGGCGTCGGCCCGTGGCAGGGGAGGCAGGAACGGGCGATGGTCGGAGCGAGCGTGACCCACGGCTCGCTTGCCGCCCGCCGCGCCGCGACCGTCGCGCAGGATGCGAGGCCGAGCGCCACGGCGCCGATCGCGAACCCCGCCAATCGCCTGGTCAGCAGTTCCACGCCCCAAGGAGGATACCGAGGTCCGCGGCGCCGACCGTGCCGTCCTGGTCGAGGTCGGCGTCGGGATCGCTGGTGCCCCAGGCGCCGAGGAGGAGGGCGAGATCGGCGGCCCCGACGCAGCCGTCGCCGTCGATGTCAGGGCTCGGCGGTGGCGGAGCCTCCACGATGATCTGGGCGGTCATGCCGAAGCCGCAATGCGGCGTGCAGAAGTAGTCGATGGTCTGCGGCGCCATGTCGGCCGGGATGACGAAGGTCTGCACCGGGTGCGTGTTGTTGAGGGCCATGTTGAAGAGGCCGTTGCCGACGCAGTTCTGGCCGCTCGTCACGGTGTGCGACAGGTTCGTCCACTGCCACTTGATGGTGTCGCCCGGCTGGGCGGTGACCACGGAGGGGTTGAAAGTCAGGTTGGTCTGGGTGACGGTGATGACGGCCGCATGGGTGGCGGTGGTCACGGCGCAGGTGATCGCGAGCAGGGCGAGGCTGACGCAACGGTGCATGGGATGGTCCCTCTCCGGAAGGGCTGCGTCGATCGCGCAGCCGGCTCAGTATGCGCCACGATCCGCAGCCAAGGCCAGCCCTATTTCGCGGATTGGTGCTGTCGCGGGCCGGCTCTCGAGAGGCGCCGATGCGTCAGGCGTCCTTCTTGATCCGCAGGTTCCGGAAGCTCACCTTGTCGCCGTGTCCGCAGAAGGCGATGTGGCCCTTGGCGTTCTTGAGGCCGGGGTGGTCCTTGCCGTCCACGGTGCCGTTCTTGCTCGCCGCGTCGAGATCGACGTCGACGATGACCTCGCCATTCAAGGTCACCGTGATGTGGCGGCCTTTGGCGACGATCTCCTCCGTGTTCCACTCGCCGACCGGCTTGAGGAACTCGCGCTTGGCCGGCGCCACGCCGTAGATCGAGCCGTGGAACTGGTAGGGCTTGAGTTGGGCGTACTGGCTCGCCGTGTTGTCGAGGACCTGGATCTCCATGCCCGCGTACGCGGCGTCGCCCTCGACCGGGGTGCGGATGCCGATCCCGTTGTTGGCGCCCGGAGTGAGCTTGAACTCGAAGCGGAAGGTGAAGTCGCCGTACTCGTCGGCGGTGACCAGGTTCGTGCCCTGCGGGCCGCAGACGATGGCCCCGTCTTCGACGACGTAGCCCTTGGTGTCGCCGATCCAGCCGGTCAGGTCCTTGCCGTTGAATAGGCTCACGAAGCCGGCCTCGGCGGCGGGCGCCGCTGGTGCCGTCTGCTTCGCCGCGGGCTTGGCCGGCGCTACTGGTGCGGTGGCAGGGGGATCGACGGCGAGGATGGTGGCGGTGGCGAGGATCGTGGCGAGCATGGCTGCAGCGTACCTCAGGGTCGCCGGGGGGCCGCCGGTTTCCCTACCATGCCGGCCCGCCGGTCGGCCGTTCGCCGACTCTCGACCGCAGGAGTTCCAGCGTGATTCGTCCGTTCGCCCTCTCGATCGTCTGCCTCGCCTTGGCCCCGTCCGTCGTCTTTGCCCAGGAGGCGAAGCCGGCCGCACCGGCCGCTCCCGCCACCGCCGAGGCTCCGACCGGGCCCAAGATCCCGACCGTCCACCTCAGCCCGGTCTGGCCGAACTTCAAGCCGGTGCGGCCGGTGCAGATGATCCAGGTGCCGGGCAAGGACAACCTCTGGTACGTCCTCGAGCAGCCGGGCCGGATCAAGCTGGCCGACACCAACAACCGCGACCTCGCCGACGCCCCGGTGGTGGTCGACCTCACCGATCGGGTGAACGCGAAGAACAACGAGGAAGGGCTGCTCAGCGCCGCCTTCCACCCCGACTTCGCCAAGAACCGCCAGATCTACGTCTTCTACACCGCCGAGCCGCCGCGCCGCGAGGTGCTGTCGCGGTTCAAGGTGAGTGAGGACGGGACGACCATCGATCCCAAGAGCGAGGAGGTCCTCCTCGAGGTGCCCGATCCGGCGTGGAACCACAACGGCGGCACGGTGCTGTTCGGGCCGGACGGGATGCTCTACCTCTCGCTCGGCGACGGCGGCGCCGCCAACGACCAGTTCAAGAACGGGCAAAACCTCGGGTCGCTCCTGGCCAAGATCCTCCGCATCGACGTCAACAAGACCGAGGGCGACAAGAAGTACGCGATCCCCGCCGACAACCCCTTCGTCGGCAAGGAGGGGGCCCGCGGCGAGATCTGGGCCTACGGCCTCCGCAACGTCTGGCGGATGTCCTTCGACAAGGAGACCGGCGAGCTGTGGGCCGGCGACGTCGGCCAGAACATCTGGGAGGAGATCGACCTCATCCAGAAGGGCGGCAACTACGGCTGGAACGCCCGCGAGGGCTTCCACGACTTCGCCAAGAAGACGAAGGACGGCTTCATCGACCCGGTCGTCGACTACAGCCATCGCGAGGGCATCTCGGTCACCGGCGGCTACGTCTACCGCGGGCCGCAGAAGTCGCTCCAGGGCGTCTATCTCTACGGCGACTTCGGCTACGGGAACTACTGGGGCCTGCGGATGGTCGATGGCAAGCCGACCAAGCCGGTCCAAGTCCTCGTCAAGCGCGGCTCGCTGCCCTCGAGCTTCGCCGAAGCCAGGGACGGGACGCTCTACGTCCTCACCTTCGAGGGCGGCCAGAACCCCGGGCAGACCGGGGCGATCTGGAGGATCGTGGCGGACGAGTAGGGTGATCGGAGGAACCCGTGCGGCTCATCGTCGCGTGCTTGATACTCCTCGGCCCGCTTCTCGCTGCCGGATCGCAGGGCGCAGGGCGGCACTACTCGCCGCCCAAGCTCGCTCCGCCTCCGACCGTGTTGAGAACCGAGGAGATCCTCGCCGCGACGATCGAGACCACCGACGCGATGCACGCCGCGCAGGCCCGGACGGCGATGACCATCGAGTCGACCGTGGTGGCCCAGATCGAGCGATGTCGAGCCGTGCGCCTCACGACGGTCGCGGAGCGCGATCGACCCTCCGGCCCAGGCCCGGGCAACGGGCCGTTCTTCGTCACCGAGACGGAGCGGAAGGCTGCGATCGAGATGGCCGAGCGCCGACTCGCCGAGGCGCGGACCGAGCTTGCCAGGCTCGAGAGCGGCGACGTCGCCATCCCGGCGACACGGGCGGGTGCAATCGGGCCTCCCGTCCGGACGGTCGCGGCCGCGCCCGGTTGCTACCTCGAGGTGAACGCGGTCCTCGACGACGGCCGCGTGGTCGGCGAACGCCGTCGCAAAAAGGACGCCGACGCCGCGCCGCAGCCAACCGATCGTCTCGAAGACCTCTGGTTGGTCGAGCACCCGCCTGAGAGTCTCCGCAGGAAGGGACTCGTCTTCGAGACCTTCGAGGGCCCGATCATCCTCTTCCCGGCGGCGCCGCCCTTCCGCCCGGAGCACGTCCACTCGCTGACTCGCATCGCCTTCATCGCTCCCGCCCTCGAGACCGACGGCTACCGCGCTGCAGCGAAGGCTCGCGGCGCGAAGCTCGTCGATACTCGCCATCGGCCGCCGGCCTGAGTGGCCTCACACCGCGACGCGGGCATCCGCCACGGTCTGCTCGATGATGTTCTCGAGCACCGTGTCGGTCGACATGCCTTCGGCCTCGGCCTCGAAGTTGAGGAGGCAGCGGTGCCGCATGGCGGGGAGGACGATGCCCTTGATGTCCTCCGGTTGCACGCTGTCGCGGCCGGCGAGGAGGGCCCGCACCTTGGCGGCGAGGACGATGGTCTGGGCGGCGCGGGGGCTGGCCCCGAAGCGGAAGAAGCGGTTGACCTCGGGCGTCGCGAACTTGCCCTGCGGGTGGGTGGCGAGGACGAGGCGCACCGCGTAGTCCTGGATGTGCGGGGCGATGGCCACGCGGCGGACCAGGCCTTGGTGGGCCAGGATGGTCGGGGCGTCGAGGACCCGCTCGATGGTCGGGTTGGCGCCGGTCGTGGTCCGGTTGAGGATCTCGATCAGGTCCTCGCGGCTCGAGTAGCCGACCTCGAGCTTGAAGAAGAAGCGGTCGAGCTGGGCCTCGGGCAGCGGGTAGGTGCCCTCCTGCTCGATCGGGTTCTGGGTTGCCATCACGAAGAACGGCTTGTCGAGCTGGTAGGTCGTGCCACCCACCGTGACGCTCCGCTCCTGCATGGCTTCGAGGAGCGAGGACTGGGTCTTCGGCGTGGCTCGGTTGATCTCGTCGGCCAGGACGATCTGGGCGAAGATCGGACCCTTGCGGAACTGGAAGTCGCGGCCATGGGGGGTCTCGACCACGATCGTGGTGCCCGTCACGTCGGCCGGCATCAGGTCGGGGGTGAACTGGATGCGGCTGAACTGGAGGTGGAGGGCTTGGGCCAACGACCGGATGAGCAGGGTCTTACCGAGCCCCGGCACACCTTCGAGGAGAGCGTGGCCCCCGGCGAAGAGGCAGGTGAGGACCCCGTCCACGATGGGGGCGTGGCCGACGACCGCCTTGGCGATCTCTTGCCGGGCCTTCTCGTAGTCGCGACGGAACAGGTCCGGATTCGAGGCCGGGAGGGGGCTGTCAGCCATGGTCGGGGCATCCTACCGACCGGTTTGGGGTTGGCCGAGGGGATTCGGGAAGCTCGGGACGGCGGGCTCGGCGAGCCGGCCCTCGGCGGGACCCACGCAAATCTGCGGGAAGTCTGGGCCGACCCGATTGGCCGGACGCATCCAGACGGCATACTGCTCCGAAGACTTGGGCGTCCAGACGCCCGCTCCGCACCCCCCGCGTCCTGACGCGACCGGTTTGGGTGCCCTCCACGTGCCACACCTCTCCAGACCACCCGCCCGTCCTCGGGCGGGTTGGTCGCTTTCTGGGGGCCCGCGCTAGCGGGTCAGGGGCAGCTCCCCCACGAGCCAAGCATGATGGCCAGGTCGCTCGAACCGACCGTGCCGTCGTGGTCGAGATCCGCGGCCGAGAACGTGGACCAGCAGGAGAGGAGGTAGCTCAGGTCGAGGGCGTCGATCTTCCCGTCGTCGTTCACATCCGCCGGACAGGACTCAGGCGGGATGACGTCGATCAGGATGCGGCGTCCGAGGACGAGGTCCATGGAGGCCGCCGAGCCGTCGGGCCCGATCGCCTGCCAGGTCTTGAGGCCTTGGAGCGGGGACGTCGAGGCCGAGCCGTCGAGCTCGCCGAAGTGCATCAGGATGCTGCCGCCAGCCCGCAGGCCGTTGACGATGAAGCCGTCCGAGCAGCAACTGTTCCATTGGTTCACGGCGATGAGCGTGCTGCCGATGATGGTGTACTGCTCGGCCGGATCGTCGGCCATCGGATCGTCGGTGGCGACCATGACCGGATGCGTGCCGGCGACCGGTTGGATGAGAACCTGGGTCTCGGCGCGGCCGAGCGTCGCATCGCCGCCGGCCCGGTCGTAGAGGACGCCGAAGCACAGGCCTTCCGGCGACTGGAGCCCGAAGACGGTCGCCGCATCGGGCTTGGGCTCGAACGCGATCCCGTTCCATGCGGTGCTCGCGGTCGGGAAGAGCCCGTAGGCGTAGAAGAGTTCGCCCGGCGTGTCGGTCACGAACATGGGCACGATGCCGCGAATGTTGGGGGCCCAGTCCGCCGCACCCGGGGCGGACTCCTGAGCGATCCGGAAGCGCGGGCCGCAGTCGTCGTAGCACGGTCGGACGAAGGAGAAGGCGTCGATGCCCCAGCCCGCGGTGGTCGGGCTGGTGACCTCGATGCGGACCTTGGTGATGGAGGCGGCGCTCACCGCGAGCGGCACGATCGAGCCGTTGCCGGCGAGGGGGTTCGAGCCGTCGAGGCTGGCGGTGGCGACGACCCGTTCGCCGTCGAAGGCGGTCATGGTCATGGTCTCGCCGCGCTCGATGTCGAGGGCGGCGATGCGCACCAGGGTCACCGGTTCGGTGAAGGTGGCGAGGAGGACCTCGGGGATCGCGGGGTCGTCGCCGTTCACGTCGGGATCGGCGAGGGCCCGCAGGCCCGAGGCCACCGGGGAGTCGCTGGCCGAGCCGACGAATCCGACGTACGGGTCGCCTTGCTCGATCGTCACCGGCAGGTAGGTGGCGGACCCTTGAATCGAGAAGACCACGCCGAGCGAGGCGTACTGCGTCGAGATGGGCGTACCTTCGGCGTACTCCTCGAAGTCGATGACCGTCACTCGCTGGCTGATGGCGACGGCTTGGCCCGCGGCGGGGGCGAGGAGCGATAGAGCGGCGACGGCTCCACCGAGGAGTCGGACGAGCGTCGTTGGTCCACCCAGGCATCGCAGCATCGGGACCTCCAGGCTTGGCCTCGGCCCTTGCATCACGCCGTCACGCCCAACGGTACGGACGCTTGCGGAACCGGTTTCCGGCGGCGCTCGTCGAGTGGAGCGATCCCGAGTCCGACCTGTGCCACCGACGTCCGCTATCTGGCAGCGGTCGGCCGGTGGTGGTCATCCGCTGCCGCCCGAGGTCGCTCGCACCAAGGCGTAGGACTCCATCACCAGTGTGGTCAGCCCGATCGCGACGAGGAGGCAAGCGAAGACGACGCGCAGCTTGGCGTGCGGAAGCTTCGGTGCGAGCGTCGCCCCGACCACGCTGCCCACCGCACCGACCGCCGCGAAGATCCCGACCACCCACCAGTGGATGGGGAGCGCCTCGGATCCGCCGCCCCATTGCTTGGCGAACCCGACGATGCAGTTGGCGACGATGATCACGAGGCTCGTTCCGATCGCGTTCCGCATTGGTAGGCCGAGGAAGACGACCAGCGCCGGCACGATCAGGAAGCCGCCGCCGACGCCGACGATGCCGGTGAGGAGTCCGATCCCGATCCCGACCAGGATCGGCTGCCATGGTTCGCGCCGGGCGGGGGTGAACTCGTCCGGCGAGTCGCGCATGGTCAGCATGCGGCCCGCGGCGGCGATGGCCACCAAGGCGAAGAGGACGAACTGGACGTGCCCGGAAAGGAGCCGCGAGAGGGAGGCTCCGAGGAAGGAGCCGAGCATGCCGGGCACGCCCATCAGGACGACCGTGCGCCAGTCGATGAGCCCAAGCCGCTGGTAGCGGATCGAGCCCGTGGTGGCGATCGCCCCGACGATGAGGAGCGACTCGGCGATCGCCGACTTCTGCGGTTCGCCGACCAGGTAGGCGAGGACGGGGACGGTCAGGATCGAGCCGCCCGCCCCAAGCAATCCGAGGGAGAGTCCGACCAGGAGCGCGCCGACAAGGGCCAGGACGTAGGTCACGGGACAGGCACCATCCAAGGGCCTTCATCGGCCCTCGACCGGTCACCGGGCCAAGACTGGCTCACCCGCCTTGGCCCAGGCGTCGAAGCCTCCGGCCAGGTTGGTGACGTCGAACCCCGCCTGCTCGAGGAGGGCGGTCGCGTAGGCCGAGCGCATCCCGGCCTTGCAGTGGCACAGGATGGGGCGATCCCGCGGCAGTTCCTTGAGCCAGGCCGGCAACCGGGTGTGGGCGATGTTGGTCGACCCCTCGATGTGGCCCTCGGCGTGCTCGCCGGACTTCCGGACGTCGAGGACGAGGTGCGAGCCGGCGTCGACCATGGCCCGGGCCCGCTTCACGTCGACTTCCTTCGAGGCCACCAGCGGTGCCCCTTCGAGGTTGGCCGGAGCCGCCCAAGCGACCACGCGGTCGATGCCGACCCGGACCAGATTGCGGATGGCCTCGTCGAGCTTCATGGGGTCGACCACGAGGACCACGTCGCGGCTCGGGTCGAGGTCAGGAGCGCACGTCGAGCACCTGGGCGTTGGCCGAGGCCGCGGCGAGATGGGCTCCGTCGGTCAGTTCGCGGGGCTGGGGCAGACCGCCGAGGACCGCCGGGCCGTCGCGGTTCTCCTTCTTCATGCGGGCGAAGTAGGTCGGCGGCTCGGGCTGGCCTTCGAGGATGAAGTTCACGAAGCGATGCTCGTCGCTCGCGGCGCGGAGGGCGGGATTGAATCGCCGCTCGTAGCCGACGGTCGATTGGGGCACCGCCCCGAGAGCCTTGCCGCAGGCGCTGCCGGCGCCGTGGGCGGGCCAAACCTGCAGCCAGTCGGGCAGATCCTCGAGGAAGCGGCGGGCGCTCTTCCAGAGGGTGTGGGCGCTCGGCCGGGCCATGCCTTCGACGCCGGCCGCCGACTCGAGGAGGTCGGGGCGGCCGAGGTCGCCGACGAAGACGAAGTCGCCGGTCACCACGCCCATCGGCTCGTTGGCGTTGCCGCCGCGGTCGACGACCAGGTAGGCCATGTGCTCCGGCGTGTGACCGGGGGTGTACATGGCGACGAAGTCGATGTTCCCGATCCGGAAGCTGTCGCCGTCCTTCAGCTCCTTGTGCGGATAGGCCCCGCCGCCCGTCTTCTGGGTGAGCCAGCGGCTGGTCCAGTCGGGAGCGCCCATCTTCGAGACGTACACCGTGGCGCCGGTCCGCTCCGCCATCTCGCGGGCCCCGGAGAGGAAGTCGGCATGGATGTGCGTCTCGGCGACGCCCACGATCCGTAGGCCGTTCTGCTTGGCGATATCGATGTAGCGGTCGACGTCGCGTTCCGGGTCGAAGACGATCGCTTCGCCGGTCTTCTGGCAGCCGATCAGGTAGGCGGCTTGGGCGAGGCGGGAGTCGTAGATCATCCGAAAGAGCATGGTCTGGTCCTTTCTTTCCCCGTGTCGCCCGCTGTCGCCTTGGGGCCGCACACGAGCCTAGCTCGCCTTGCGGCGCTTCCGCGGTGCCCGGTGGCGCGGGCTGGCCGCGTCGTTGGCGATCTCCGCCAAGACCAGCTTACGGACCTCGGGCGGGAGATCCGAGTCCTTCGCGGCGTGCTGGCAGGCGTCGAAGGAGAGGTCGAGCGAGGCGAAAACGTTCCGGCAACGTTCGCAGACGAGCTCATCCTGCACCGGGAAGGGGACGCCCTTGTCGAGGGCTTCCATCTTGGCCCGCAGGAGGTCCATGCACATCGAACGCTGGTAGATGGGCGGCGGGACGGCCCGGCGGCGGGATTCGGCGAGAAGAGCCGCCCGCAGCATGAGGCGACCGCGGTGGACTCGGGTCTTCACCGTCGCCAGCTTCACGTTCAAGATGGCGGCGATCTCCTCGAGGGAGAGTTCGGCGATGTCCTTCAGGACGACCGCCATCCGAAACGGGGTGGGCAGCGTCGAAATGGCTTCGTTGACGCTCTCCCGGGTCTCGACCCGGAGCCGTCGTGCGGCGGGCGACTGCACGTCGTCGGGGATGTCGGGGAGCCGCGGATCGGCCATCGGCGAAACGTCCGAGGCAGCCCAGGCTCGCTCCCGACGGCGGTTGCGTCGCCGGAGCTGCCGTCCGGCGGCGCGGATCGCGATCCGGTAGAGCCAGGTGCCGGGGTCGCTGTCGCCGCGGAAGCGATCCCACGTGCGGTAGGCGCGAAGTTGGCTGGTCGGGGTCATGGCAGGACGCGGCACGATACGACAAACCGGGCCCCACGGCGGGGCCCGGTCGGAGGTAGTCGTGGTGGCGGCGGCTCAGCGCCCGGGCAGCTTGTTGAGCACCCGGTCGACGAGCCCGTACTCGAGCATCTCTTGGGCCGTGAGCCACTTGTTTCGCTCGCAGTCCTCGGCGATGCGCTCCTTGGCCTGGCCGGTGGCTTCGGCGTAGATCGCGTAGATCTGGTCCCGCATGCGGAGGATGTGCTTGGCCTCGATCTCGAGGTCGGTGGCCTGGCCCTCGAGCACCCCGCCGAGGAGCGGCTGGTGCATGAGGTTCTCCGAGTTGGGCAGGGAGTACCGCTTGCCCTTGGTGCCCGAGCAGGCGATGACCGAGCCCATGCTCGCCGCCTGGCCGATCACGTAGGTCGCCACGTCGCAGGGGACGAAGCGCATGGTGTCGACGATCCCGAGGCCCGAGGTGACGCTCCCGCCGGGCGAGTTCACGTAGAGCGAGATGTCCGCCTTGGGGTCCTCGTTGGCGAGGAAGAGGAGCTGGGCGACCACCAGGTTGGCCATCTGGTCGTTGACCGGGCCGCCCAGGAAGATGATGCGGTCGTTCAGGAGTCGCGAGTAGATGTCGTAGGCGCGTTCGCCGCGGCCGGTCTTCTCGATGACGATGGGGACGAGGGTCATGGGGAGTGGCTCCGCAGCGAAGGTCACTTCTTCGGGTTGGTCTTGTCGGGGAAGGCGCACACGTCGTCCACCAGGCCATAGGCCTTGGCTTCGTCGGCGCTGAAGAACTTGTCGCGCTCGCCGTCCTTCTGGACCCGGTCGACCGGCTGTCCGGAGTGGCGGGCGATGATCTCGTTGAGCGTGCGCTTGGCCTTGATGATCTGCTCGGCCTGGATCTGGATGTCGGTGGTCTGCCCGGTGACGCCGCCATAGGGCTGGTGGATCATCACCTTGGCGTGGGGCAGGATGTACCGCTTGCCGGGGGCACCGGCGGTCAGGAGGACCGCCCCGCCCGAGTAGGCCCGGCCGATGCAGTAGGTGGCCACCTCGCTTGAGATGAACTGCATCGTGTCGTAGATGGCGAGGGTGTCGTCCACCGACCCGCCCGGCGAGTTGATGTAGAAGTTGATGTCCTGCCCTCGCTTCTGGTTCTCGAGGTAGAGCATCTGCATCATCACGCGGGCCGCCGAGGCGTGGTTGATCTCGCCAACCAGGAAGACGACGCGGTTCTCGAGGAGAAGCTCGTCGATCGTCATCTCACGCGTGCGCTGGTAGTTGATGCTGGCCAGCATGTCCGGCGTCGCACGCCCGCCGCCCATGGGCGCGGCGAGGGACGGGACGAGAAGCCGAGGGTCAGGCATGGGTGCTTTCCGAAAGGGGAGTTCCCGATGATAGGAACGCGGTCGTTATCGGCAAGTCGGACGCGAGTCTTCGATGCAAGTCGTGATTCGCTTGGGTGGTCGTCGCTCACTCCGCCTCGCCGAACTCGATGTCCAGCTCGTCCTCGTCGATCGGCCGCGGCCCGTGCGTGCAATCCGCGTCCTCGGGCGGGCCGCGGTCGGGGAGGCGGATCGCCATCACCGTCCCCTGCGGGCCGGTCGAGCGGACCTCGATGCGGCCGCCATGCTGGAGGACGAGCTTGCGGCTGACCGTGAGTCCAAGGCCGGTGCCGCGCTGGCCCTTGGTCGAGGCGAAGGGCTCGAAGAGGCGGGGGAGGAGCGTGGCCGGGATGCCGGGCCCGTCGTCCTCGACGCTGATCTCGGCTTCGCCCGGGCCCTCGACCCAGCGGGTGGCGACCCGCACGTGGCCGGTCCGCTCCGGGGCGGCTTCGATGGCGTTCGAGACGAGGTTCATCACCGCCTGGTGGATGGCGTCGGGATCCATGGTGACCGGCGGCATCCCGTCGTCGAGATCGAGTTCGAGAGCCACCCGCCGGCGGGCCGCTGCCGACTGGAGGAGCTGGACGATCTCCTTGGCCAGTTCGTTCGGGCTCTGCCGCACGAGGTCGAGCGAGCGGTCCTTGGCGTAGGCCAGCATGTTCCGCACCAACGAGTGGATGCGGTCGAGGTTCCGGGCCAGGATCGGCCAGCCTTCGCGGGCGATGGGAAGGTCGCCGCGGCCAAGGGCCAGTTCGACCGTGTCCGCGCCACCGCGGAGGGCCTGCAGGATGTTCTTGATCGAGTGGGAGAGCGTGGCCACCGTCTCGCCCATCGCTGCCAGCCGCTCCCGGGCGAAGGTCGCCTCGAGCAGTTCGCCGTGGCGAAGGAGGAGTGCCAGATGCACCCCAACCGCCTGCAGCAGGCGGAGGTGCCGTTCGTCATAGGCCCCACGGGCGATCTGGCGGTCGACCCAGAGCGCCCCGAGGGTGCGCTCCGGGACCCGCACCGCGACGCACAAGGCGCTCGTGGCGTGCGAGGCGTCGAGGCCGGTGGTCAAGGCGAGCAGGCCGATCCCGCTGAGGACGGACTCCTGCACCGAGTCGAAAGGGATCGCCGGCGGGGCGGCGTCGGGGCGTGCGTCGCTCGCCTCGATCCGCACCGACGGCGGCACGGACCGCGGGTCGGGCACCACGAAGGCCGCCCGGTCGGCACCGAACTCCTCGCGGAGGAAGCCGAGGGCCTTGGCGAGGAGGGCGGGGCGGTCGCTGGCCACGTCGGCCAACGAGGCGAGCTCTTGGAGCAGCCGGAAACGGGGCTCGGCCACGGCTGGGGCGTTGGCCGGGAGCCGGGCCTCGACGGCCATCGCAGCAGGAGCTGGAGCGCTCGGGGCTTGGGATCCGGCCTGGGGCAACTCGGCCTCGACGGCCACCACGAAGAGCGTGTCACCGCAGCGGATCCGGTCGCCGGGTTGGAGCGACTCGCGGTCGAGGACCGGCCGGCCGTTCAGGAAGGTCCCGTTCGAGGAATCGAGGTCGCGGAGGTACCAGACGCCCTCGTCCGGGGTGAGCTCGGCATGGCGACGCGAGACGCTGCGATCGGTGATGGCGATCGCCTCGGTCGAGCGACCGATGAGCTGCGGCTCCCGATCGGGCAGCGGGAACCGCTTTCCGGCATCGGGGCCTTGAAGGACGTGCAGGATCAGCATCGTCGGCCGGGATCGTAGCGGGAGGGGCGACGGCCGGCGGAGTTTCCGCTGCCTGGCCGCACCCTTCCCGTAGACTCCCGGCATGGCCAAGGCCGCGGCAGCGATGTTGGATGCCTCCATGCGGGTGGCGGTCCTCCACGGGAAGGACAGCTATCTCCTGGCCGAACACGCCAAACGGCTCCGCAAGGCCCTCGAGGAGAAGTTCGGGGGCTTCGACGAGTTCACCTTCGACGGCGCCACCGCCTCGCTGGCCGCGGTGCTCGATGAGCTTCGGTCGTGGGGCCTCATCCAGACCCACAAGCTGGTGGTCGTCGACAACGCCGACGAGTTCCTGAAGGTCGAGGAACGCCGGCGGGCCCTCGAGCGCTACGCGGAGGAGCCCATGCAGGACGCCACGCTCCTCCTGCGGGCCAATGCGTGGCGACCCGGCAATCTCGACAAGCTCATTGCGGCTGGGGGCGGCGGCATCATCAAGTGCGAGCCGCCCGACGACGAGAAGGCCGAGGAGTTCTGCGACCGCCGAGCCGCCAAGCAGCATGGCGTCCCCATCGATCGCGATGCGGCGGAACTCCTCGTCGAGCGGATCGGCCCCGACCTCGCCCGGCTCGACTCCGAGCTCGGCAAGCTCGCGGCAACCGTCTGCGACCGGCCTTCGCCGCGGATCACCCGAGCCGACGTCGCCGACTTGGTCGGCGTGGGGCGCGAAGAGCAGGCCTGGGCGATCCAGGACGCCCTCCTGACCGGCGACGCCGAGCAGGCCCTGACCAAGCTCCGCGAGTTGCTTGAGATCTCCCAAGCCCCGGAGCAGCTCGTGGTCTGGTCGACGGTCGAACTGGCCCGCAAGATCCACGACGCCTCGCGGCTCCTCGCCCAAGGCGAAGCCGACTTCGCGGTGGGCAAGGCCCTCAAGCTCTGGGGACCGGCCCAAGCGGCGATCCTGAAGGCGGGCCGTCGCATCCCCCCGGCCACCGCGGCGCGGCTCCTCGAGTCGGCGATCGGGCTCGACCTCGGGGTGCGGCGAGGCATCACCAAGGACTTGCCGCGGCGACTTCAAGGCTTCGCGGTCGAGTTGACCGATAGTCTGAGCCGTTGACGGAAAGGCCCCCGGGCACCGGGAGCTTGTCTGTCGCCGAGGTCAGGACGATCTCGTTCGAGCTCCGCACGCCCTTGCGGCGCGATGGCAGGAGGCCGTCGGTGGCGAAGTCCGTGTGCATAGCGATGCTCGCGTTCCCCCTCCTCGTCGGCTGCGCCAGCGGCCAGTCGGGGACGAAGGACGCCCCTGTCCGGCCTACCACCCGCGAGGCCCGGGCCCAGTTGCCGCCGCCCAAGGCGAAGCCCAAGCCGAAGCCCGCGGCGGACGAGGAATCGGCAGCCCCGACCGGCGAAGACCAGCCGCCGAAGGAGTTGCTCTCCGATCTTGCGGGCGACCTCGACGACCTCCCCGCCCGCCTTGCTGCGATGAAGGCGAAGGAAGGGGCCACCCCGCCCTCCAGGCGGAACGCACCGCCATCCTCCAAGCGATCAACCGCCGAACCGATCCGCTGGTCGGCTTCGACCTCGGAGCCGGCCGGGCGTCCGGCTCCACCGGCAGCGGCGACCCCCACTCCCAAGCAGCCGACATCGCCCGCCGCCCCGACTTCCGCGGGCTCGGTGGCGAGTCCCGAGCTCCGGGATGCCTTGGCGGCCGCCATCCAGAACTCGATCGCCACGAGTGGCGGCGGCAAGCCGGTCGCCAAGGCCCTCGCCGCAGCGGCCGGGGCGCTCACCGACCCAGAAGCTCCCTTCGACGTGACCCACTTCGGTCAGCTCGACGAGGAGGAGAAGGTCCTCGTCGAGCGCTTCCACGATGCCTGCCAGACGGTCGGCCGCGATCTCGCAAGCGGGAAGCCGGCGGCCGAGGCGGCCGGGGTCTTGGCCGCTGCGCTCGCGGCGGCGAAGGAGCCCGATCCCCTGGTGATCCCCAAGGTCGAACTCTGCACCCGGGTCGACGGCTTCGGCAAGGTGACTCCGATTGACAACAAGCGGTTCCTGCCCGGAAAGGCCATCCAGGTCATCCTCTATACCGAGGTCGACCGCTTCTCCAGCGAACAGAACGACAAGGGAGAGTGGTCCACCAGGCTCGCCACCAAGGTCGCCATCTACGCCAAGCACGACGGCACCCAGGTCTGGACCCGCGACTGGCAGGGGGTCGCCGACACGAGCAGCGTCCGGCGGGGCGACTTCTTCATCTGTGAGAAGGTCACCCTCAACGAGTACCTGACCGTCGGGACCTACATCCTGCGGACCACGGTCCGCGACGAGAAGACCGGGGCGGTGGCCGAGAAGAGCGTCGAGTTCCAGATGGTGGCCGACCCCACCGTGGCCTCGCGCTGACCGGCCGGCCGGGGGCGGGGCGGTAGACTGCCTCCCATGCCGACGACCGCCGCCCGCGACTTCCTCGCCTTGGAGGGTCTGTCCGCCAGCGAGCTGACTGGTTGGCTCGATGACGCGGACGCCATGCTTCCGCACGCGGTGGGGCGGCCCTTCGCGGGCCCGCTGCCCTTGGCCGGGAAGGTGGTCGCGAACCTCTTCTTCGAGGACTCGACCCGCACCCGCTGCTCGTTCGAGATCGCCGCCAAACGACTGGGTGGCGAGGTCACCAACCTCGGGGCCTCGGGCTCGAGCGCGAGCAAGGGCGAGACGCTCCTCGACACCGCCAAGAACATCGAGGCCATGGGCGTCGACGCGATCGTCGTCCGCTCCGCCATCTCGGGCGCTGCGGCCATGCTCGCCGATCAGATCGACACGCCAGTCATCAACGCCGGCGACGGGCGGCACGAGCACCCAACACAGGGGATCCTCGATCTCCTCACGCTGCGTCGCCACTTCGCCCAAGCGTTCGGCTCCGGGAGCTTCACTGGTCGAACCGTGGCCATCGTGGGCGACATCGCCAACTCCCGAGTCGCCCGCTCGGCGACGCATGGCTTGGTCACCCTCGGGGCGACGGTTCTCCTCATCGGGCCGCCGACGCTGGTCAGCCCCGACTACGCGCAACTATCGCGCGGTGCTGGCTCGATCGAGGTGGGCAACGACCTCGACGGCGTCCTCGCTCGACTTGACGCCATCATGATGCTCCGCATCCAGCTCGAACGGGCCGCCGGGAGCGGCGTGGCGCCCGACTTCCGATCCCTGTACGGACTGACCGAGAGCCGCGCCTCCCGACTGCCGGAGCGCTGCGCGATTCTCCACCCCGGCCCGGTCAATCGAGGCGTCGAGATCGACGAGGCGGTGGCCGACGACCCGCGGGCTGGCCGCATCCTCGCCCAAGTCACCGCTGGTGTGGCCACGCGGATGGCGGTCCTGCGGCGAGTGATCGTGGGCTAAGCGGCGCAGTTGGAACTTCTTCTCTCAACTCCCCTCGTGGCGCGAACCGATGGGAGAGGCCGGTAACGCGCCCTGCGTCCGTCGATCGGACGTGATCCGTTCGGCGCGTCGACCGTCCATGAAGGAGAGCGGCGTGTCCACCCCCCGATCGACCACCGGCCGGACCCAATCGAAGGCCCGTCTACCCCGGGCACTCTTGGCTGCTGGCACCGGCTTGGCGATGTTCATCCTGTCTGGTTGCGAGACGGACTCGTGGTTCGACCCGAGCCGAACCGGCTGCTTCGAGTTCACGCCCACCACGATGCCGATCCTCGATCGCATCGACGTGGTCGAGAAGGAGACCCGCGGCTGGGGCCAGGTGACTCCGCCCAGCACCGACGACCTCGAGCCGGGTGACCTCCAGTACCGGCTCACCGCCGGCGACGAGATCCGGGTCGAGGTGTTTGAACTTGTCACCCAAGGCCAGACCGACGTGGCTCTCCGGACGGTCGATCCGAGCGGCAACATCCGCTTGCCCACGATCGGCGAGATCCCGGCGGGCGGACTCACCGTCGCCCAGGTCCAGAAGGAAATCGAGACTCGCCTCAAGGCCCTCATCAACGACCCCATCGTGAGCGTCGTTCTGGAACGCGGTCAGGGCTTCAGCTTCACCGTCTATGGCGCGGTGGCACAGCCCGGCGTGTTCGGCCTCTCGCGGCCTGACTTCCATCTGATCGAGGCCCTCGCCTTGGCTGGTGGCACCGGCTACGGCACCGAACGGGTCTATGTGATTCGAACCCAGCCACTCGAGAACCGCTTCCGCCCGGCCTACGGCGACCGCGGCCTCCAGCCGGGCGTGGGTGAGGGCGAGAAGCCCAGCGACCAGCCGAAGGTTGATATCGACGAGCTCATCAACCGCCTCGAACAGGGCGGAGCGAAGCCGCCCGAGGCGCCGCCAAGCACCCCGCCGGCCGCGAATCCGGGCGCCACGCCTCCTCCGGGCGGCCCTGCTTCCTCGCCAAGCCCGGGGGCCCTCGGGCCGCGTCAGGACGCTGGCCAGACCAAGCCCCCGATCGACGTCGACGACCTCTCCCAGAAGCAGCCCACCCCGCCGCCTCCACCCGCGGCCGGAACCGGCGACGCCTGGGTCTGGGACGCCGCCAAGCAGGAGTGGGTCCGCGGCCAAGGCTCGACGGCCGTGCCCGCGCCGCCCAGCGCCGCGACCGGCGCTGGCAGCCAGGCCCAGAGCCTGTTCGCCACCCGCGTGATCGAGGTCGACTACAAGGCCTTGGCCCGGGGCGAAACGAACCTCAACGTGATCGTTCGGCCTGGCGACCAGATCTACGTCGATCCGCCCGCCGAGGGCGTCGTCTACATCGACGGCGAAATCATCCGACCCGGCGTCTACGAGTTGCCCAGGAGCGGCCAGCTCACCCTCAGCCGCCTCATCGCCGCCGCCGGCGGCCTCGGACAGATCGCCATTCCGAGTCGTGTTGACCTCATCCGGAAGATCGCCCCCGCCCGCGAAGCGATCGTCCGCGTCGACCTCGGGGCGATCCGGAACCGGAACGAGCCCGACCTCGTTCTGAAGCCGGATGACCACGTGATCATCGGCACCAACTTCTTCGCCACACCCCTGGCGGTCATCCGGAATGGCTTCCGCATGACCTACGGCTTCGGCTTCCTGATCGACCGTAACTTCGGTAACGACGTCTTCGGCCCGCCGCCGACCAACGTCTTGGGCGAGTGAGCCTGACCGGGTCCGATCTGCCGCGCTCCATGGTCCAACCCAGGAGCGGGGGAGGTCTCACCTCGGGGCGAGCATTGCAGCGTCGCGAACCGGTCGTTTCCGGTTCGCGTACGCTGTCGCCCCCTTCCGGCGGCTTGGGTGGGTCGTTGGCCAGCCGGGAGGTTGTCCGACGGCGTCCTCTGCAACCCGCCTGAACCCCGACGGAGGCTTGGCCGATCTGAGGAGCGCATGACGACTGGGCAAAACGGGACACCCCGCGCGGGTCCGGCTGCGATGGTCCGCGCCGGACTCGACCTCGCTTTCCACCCTGGCCATCCGGCCCGCGGTGGCGGTGGCGCTTGGGGCCCTCTTCCTAGCCATCTTCGCAGCGGTCTTCTTCTTCTTCTTCCAGGCCCAGGTCAAGACCGCGATCCGGGCTCCTTCGGACTGGGGCCACACCCTGGTCATCCCCTTGATCGCGGGGTACTTCGTCTACCTGAAGCGAGAGCAGCTCCTCGCCAAGCCATTCGTGCCGGCGTGGTCGGGCCTCCTCTTCATGGCCTTCGGGCTCGGGCTCTACTTCCTGGCCTATCTCGGGCCGAAGTCCCTGATCATCCATCACAACGCCCGCGGGGCCGGGGTCGGTCTGACCCTATTCGGGGCCACGCTCCTCCTCTTCGGTTGGCGGGCGATGCGGTACCTGTGGTTCCCGCTCCTCTACCTCGTCATCTTCGGGCAGACCATCTCGGACGGCTTGCTCAAGCCGGTGACCGAGCGGCTGCAGGACATCTCGGCCCACGGGGCCTACATCACCCTCAACGTGATCGGCATCGACACCGAGAAGGACGGCAACGTCCTGACCGTGTGGGCCAACAGCGTCCCCAAGCCCCTCAACGTGGCCGAGGCCTGCTCGGGGATGCGGATGCTGCTCGCCTTCCTTGCCCTCGGCGTGGCCATCGCCCACACCGGGCTCAAGCACTGGTGGCAACAAGTCCTACTCGTCCTGAGCGGCGTGCCGGTCGCGATCGGCGTGAACGTTCTTCGCGTCGTCTCGCTCGGCGTCCTCTCCTTGTGGGACGTCAACTTCGCTTCGGGCGAGTTCCATCACGTCATCGGGCTGGTCTGGCTCCTGCCGGCCTTCCTCGTCTACCTCGGGATCCTCTGGATCCTCCGCAACCTGGTGGTGGACGAGGCTCCGGCCGGGGCGGGCAAGAAGGGCAAGCCAGGCTCGAAGGCGCCGGCCGCTGCGAAGAGCGCCAAGCCGGCCAGCGCTGCGAAGAGCGATCGGAGGGCCGATGTTGTTTAGCCGCCGCATCGTCCCGGCTTACGCCGCGGCCTGCGGCCTCCTGGTCGCCGGCGCCGTCGGCTTCGCCAGTGCCGTACGCTCGCTCGAGTACTACCTGGTCAAGGAGCCGGTCGCCCTTCGGGCCCCGCTCGACAGCCTCCCGACCGCGCTGGGCAGCTGGCAGCGCTACGGCACCGATCCCCGCTTCAGCGACGACCTGGTGGAGGAGCTCGGCACGCGGCAGTACCTGCAGCGGATCTACGTCAAGGATGGCGAGCCCAAGAACGGGGCGATCGAGCTGCACCTTGCGTACTACACCGGGACCATCGACGACGTGCCGCACGTGCCGGAGCGGTGCTGGAACGTGCATGGCCTGAGCATGACGCGGGCCCCGCAGGAGATGACGCTCCAGCTCTCGACGAGCGGCTGGACGCCGAAGTCCGGCGTGACCAACCGGGCCACCGGCCTCGAGTACGCCTCGGCCGAGGCCACCGACCCGATCACCGGGCGCGGTTCGCAGGTCTACCTCCCGGTCGGCGAGACGGTGATGACCGTCACCGAGTTCCAGGATCCCAAGCGTCCGAAGGACCGCCTCGTGGGCGGGTACTTCTTCATCGCCAACGGCCGCATCACGCCGAACGCCTATGGCGTGCGGGCCTTGGCCTACGAGCGGACCGACCGGTTCGCCTACTACTGCAAGGTGCAGATCAGCATGCGCGGCACGGTGCGCGACGACAACGAGTCGCTCCTGCCGCGCTTCCAGGCGGCAGCCGAGGAAGTGCTCTCGGTCGCCCTTCCCCACATCATGCGGCGCCTCCCCGACTGGCCGAGCATCGAGAAGCTCGGACCCGGCGAGGAGCCGCCTGCCGCTCCCCAATGACCCCGTCCCGATGATCCCGATCGCCGGCCTTCCGGCGAGGACCCACCATGGCTACCCGCGTCAACAAGAAGCTCCTCTTCGTCGTCCTCACCTGCACGGCCATCACCGCTGGCGTGGTCGGCGTGCTCGGCCTGCAGGCCTATCGCGCCGACGCCACCCGCTTCATCCGGGCCGGCGACGCCGAGGCGGCGAAGGGCGACTTCCGCAAGGCCTCCGCCCAGTACGGCCGGGCCATCGGCAAGCAGCCCAACAACGTCGAGTTCCACACCAAGTTCATCGACGCTTCGCGGAAGGTCGTGCCGGAGACGGCGAACGAGGCCGGGGAGAAGTACAACCAGTTGGTGGCCTCGCTCCGCAAGCGGGCCCAGATCGCCCGCACCAACCCGGAACTGTGGCACGCCTTGCTGGACGAGATCCGCAACCAGTGCGAGTTCTTCTCCTCGGTCCCGCAATGGCAGTTCCTCTACAACCTGGTGGGCTCCGACCTCGTCTCGGTGCTGGCCGCCGACGACCCGCTGATGCCCATGGCCAAGGCCTACCACGGCTACGCCCAATCGCAGCGCGTCGAGGGCTTGGCCCCCGAGGAGGTCGATCTCGCGACGGCCGAGCTTGAGTCGGCGATCGAGAAGGGCCAAGGGGCCGAACTCGACCTCGCCTACGGAGCGCTCCTCTCGATTCGCCATTCGCAGGCCTTGGCTCTGGCGACCGCGGGCAAGAACCTGCAGGCGGAGGCCGCCTGGAAAACCCACGACGAGCTGCTTGCGAAGGCTCTTGCCGCGATGCCCGACGGCATCGAGGTGCGCCGCGCCGAGTTCCTCCGGCTCATCACCCGCCGCGACGCTGGCGACAAGACCGTCGACCAGGCCGCCATCAAGGCGGCCATCGATCGGCTCGCCACCATGGCCCTCGCCTCCGACAACGGCACCGCGGTCTACGTCGTGCTCCGAGCGATCGGGGCGAGCGGACCGGCTGGCAACCAGCCATCGGTGGCGCTCCTCGACGCGTATCTCGCCAAGCACCCCGAGTCCCTCCTGCATCGGCGCGTGCTGGCCAAGATCCTCCAGGGCGTCGACCTCGCCCGCGCCGAGGCGGAAGCGAAGACGGTCCTCACCTCGGCCCAACAGCCGATCGGCTTCACGAGCGCGGCCCAGGACGATCTTCGGGTCGATGCGGCCCAGCAGATCTTCGACCTCCACTTCAACCAGCTCGGCACGGCGGCGGACGACAAGGCCCGCAAGGAGACGCTTGCCCGGCTCGAAGCCGACCGCAACCAGATCGCCGACCTCATCAAGGGTCTTCCCGACGACTCCGTCCTGATCAAGACTGACGGCAAGCTCGCCTTCGCCAAGGGCGACCACGCGACGGCGGCGGTCCGCTTCAACGAGGTCGTCCGCCGGGGCAGCATGGTGGACGCCGAGCTCTTCTCGCTCGCGTCGGCCAACGCCGAGGCCATGAACTCGCCGGGGCAGGCCCTGATCTACCTCGACGAAGCCATCAAGCTCTCGCTGGAGCGGAAGTCGAGCCCGTTCGTGATCGCCGCCTTCCTCGAGCGGAAAGGCATCCTCGAACACTCCCTCGGCCGCTACCAGGAGGCGATCCGGACCCTCGGGCCGATCGTCGAGCGAGATCCGTCGCGCGGGCGGGCCAAGGCCGTCCTCGCCGACTCGATCAAGGCGGTTCAGAGCGGCGCCATGCCGAGTAAGGACGATCCGATCCTGCAGGCCGTGAGCCGGGCCCAGGCGGCGTTCGATCGCAAGGACTACGCCACGGCCCGCGAGGCCATGATGCCGCTTCTCGAGAAGTCGCCCTACGACCTGCGCCTGATCAAGGCCCTGATCCAGACCGAGTACGCCGACGGCAAGAAGGAGGCCGCGCTGGCCCTCGTGGATCGCGGCCTGGCGATCGACCCGGCGGACCGGGACCTCGTCCGCTGGAAGGCGAGCATCCCGACCGACGATCCCGTCGTCCGCGTCGAGGCGGCGATCGCCCAGCTCTATCCGAACGATCCCGAGCGGTCGGTCTGGACCTACGTCCGGATGGAGAACCTGCTCGACGGCACCAAGAAGGCGTCGGAGGATCTGGCCCAGAGCAACCCGGCGGAATCGAAGCGCCTCGCGGGGCTTGTGCCCAGCCTCCAGGCGGCCACCGACTCCTGGCGCGGCAAGGCCCTCGCGGCCGATGCCCAGCATCCGGCGATCCACGATCATGAGTTCTCGAAGGCCATCGACAGCAAGGACTGGAAGGCTGCCGAGGCGGCGATCTCGGCGGCCGAGACCGCCAAGCGCGATCCGACCCTCCCGCTGATGCTGCGGGCCCGCCTCGCCGTGGCCCAGGGCAACTATGGCCAGGCGGCCGACCTCTCCCGGCGGGCCCTCGACTCGAACGTCGACACTGCCGACGTCTGGCGCATCCTCGGGTTCGCCCAGGACCAGATGGGCGACGTGGCCAGCGCCGTGCACAGCTTTGGCGAGGCCTACAAGCGCAACCCGAAGGACATGAACGTCGTCCGCGGCTACGTCGCCGTCCTCACCAAGAGCGGTGAGCGCGGACAGGCCTTGACCATCCTCCGCGAAGCCCGTCGCGTGGCCGGCGACGACACGACGATCCTCGACCTCTGGACCAACCTCGAAGCCGAGATCGGCGATCGGCGCATGGCCCGCGGCATGCGCGAGACACGCTACACGCTCTTCCCCGGAGACACCGGCAACGCCCTCGCCTTGGCATCGCTCCTTGCCGAGTCGCAGCCCGAGCGGGCCGACGTCACCGACACCAAGGGCGCCGAGAAGTTCACCGACCCGCAGTGGCGGGCCCTCGACGAGGCGACCCGGGCCAAGGAGCTCGACCGCATCCGCGACGACTGGCGGGCCCGGAGCGACGCCATCTTCAAGCAGCTCCTCGATGCCGATCCCGGCAACGTCGACCTCAACCTCCTGCGGGCGGCGATCTACCGCAAGCAAGCCAAGTACGCAGAGGCCGAGGCCGCCCTCAAGGGGATGATCGCTAGGGCCGGCGACAAGCCCAGTGCCCTCATGTACGTGGCGCTCGGTGTGCACTACGCCGAGACCGACGACTTGGCCAAAGCCACCGTCGCCTTCGACGAGGCGGTGAAGCGGCAAGACCCGGCCACCCGCGAGGCCGATGCCTCGATTGGCGAGTACTGGTTCCAGAAGACGCAGTGGGAACGGGCCATCCCGTTCATGCAGCGCTATGCCGAGGTCGCCAAGACCCCCAACGTCGCGATGCGCCTGGCGGAGACCTATGCCCGCCTCCACCAGTACGACAAGGCCCGGCAGCAGCTGGCCTCCGCCGCCGCGGGCGGCAAGCACGATCCGGTCATCGATCAGCTCGAGGCCAGCATCTGCGAAGGGCGCGGCGACGAGCTGGCGAGCCAGGGTAAGAAGGATGACGCCTTCAAGTCCTACGGCGAGGCGATCGAAGCCATCAAGCGGGCCCGCGAGGCGGCGGCGAACAACCCGATCGTGTATGTCCAGGAAGCCGTCTTCCTGAAAAAGCAGTTCGACGTCTCCGGCGACCGGACGCGACTCGACGCCGCGATGGCCGCGGCGGACAAGGCCGTGAAGCTCCGGGCCGACCTCTGGCCGGCGGCTCAGGCCAAGGCCGAGCTCTACCTCGCCGCCTCCGACGCGCCGTCGTGCGTCGCCGAACTCGAGCGGTTCGCCAAGGCGGCCCCCTCGAACGCCGACGGACGTCGTCGCCTGCTCGAGATCCTGGTCGCCCTCGGCAACAGCGGCCGAGCCATCGAGGCCGCCCGCGAGGCCATCGCCTTGTCGCCGAACGACCCGCAATGGCGGGTGGCCCTCGGCGAGATCGAGCTGCGCGCCGGGCACCTCGACGAGGCCATCGTGGCCTACGAGGCCGCGGACAAGCTCCGTCCCAGCTCCGAGTACCTGCATCGGCTCACCGATCTGCGGCTGCGCAAGACGCCGCCGACCTGGTCCACGGTCCTGGCCAGCCTGCGCGAGCGGCCCGACGACGTCCGCAACTCCCCCTACCTCCAGAGCGCGATCGGCGCGGCCTTGGTGAACACCAAGGATGAGAAGAAGGGGCTCGACGCCATGCGCGAGAGCTACCGCTTCGCCAAGCGTGCGGTGGCCGAGGGGATCCAGTCCTCGAACGTGATCGACGGCTGGTACTCGAACCTGCGGCTGGTCTACCCGGCGGCCCGCAGCGCCGAGGTCGAGACCTTCGTCAACGAGGTGTCCGAGGGCAAGCCCGATGCCACCGACTACCGCTGGCTCGCCGAATCGTGGTTCGCCAGCGGTGGAAACGGAGCCGCCCGCACCGTCGAGCTGGCCGCCAAGGGGCTCGCCATCGACAGCAAGAAGGATCCCGAGCTCACGGCTCGCCTCTACGACATGACCGGAAGCGCGAAGTACTCGCTGGGCGACTGCAAGGGAGCCCTCGACGCCTTCCGCTCGGCGAGCGCCGCCCTGCCGCAGGAGCCCTCGCTCCTCAACAACTTCGCGTTCCTCGTCGGGGAGTGTGGCGACAACATGAAGGAAGGCATCGAGGCGGCTCGAAAGGCGATCCAGCTCGCCCCGGCCCGGGCCGAGTACCACGACACGCTCGGATTCCTCATCTACAAGGATGGAAACCCGAAGGAAGCCACGGAGACCCTGATGCGGTCCCTGAAGATCGCCCCGAGCGCCAGCGCCAACTTCCACCTCGCGCAAATCCTGCTCGAGGCGGGTCAGAAGGACGAGGCTCGCACCTATCTCAATGCGGCCGGCGACCTGAAGCCTGATCCCGTCCTCCAGAAGCAGATCAACGCCCTCATCGAGAAGCTCCGTTGACCGATATCCACCGGCGCTCCGGATCGACCGGGCTCGCCTTCCCCAGGACCTCGTCATGACCACCACGGCCACGAGACCGACCACCTCGGACCGCCCCGCCGGCAGCCGGCCAACCGCCCCGGTCGGCGGCGGCATCCGCATCGACCCGATCCGCGTCCTCCGCCAGAACCAGTGGAAGCTGGTGATCGCAGCCATCATCGGCGCGGTCCTCGGCGGTGCGTCGAAGGTCCTGTTCGACGAGGTCTGTTCGATCTACACCGGGTCGGTGCTCTTCGAGCTGCGGGCAGAGCGTCGTCGAGTCGACCGCCGTCGCCGCGGCCGACTCTGCGGACCGAGGAGGCGGTCGAACGGTTAGGCCACCACCGAGTCCGCCCGCTTGGTCAGCCGCCAGCTGCTCGAGACCGCCATGCGGACTGGGACATCGAGACCACCGATGGGCAAGAAGTACCACGACGCTAGCGGCAAGTTCGTGGTGGAGGAAGCGGTCGACGCCCTGGAGGAGGATCTTCTGGGCGGGGCACCGCCGCCGCACCCAGTACTTCAGCCTGAACTGGTCGGCCCATGAGGCGAAGGACGTCCCGGTGGTCCTCAATCGGATCGCCGACACGTACATCCAGGTCCGCAAGTCGAGCTACGACGAGCGATTCGCGGCCAACCTCTCGATCTTCAACAAGCAGCTCCGAGCGACCGACACCGACCTGTCGAGCGTGGGCCTCGAGATCGCCCAGTTCATCCGCGACAAGAACATCACCTCGGCCGACGGCGTGGCCACCGACATCAACCAGAGCCCTCGAGGACATCGCCCGCCGCATCGGGGAGACCAAGGGCTGTTTCCTCGATGGCCCAGTCGAGCAAGTCGCAGACCGAGGCCAAGCTCGAGGGTCGCCTCGAGCCGAGCTCCGAGGACATCCGCAAGGCCGAGGAGGACCCGGTCCGCTGATCCGGGCCAACACCAGCTTGCGCGACCTGCGGGTCGGCGCCGAGATCGCCAAGAGCAAGTTCGGCCCCAACCACACCGAGTACCGCAACGCCGAGCGGACCGTGCAGGCCGCCGAGATGGAGCGCGATGCGGCCCTGAAGTCGATCGTGGAGCGGAACCTGACCGCCGACTTCAAGGCGACTTCGACCAGGTCGAGGGCATGGCCAGCCTGCTCAAGCAGTACCAGGACGACCAGCAGCGGCTCGAGACCCGGCTGAAGGAGTTCGCCGCCGACCGCAGCGAGCTCGAGCAGAAGCAGGACCGCCGGCTGCGGCTCCAGGAGCAGCGTTCCAAGATCCTCGACGTGATCGCCGACCTCAACGCCCTCAAGGTGCGCGAGGACGCTCGCAGCGTCTCCATCGCCCAGTTGGCGAGCACGCCGCGCGAGAAGAGCTTCCCGCGCTGGACGGTGATGGTGCTACCTCGGCGCGCTTGCGAGCCCTCCTCCTGCCACGCTCGGCGTGGCCTTCCTCCGCGAGGTCCGGGACCAGTGCGCTGCCAGCGACCTCGCCGCATGCCGACCAAGCTCGGCATCGACCTGACCTCGAGGACGATCCCACCGGCATCGGCGCGGATCGAGAACGCCATCCGGCGAGTGCCGCAATCGGTCATCGCCGAGACGCTCCGCCAGGCGGCATCGCAGATCCAGAAGCAGATCCGCTCGCTCGGGCGCGAAGTCGCATCCTCGCCGTCGGAGCCATGCCTAGTCGTGGCGTCACCACCATCCTCACCAACGTCGCCGAGTCCTTCGCCTCGGCGGGCCACCGGGTCCTGGTCATCGACGCCAACCTCCGCCGCCCCGGCCTCGCCGCCGCCCTCGGCATCGACCCCGCCAAGCCCGGCCTCGGCGAGGTGTTGGGCGGAAAGGTGAGTATCGAGATGTCATCGCCAGAGTCACCGAGCGAGTCCACTTCCTGAACGTCGGCTCCGCCGAGCACCGCGTCTTCGAGCGGCTGGCCACGCCCGGCACCGACGCCCTGCTGCAGTCGGCGCGGAGCCTCTACGATGTCGTGCTGATCGATACACCTCCGGCCATCGTGGCCGGCGATGCCATCGTCCTGGCCGGCAAGGTCGACGCCACCTTCCTCGTGGTGCGGGCCTTCCAGGAGCAGCGCGGCCTGGTGGCCCGGCTGGTCTCCCAGCTCCGTGACATGCCGAGCCAGTTCCTGGGGATCATCCTGAATCGCCCGCGCAACACCGCCGGCGGATATTTCCCGGAAGAACTTCGAGGCTATGGCGAGCTACGCTGCCCCATCCGAAGTGACAGCGACCCCTAACGACTCCCCCAGACCCGATCTCGACTTGACGATGACCAAGTCCCACTTCCTCGCACGGCAAGCGCATCCTGGTCACCGGCGGGGCCGGGTTCATCGGCTCCTACCTGGTCGAGCGGCTCCTTGGGCAGGCGATCAGGTCACCGTCGTCGACAACCTGTCGACCGGGCGCTGGCCAACCTCGAGCCGGTCCGTCGTGACCCCCGCCTCGGCCCGGCGGCCGGGTCATGGCCCGCGACGTCTCGGCCGCCCTGCCCTCCCTCGACCCCCGCGACTACGACGAGATCTACCACCTCGCCGCAGCGGTCGGCGTGCGGCTGGTCCTCGAGGAGCCGATCCGCACCATCGAGACCAACGTCCAGGAGGCGTCGGCCATCCTGCGCTTCGCGGCCGAGACGCAGACGCCGATGCTCCTCGCCTCGACCAGCGAGGTCTACGGCAAGAGCGCCAAGACCCCGTTCGCCGAGGACGACGACGTCGTCTACGGTCCGACCATCTATAGCCGCTGGTCCTACGCCTGCTCCAAGGCGATCGACGAGTACCTCGCCCTCGCCTACCACGCCCAGCACGCCCTGCCGGTCACCATCGTCCGCTTCTTCAATACCGTCGGACCACGACAGGTCGGCCGCTATGGCATGGTGCTGCCCCGCTTCGTGAAGGCGGCCCTCCGCGGCGAGACGCTCGAAGTCCACGGCGACGGATCGCAAAGCCGTTGCTTCTGCGACGTGCGCGACGCGGTGCCGGCCCTGACCACCCTGGTTGCTGATCGCCGCTACGCCGGGCGGGTCTTCAACCTCGGGCGTGACGAAGTGGTCTCGATCCGCGAGCTCGCCGAACTCGTCATCTCGACGCTCCATTCGCGCTCCACGATCCGCTATGTCCCGTACGACCAGGCCTTCGCGGCCGGCTTCGACGACCTCCTCGTCCGGCAGCCCGACCTCCGGCGCATCCGCGAGGCAATCGGCTTCCGGCCGGGCATCTCGCTGGAGACGACGATCAGGGACATTGCCGCGGAGTTCTTGTTCGCCGAGCCGGACGCGCCTGAACTCGCCAAGCCTGCCCAGCGATCTGGAGATCGCCTCGAGGCCCTCGTGACCGGCTCCGGCTCCATCCTCGGCCCGTGGCTCCCCCAGTTCGATCCCGTGTTGCCGCACGCGGCGCCGATCCCTGTGCCTGCGCTTCCGGCGGACTCGCCGATGGCCGTGCGGGTGATGGAACTCCTCAACTCCTACGCCCCGGTCTTCCTGGTTGGCTTCCTGACCACCATGCTGGCGACGCCGCTGGTGCGGATCGCGGCGGTCCACCTCGAGATCATCGACAAGCCCGACCAGCAGCGGAAGATGCACTCCTACCCGATCGCCTACCTGGGGGGGATGGCCGTCCTCCTCGGTGTCCTGGCGGCGCTGGGTTGCAGCTACCTCCTGAGCGACGGGATCGGCGGGATCTACCAGCGCGTGCCAGCCGCAGTGATCATCGGGCTCCTCGCCATCACCTTCACCGGCCTCGCGGACGACGCCTGGGGCTGGGATCCGAGGCTGAAGGTGGCTGGCCAGCTCGTCGCCGCCGCCGCCCTCGCGGTCCAGGACATCGGGACGCGCGTCGCGGAAGGCGCCCTCTCCAACACCATCGGTCCCTCGGATGCGATCCTCCTCCAACTGGGGTCGGTCGCCATCCATAACGGTGACCTCTACTACTGGATCGGGATCGCCCTCATCGCCATCTTCGTCCTCGGCGGCTGCAACGCCACCAATCTGATCGACGGCCTCGACGGGCTCCTCTCCGGCACCGTCGGCATCATGATGGTTGGCTTCCTGGCCGTCAGCCTGATGATGGCGACCGCCATGCCTGGTCCCGACCCGCTGGCCAGCCTCGACGGGGCCCGGATCGCCCTCTGCTTGGCCACCTTGGGGGCCGTACTCGGGTTCCTACCTTGGAACTTCAACCCGGCTGTGATCTTCCTCGGCGACTGCGGGAGCCTCCAGCTTGGCTACCTCTGCGTGGTCGTCATCCTTATGTTTGGCGAGCAGGGGCACACCCACCTCGTCCTGGCCGGGCTGATCATCTTCAGCCTGCCCATCATGGACACCGCTTTGGCGATCCTCCGCCGGCGGCTGGCAGGCGTGCCATTCTCGACCCCCGACTCGAACCACATCCACCACCAGTTCAAGCGGGCCTGCGGCACGGTCCGCAAGGCCGTGATCGCCCTCTACGGCGTGGTCGGCGTCTTCACCCTGCTCGGGGTGACCATCGCGGGACTCCGAATCTACGGGCTCATCCGGGTCCAGGTCATCTACATCGTGGCCTTCGTCCTCTTCGGATGGATCACCGTGGCCGCCATCAAGTCGGCCCGACGCCAGCAGTGGAACATGGCGGCGGCCAAGGCCGCCGACCGGGGCCCAGCCGCAGTCGCCCCCCACGGCACGGCCGCCGAGCAGCCCGGCAAGCCGGTCCGTAGCGCCCACTGACCGACGCCACCCGCAGTACCATCGCCCTGGTGACGGACGACGCAGGCGACGTACCGGCCGATCTGTCGGCCGACGACCCCTCCGAGGGATTCGACTGGACCGGGCCCGACCCCGGTGGGGGGCATGGCCACACCCCGGTCCTCCTCGGGGAGATCCTCGATCGCCTCGCCCCGCAGCCGGGGGAGACGGTGATCGACTGCACAGCGGGTCGGGGCGGGCACGCAGTGGCCCTGGCCCGGGCCGTCGGCCCCAGCGGGCGGGTGGTCCTCCTCGATGTCGACCGCGACAACCTGGCCTACGCCGCGCAACGGGTGCGCGAGGAGACCGGCGTTTCGCCGTATGCCGTCCATGCCAGCTTTGCCGGGCTCCCCGGAATACTCCGGAGTGATCCTTCACACCCCGACCTCAAGGCGGACGTCGTCCTCGCCGACCTCGGGTTTAGCTCGTCCCAGATGGACGATCCACAACGCGGCTTCTCCTTCGGCTCGGACGGTCCGCTCGACATGCGGCTCGACCCAACCAAGGGAGCGACCGCGGCCGACCTGCTCCGTTCCCTCCCGGAGCGATCCCTCGCCGACCTGATCCATCAGCTCGGCGAGGAACCATTGGCGCGGCGCATTGCCGCGAAAGTTGTTGCTTTGCGAGGGAGGGAACCGATTGAATCGACGGCGCAACTGGCGCGACTGGTCCGCGAGGCATACGGCCCGCGAGCCCGCCGATCACGGTTGCATCCAGCCACCCGCACCTTCATGGCGCTGCGCATCGCCGTCAACGACGAGCTCGGCGCCTTGCGGAGTTTCCTGGATGCGATCGGCTCTGGGGCAGCGGCCGTGGCAGCGGGTGGTGGCTGGCTCCGGCGAGGCGCGCGAGTCGGCATCATCTCCTTCCACAGCCTCGAGGACCGGCTCGTGAAGCACAGCTTCGCCGACCTGGCTCGAGCAGGCTTCGTCGCGGTCCGCACGCGCAAGCCGGTGGTATCATCCGATGCGGAATCCGCGGCCAATCCGCGGGCTCGGTCAGCGAAACTCCGGGTCGCCACGGTCGGCGTCCCCGGTCGAGGAGAGTCGACAGACGGGTGAGTGAGCCGCTGCCGCGGGAACGGCAGCGGGCCCGGGCAAAGCCCTCGGGCAAGGACGCTGAGGCATGACGCGTGAGAACAAGTTGGCGCTGGTGTTGGGCTTCGGCCTGATGCTGTTCGTCGGGATCCTGGTGTCCGACCACCTCGCAGCGCGACAGGCGCCGCCCTTGGCGACGTCGTTGGCCCAACGGAACGAGGTCGGCGTGCCGCCGCTCCCGCCGCCGGGTGGCGAGCGTGGCGGGATCGTCATGCAGATCAACGGCGAGGTCCGCGAGCTTCCCGCCGGTGGGGAGGACTCGACCTCCGTCGGGAACCAGCCCGCCGCCCCGTCCGGCACGGGTGTCGTGGTGCAGGCGCCGCAGCTGCCGAAGCCGCCGAGCTCGACCCCGACGTCGCACCCGGGCGATACCCAGACCGCGGCCGCCGCGGCCAAGTCCTACACGATCCGCGAGGGCGACACGTTCGCCGCCATCGCCAAGACCGAATATGGCAAGCGCTCGCTGGGCGAGCAGCTCGCCAAGTTCAACGGCCTCAACCCGTCGAAGCTGAAGGTCGGGGCGACCATCAAGCTGCCCGCGATCACCGAGCTCGATCCCACCGCGACCGCCGTGGCCGCCAACGACCCCGCGCCAGGCGCACCGACCGCCAGCTCCAAGTACCGCATGTACAAGGTGCGGGAGGGCGACAACCTCTACCGCATCGCGGAGCGCGAACTCGGCGCCGCCGGCCGTTGGCAGGAGCTCCAGTCGGTCAACAGCGACCTGCTCAAGGGCTCGGACCAACTGACGCCCGGCACGCAGATCAAGATCCCGGTCGAAGGCCGCAACTCGAGCGCCTGACGCTCTTCGGGCGGAACGCCTCGTTCCCGTGTCGTCCCGCCCGCCAGCCGTGACGGATCGTCCCATGGTCGCAAAGCTCGCCGTCGTCATCCTCGTCATCGGTGCGGCGTTCGCGGCGCTCCTGGTCAACCGCCAGCAGCGCATCGACGTGGTCGCCGAGATCTCCCGTTCGCAGCTCCGCATGGAGACGCACGGCCAGACCATCCAGCGGCTCCACGCCGCGGTGGCCGAGGTCATGCGGCCCTCCGAGCTTCGCGCCGCCTTGGCCAGGCTGCCGGTCGAGTGGGTGCAGATCCCCTATCGCTTCGATCCCTTCGCCGGCCAGGGCAAGCCCCGTATGGCCCAGCGGCCGGAGCCCATCGACGTCAACCCGAAGCCGCGCTCCTCGGCGCGGGAGCGTGGCGGATGAATAGCCCGATTTCGCCGGCGGCGCGCAGCCGTCGCATTCGCGTGTGGTCGACGCTCATGCTGTCGGCCGTGGCTTTGGGCATCGTCGCCACCATCGCCCGCGTGGCCCAGCTCAAGACCGACCCGGACCCTCGTCTCGTCGACGCGATGCACCACGCCGACGGGTCGCCCATCCAATACCTGCGACGTCCCCAGCCCCAGCCGCGCGGCGTCATCTACGACCGCCGGGCCCAGGTGGTGGCCATGGACGTCCCCTCGCATCGCCTCTACGTCGATCCCGGGTTCATCTGGCGTGAGGCACGCAAGGCAGCGGAGAAGGCGGAGAAGGCCAGACAGCGGGCGTTGGCCAAGGGCCACGACGCTCCGCCGGTCGAGATCTCGCTCGATCCGATCCAGGACGCCCTGGCCACCCTTGCCGGGAAGCTCGGCCTGCGTCCCGATGTGTTCGACAAGTCCGTCTTCGATCGCGTCCCACCCGAGATCCGCATGCTGCGGGCCGACGCCACCGAGGAAGAGCTGGCCAAGATGCCGCGTTACATCGTCCTCCGCGAGGAGCTGAGCGATGCGGAGCTCGATCGGCTCCACGGCCTCCGCCTTCCCGGGGTCGGCGTCGAGGACACGCTGGTCCGCGTCTATCCCTTCGGCAAGTCCGGGGCCAGCCTCATCGGCATCGTCGGCACCGACCACACCGGCCTCGGGGGGCTCGAGCGTCGCAAGGAGAAGACCCTCGACGCCGAGCCGGGATCGGTGGTTCGCCTCGTCGACAACCGGAACCAGACCATCGCCGTGCCGGCCGACGGCTACGTGCCCGGCCAGCCAGGCGACAGCGTGCAGATCTCGATGGACATGGGCATCCAGGAGATCGTCGAGCGCCTCATCGAGGAGCAGGTCAGCTTCGCCAACGCCGGCGGCGGGCGTTGCGTGGTGGTCGACGTCGACACCGGCGAGATCCTCGCCATGTACGACACGCTTCGCTCCAACACCGGCCGCTCCCCGATCGGCGTGGACAAGGACCGCTCGGTGCATCCGGCCTTCGGCCGGAACCGCTGCGTGACCGACCCCTACGAGCCCGGCTCGACCTTCAAGCCCTTCGTCTGGTCGGTGGCCACCATGCTCGGCAAGGCCCGCCCGACGGACGTCATCCCGACCCCGTCCGCCGGCGGTTACGTGGTGCGGGACGGCAAGAGCAGCCGCCTGATCCGCGACGTCAAGTACTACGGCCCGTCGACTTGGAAGCAAGTCCTCGAGAAGTCGATGAACGCCGGCATGTCGATCGTCGCCATGCGGATGACGAAGAAGCAGATGCAGGAGGGCATCGCCGCCTTCGGCTTCGGCTCGAAGACCAACTGCGGCCTCCCGGGCGAGACGCCGGGCATCGTCACCAACCCGAAGAACTGGACGATGGTGTACACCCAGTGCTCGGTCGCCATCGGCCAGGAGATCGGCGTCACGCCGGTCCAGATGATCCGGGCCTTCACCGCCTTCTGCCGCGACGGCTCGCTCGTCGACCTCACGCTCGACCGGGTCGGACCCAACCACGAGCCGAAGACGACGCGCGTGGTGCCGGAAGCGGTGGCCCTCGCCACCCGCGACGCGATGCGTGGCGTGCTCACGGAAGGCACCGGCCGCAAGGCCAACCAGTTCGCCGAGTACGAGGTGTTCGGCAAGTCCGGCACTGCCCAGTTGCCCAAGCCGCGGGGTGGCGGCTACTACCAGGACCGCTACATCTCGAGCTTCATCGCCGGGGCGCCGTTCAAGAACCCCCGAATCGCGGTCATCGTCGTCATCGACGATCCCGACAAGCACAAGCTCGGCTACAACGCCTACGGCGGCGGCGCGATCGCCGGGCCGGTGGCGGTGCAGATCATCAACGAGGTGCTGCGCTACATGGGCATTCCCGCCGAGCAGGAACAAGGCAAGGCGCTGGCCCAGGCCAACTGACCGCCGGACGGGCCCGACCGGGATCGATCGACCAGGCGACGCGAACCTCCGCGTCGCCTGTTTTCTTGCCAAAAAAAGTCGGAACTCGGAGGGGCGGCTGCGGAGGCCGGTATAGTCCGCGCGAACCGAGGGCCGGAGCGAGCAGCGATTGGCGCTGCCCGCCGCGGCCCCGGAACGGAGTGGATCATGAGCTTGGTTTCTTCATCCTGGGGGACCGGGTGGTGTCGCGCGCCGGTGGCCGTCCTCTGGTGCCTCCTGCTGGCGGCATGCGCCCCGTCGTCGCCGCTCGCCCGCCCGATCGTCCTCGGAGCAAGCGTCTCGGCGGGAGCCCGCGCCGAGCACCGGGTCGACGGCGCCGGCGCCGGCATCGTCGATCTCGCCGCGGCGCTCGACGCCTCGCTCGTCGACGGCGATCGCTTCTCGAGCCTTGCCGACGGTGCGGCATTCCTCGACCCGGTCGGGTCCATCGATCGCCAGGTGGCCGCCACGACGGCGCAACGGGCCACGCTCGTCGTCGCGGTCGACGCTCTCTTCTGGTGCGTCTACGGACCCGCGGGCGGTGCGTCCGAGCGCCGGGACCGACTCCGCGACGGGCTCGATGAACTTGGCAACGTCGGCGTGCCGATCCTCGTCGCCGATCTGCCCGACCTGCGGCCGGCGGTGGCTCGATTGCTCGGACCAGGTGCGGTGCCGGACGACGCCACGCTCGCCGAAGCCAACGCCAGCATCCGAGCCTGGGTCGAGGCGGACCCCCGACGATGCCTCCTCTCGCTCCAACCCCTCCTCGACGGGGCAGGTGGCGAGACCCTGCGCAGCGCATTCGCCGCCGACGGCCTGCACGCGTCGGCCCAGGGCGAGGTGCAACTGGCCATCGCCGTCCTCGAGCGGCTCGCCGCCTGCAAGGTCGTGCCGCGCGACGCCTTCCTCGCCGACCGCGATGCCGTGCTCGCCCGGGTCCGGCCTCGCACCATCGTCCCCGCACCGAGCTCTCGCGAGGCGTCTCGGGCCACGATCGACCGGGTGGCGGCGTTGCGCCGGGCCGAGGCCACGCTCGACATCGCCTTGGCGAGCGGCGATCGGTCTCAGCTCCAGCGGGCGTTCCGCGCCCTCTTCGATCCGGAGCTCGTCGAGGAACGGGCGTTCTTCCAGGTCCAGCTGCTGCCCCCGCAGCTCGCCAAGCATCCGGAGGCTCGGGAGGAGCTCGTCTCCGTCTATCGGCCGCTGCGGCTTGCCGCCGCGCGACCGGACAGCGGACCTGCCGAGCAGGCCACGGTGATCGAGATCGCCCTCATCCTTGGCGACTCGGAAGCAGCGATCGAAGCGGCGGCGGCGCTTGGCCGGCTCGCCGACCGCGATGCGAAGGCACCGGCTCCCGTGGAGAGGAGTCTCTCGCGCCGCCTTCGCGAGCTGGTCTACGTCACCACCAGCGATCGCTCGCCGCTCGTCGCCGCAGCGACCGTGGTCGACGTCCGCCTCGCCATCGCCGAGACCGTGGATCGGGCAACCCGCAGCCAGCGAGCCGGATCGATCGCCGCCCGCCAAGGGGTCGCCGTGCGGTCGCGATCAGACGCGGAGCTGCTGGCCCAGCTCGCCAAGGTCCTCGAGGCAGCAGGCCGAACCCAGGACGCGGCCACGGTGCGCGCGGCCGAGCGGCAGTCCGGTCCATAGCGGCTCGTCACGGACCGGGCACCCGAAGTGACGAGCCAGATGGGGCATGGCGGATGGCGTGCCATCCGCGGAATTGGGATTGCCGCGCACCACACATCAATCGCTGGGCAACGCGCGGCGTTTCCACGCGGCCGATGGCGACGGAACGCCCATGGGGCAACCGACCGGCGCTGTGGTGCGCGCCTCACGCCCGCTCACCGGATCCGTCGCCGGTCCGACACCGCGCCACCCCACACCCGGACTCAGACCCCGAGCAACATCCGCTCGGGCCGCTCGATGCACTCCTTGATGTGCACGAGGAATCCGACGGCCTCGGCGCCATCGATGATCCGATGGTCGTAGGAGAGTGCCAGGTACATCATCGGTCGCAGCGCGATCTGCCCCGGGTTCCTGGGATCCTCGACGGCCCGCTTCTTGATGGCGTGCATCCCGAGAATCGCCGACTGCGGCGGGTTCAGGATCGGCGTGGACATCAGGCTGCCGTAGACACCGCCGTTACTGATGGTGAAGGTCCCGCCCGTCATCTCGTCGACGGTGAGCTTGCCTTCGCGGGCCTTGCCGGCGAATTCGCGGATCTTCGACTCGATCGAGGCGAACCCCATCGTCTCCGCGTTGCGGAGAACAGGCACGACGAGCCCGCGGTCGGTGCCGACGGCGACGGCCACGTCGCAGAAGTCGTGGTATTCGATCTCGTCGCCGACGAGGTAGGCGTTCACGCGGGGGAACCGGCGCAGCGCCGAGACGGCGGCCGACACGAAGAAGCCCATGAAGCCGAGGCCCACGCCGTGCAGCTTCTCGAAGTGCTCCTTGTGCTCGCTGCGGAGACGCATCACCTCGCCCATGTCCGCCTCGTTGAAGGTGGTGAGCATGGCGGCTGTGTGTTGGGCCTCGACCAGGCGCTCGGCGATCCGCTGGCGGAGCTTGGTGGTTTTCTCGCGGCGCGAACCGCGCGTGCCGGGGACGGCGGGAGCCAGGGCTGCCGCCGGCCTGGCCGGAGCCGGCGCCGCAGCAGCAGCCGGCTTCGCTGGAGCCGATCCGGCAGTTGCGGTCGACGGCGTCGCGCCAAGGACGTCTGCCTTCATCACGCGGCCCGCGGGGCCCGATCCGGGCACGCTGGCCAAGTCGACGCCGGTCTCCGCCGCGATCTTCTTGGCGACCGAGCTGGCCCGAACCGGCGAGTCGGTGGCGGGTCCCGACTTGGTCGCGGCGGCGGCGGTGGCCGGTGCTGCGGCCGCGCTTCCCGCTGGCTTGGCGGCCGCGGTGTCGACGCTGGCGACCACCGCCCCGACCTTCTGCACGCTGCCTTCGTTGCCGGATACCGAGAGCATCCCGGCGGCCGGGGCCAGCAGGTCGAGGGTGGCCTTGTCGCTCTCGATGGCGACAAGGAGGTCGTCCTTCTCCACCCATTCGCCGCTGCGCTTCTGCCAGCTGCCCAAGGTGACTTCGGTGATGGACTCGCCGGGGCTAGGGATGGTCACGTCGACGCGCATGGTTCGGAGAGTGAGGTGGGGGGCGGGCGACTCGGTGCAGGCAATCCGTCGTCAGGGTACGCGACGGAGGCACGGCTGTCGGCGCGAGGATCGAGGGCGGGTATGGCACGGACCAGCCCCCGTGGGTGGCTGGGGCTTGGGCGTCGGGTCAGTGGGCGGCGGGCGACTTCGACTTGTTGGGGATGGGATGGCCCCCCCGGATGGCGCCGATGGCGTCGACGAGGATCCGCTCCTGCTGCACGCCGTGCAGCTTGGTCGCCCCGCACGCCGGCGTCGCGCTGTCGGGCCGGCCGGCGTAGCCGATGTCGATGCCGCACGCCTCCTTGAGCTGGGACTGGCAATGGCGGTATGCCCCCATGTTGCGGGGTTCTTCCTGCACCCAGACGAAGCTGGTGGCCTTCGGATGGTGGGCAAGGGCCTTGAGGACCGCCGCCTCGGGGAAGGGGTAGAGCTGCTCGATGCGGATGACCGCGGTCGTCCACTGCTCGCTCTTCTCGCGCCACGCAATCAGTTCGTGGGCCAGCTTCCCCGAGGTGAGGAGCACCTTGGTCACCGCCGCCGGGTCGTGGCCGCCCTCGCGGCCGGCGGCGAACATCGGGTCGGGCAGCACCGTCTCGAAGTGCCCGCTGACCAGCTCGCCGAGCGTGCTCATCGCGGCGGGGAGGCGGAGCATGCTCTTCGGGGTCATCACCACCAGCGGCTTGCGGTAGCGGTGCCGGACCTGGCGACGGAGGAGGTGGAAAAGCTGCCCGGTCGTCGAGGGGTAGGTGACGAGGATGTTGTCCTCGGCGCAGAGCTGCAGGAATCGCTCGAGCCGGGCCGAGCTGTGCTCCGGCCCTTGGCCTTCGTAGCCGTGAGGCAAGAAGAGGACGAGGCCGCTCGAGCGGCGCCACTTCACCTCGGCGCTCGCCATGAACTGGTCGAAGAGCACCTGGGCGCTGTTGGCGAAGTCGCCGAACTGGGCTTCCCAGATGACGAGCGAGTTCGGGTCGGTGAGCGAACACCCGTACTCGAACCCCACGCACGACGCCTCGCTGAGCGGCGAGTTGTAGATCGAGAGCTCGGCTTGGCCCGGGGCGATGTGGTTGAGCGGCGTGTACTTCTCGCCGGTCTGCTGGTCGCGAGCCACGGCGTGCCGGTGGCTGAACGTGCCGCGCTCCACGTCCTGGCCCGTGAGGCGGATGTGGGCCCCCTCGAGGAGGAGCGACCCGTAGGCGAAGAGCTCGGCGCTTGCCCACTCCACGTGGTTCTCGAGGTCGTCCGCCGAGGTCAGCCGATGCTGGGCGAGCTTGGCCACGTTCTTGTGGGCATGGAAGCCCTCGGGCAGGGTGCCGAGTGCGGTGGCGATCGTCTTGAGCCGATCGAGCGCCACGCCGGTCTCGACGGGCGATGCGGTGTAGTTCGGGTCGACGCCGGACCAGCGGGCCTGGAAGGGGCGGACGCGGGGATAGACCGGCTCGGCCTTGACCTTGGTCTGGGCCTCGTCGAGCCGCTTCATCAGCCCTTGGAAGAGCTCGTTGAAGCGGGCCTCGGTGATCAGCCCGGCCTCGACCAGCCGCTCCTTGTACTTCTGGAGCACCGGCTTCTGCTTGCGGACGCGAGCGTAGAGGAGGGGCTGCGTGAAGTTCGGCTCGTCGGTCTCGTTGTGGCCGTTCTTCCGGTAGCAGACGAGGTCGATGACGACATCGGTGTGGAAGGTCTGCCGCCACTCGAGGGCCAGCCGCGCCGCCCACGCGCAGGTCTCGGGGTCGTCGCCGTTCACGTGGAGGATCGGGCAATCCCAGGCCTTGGCGAGGTCGGTGCAGTAGTTGCCGCCCCAGTCGTCCTCGGGGTCGGTGGTGAAGCCGACCTGGTTGTTGATGATGACGTGGATGGTCCCGCCGACCGTGTACCCCTTGAGCTTCATCATGTTGAAGCACTCGGCCACGATGCCTTGGCCGGGGAACGCAGCGTCGCCGTGGATCAGGATGGGGAAGACCTGGGTGCGGTCCGCGTCGCCGGCCAGGCGCTGCTTGGCGCGGCAGCGGCCGAGGACGACGGAGTTGCCGAACTCCAAGTGCGAGGGGTTTGGCGAGAGCGTGAGGTGCAGCACCTGGCCGGATTCCGTGGTCCGGTCGCAGGAGTAGCCTTGGTGGTACTTGACGTCGCTGCCGCCCTGTTCGAGGTCCTCGTGCCACGACTCCTCGAACTCGGTGAGGATCTGCTCGGGGGTCTTGCCGAGGACATGGGCCAGCACGTTCACGCGGCCGCGGTGGGCCATGGCGAAGGTGATTTCCTTCGCCCCGGTCGCCGGGGCCAGCTCGACGATCTGGTCGAGAAGCGGGATGAGCGACTCGCCGCCTTCGAGGCCGAACCGCTTCTTCCCGATGTAGCGCTTCTCGACGAAGCTCTCCCAGCCGTCGGCGAGGATGAGCTGGTCGAGGAGCCGGCGACGGACCGCGTCCGGCAGGGCCGGTCGGTTGCGGACCGTCTCCATCCGCTTTTCGAGCCAGCGACGGCGTTCGTCGTCGCCGATATGCATGAATTCGACGCCGATCGTCCTGCAATAGGTCGACTCGAGGCAGTCGACGATCTCGCGAAGCGTCGCCGGTGCGGCCAAGGGCAGCGTGCCGGGATCGAAGCGCTCGTCCATCTGGGCGTCGTCGAGATCGAAGGCGTCGAGCGTGAGGGCGGCCGGGAAGGGTCGCTCGGTGCCGAGCGGGTCGATCTGGGCTGCGAAATGGCCCTTGGCGCGATAGGCATCGATGAGCCGATCGACGCGCCGCTGGAGCTCGTTGCCGGTGCCGCGCGGGGCGACCGGCAGCGCCGCCGGAGCCGCCGCCGGCGCGGCGCCGGTCCGGTCGAACCCGAGTTCGAAGCCGAGGAAGAACTGCCGCCACTCCGGCTCCACGGAGTCGGGATCCTGCTTCCATTTGCCGTACAGCTCGTCGACGTAGTCGCTCGACCAGCCGTTGACGGACTGGGAAGCGGACGAGCCGTGCGGGGAAGACGGCGCCGGATGGCGCTCGTGGACCGGATCCGAGGACATGCGAGGAGACTCCGACGGAGGAGAAGGGCCGAGCCGCGTCGCCGCCGGCGGAATGTCCGCCGCCGCGACCGGTCCGGGCGAGTCGAGCCATCCTACGGCAAAGCCCGCCCTATCGACAGTTGCCGACCCGCTTTCGCGCCGCCGGTTCGAGCTTTGTTCGGGGCGATTCGGGCCCTGGGCGGGGATCGGGGCTAGAGGAGGAGGATCGGGTCGACGTCGACGGCCAAGACCTCGCCCAAGGGGAGGAGTCCGGCGTTCCGGAGGGCCGTCGTGCAGCGGGCCAATTCGCCCGGCCCGGGAGCGAGGAGTTCGATCTGCTGCCGGTAGCGCCCGGCGATCCGGGCGATCGGGCAGGGGGCGGGACCGCGCAGCTCGATGCCGGCGTGGGCCGGATCGGCGAGCACGCCCTCTATCGCCGCGGCAAGGGCCTTGGCCTTCTCGGCACAGGCCGTCTCGCCGGCGTCGCGCACCACGAAGCGGGCCATGCGCCGCACCGGCGGCAGGCCGAACCGCTCGCGGTCGGCGAGCTCGGCGGCGGCGAAGCCCTCGAAGTCATGCTTGGCGGCCAGGGCAATCGGCGGGGCCTTGGGCTGGAAGGTCTGGACGATGGCGAGGCCGGCGTGCTCGCCTCGCCCGCAGCGGCCGGCGACCTGGCTGACCAGTTGGAAGGTGCGCTCCGCGGCTCGGAAGTCGGGGAGGTGGAGGGCGGTGTCGGCGCTGATGACGCCGACCACGCGGACGTTCGGGAAGTCGAGCCCCTTGGCGATCATCTGGGTGCCGAGCAGGACCCGGGCCTCGCCCTTGGCGAAACGATCGAGGGCATCGCGGAAGTCGCCTTCGTCCTGCATCGCGTCGGCGTCGACGCGGAGCATGGTGTGCCCCTCGACGAGCTGCGGGAAGAGGCGGTGCAGCTCCTCCTCGACCCGTTGCGTGCCGAGGCCGAAGACGCTGACCGGCTTGCCGCAGGTCGGGCAGTGGCGGGGGAGCCGGAGCTCCGCCAGGCAGTGGTGGCAGCGGGTGAACTCGCGGGTGCCGATCGCTCCGTCCTTGGACTCGAAGCGGGTGCGGTGGCAGACCATTCCCGCGTCGCACTGGTCGCAGCGGAAGACGAACTCGCAACGCGGATCGGTGCAGGCGATGTAGTTGGCGTAGCCGCGGCGGTTGAGGAGGATCACGGCTTGGCCCCCGCGATCAAGCGCCGTGCCGAGGGCCTCGCGGAGGGTGGGACCGATCAGGTGGACGCGGCGGTCCGCGTAGCGCCGCTTCTCCTCGTTGAAGTCGACGACGAGCACCTTCGGGGTGTTGAGGCCGGGGGCCCGCTCGGGCAGGCGGTGCAGCGTCGAGAGCCCGCGCCGCGTGGCGTTCCACCAGCTCTCGAGAGAGGGCGTCGCACTGCCGAGGACGATGGGGCACGCGGCGAGTTGGGCCCGGCGGATGGCGGCATCGCGGCCGTGGTAGCGGGGGGCTTGGTCGGCCTTGTAGGAGGAATCGTGCTCTTCGTCGACGATGACGATCCCGATCGAGGCATCGGGGAGCGGGGCGAAGACGGCGCTACGGGCCCCGAGGACGATGTCGGCCTCGCCGCGGGCGGCGGTGGCCCACATGCGGTGCCGCTCGCTGGCGGTGAGCCCGGAATGGAGGATCGCCACCCGTCGCCCGGGGAAGCGGGCCACCAGACGGCCCGAGGTCTGCGGGGTCAGGCCGATCTCGGGGACGAGGACGAGGGCCCGCTTGCCGGCGGCGAGGACCCGCTCGATCAGGCGGATGTAGACCTCGGTCTTGCCCGAGCCGGTGACGCCGAAGAGAAGGTGCTGCGAGAAGCCGCGCTCGAGGGCGGTACCGATCGCGTCGATCGCCGCCTGCTGGGCCGCGGTGGGGGAGGGGACCGTACCGGCCTCGAGGTCGCCGCGGAGGAAGCGGGCCTCGATGGCCGTGCGGCGCTCGATCTGGACCAGCTTCCGAGTCGCCAGCCGCTTGAGGGGCTCGGGGCTCGCCACACCGGCTCGGGCGAGAAGGTCGCGGGCCTCGATGGGGCGTTCGGCCGGCGGCAAGGCCCGAAGGACGGCGAGGAGCGAGCGCTGCTTGGCCGACAGGCCCTTCTCGTCGATCGGCTCGCCCTCGGGATGGGCGGCGAGTTCGACCAGGGTGCGGGTGGTGGCCCCGACGCCGTGGCGGACGGCCGCCGGGAGGATCGCCGAGACGGTCATCCCGATCGGGCAGCAGTAGTAGCTTGCCACCCAGCGGGCGAGTTGGAGGAGTTCGCCGGGGATCGGGGCGTGGGCGGCGTCCCGGGCGAGCACCGCCTTCACCTTGCTCGGATCGAGCGCCGCATCGGCTCCGCTCAGGGCCTCGCCGGGGGCGATCCGGCGGACTACGTAGCCCGGGGTCGGGGTGTTGCCCGACCCGAGCGGCACCTCGACCCGCTCGCCTTCGCGAAGGTCGGCGAGCGCCACGGGCACGCCATAGAGGAGCCCGTCGGAATAGCGGTCGACCGCCCGCTCGATGGCCACGAGCGCGTACCCCGCGGTCGGCCCGGTCGGCCCGGTCGGGCGGGGCGCCTCGCGTCCGCGTCGCGCGGTCTCGGGCACGTCCTCGCCGAAGAGTCCCCTCATCGGCCGCAGTCTACGGGCGCGGCGGCGGCGGGGACGGGGAGCGTCGGCAAGGAAGCGAAACGTCGGCGGATCGCGGCGATTCGTCGTGCTACGATGGACCCCGATATGGCAGCCACCAACGCGTCGCTTGCCCGTCTCGCCCTCGAGAACGGGATGGTCTTCCACGGTCGCAGCTTCGGCGCCCCGAGCGGGCCGGGGGTCGGCGTGGGGGAGGTGGTCTTCAACACGGCGCTCACCGGCTATCAAGAGGCGCTGACCGACCCGAGCTACACCGGGCAGATCCTGGTGATGACCGCCCCCGAGATCGGGAACTACGGCGTGGCCCCCGAGGACATCGAGAGCGGGCGGCCGTGCGTGGCCGGGTTCGTGATCCGCGAGCTCTCCCGGATTCGCTCCAACTACCGGTCGAATACGGGGCTTTCCGAGTGGCTCGCCGCCGCTGGAATCCCGGCCATCGAAGGGATCGACACCCGGGCCTTGGTCCGCACGCTGCGGACCGAAGGGGCCCTGCGCGGCGTGATCGAGGTCAGCGTCGCCGGAGTTGCCTCGCCCAGCGATGCGGAACTCGTCGAGCGGGCCCGGCGGAGCCCCTGCATGGCAGGCCGGAATCTCGCCGCCGAGGTGAGCCCGCAAGCCTGCGGGCGATGGACGGAAGACCTCGGGGTCTGGGCCCCGGAAGCGATTCGCCCGGCCGGAGCCCGCCGCTTCAAGGTGGTGGCCCTCGACTGCGGGGCCAAGAGGAACATCTATCGCAACCTGGTCGATCGGGGCTGCGAGATCGTGGTCATGCCGCACGATGCGACGCCGCAAGCGATCCTCGCCGAGCGGCCGGACGGGCTCTTCGTGTCGAACGGCCCCGGCGATCCGGCCGTGGTGGAAGCGACGATCCGCACACTGCGCGAGGTCGCGGGCACCGTGCCGACCTTCGGCATCTGCCTCGGCCACCAGCTCCTCGCTTTGGCCCTCGGGGCCAAGACGTGGAAGCTCAAGTTCGGCCATCGCGGCGCCAACCAGCCGGTGCGGAATCTGCTCACCGGTCGAGTCGAGATCACCAGCCAGAACCACGGCTTCTGCGTCGACGAGGCATCGCTCGTCGCGGCTGGCGGCGAAGCCACGCACATGCACCTGAATGACGGCACGGTGGCGGGCTTCCGGCACACCTCGAAGCCGATCTTCAGCGTGCAGTACCACCCCGAGGCGAGCCCGGGGCCCCACGACTCGGCCTACCTCTTCGACTGCTTCGTGGCCCTGATGGAGGCCCGTAAGCCGCTGTCGAGGCAAGAGATGGCGGCCATCCAGGCCAAGCGGGCCGGAGGCGGGGCCGAAGCCGAGGCTCGGGCCGGGGCGGCAGCCGGGGTCTGAGTGCCGGATGGGGCTCCGCGGCGCTCACCACCGGGTGCCCGAGGGCTCGCGTCGTCTGCATCGGTGATGCATAGCGAGTTGCATAGCCCGCCTTCCTGCATCGCTTCGGCGAGCGGCGCGGGGAGGGCGATCGACGCGCTGCTACGACGCGCCGAGGGGAAGCGCCACCGCTCAGGACTGAACCCGTTGCAGCAAAAGATCTTGGATCGCGAAAGGTCCGGTCATCAAGGCTTGCGGTTGCGCTCAGACGGGATTACTCTCCCCCCCCGTGTTCGGAAGCGCGTGTGGGCACGAGGCGCCCATCGCTACACAACCTGTCGGATCCACTGCCACTTGCCTTTGCCGCCCATCCGGCGGAGCGCCCCCTGAGGGTGTGTTCTCCGCAGACCGGCAAGCACGGAGTCCCGCATGAATCGTCCGTTTGCGTCCTCGGCGAGCCACCTCCTCTCCCTCAGCCGCACGCCCTCCCTGACGGTGTTCGTTGCGGCTGCAACGATTGGCGGTCTGCCCTTCGCCAGCCCGGTCGTGGGGACCTCTTCGTGGACGAACCTCGGCGTGCAGTCTGCCGTGGCCCAGTCCTCCAACGTCGACGCCGCCCGCGCCGCCGCCCGCACCGCCATGGCCAACAGCCAGTGGAAGGTGGCGGTCGACCGCTGGACCGAGGTGTTGGCTGCGAACCCGAGCGACGAGGAGGCCCTCAAGGGTCTCGCCGCCGCCAAGGCCGCCCTCGACCAAGGCTCGACCAACAACCAGGTGGTCGAGGACCTCACCATCCGCCGCGAGCGGGCCGTGGTGATGTTCAAGGCTGACCTCGAACAGGCCGACGGCTACCTCAAGCAGGCCAACTACGCCGCCGCGGAGCGCGTCCTCCTCACCGCCAAGGTGCGGCTGGAGAAGGACAAGGGCATCCTCCCGCCGAGCGAGTTCGCGGGGATGACCGCGGACGTCGACAAGCGGCTCGACCAGGTGCAGGACGCTCGCACGCAGGCCGCCCTCGCTGCCCAAGACCAGCAGCGGAAGGAAGCCCAGGTCGCGGCGAGCAACCAGCAGAAGGCCGAGATGGAGCAGCGGCAGCGCTCGATCAACGAGAGCCTCCTGCGGGTCCGCCAGCTCCAGCTCGAGCTGAAGTACGAGGAAGCCCTGCAGGTCCTCGACGAGATCCTCTTCATCGATCCGCACAACCCGGCGGCCCTGGCCCTCAAGGACACCATCTCGACGACCCTTCTCTATCGGAAGGTCTCAGAGGTCGAGGCGGCCAAGGAACTCGCCTTCGGCAACGAAGTGCTCGGCATCCGCAGCTCGCTGCGTCCGCCGCGGCCGAACCTCTCGGGCGAAGGCCCGAAGTCGGTCTCCGGCCTCGTCGAGTACCCCGAGGACTGGCCCCAGCTTTCGATCCGCCGTGACGGCGCCGCCGGCTACCGCGAGAGCGACGCCAACCGGCAGGCGATGATGGACCTCAACAAGGTCGTCAGCGTCAACTTCAACAACAACCAGTTCGACCAAGTCCTCAACTACATGAAGCAGGTGTCGGGCGTCGAGTTCTTCCCCGACTGGAAGGCGCTCGAGGCGATCGGCGTGCGGGCCGAGGACACCGTCACCCTGACCCTCAACGACGTGCCGGCCCAGGTCGCCCTGCGGCGCGTCCTCGAGCAGTTCGGCGAGGACACCGACCGTCCGCAGTACTCGATCGAGGACGGCGTGGTGGTGGTGTCGAGCGACGACGCCCTCCGCAAGAAGACGCTGACCATCGTCTACGACATCCGCGACCTCCTCTTCGAGGTCCCCTACTTCGACAACGCCCCTGACTTCAACCTCAACTCCGCCATCCAGCAGGCTGGCCGAGGCCAGGGCGGCCAGGGCGGCGGCGGCACCGGCGGCGGTGGCGGCGGCTTCGGCGGAGGCGGCGGTGGTGGCTTCGGTGGCGGCGGTGGCGGCGGCGGCGGCTCCGGCGGCGGCGGCCAGATCTTCGGCGACCCGGGCGACGACCCCGAGCGGAAGAGCCGCGAGGAGCTCATCGAGCAGATCAAGAACATCATCCAGGAGCAGATCGAGCCGGAGACCGGCTGGCGCGACCTGGGCGGCGAGCCGGGCACGATCCAGGAGCTCAACGGCAACCTGATCATCACCCAGACCCCCCGGAATCACCGCGAGATCGAAGGCCTCCTCAGCCAGCTCCGGACGATCCGGGCCCTCCAGATCAACATCGAGAGCCGCCTGATCAACGTGTCGTTGGAGTGGTTCGAGCAGATCGGCATCGACCTCGACATCTACTTCAACACCAACAACCAGATGTACGACGCGGCTCGGGCGGCCGATCCGAACTTCAACCTGAGCGACTTCTTCTACCGGAACCAGCCGACCACGAGCGCCTTCAAGAACGGCGACCTCAAGAACCCGGTGATCTTCGACTCGCTCGCCCAGTCCAACGACTTCGCGAACTCGATCGCCACGGGTTCCCAGTTCGGCCAGCCCGATCCGGGCGACCCGACCGCCATCCAATACGTGACCGGCCCGGTGGGTGCCCCGATCCGCCGTCAGCAGGGCTGGACCCCGATCGGCGTCACGCAGAACTCGCTGCAGCTCACCGAGACCCTCGCCGCGGCCGGCCTCGGCCCGGTCGGTCTCGCCGGCATGGCTGCTCCGGCCTTGAACGTCGGCATCTCCTACCTCGACGACGTCCAGGTCGACCTCCTCATCAAGGCCACGCAGGCCGACCAGCGCAACGTGGTGCTCACCTCGCCGCGCCTGACCCTCTTCAACGGCCAGCGCTCCTGGATCTCGGTGGCCAAGGCCATCTCGTTCATCTCCGGCCTCACCCCGGTGACGGGCGACTCCTCGGGTGCCTTCCAGCCGCAGGTCAGCGTGATCTACGAAGGCTTCGTCCTCGACGTCGAGGCCGTGATCTCCGCCGACCGCCGCTACGTGACCATGACCGTGCAGTTCGGCCTCAACCAGAACGTGAAGTTCAAGGACGTGAAGTTCACCGGTGCAGCCGGCGCGTCCGACGTCGTGGGCCGCGGCTCGTCGACCTTCGAAGGCACCTTCCAGCTGCCCGAGCTCGAAGGCTCCCAGGTCGCGACCACCGTCTCGGTCCCGGACAAGGGCACCATCCTCCTGGGTGGCCAACGGAAGTTGAACGAGTTCGAGGTCGAGTCCGGCGTGCCGGTCCTCTCCAAGATCCCGATCATCAACCGGTTCTTCACCAACCGGGTCACCAACCGGACCGAACTCACCTCGCTCCTCCTGATCCGCCCCGAGGTCATCATCCAGCAGGAAAACGAGATGATCCTCTTCCCGGGCCTCTCCGATCAGATCGGCTCCGGCGCCATCGGCAACTAAGGCCCCAAGCGACCTGTGTCAGGCATTCCAGCGGCCCCTCGGTTCACCCGAGGGGCCGCTTTCATTCCCCGAAGTCGCTTCCCGTCCACCGGGGCGGACCCGCTTCTTGCGTCGCCGCACGCACACCACTACGCTTCACAGGTTGAGCGGACCGACGTGCGGTCGAGTCCGCGTCACCATTGGGAGCGAACCAACATGGGTTCCGTGGCCTCACGGCTGAATGTGCGCGTCCAGAACGGTGTGACCCGGATCGAGTTCATCGATCGGAACATCCTGGACGAAAGCAACATCCAGCAGATCGGCGAGGAGATCACCAAGCTGATCGAGACGGCGACCAGCCCCAAGCTCCTGATCTGCTTCAAGGGCGTGGAGCACCTCTCGTCGGCGGCCCTCGGGACGCTGATCACGGTGAACAACCGAGTGAAGGCGAAGGACGGCCAATTGCGCCTGTCGGACATCGATCCGCAGATCTACGAGGTCTTCGTGATCACGAAGCTGAACAAGCTGTTCCACATCCACGAGAGCGCCGAGAAGGCCCTCACCAGCTTCGCCTGACCGAGCCGCACTCCTTCGCACCCTCGCGTCATGCCACGACCGCATTCCCCTGGCGCCTTCTCGGAGCGGCGCGTCCTCCGCGACCCGCGGTTGGACATGGAGGAGGTCCAGTCGTTGGTGGCTCGCGAGCTGGGCGAGCGGGGCTACGGGGAACCGGCGGCGTTCGCCATTCGCCTGGCCCTCGAGGAGGCGATCGTCAACGCCTTCCGCCACGGCAACAAGAACGATCCCGGGAAGCAGGTCCGGTTCCACTGCCACATCGACGAGGCCGAGGCCCGCTTCGAGGTGGAGGACGAGGGACCGGGCTTCGATCCTTGCGCCGTGCCCGATCCGACCGAGGACGAGAACATCGAGATCCCCTCGGGCCGCGGCATCATGCTCATCAAGGCCTACATGAGCGAAGTCGAGTTCCTGCCGCCCGGCAACCGGCTGCGGATGATCTTCCGGCGGCCTGCGGCGAAGACCGGATGAGCCGGCCCGACTTGGACCACGGTCGATGATCGAACCCGAGATCCGCCAACGCCAGTCGCTGCGAGGGGTCGCCAAGCAGTTGCATGCCGGGTTCTTCCGCGGCTCGGTCTTCCACTTCGTGGGAGCCATGGTGGCCCTCTTCGTCATCATGCCCTTCGCCGACAACACGGAGGGCGGGATGGTCGTCGAGATCATCCTCACCACCATCGTGCTGGCGAGCGCCGTCCTCGCGGTGGGGGCACGACGGCAGACGCTCTTCACCGCCCTCTTCCTCGCCATCCCCGCCATCACCACCCGCTGGCTCAACTTCGCGGCGCCGCAAATCCTTCCGCATGGCGTCCACGCGGTGACAGCGCTCCTCTGCATCAGCTTCATCATCTACGAGATGCTGCGCTACATCGCCCGGGCCCAGCACATCAACGCCGAGGTGCTGGGGGCGGCGATCGGCACCTACCTCATGATCGTGGCCCTCTTCGCCAACGCCTACGCGATGGTGGCGGTGCTCGATTCCGGGGCCTTCACCTTCACCACCTCGAACCCGGAGGCGCCGCAACTGATGAAGGGCTTCACCGCCCTCTACTTCAGCGCGGTCACCCTCTCGACGGTCGGCTACGGCGACATTGTCCCGGCCTCGAGCGTGGCCCGCATGCTGGCCATGCTCGAGGCGATGGTCGGCGTCTTCTACGTGGCCATGCTCATGGCGCGGCTGGTGAGCGGCTACTCCCGGATCAAGCCGGGATCGGCGTAAGCACGGCAGAGTCCGAGCAGGGCATCCGGTCCGAGGACCTCGGGCCGCATGGTTGGCTCGATGCCGGCGGGCCAGGGCAGGTCGCGGCCGAGGATGGCCCCGAGCTGCTTGCGACGCTTGGAGAAGAGGGTGTGCACGAAGGCCTCGAAGCGGTCGCGTTCGGCGTCGTCGGCGAAGGGCTGCGTGGGGAGCGGTTCGATGGCGATCATGGCGCTCGTCACCTCAGGGGCCGGCCAGAAGCAACCGGGCTTGACGGTGGCGATGTCGCGCACCGTCGAGGTGATCCGCACCACGACGGTGAGCGGCCCGTAGTCGCGGCCACCCGGCTCGGCCTCTAGCCGGTCGGCGACCTCCCGCTGCACGGTGACGTATTGGCCGCGGCACCGCGGGAAGCGGGTGGCGAGGATCGCCATCAGCGGACTGGCTGCGCCGTAGGGGAGGTTGGCGACGAGGACGAAGGGCCGTCCGGCGAGGGCCTCGAGGAGCGCCGGCGAAAGGGCCCGCTTGCCGTCGAGGCAATCGTCGCGGACGAGTGTCACCCGGCCGCCCAACCTCTCTTCGACGATGGCCTGCATGTCGGGGTCGATCTCGCAGGCGATGACCGTGGCCCCGGCTTCGACCAGCGTCTCGGTGAGCGTGCCCGTTCCCGGGCCGACCTCGAGGACGACCTCGCCGGGCCGCACGCCCGCCGCCTCGACCAGCTTGCGGAGCATGTTGTGGTCGTGGAGGAAGTTCTGCCCGAAGCGATGCTTGGGCCGGATGCCGCGCCCGGCGAGGAGGGCCTTGATCTCGCTCAGCGTCTGCACGCCGAGGAGGGTAGCGGACCCGGACCGCTTAGGAGGAGCGGCCGATGAAGAGGGCGAAGACGCCGCCGGTCGGATCCTGGGCGATCGAGAAGCGACCGACGCCGGGGATGTCGGCGGGCGGCACGAGGATGCGGCCGCCGAGCGTCGGGACCATGGCCGCGGCGGCGTCGATGTCGGCCACGCCGATGTAGACGAGCCAGTTCGAGGGGATCGGTCCCCACTCCGGCCCGATCTGCATCATGCCGCCGGCCCAGCCTTCCTTCTTCTCGGGGACGGCGCCGGGAGCCCAGAAGATGGTGTACTCGAAGCCGGGCATCGCCATCTTCGAGACCGTCCATCCGAAGAGGCCGGTGTAGAACCGCTCCGCCTTCGCCGCGTCGTGGCTCAGGAGCTCGACCCAGCAGAAGGTCCCTTGGCCCATGTCCGGCTTCTTGCAGCCGTTGTCGCCGATTCCCTTGAAGAGGTGGAGGCACGCTCCGGTCGGGTCGGCGATCGGGCAGAAGCGACCGACGTTCGGGATGTCATGCGGCGGGGCGAGCACGCGACCGCCAAGTTCGACCGCCCGCTTGGCGCTCTGGTCGACGTCCTCGACGTTCACGTAGCCGTTCCAGCTCGCCGGCACCTCGGGCGGCACGCCTGGCGGCATGTCCATCACGCCGCCCACATGGTCGCCGGCCGGCGTCACCCACTCGTTGTACATGTCCGCGACGGTGCCGGTCGCCTTCCAGCCGACGAGCTTGGTGTAGAAGTCGACCGCTCGGGCCCGGTCGCGGGTGTGCAGTTCGTGCCAGCAGAAGGTGCCGAGGACGCGGTTGGGTGTGGTCATGGCTGGAGTCCGATCGGGCCTAGAACCAAGGCCGCTGCTGGGCGATGTAGGTGCGGTAGAACTCCTCGTCGCTCTTGGTGAGGTAGAGGATCCCCTCGATGATCCCGATGATCCACATCACCGTGCCGCAGGTGACGATCGAGACGAGGAGCATGATGACCCCGGCGCTGGTGTAGCCGAGGATGAACTTGTGGATGCCGAGCGATCCGAGCAGGATCCCGCAGATGCCGGCGGCGATCTTCTTGCCGCTCACGTCGGGCGGGATGGCGCCGAGCGGCGGGGGCTCGCGCGGTGGGTAGGCGGGAGGCGGGGTAGGTGCCGGCGGCGACCCTGGCTGGGGACCCGGTCCGGGATTGGGTCCCGAGGGGGGCGTGTATTCGCTCATCAGGGCTCCTCCTGCCGAGGTCGGGTGTCGCGACGGTCAACGCGACCACGATACCTCAGGGGAGAACGGTGATTGGGTGTCGGAGGTCGATGGGTTCAGCCCACAGGGCGTCCGAGGGGAGCACCGGTGTCCCGTCCTCGTTCCACTCGATCGGGTTGGTGAGGTAGCCGTAGCTCCGCGCCACGAGCCAGAGCCGCACTCGCAACTCGTGCGTGCCGGGTTCCCTGAAGACGAGATCGACCTCGGGCACCGTCTTCCGCTGGCTGATCTCAAGCGACCAGAAGCCGCGCCCGCCGCCGGGGGCGAGCAAGACGCCGCCCTCGGTCCGGACGGCACCGAGGTGGACCGTGACGCCGACCGCTGGCGGCAACAGTTCCTCGTGGTGCGTGCCGGTCACGCGAAGCCGGACCTGCTCGCCGACGCGGACGCTTGAGGGCGCCTCGAGCACCACCTCGAAGCTCTCGGTTCGCCATCGCCGGAGCTGCTCGGGGGTGGCCAGGTTGCGGGCCAGGTAGCCTTGGGCCCAGGTCTTCGCACTCGGCGACATGAAGGCGCTCTGGCGGCGCACGACGAGGAGCTGGTCGAAGAGGAGCGACTCCTCGGCCGGGCTCAAGGTCCGCTTGGCGAGCTCGGCCCACGCCGCGTCGCTGTCCACCATGGTGCCCGGGCCGTTCGCCGCCGCCACTCGGAGGAGGCTCGACGTCGGCTGGATCGAGCGGAGCCATCGCCCGACGGGGGCCGAGAGCTGGGCGAATTGGAGCAGGGCGCCCGCCACCAGGGTGGACATCCCGGCCGTGAGGAGCGGGCGATCGACCTGCCTGCTTCCAGCCTTGGTGCCGGTGGCGAGCAGCCAGCTCTGGCCGCACTCGGGGCAGCGCTGCGGACGCGGTTCCCCGACGCAGGGATAGGAGCAGCGGCTGCAGAGCCGCGGTCCGGTGAGCACCGAGATGGTGGACCGTCCGGCGAGGTCGAGTCCGTATCCGATGAGGACCTTCGGCCCGAGCAAGAGGGCGAGGACGATCGGGTCGAGGGGCGTGGCGTCGCTCGCCGGGAGCATGGCGAGGCCGGTCCAGAAGAGGGTCTGGGTTCCGGGGAGCCATCGCCCCAACACGCTCGGGAGCCGGTCGCCGCGCGGCCAGGCAACGGCTCCCGCGTTCCGACCCGAGGCAGCGACGAGGCCCCACCAGGCCCGATAGTCCGCAGCGGTCCAGGACTTCGGGGCGCGGCGGCAGCAGGGCGTCGTGGCGGAGGTGACGGTGGGGGCGAGGGTGGGGGCGACGGTGGGCGTCCCGCCGCACCATGGACAGACCTGGGAATCGCGGCTTGCTTGCTCGACGAGGAGCCGCTCGATGGCTCGCTCGCGGTGGCGGAGGCGGAGGATGCCGACGACGCTCGCGGCCAGGAGGAGGGCGAGGCCGATCGGTCGCAGCGGGCCTTGGGGTCGTGGCGGCCAGGACACCGACTGGACGGCGGCCGTGATGCCGGCGATCGCGAGGACGGCGACGAGGAGCGTGGCGATCGCGAGGTGGCTGAGGCGCCAGCGCGGAAGACTGGTAGTGCCCGGCATCGATCACCTCCTCCGCCGGGCGGCGCGCTCGACCTTAGCGGGCCGTCGCTTCGGCCCGCACCTCGCGGAGCACCGTCACCTTGATCTCGCCGGGGAAGGTCATCTCGCGCTCGACCCGCTCGGCGATCGACTTGGCGATCGAGAAGGTCTCCACGTCGTCGGCCTTGCGGGCATCGACGATGACCCGCACCTCGCGGCCGGCCTGGATGGCGTAGGCCTCTTCGATCGCCGGATGCTGCTTGGCGATCCCCTCGAGCTGCTCCAGGCGCTTGATGTACATCTCCATCGACTCGCGTCGGGCCCCGGGGCGGGCGCCCGAGATGGCGTCGGCCGCCATGACGATCGGGGTGTACGGCGTCGTCGAAGGGATGTCGCCATGGTGGCCGCCGACCGCGTTCAGGACCGGTTCGCTCTTCTCTCCGAACTTGCGGAGGAACTCCATGCCGATTGCCGGGTGGCCGCCCTCCATCTCGTGGTCCATGGCCTTGCCGATGTCATGCAGGAACCCGGCTCGGCGGGCGATCTGTCCGTTGAGGCCGAGCTGGTCGGCGATCATCTGGGAGAGGAAGGCGACCTCGATCGAGTGGCGGAGGACGTTCTGGCCGTAGCTGGTCCGGAAGTGGAGCTTGCCCATGGCCTCGATGACCTTGGGGTGGAGTCCGCGGATGTTGGCCTCGACGACCGCCTCGTTCCCGTACTTGTTGATCCGCTCCTGGATGTCGCGCTTGGTCTGTTCGACGATCTCCTCGACTCGGGTCGGGTGGACGCGGCCGTCGGCCACGAGCTTCTGGAGGGCCTCCGCCGCGATGGCTTGGCGGACGCGGTCGAAGCAGGAGACGCTGATCACGCCCGGGGTGTCGTCGACCAGGATGTCGACGCCGGTCGCCTTCTCGATGGCCCGGATGTTCCGGCCCTCGCGGCCAATGATCCGGCCCTTCATGTCGTCGGAGGGGATCTTGATGGCCCGCACGGTCGAGTCGGCCACGTTCTCGGCGGCATAGCGCTGAATCGACATCAAGGTGATCTCGCGGGCCCGGTCGCGGGCGCTCCGCTCGGCTTCGTCGATGATCTTCTGGGCTTGGGCGTTGCCCTCGTATTCGCTCTCCCGGCGGACCTCGGCGAGGTAGACCTCGCGGGCCTCCTCACGGGTCATCTGGGCCACCTGGCTCAGCCGGGTGCGCATCTCTTCGCGCAGCCCCTCGGTCTCCCGAGCCGCAGCCTCCGTGGCATCCTCGCGGGACTTCATCTTGGCTTCGCGCTGGTCGAGCTTCGTCTCGCGCTGGTTGATCGACTCGAGCTTCCGGTCGAGGGTCTCCTCGCGCTTGGTGGCTCGAGCCTGGCTCTGCTTGAGTTCATTCAACCCTTCGGTCAGCTCGCGATCCACCTGGACCCGACGCTCGGAGATCTTCCGTTCCGCGTCAAGTTCGAGTTCTTTCGACCGTGCCTCGCCTTCGGCCCTGGCCGTCTGGAGGATGAGGTCGCCCTCGGCCTTCGCCCGACGCAAGCTCTTCGAGAAGAGCGTCGACATGGCGAGGAAGCCCACCACGACGCCAAAGAGGTGAATGACGACCAGGGCGATGATGCCCCATGGGGTCAGCAGGCTGGAGAGATCCGAAGAAAGGTCTGCGAGGGTGACCATGACGCCTCCAAAGGGGCCCCCTCCGGCAGGGAGAGAGCCGAAAGACGGTCCGTGTCGAGTCCGCAACTCAAACGCTGCGGATCGGCAAGGTCGCCGGAGACGGTCGCGATCGACATCCAACGCTACCCGGGGAAAGGGCTCCGAATGGGAGTCGGGAGGGAGTCAAGCGGTCGAACGGTTGATCCGCGCAGCAGCCGACCACGGCGCGATCGCTCATCGATCGACCCCTTGCTCGGTTGCGGACGGTACGGATACGGCACCGGTGGACTCCAAGGAGGCGGGCACATGGAACGCCCGCCAACAGCCCGATAGGTCGCATGTCAATCTATCGCGACGGTGGGGAGCACCCGGCTTGCCTCGGGGTCGGACCGAGTCGGCGACTCGGCGAGATCGACGCGGGAGAGCGGTACGAGCCAGAGCACCCAACGGCGCGGGGCCCGCTGGCCCGTGCCAGTCGGAGACCCGAAGGAACGACCGTCGATCCACCCATGGTGGCCCGGGCCTGGACTCAGGGCTCCGTGTGTCGAAGCCTCGCCCACACCGCGAGTCGGCGGAAGACGGACCGGAAAACGTCCTGATCGCCGACCGACCACAGAGGCCGGGCCGACGTCAGGTCAAGGTTCAGTATTGCGGAGGTGGTGGCGGTGTCAAGCGGTCAGGGCCTCCGCCGGCGAACGCCTCCCAAATGCAAGGCCCCGCCGGCACGGTGCCGGACGGGGCCTTGAGAGGAGAGAGGCAATCGGATCTCGCCTCGCCGCCGATCCGCTGGCGGGCGGTTACGGCGAGGTGATGGTCAGCTTGAAGGCCCCCGGCACCGAGCCGAACCAGCCGCCGGTGTTGGCGACGCACAGGTAGTACGTCTGCCCGGGCACGAGGCCCTCGACGGTCAGGCTGCTGTAGTAGGGGTAGGCGGGCTCGAACCCGCAGCCGTCCTCGTTGCAGCCGACCTCGACGAGGTTGCCGCAGGAGCCCGAGTAGAGGCTAAGGATCGAGTCGCTGAAGGGGGCGGCGACGCTGTCGCAGAGCCGGATGGTCACGAGGCCGAGGAAGGGGGCGGTGAACTTGTACCAGACGGTGCTATGGGCAGCGCCGGGACTGCCGGACCACTGGCAGCTCGGCGAGTCGGCCGGGAGCTCGGGATCCGGGCCCATGCCCCAACCCGGCGTGGCGGTCGAGTTGTCGCCGAGGATGTAGCCCTGGTCGATCAGGTCGGTGATGTCGATGGCGTTCGCGCAGGCGTCGTTGTTGGCGCAGGCCGAGCCGGTGCAGGGCACGTTGTCGCCGAGGTAGAGCCCGCCGAGGGCCGCGCACTCGGCCGCGGTCATCGGATCGCAGTCGGTGCCGGTGCAGCATGCACCGACCGCGGCCGGGCAGTCGCCCCAACCGCCGAGGAGGATCGCCAAGTCCGCCGCGTTGGTCACGCCGTCGCCGTCGAGATCGGCGGTCGAGCCGCCCCAGTCGCCGAGGAGGAAGGCAAGGTCGGCGCCGCTGACCATGCCGTCGCCACCCGGAGGCGAGAGGTCGGCGGGGCACGTGTTGGTGCCGGTCACGTGGGCGATCCACGCCCCGACGAAGCCGGTGTGCCCGACGATCACCGAGCCGTCGTTCGAGATCGCCTGGCAGACCTCGAGGAGGGTGTCCTCGCCGATTCCGGCGCCGTGGGCGTTCAGGTAGGTGGAGAGGTCGATGATCGGGCCGGTGCCGTTCACTTGGATCCACGCCCGGCGGTTGACGCCGAGGTTGTCGAAGCCGACGGTCGTCCAGTTGTTGGCGATGTCCATCGCGATGCCGGTCCAGCCGGGCAGGGCCGAGCCGGAGCCGATCTGGGTGTGGACGGTGCCGCCTTGGGTCCAGCGGACGGCCTTGCCGTTCCAGTTGCCCACCAGGATGGTGCCCGCCTCGTTCAGGCCAAAGACCTCGCCCACGGCATCGCCGTTGGGCGGATCAAGCAGGGAGCCATCCCCGCCCGCACCCCAGATCGCCGGCGTCCGGGTGAACGAACCTTGGGCGAAGCCGCCGATGAGGTTGCCGTTCCCGGAGACGACCGAGGCCCGATTGGCGCCGTTGGCGAGCCCTTCGAGCTCGATCATGCCGGTGGCTTGTGTCCAGCGGAAGCCGCGGCCGTCGCAGCCGTCGACCCAGGAGAGACCGACCGCCACCGAGCCGTCAGCGGAGAGCTCGTAGGCCGAGCTTCGGCTGGGGCAGGAGCCGGCAGTCGGGAGATAGCCAAGACTCGTCCACACGCCCGAGGCCGCAGTCCAGATGGCGGCGACCTCATCGCCGGTTTTCGGGTCCTCGATGTTGCCGAGGACAACCGTGGCGTCGTCGCTGACCGCGACCGCTTGGTTGCACTCCGGCGGGAGGAGGGTCATCTGCTGGGTCAGCGTGTCGAAGATGTAGGCCCGACCGTTGTTGAGCCCGCCCACCACGTACCGACCGTCGGGGGTCAGGTCGTTCGCGCTGTAGGCGTCCGGGATCATCTGGAACGTCGCCGTCTGGGCCGAAGCGGCGCCGGCGATGACGAGGGCAAGCGAGAGCGGAAGGCTCGAGCGGAGTGCGAGCATGGGTATCTCGGTCAGAGGGGCGGCCGGATGGCGCGATGGGGGCGGACCTGGAGTCCGCCCCCACCACGTCCGATCCAATAGAGAAGGAACTGATTCGTGCGACGCGTGCGGTCAGGCCCGACGACGGCTGCGGGCGGCGAGCCCGAGGCCGAGGAGGGCGAGGGCGCTTGAAGTCGGGACCGCGTTCCACGAGAGGTTGTCCATGACAGTGGTCGGGCCGAAGTTGCCGAAGCCCATCACGCGGACCTCATCGAAGGTGCTGCCGTCGGTGGTGGTGATGTTGAACCACGACTTGCCGACGCCGCCCCACGCGGGGGTGTAGAGGGCTTCGCTCAGGGCGACGCCGTCCTTGAAGACGAAGACGCCGACACCGCCGCCGAAGAGGGTTGGCGGGCCGCTGTCGTCCCACGCCTGGAAGGAGAGCTCGGTGAGGTCGGTGTTCCAGTTGTAGAGGAGACCCCAAGCCGCGGCGATCGCGTTGCCGTTGCCGGCCCACGGGCCGAGCGAGCCGGTGAAGACGCTGACGAAGGGGTTGTCGGCGCCGCCCTGGATCGACACGCCGTAGGTCGGGACCCAGGTGTTCGGGGGGAGCTGGCCGGTCGGCTCGCCCGGGGCGTCGAAGTTCAGGATGGTGCCGTAGGTCGGGGCGGCAGCCGTGGTCTGGCTGACGGTGAGGCCGGCATTGGCCGAGGCCGCGGCGATCAGGAGAGTGCCGCTGGCGAGGGCAGCCGTGTAGAGGACGCGAGACATGGTGCAGTGCTCCTAGTGAACAGGACCGGCCGCCGGAGAGGGGACGACGGCACGCACCTCCCCTCCGGGGTGAGGCGGCGTCCGAGCGGCACCCGCGCGGGTCCCGAGCGGCCACGGGATCGACTATATGGCTTGCGCCGGATCAGGCAAGTTTCCATTTGGAAAATCCAAGGGAATGCCAATGGGAAGTTTGCCCGGTCGCGGAACCGCCAGTAGAGTGAGCGAAGCCCCGCCTCCCCCTCTGGAGCTTGGTTCCCGATAACCCCGGTGTCCCCAAATGTCCGCAGATGTCCGCGATGTCTGAGGACGACCGCGTTGCGGGTTCCGTTGATGGGGGGGTCGGCTCCCTTCGCGGCGGCATACTCCGCGTTCCCCGACACTTCCTCCCGCATGACTGTCGCCCACCAAGAGTTCGAGCCGGAATGCCGGGCTGCGCTCGACGCCCTGCGGGCGGCGCTCATCGAGCTCTATGCGAGCGTGGGGGCTGATCCGGGCGCGCCGCAAGACGTGGCCCGCCGCTTCCACGTCAACAAGACGCTGACCTGGAACATCTCGAAGGTGATGGCGAGTGACGACCCGCTGTCGACCATCCCGAAGTTGCCGGGGGCGAGTGCCTTCCGCAGTTTCCTGGCGGCCGTCGAGCGTGAAGGGGCAGGCGAAGAGGTCCTCGGTCGGGTGCGCCGGGCGGTCAGCGACCTCGACGACACCGTGGCTCGCCATGTCGGCGATCGGGCGACGCTCGAACTCGTGGTCGACGGCATCGCCTCGGCCCGTGGCGACCATCTGGAACTGAGCCGCAAGCTCGTCTTCCGCGGCAACAGCGGACTGTGGGGCGTGCAGGCCAAGACCCGCCTGATGAGCGTCTTCATGGCCCCCAACGCCAAGGACGCTACGCGCATCGACATCGCCATCGTCCGCGGCTACATCGGCCTGCGGCGGCTCCGCTCGAGCGTGCGCTGGCCGATCTTCCAGATCTCTGGCTGGGGCGAGGACAACCAAGGCATGGCCGAAGAGCGCTGGGAGCCGCTCGAGCCGGGCCCCGAGGCCGGTCATCGTTTGCCGCTCCTGCGTTCCTTCAGCACCTTGGGCACGGCGGCGATCGAGGAGTCGAAGCACGCCAAGGGCGGGACCGAATACCTCTGGACCCCCGGCCCGATCGGGAACGCGGGAGCCATGGACTGCTTCCTCGCCGACTGCTCGCGGTCCGCGGCCGCCAAGCACCGCACCGAACACGACACCTTTGGCGAGTTCGGGGCGACCATCTCGGTCCCGACCGAGCGGCTGGTCTTCGACCTGATCGTCCACGAAGACCTGGCTTTCGCCCTCCAGCCCACCGTCCACGCCATCAGCGGCCTCTTCCCCCACCGAAGCGAAGGGAACGACGGCGACCACGCCCTTGAACTCCCCGTCTCGCAGACCGTGGCCCGGCTGCCCGGCCAGCCGCCCAGCGTGGCGACGAGCGACGTGCCGCGCTATTCCGAGATCGCCCAGTTCGTCTACGGCCGCATGGGCTGGACCCCGAGCTCGATGCGCGGTTGCCGGCTCTCGCTCCTCTATCCGCCCTTCGGATCGACCGTCTTCCTGCGGTTCGGGCTGCCCGCGCGCTGAGTCGAGCGTTGGAGCGAGCGGATCAGGCAGGGCGGTCCCCAGAGATCGCGACCCTCGACCTACCATCCGGCGGTCCCTCCGCTGGAGTGACGACGCTCGACGCACGATGGGTGGGCGATGTCGGCGCGACAAGCGATGCCCGAAGCCGGCTGCCGGATCGCCGGGGTGCCCGCGCACGCGGCACCGCTGCGGGAGGTCTTGGCTGCGCTGGGAGTTGGTTCCGGCGGACTCCGCGCAGCCGAGGCGGAGGAACGGCTCGTCCGCTGCGGGCCCAACCGCCCGCCCCGGGCAGCGGCGGTGCGCTGGTGGCGGATCGCCCTCCGCCAGTTCGCGAGCCCTCTCGTCGTGGTCCTGGCGATCGCCGCGGCCATCTCCCTCGGCATCGGGCACGCCACCGACGCCGGCTTCATCATGGTGGTGCTGGTCCTGAACAGCCTGATCGGCGGCTTCCAGGAATGGCGAGCCGAGCGCAGCGCCGAAGGTCTGCAGTCGCTCCTGCGGTTCCGTTCCTGCGTCGAGCGGGATGGGGAACTCGTCGACATCGACGCGGAGTCGATCGTCCCGGGCGATGTGGTCTGGCTGGAGTCCGGAGCCCGGGTGCCGGCCGACGGACGGCTGCTCGATGCGACCGGGCTGGCCATCGACGAATCGCTGCTCACCGGCGAGTCGCTGTCCGTGGCCAAGGACGAGGAGTGGATCGGCCCGCTCGACGCGCCGCTCGCCGAGCGGATCAACATGGTGCACGCCGGCACGCTCGTCGTGCGCGGGCGCGGCAGGGCCGTGGTGACGGCGACCGGTGCGGCCTCGGCCGTGGGTCGCCTGGCCATCGACATGCTGGCCGCTCCCGCCGGGCGGCCGCCGCTCCTCGTCCGCCTGGACCGCTTCTCGCGAAGCGTCGGGATCGGAGCGATCATCGCTGCAGCGCTCGTCGCCGTGCTCGGGGTGGTCGTCCACGGGCATCCGGTCTGGACCATGGGCATCTTCGCCGTGGCCCTCGCCGTCTCGGTCATTCCCGAAGGTTTGCCGGTCGCCATCACCATCGCCCTGGCCGTGGCCAGCCGCCGCATGGCGCGACGGGGCGTCATCGTGCGCCGGCTCGGTGCGGTGGAGGGACTCGGGAGCTGCACGCTGATCGCGAGCGACAAGACCGGCACGCTCACCTGCAACGAGATCACCGCCCGGTCGATCCGACTGCCTGACGGGCGGCACGTCGCCGTCGAAGGCGAGGGGTTCGCGCCGGCCGGCCGGATCCTGGGCGGGAAGCCTGATGCCGCCCTGCTCGAACTGCTCCGCGCCGGCGTCTGGTGCAACGAGGCCGATCTCCACGAGCGTGGGGCAACGTGGACCTGGCGCGGCGATCCCACCGATGTGGCCCTTCTCGCCTTGGGCCGCAAGGCGGGGATCGCGCGGGCCACCGAACTCGACCGGCATGCCGAGGTGAACCGAATCCCATTCGAGCCGGAGCGCCGCTTCGCCGCCTCCTTCCATCGCGTCGAGGGCGGCGTGCGAGTGGCGGTGAAAGGGGCGCCGGAGCGCGTGCTCGGGATGTGCGCCGACGGCGCGGAGGCCCTCGGGCGCGCCGTCGCCGGGGCCCACGCCATGGCCTCCGAGGGGATGCGCGTTCTCGCCCTGGCGGAGGGCGAGGCAGCGCCGGGCATCGATCCGACCATGGTCCCGCCCGAGCCGCGCGGACTGCGGTTCCTCGGCCTGGTGGGCATGATCGACCCGCTGCGTCCTCGGGTCCGCGAGGCCGTCGAGGCCTGCCAACGGGCGGGCATCGGCGTCTGCATGATCACCGGCGACCATCCCACGACCGCCCTCGCCATCGCCGCCGGGCTGGGGTTGCCGGCGACCGCCGAGCAGGTGGTGACCGGGACAGCCGTCGATGCCATGTCCGACCGGGAGTTGGTCGCCGGGCTCGGCGATCCGCTTCGCGGCGTGCCGCCCGCCATCCGCGTCTTCTCGCGGGTCACGCCCGAGCAGAAGCTCCGCATCGTCGAGGCGGCCCGCGCCGCGGGCCACTTCGTCGCGGTGACCGGCGACGGCGCCAACGACGCGCCGGCCCTCCGCGCCGCGAGCATCGGTGTGGCCATGGGCCGAGGTGGCACCGATGTCGCCCGGGACGCCTCGGATCTGGTCATCACCGACGACAACTTCGCCACCATCGTCAATGGCGTCGTCGAGGGCCGCGTGGCCTACGACAACATTCGGAAGGTGATCTACCTCCTGGTCTCGACCAACGGGGCCGAAGTGCTCATGGCCGTGGTGGCGGTGGCCATCGGACTCCCGCTCCCGCTGCTGCCGGTCCAGCTCCTCTGGCTCAACCTGGTCACCGAGGGCATGCAGCATGTCGCCCTCGCCTTCGAGCGGGCCGAGGACGACGTCTTGGCCCGACGGCCGCGGCGTCCGACCGAGCCAATCTTCGATCGGCTCATGGTGGAGCGGCTGGCGGTCGGATCGGCGGTGATCGGCGGCGTGTCGCTCGCCGCCTTCGCGTGGATGTTGCAGGCAGGCTGGTCGGTCGAGGACGCCCGCAACGCCCTGCTCCTCCTGATGGTCCTCTTCGAGAACGTGCAGGTCGGGAACAGCCGCTCCGAGACCCGTTCGCTCTTCGCCATCCCGCCTTGGCGCAATCCGCTCCTCCTCGCCGCCACCGCAGGGTCCTTCGCGGTGCACCTCGTGGCGATGCATTGGGGTCCGCTACGGTCGGTGTTGGCGACGAGCCCGGTCTCGGCCCCGACGTGGCTAGCCCTGGGAGGCCTGGCCCTCACCGTAGTGGTGGCCATGGAGGCCTACAAGATCCGCCACGCGCTCGCGCACTCCGGACAGACGGTCTGGCCGCTCTCGGGGCGTGGCGGCACCTCGCGAATGCGGTAGCCGCAGTGCGGGCAATGCCCGTGTCGAAGGAGGATGTCGCGGCTTCGGGCCAGGCGTCGGCGACGGGCCACGATCACCGGCAGGACCACACCTGCCGCCAGCATCATGGCCACCGCGGGCCCCGTGTAGAGGAGCGAACCGACGAGGTCCTGCTGGGCCGCCGGCCCCTCGATCGCGATGTCGATGGCGATCGCCCCCGCGGCAGCCACCACGAGAAACGCCACGAAGCCGGTGCCTCCGAGGATCAGTCGCCGCGCCGCACGCCCTTCCACGCCGAGCTCGACCATGATCCGGTCGAGCGTCTCCCGGTCGATCCGTTCGTAGCGCCCGAGCAGCCAATCGACGCCGGGGTCAAGGATGGCGACCGGGCGACCGCAGGCGTCCGCGGCCGTGCCGAGCGAACTCGTCTCGTGCTTCGTCGAGGGTGTGCCCATGAGCAGCCGACCGCATCTTGCTGGCCTGCGGCAGCGGAGTCAAGCGTCGCCACCCTCGCCGCCGCCGCACGCGCCGAACGCCCCGAGAAGGAACGCGAGATCGGTTGCGTCGGTGTCCCCGTTCCCGTCGATGTCGGCGTCGGGCGATCCCCATGCCCCGAGCAGCGTCGCCAGGTCGGCCGGCCCGACCGTGCCGTCCGCGTCGAAGTCGGCCGGGCACTCGCAGGCATCCGGAGTCAGGTTGCCGTTACGGTCGGACGTCGAGCGGAAGAGCGCCGCGACGAGGAGGTTGTGCTCTCCGTCAGCGAGCGGTCCGAAGCCGGGATTGGATGCCGGCTGGTCCACGTTGAGGGCAGTGGCCGGGGTGATCCACACCAGCCACGAGCGAGGTGGGCTGGACTGGTCGGAGTAGAGGAAGATCGCCCCGGTTCCACTGACGATCGAGTCCTTGCGCGTGCCGACGGCGACAAAGAAGGTCGTCCCTCCGCGGTGGCGTTCTCGCCGCCGACCGCCAACGTGCCGTTGCGCAGGGCGAGATGGCCGCCGAAGCGTGCCCCGGCGGGAGTGGCGAGTCCCGCGGGACCGAGCAGTTGGCGGAAGAGGAACGGCTCGCGAGGGCGGAACCCCAGTAGGCGTCGGCGGTGGGTGCGGGGCTCACGAGATTGCCCGTCCAGAGCCACGAGCCATCGTCCTGCCGGCGGTAGGCGTGGACCGTGCCCTTGTGGGACGCATCGATAGGGAGCAGGTGCTGGCCGACGAAGGCCCACTCCTCGCTGGCCGACACCGTGCTTCCGAAGTTGCCGGCGGCGGCAGCGTTGGCCTGGGGCAGCCCGAAGGGTGTCAGGTTGCCTGATTTCCGCCAACCGAGAAGGGGATCCGGGGACCAGACCTCGACCGCGCCCCATGCTGGACCCGACCCCGAGTAGAGCACCGAGACAAGCGAGAGGCTGTCGAGCAGCACCACTTGGTGGCCGTAGGCCGTCCCGAAAATCGGGGAGGTGAGGTTGGGGTGGGTCGTCGATTGGGAGAGGTCGGTTCCCACACCCGGGGCGAGCGTGGGCTCCCACGGCGGGTCGGTGGGCAGCGCCGACGCGCTCGGTGCAACGAGGTGGGCGGCGAGTTGAACGAGGCAGGGGACCACCACGACACAAGCGGCAGGCATCAGGCAAGGCATCTCGGGACCCCCTTCCAACAGAGGATGCGGCGCATAGGTGGTACGGGACTTCAGGCCCGCCTTCCGGGGGATTCCCGCGCGTTCCGCTCCGATGCCCAGCGCCCCCCCCTTGCTACCATGCCGCCGCGCCGGCCC
>JBGAKK010000117.1:0-8469 GCA_044224425.1 Phycisphaerales bacterium
CACCGCTTCAGTTGCGACTACGGCGAAGCGGCCTGACGCGACGCACACCATCCGACCACACCCCTCGCCCGGCTCACTTCAGGAGCCGGGCGATGTCGTTGTAGAAGGTGATGAGGAAGAGCGACGATTGCCACGAGAGCCAACCACTGTTTGCAAACACGCCTGGTTGGGTGATACTCCCGGAATGCGACGCGGGATTCGTTGTTTCGAAATACCTTCGAATGACGAGGATCCAACCATGCCCGGCCCTTTCGTTGCGTATGAATCAGCGATGAAAGGAGGTTGCAGGATGCGAGATCCTCGACCTACCAACAAGAGAAGTGCGCGGGCGGCACGCCGCCGGTCGCGCCGTATCGCAGTCTCGGGGGGGGGGAGCATTGCCCTCGCGTGCGTCGTTGCTGCCGGTGAGTGCGGCATGGCCAGCGCCCAGTGCCTGAAGACCTACCGGCTGATCCGACTCGCGGAGGTGCCCGACCCGGACGTGGCGGGCATTCCCGAGGGTAACTGGGGGCTCTACGGGCGGGACAGCACGTTCGGCATCAACAACGCGGGACAAGCCGTCGGGACGATGCGCGTCGTGGTCAACACGTCCTCGTCGTGCGGCGAGCCGTCGGCACACGATCTGGGAGGCGGCCTCTACGAGCGGCTGCACGGCTTCCTGTGGCTCCCGACACCGGCCTTCGGACTTGCCGCCAGCCCGTCGAACGGCTGTGGCGACAGCGTGTACGACTTGCACGCGCTCGCCGGATTCGACGCCTCCGAGTTCAGCTTCGCCAATGCCATCAGCATGCCTGGGTCGGACGGGCAAGGGAACCAGATCTGCTACGTCGTCGGGGCGCGGCTCTGCGACCCCGCGCAGCAGCAGAGCATCGCGTGGCGAGTCCATTCCTACTCGTCGGGGCCGCCTGCCAGCATTCCCGTGACGGACCTCACGCCGAGCGGGTCCGTCGGCGCGAACGCGTATGGCGTGTCGCCCCCGATGCAGTTGCAGCCGCTGACCGAGCCGTACGAGGTGGCGATCATCGGGAAGCGAGGCGCCACCTGCCAAGAGAACGTGGAGGGATTCGTGCGCTACCTCGGTCCCGCGGGCCTCTCGGCGCCGATCATCCTGCCGCCGCTCCCTTCGCCGGGCCGCTGTGCCGGCGTGGACATCGACGGACCGTTGCCATCGCTCCCGGACACGGTCCTCGGCGTCGGGTACCGGACTCCGATCCCGAGTCCGTTCTGCACCGCCACGAGCCCCGAGAACGAGACCTGTTTCGTCTACGGGGTGTGGGGCGAAGCATGGCAGAGTCCTGCCTACGGCGGTGCCAGCCCGCAGGAGAATTACCCCGACCTCGCGTCCGACGGCCAGATGCGAGGGCTCAACCGGATCGTGTGGGTGGCGGGGTGGGGGAAGTCCTCCGCCGGCTCGAACTGCGCTCGGCATGCGGTGGTGTGGGGGTCGACGCTGGCGGTGTATGACATCACGCCGGATCCGACGGACATTCGGAAGTCCCGCGCCGAGGCGATCTCCATGCCCGACCTCACCGGCAACTGCACGGTGGTCGGCTGGTCGCCGTCGGCAGAGCGAGCCCTCGTCTGGCGAGGCACGCCGGGCGGTGCCTGGTGCGAGTCAGATGCGACGTTCATCACCGCCAACGATGTCGACTGCGTCGTCTCCGACGGTTCGAACTGCCTGCCGAACGACATCGGGCCGAACGGTCATGTCGTCTGGGTCACGCAACTCCACGATGTGAACGACTTCTCGCTTCCGGTGGGGATCGCTCGCGACACGCGGTTCGACGCCAGCGGGGATGTGGTTTCCGACCAGTTCTACGCCTGCGTGCTCGGACCGATCGCGGATCTGGACGAGGACCTCGACGTCGACATGGCGGACTTCAGCATCCTGCTCGGCGAGTGGGGGAACGCCATCTCCCCGGCGAACCTCTTCTGCTCCGGGGTCGTCGACGGCGACGACATGGGGGCGCTGGTCACGTCGTGGTCGGGGAGCGGCGTCATCCGTCCCGTCTTCCCGCCGTCGGTGAGCTGGGGGGATTGCGCCTGCGGCCATGATCCCGACGAAGCCTCCGGCGAGTCGTCCCTCGCTGGCACCTCTCCGGGAGGCGCGGAAGCCGCCATCGCCGCGCTCGGCTTCGGCACCATCGCGGAGTTCGGCGCCTGGCTCGGCACGGCGACCCCCGAGCAGGTCGATGCTGTCGTCCAGTTCATCCAGTGGTACCTGGCCACGCAAGGCCAGGGCCCGGAGCAATAAGGAGTGGCCATGCTCAACCGTTCGTGCTTCGCGGTGATCGGCATCGCGATGGTCCCAGCGATCGTCGTGTCGCCGGCTCACGCCAGCTTTCAGTACTTCTACAACAAACCTGCGTGGCAACAGGCGGTCGGGTCGTGGGTGACGATCGACTTCGTCCAACCGCAGACGACCATTCTGACAGACCAGTACGAGCCCCTCGGCGCACTTTTCACGGACGGTGACGATTTCGCCGGTCCGACCATGAGCACGCCGAGTGGCGACGGCTGGGCCCTAGCCAGTGGGGGCTTCCCCGAGAGTTCCACCATCGAACTCTTGACGCCTCGGACCTGGATGGCGATCGAGCTTCCCGGCTTCCTCTCGTTCAAGCTTTACTCAGGCGACCGCCTGCTGTTGAGCCATGCAGCGTTCGCCACGTTCACCGGCATCATCAGTGACGAGCCGTTCGACAGGATCTTCATCTACGACGGCATCCTGGTGGACAACCTCTACTACGGCGGCGTGCCGGCTCCCGGGGCAATGGGCCTGTTTGCCCTCACGTTGCTCGTGCAGCGTCGACGACGGCAGTAGAGCCGGTCCATGCGCGACCGGCGTCTGTCCGACACCCCTCGCCCGGCTCACTTCAGGAGCCGGGCGATGTCGTTGTAGAAGGTGATGAGGAAGAGCGACCCGATCAGGGCGAGGCCGACCGCCATGGAGGCGTTCTGGAAGGCGATCGACGGCGGGCGGCCGCGGAGCTTCTCGTACACCAGGAAGAGGAAGAGCCCGCCATCGACGATGGGGAGCGGCAGGAAGTTCATCACCGCGAGGTTGACGCTGATCGCGGCGAGGAAGAAGACGAGGTACATGAAGCCCTGGTCGGCGACCTTGGTGCCGACGTGGAAGATGCCGACCGGCCCGTGGAGCTGGTCGATGCCGACCGTGCGGCGCACCAGGCGGTCGATGGTCAGGTAGACCTGGAGGACCATCTTCTTCGTCTCGCGAAGGCCCATGCGCACCGCGTCGAGCGGCCCGCTCGCCTGGAGCGTCACGTACTGCGGGTCGAAGATCCCTTCGACCGGGGTCTGCCAGCCGAGCTTGGCCAGCCGCCGGGCGACCTTCTCGTCGATGGCGATCGGTTTCGTCTCGGTGGCCCCGCCGACCGGGAGGCGATAGGTGAGCGGCACCTCGACCGAGCCGCCGGTCTTGGCGACGCCGGCGGTCGCGGCGACGAGGGCAGACCGCAGCGAGCGCCAATCGGACACCGGTTGGCCAGCCACGGCCTCGATGCGGGTGCGGGGAAAGAGCTGGAGCGGGGCGATCGGCGTGGGCACCGCCGCCTCGCCGGTGCTCGGAACCACTGCATTGACCACCCGCCCGATGAGCGGTTCCTCGAGGACGAGCCGCGGCAGGAAGCCCAGCGTGCCGCGATCGACCTTGAGGTCGAGCTGCACTTCGCTGCCCTGGCGGGCGACGAGGACGGGGATGGTCGGTTCCTTCCAATCCTTGAGGAGGCGACGGAGCTGCTGGAGGCTCGGGGCGTCGCTCGTTCCGACGCGGAGGAAGACGTCGTTCGCTTGCAAGGCGTCGATATTGGGCGAGCCCGGCGTGACGCCGGCCACGCCGAGGAGCGGGGTCAGGCCGAGGAGACCAGCCTCCAACTCGTTCGACGCACTCGGCGTCGGGCCGGGGACCTCAAGCCGCTCGAGATCGGGGTCGACCGGAAGGGGTGCGGTCACGGTCGTGCCGTCGCGACCGAGCCAGACGCTCGGGATCGGGTCGCCGTTGCTGTCGCTGACGATGGCGTCGACCTCTTCGAGGATGGCGACCGGTCGGCCGGCGAGCGTGGTCAGCCGCATGCCGGCTCGGACGCCGGCTGCCGCCAGGCCGGTCGAGGCCAGCTTGGTGGCGACGAAGCTCCGGTCGCGCTCGTTGCCGGCGGTGGTGATGGCGGTGCTGGTGGCCGAACCGACGCCCATCGACAAGAGCCCGCTTTGGGCGTCGCGCTCGGGCGTGATCGAGAAGCGGAGCGGGACTTCCACGCCCGGTCGCCGCACCTCGAGTTCGAGCGGCTCGTCGGGGCGGCCCATGGCGGCGGCGAGCATCACGTCGATGAAGCTCATCGTCTCTTCGCCATCGATCGAGAGGATCGTGTCGCCAGCCAGGAGTCCCGCCGGGGCGTCGGGGGCGAGGCGGGCCTCGGCGGCGTTGGTGGCGATGGCCCGGGCCGCCGGCGTGTTGGGGAAGGAGCCGCCGACGAGCGGTGCGTTGAAGCGGACCCCGACCAGGAAGGCGATGAGGAAGAGGAAGACGGCCAGGATCAGGTTGGCGATGACGCCGGCGCTAACCACCACCATCCGCTTGCCGATGCCGCAGCGGCCGTAGGAGCGGGGATCGTCGGAGGTCGCGCTCGGGTTGGCGTCCTCCTGGCCAAGCATGCGGACGTAGCCGCCGATGGGGATGGCCCGGAAGGCCCACTCGGTCTCGCCGATCCCGTGGCGGATGAGTTCGGCATCGCTGAGCTGGATGGCGGAGACGCCGGCCTTGGCCACCACGGCCGGCTCGGTCGAACCCATGCGCCAGCCGATCCCGCGGCGCCAGGTGAAGACGGGCGGGCCCATGCCCACCGAGAAGCCCTCGACGCGGATGCCGGCCCACTTCGCGGCCAGGTAGTGCCCCAACTCATGCACGAGGATGAGGAGGCAGAAGCCGACGAAGATCAGGAGGAAACTCGAGCCGGTCGACAGGATTTCCATGGGGCCTCTATCGGCGATGGTAGCCGTCGGTTCCGCCGCTGTGGGACGGCCTCAGGAAACCGACACGGCGCCGAGCCGTTGCGTCGCCCAGCGACGAGCCTCGGCATCGGCGGCCAGCACGTCGTCGAGGGTGCGGACCGTTCGGGCCGGCAGGGCTTCGAGGGCCTCGGCCACCACCTCGCTGATGGCGAGGAAGGGGATCTCGTCGCGGAGGAAGGAGGCCACGGCCACCTCGTTCGCGGCGTTGAACACGGCTCCCCGCGAGCCGCCCTCGCGGATGACCTTCCAAGCCAGGCGAATGGCGGGGAAGCGGTCGTGGTCGACTTGCTCGAAGTCGAGCGATCGCAGCCGCTCCCACGGCATGGTCGGGCTGCAGCCCTCGGTCCGCTCCGGCCAGGTCAGGGCGCACTGGATCGGGAGCTTCATGTCGGGAGGCGAGAGCTGGGCGATGGTCGAGCCGTCGTTGAACTCGACGAAGGAGTGGACGATCGACTGGGGGTGGACGATGGCCTCGATCTTGTCGGCGGGCAGGCCGAAGAGCCAATGGGCCTCGATGACCTCGAGGGCCTTGTTCATGAGGCTCGCGCTGTCGATCGTGATCTTCTGGCCCATCGACCAGGTCGGATGCTTGAGGGCGTCGCTCGAGCGGGCGCCGCGCATGCGCTCCAGGGTCCAGGTGCGGAAGGGGCCGCCGCTTGCGGTGATGACCAGCCGCCGCACCTCGCTCGCTCCGCGGCCGGCCCGCATGCACTGGGCGATCGCACTGTGCTCGCTGTCGACGGGGTGCATCGCCACGCCGTGCCGGGCGATGGCCGGCAGGACCACGGCGCCCGCAGCGACCAACGTCTCCTTGTTGGCGAGTGCGATGTCGCAGCCCCGCTCGATGGCGGCGAGCGTGGCCGGGAGACCCGCAGCGCCGACCACCGCGCCCATCACGATGTCGCCGGCCTTGGCCACCGCCTCGACCAGGCGGAGGGCCGAGTCAGGCCCCGCGTACCGGATGCCTGGAGCCCCGGCCGGCGCTGCCATGGCCACGTGCTCGACGCGGAACCGCTTGGCCTGTTCGGCGAGGAGCGTCCGGTTCGAGCCGCCGGCGAGGCCGACGATCTCGAAGCGCGGCGGATGACCGGCCCTCGCCGCCAGCGCGTTCAGGTGGTCGACGACCTCAAGGGTCGAGGTGCCGATCGAGCCGGTCGAGCCGAGGACGATGAGGCGTCGCGTGGCGGGCGGCGGGGACCGCAGGGCGGCGTCATTCGTCGTCATCGCCACCACCGCCTCCAGCGGAACCCTTCAGCTTGCGGAACCGACCGCCATAGAGGCTGCGGCCCTTGGAGGGCGCCGGAGCGGGCGACGAGGACGGGGGCGGGCTGGGAGCGGAGGGCGGAGTCTGCGGACGCGGAGCGCTGTCCCGCGGGGCGCCGCCTTGCTCCGAGCGACCGGAGGCTTGGGCCCCGCCGCCACCACCTCCACCGCCACCACCACCACCACCGTCTCCCCCGCCGCCGCGACGACGGCGACGACGACGCTTGCGTCGACCGCCTTCGCCTTGTCCTTCGTCGCGCTGGCCTTGGCCCTCGCCGCCGGAGGGGGCGGGTGAACGCTGTTGTTGCTGCTGCTGCTGTTGCTGTTGCTGTTGCTGTTGGGGCCGCTGGCCTTGCTGGGGCGGCTGGTTGGGCTGGCCGCCCTCGCCGGGCTGGCCGCCACCGCCGCCACGACGGCGACGGCGACGACGCCGGCGGCGGCGACCGCCACCTTCGCCACCATCCTCACCGCTGGAGGCGGTGCTCGGGCGATCTCCCTCGCCGCCCTCGTCGTCGCCTTCGTCATCGAAGCCGTCGTCCTCGACGACGAGCGGCGGCACGACGGCCGGCGGAACGACCGGCTCCGGCGGCTTGAACCACGCCTTGACGACGTCGACCTGTTCGCCGGTCAGCTTCGTCATGTGCGACTTCACCTCGAGCCCCTCGGCCTTGCAGCGATCGAGGAGGTCGCGGCTCGACAAGCCGAGTTCCTTGGCCAAGAGGTGGACCAGGGTCGGCTCGCTCGGCGGCGGAGGAGGTGGCGGCGGCGCCGCCTCGACGGCCGGCATGGCGGCGCCGGGCGGGAGGCCTTCACCGCCCCGGCCGCGGCGACGTCGGCGGCGTCGACGGCGTCCGCCGCCCTCGCCACCTTCGCCTTCGCCGGCAGCTTGCTGCTGGCGCTGTTGGTCGTCGCGCTGCCGCTGTTGGTCCTCGCGCTGCCGCTGGTGGTCCTCGCGCGACTGCCGCTCGCGCTCGCGTTCGATCTCACGCTCGCGGGCGATGACCTCGCCGATGGTCGGTTCGTCGTCCTCCGGCTCGCCGTGGGGCAGGTCGGCGAAGCTGCCGCCCAGGATCATGGCCGTGGTGTCGGCCGGGGCGGGCTTGCGGCGGCGGCGACGGCGACGACGGCCGCCACCCTCGCTGGGCTTCTCGTCGACCTCTTCGACTTCCTCCTCCACCTCGTCGACCCGCTCCGGCAACTCGGTGGGCAGGGTGTCGAGGGCGGGCTTGGGCGGCTTGGGCAGCCGGCCGATCTCGACGTCCGCGTCGCGGTCGTCGTAGGCATAGAGGTCGACGCGGTCGATGGCGATCGCCTCGCTGATGCGGACGTCGATCCGCTTGCCGCTGCGGCGTTCGATCTCGTACATGGCCCGGCGCTTGGCCGAGAGGAGCGAGGTCGCCACCTTCACCGAGCAGACCAGCTCGACCCGGCGGACCTTGTCGAAGGTCAGGATGAACTCGACTTCCCGCAAGGCGTCCGACGCCACGGTCTCCGGCATCTGGATCTCGCCCAGGCCGTGGCAGTGCGGGCAGTCCATGAAGTGCGTCTTGCGCACGCTGGGCCGCATCCGCTGCCGGGTCATCTCCACGATGCCGAAATCGGAGATCGAGAGGAGCGTCGACTTGGCCCGGTCGCGATGCAGGGCATCGCGGAAGCGATCCTCGATGTCGCGGCGGTGCTTCTGCGAGCGCATGTCGATGAGGTCGTTGATGATCACGCCGCCCAGGTCGCGGAGGCGAAGCTGGCGGGCGATCTCCTCGACTGCCTCGACGTTGGTCTGGTAGGCGTTGGTCTCGCTGTCGCGGGCCGAGCGGCTACGGCCGGAGTTGACGTCGATGGCGACCAGGGCCTCGGCCTGGTCGATGACCAGGGCGCCGCCCGAGGGGAGCGGCACTTCGCGGCTGTGGAGGAGGGCGATCTGCCGCTCCACGTCGAAGGCGTGGAAAAGCGGGGCGCTCTCGCGGCGATCCCAGAAGAGGACCCGCGGGGCGCTGCGCGGAGCGACCACGTGCAGGAAGGCCTTGGCCTTGCGGAAGGCGTCGTCGCTGTCGACCACGATGGCGTCGACGTGGTCGTCGGCCATGTCGCGGATCGAGCGGATCAGGAGATCGCCTTCGCTGTAGAGGAGGCAGGGGGCGCCGGTCGAGTTGCTCCGCTTCTGCATCACCTCCCAGAGCCGCT
>JBGAKK010000023.1:0-62063 GCA_044224425.1 Phycisphaerales bacterium
GTTGGTGGTGGTGATCACCCGGCTCGCGGCGGAGTAGCCGGTCGAGGCGAGGATCATGTTGATGAATTCCTGGGAGAGGTCGACGTTCGAGAGTTCGAGGGCCCCGCCCACCAGGCGGCCGGCGCCGAACTCGAGGGGCCGGGTGATGAGGGCGGTGCCCGAGTTGGGGCCGACCTGGAAGAAGTTGCTGCCGGCGTCGACCAGGCCAGCGGGGTTGGTGAACTTGGCGAGGGCGATCTGGCCGATGGTCCGGGTCAGTCCGTTGGTGAAGGAGCCCGAGATGACGCCGTCGGTGCCGATCGAGAAGTTGGAGAGGCTGCCGATCGCCGAGCCATCCTGGTAGACCGCGGCAAGGTTCGAGTTGACGTCGGTGAGGCTCGACACCGAGTCGGTGCCCGAGTCGAAATCCATCTCGACCACCAAGGGGTCGACGGCGCCGTTGGCCCGGCGGAGGGAGAAGGTCGTGTTGCTCGCCGACAGGAACCGGCCGCTCGCGTCGAAGGTCACCTCGCCCAGGCCGATGATGCGGCTCGCGGCGTCGTTGTCGTTCGACTCGGCCATGAACTCCCAGGTCGTGCCGCCCGAGGCGGTGGTGGCTTGGAGGACGAGCGAGAGGTCGACGGTGAGCGGCGTGCCGAGCGAGTCGTAGACCACGAAGCTGGTCCGGACGCTCTCCCCGACCGCGTCGGCGTTGGCGCTCATGACGAGCGGCTGGCCGACGCCGGCCCCGGGGCTGGCCACGGTGAAGTCGGCGGTCTCGATGCCCAGGGCCTGCACCTCGCCCTCGTTGCCGGTGATGACCAATTGGCCGCCGCTGATGCTGACGTTGCCGCCGAGGTCGCTGGCGGTGCCGACCGAGGTCGAGTCGAGGCCCATGACCTCCTCGAGCCACGAGGCGAAGTCGCCCATCGTGGTCCCGTTGCCGTCGGTGCCGGCCACCGGCGCTGCGCTGAAGGCGAAGCTCTTGGTGCCGAGATCCTTGCCGCCCTTCTCGACGCCGGCCATGGTCACGACCTTCGGGTTGGTCGCGCTGTCGAAGGCCAGCGTGTAGCCGCCGGCCCCGTCGTCCATGTAGATGTCGGTGGTGGTGAGGTCGGTGGCGGCGGTGATCTGGGTGATGCCGAGGTCGGTGTAGAAGGTGCGGCTCGAATGCACGGTGCCGGTGGTGCCGACGTCGCCGCTCGCGTTGAGGTTGCCGTTGAAGACGACGTTCCGCGTCGCCTCGGCCAGGGTCAGCGTCCCGATCGGGATGTTCAGCTCGACCAGGTTGCCCTCGACGATGTTGAAGGTGTCGTCCACCCCGTAGCCCATGACCTTGGCCCCCGACTTGGTGACCAGGTCGTTGTTCGGGCTGCGCAGGAACTCGCCGTCGCGGGTGAAGTAGCGGGACCCGGCGAGATCGATGATGAAGAAGCCGTCGCCCTCGATGGCCACGTCGGTGGTGACGCCGGTGGCTCCGATGGCCCCGCCGCCGAAGTTCCGCTGGGTTCCGGCGATCTGCACGCCGAGGCCGACCTGCCCGGGGTTGGTGCCGCCCGAAGTGTCGCTAGGGGCGGTGCCCAGCGAGAAGTTCCGGCTGAAGTTCGGGGCGAAGCTCATCCGGTTGCTCTTGAACGCCGTGGTGTTGACGTTCGAGATGTTGTTGCCGATCACATCGAGCCGGCGGGCGTTCGAGATGAGTCCGGAGAGGCCGGTGAAGAAGGCGGTGGTGGATGCCATGAGGCTCGTTCCTCAAGTGAAGGCGCCGGCCACGACGGTGTCGGCGCTCACGAACGGAGGGCTAGAAGCGAATCGCGTGCCTCGAGAAGGTCGTACGCCCCGGCCGCGGCGGGAACCGCTTGCGGCGGGCCGGGAGGCCGGATCGGGAGGGGCTCCTCGGGCCGGGCCACGCGCAGGGCGGCGTCGACTGCGACCAGCTCCGGCGATTCCTGCGCCGTGAGCTCGCGCTCGAACGTGCGCGTGGCGACGTCGACCACGAAGGGACGCGGTCCGTAGACGATGATCGCGCTCCGCGCCCCCGAGGCTTCGAGAAGATCGATGGCCCGGCCGAGGCGGCGGCAGTCTTCCTCGCCGAGCGGAGCGGCGAGGCGCGACGTCTCGAGCGGCCGATCGCTGGCCAGCGTGCCGTCGCGAGCCAAGCCGAGCAGCTCGGCGAAGTCCGCTTCGTCGATGGGGGTGCGGCCCGCCAACGCGTGCACGTCGACCGGACGCACGGCTGGCTCGAGCTGCCGCAGGAGGTCACGCCCGCTGCACGCCATGGCGAGGCTCAGGGTCCGCCGACCATGGACGGATCGACCATGGCCTCGAGGTTGTCCATGGGGACGACCCAGCCGTTGTCGAGGAGGAGCGACACCTGGTCGTCCTGCTTGGCCACGCTGACCACCGTGCCGACCACGCGATTGGCGTCGCTGGTGAGCCCCTGCACCTGCTTGCCGATGAGGCCGCCGGCCGAGGCGAACTGGTTCGAGGTCACGATCTTCCCGAGCTGGTCGGTGAGCTGGGTGTCGGCCTCGATCGAGCGGATCGAGTTGAGCTGCTGGAGGAGCGCCGAGCTGTCGTTCGGCTGGAAAGGATCCTGGTTCGAGAGCTCCGTGAAGATGATCTTCATGAAGTCCTCGGAACTCATCTGGTTGAAGCGGTTGACGCCGCTCGGGGTCGATTGGGAGGAAGCCGAGATTGCCGAGGTGGCCATGGTCCGTACCTCTGTAGCTGGTCGATCGTCCGCGTTCACTCACCCGACATGCCTGCCCACACCGTCTCGAAGCGTTGCCCGCGCCGCTGGCGCTGGCCGCGTCCGTCGCCGGACTGGCCCTCCGGGCGCTCGTCCCGGCCGCGGCTCGCACCGCCGCCTGCGTCGTGCCGGAACCCTTGCTGCCGATCGCCGCGCTCCTGCTGCGACGAGCCGTCGGAGCGCTGCTCGCCGGCGTGCGCCGCGGGGGCCGGAGTGGCCGGTGCGTCGCTCCGGCTCGCGGGCGGCGGGGCGTGCAGCGTGATGCGATCGACGACGAGGCCTTGGCGCTCGAGGGCCGACTTGAGGGTGGTGAGGTCGGCGCCGAGCAGGTCGTGGGCGATCGCGCTCGAGGGAGCGATCTCGGCGGAGACCGTGCCCTGCTTGATGGTCATCGTGATGCGGACCTCGCCCAAGGTGGGCGGATCGAGCCGCATGGTGAGCGTGCCGCCGCGTTGCTGGGCCAGGGCAGCGAGGCCGCGACCCACGAGCGGTGAGGGCGCGTCGCTCTCCTCTCGCGAGGACGCCGCGTGGTTGGCGGTCGCGTCGCTCCGGCTACGAGCCTCGCCAGCGGCGGGCTGTCCGCGACCGAGCAGGCTGTCGATGGCTCGACCGTCGAGGGACTCCCCTGCTCGCCCGGCCGCTGCGTCGACCGGCTTCGAACCCTCGGGCCCGCGCTTGGACGCGGTGTTCGCGCCGCGCTCGGCGTCGATCGCTGCTTGCACCTCGCGAGCCCGCTCGACGGCGGGAGCGGCGGGCGTCGCCGTCCCGGAACGGGAGGCGGAGCCAGTTCCAGCATTCGGTCCGGAGCCCTCGGCAATCGGCTCGCGACTCGACGCCCCCTCGGCCCGGCTCGCGTCATTCGATGGGCCGGGTCGCTGGGTGGAGGTGGTGGCCCGACGATCGGCGCGACGGTCGTCCTGACCGTCGGGACCCTGGCCGTCGTCCTTCGTCCCGGCCTCGCCCTCGCCGCTCGCCGAGCGCTGGGCGGCCTGGTCGGCGGCGCTGCTGGCGGCCTCGGTCGAGTTCGGCTTCGCGTCGGCTGCCAGCTGGTCGGCATCGGTCGCCGCCGCGGACGCGGCCGATGCCTCGGTGTGCGGTTCGGCCGGCGCTGTCACGGTCACCGCGCTCGCCGCCGCGGCCTGGGCACCGCTCGACTCGATCGGTTGGGGCAGCGGCTCCGCGGCCGCTAAGGGGACCGGCGTCGCGGCGACCACGGGCGACTCGATCGGGCCCGACTCGTCGTCGCGGTGGTCCTCGGTTCCTGTCTCGTCGACCGGCTCGCTGGCGGGTTCGACCGGCTCCGATCCCTGGTCGGCCGGCGACTCGCCGGACGGGGAGGATGCTGGCTTCGGCTCAGGTTCCCGAGGCGCATCCGCTGCCGATGGTTGCAGCGTCTCTTGCGCCTCGCGCAGCGAGTCGCGGAAGTGGTTCGATCCGCTCCGCAGGCGGTCCCTGGTCGACTCAGCTCTTCCCAGGCTGGCTGCCGCCCCCGCCCGCTCCGACGGCTGCGCCTTGGTTGGCGAGCGGCTTGTCGGCGGGGCCGGAAGAGGGGCCGGAAGAGTCGGGAGGGTTGGTGCCATTCGGCGGCGGAGTGGAAGCGGAACCGGCGGAACGTGCGCCGTTCGCACGTTGGCGGAGCCGTTCGAGCAAATCCGTTGCCACCTTGTTCTCGTCCTCGCCCTTGAAGGCCTTGAGGACGCCGCTCGCCTTGTAGGGGCTCATGGCATCGATGTAGCCGACCGCCTGGTCGGTCTTCGACTCGGCGACCAGGGCCAGGATCATCTCCTTGGCCTGCTTCGGCGGGACGCTCTCGAGGAGCTTCACCGTCTTCTTGAACTGTTCGTCGGTACGGGCGCTCCGGAGCTGGGCGGTCGCTTCGTCCCACTGCTTGCGCTCGGCCTCGAAGGCCGCCTTGCTCGCCTCGAGCTGCTGCCGACGCTCCTCGAGGACGCGATCGAGCTGGTCCTTCTCGTCGAGGAGGCGGCGGAGCGACATCGAGGTCTGCTGGGCCAGGCGCTGGCGGGCATCGATGCGGGCCGTGGTGGCCACCACGTCGCCGCTCTCCTCCTCGGCCGGGGCGTCCGCCTCGGCGGCGGGCGGGGCGCCGTCCCGTTGGGCCAGCAGCTCACGCACCTCGAGCCAGCGCTCGCGGTCGAGCCGGCCGCTCGCCACCAGCCAGCCGGCCGTGGAGAGGACGGCAAGGAGATTGACGACCGCGATGATGCTGATCAGGTTCCAGAGGGTCTTCATGGGTTGGCCTCCTCAAGGGCCCCCTCGAGGGCCTCACGTCGGGCGGCGTTGGCCTGGATCGCTCCCAGTTCGTCGAGGAGCGCCGTCTCCTTCTTGTCGAGGACGCGGTGCCACTCCTCGAGTCGCTTCTCGCGCAGCAGTTCGACCGCCCGGCGGCGGCGGGCAGCCTCGACCACCAAGGCCCTGGCCGCAGCGATGCGCTCGGCCTGCCCGGCGAGGGCGAGGACGGTGCGACGGGCCAAGCGATCGACAGCCATGGCCGAGGCGGCGTGGTGCCGCAAGGCCGGGGCGTCGAGGGGACCGACCAGCACCGCCCGCAACTCCGCCTTGCCGGCGGTGAGTTCGCGCTGGCGGGAGCGGAGTTCCTCCTCGAGCCGCTGCTTCTCGGCGAGGAGGGCGGACAGTTGGCGCTCCAAGACCTCCTCTTCGCGGCGGCGAAGGGTGAGCAGGGCTTGGAGCGAGAAGCGGAACTTGGCCATGGGGGCGGATCGGGCGGCGGGACGCGACCCCTACCTCATCGGCCACGGCCCGCCGCGGGCTGAGGATTGCCGGCGGCCTGGGTCGGCCGCCCCGCCCGTGCGGCCGGCTGGCCAGGTGCGGCCGGGGCGGACTTGCGGGTCGCATCGGCGGCGAGGGCCAGCTCGATGAGCTGCCGCAGGGTGAGCGGGTAGGCGCTCGCCTCGTCCTTGTCCTGCTGCAGGAAGGCGTCGAGCTTGGGGCGGATGACGCGGGCCACGTCGACGTCGGGGTTGGTGCCCGGGACGTAGGCCCCGATCGAGATGAGCTCTTCGTTCTCGCGGTAGGCGGCGAGGAGCCGGACCAGCTCGCGGCGGGCCGTGCGGTGGTTGGCGTCCGAGACGAGGTCGGCCAGACGCGAGATCGAGTCGAGGAGGTCGATCGAGGGGTAGTGGCCGCGGCTCGCCAGCTTGCGGGTCAGGACGATGTGCCCGTCGAGGATGCCCTTGGTTGCATCGGCGATCGGCTCGGTGAGGTCGTCGCCCTCGACGAGGACGGTGTAGAAGCCGGTGATCGAGCCGCGCCGCTCGAGCGGACCGGCCCGCTCGAGGAGCCGCGGCAAGAGGGCGAAGACGCTTGGGGTGTAGCCCTTGGTGGCCGGCTGCTCCCCTGCCGCGAGGCCGATCTGCCGCTGGGCCTGGGCCAGGCGGGTGACCGAGTCGAGCATGAGGAGGACGTCCTTCCCCTCGTCGCGGAAGTGCTCGGCGGCGGTGATCGCGGTCATGGCAGCCCGTACGCGGAGGAGCGGGCTCTCGTCGCCGGTGGCGGCGACCACGATGGCCCGGCGGCGACCCTCGGGTCCCAAGGTGTGCTCGATGAACTCCTTGACCTCGCGGCCACGCTCGCCGATCAGCCCGATGACGGCGACATCGGCCGTGGTCCCCTTGGCGATGCTGGCGAGGAGCGTGCTCTTGCCGACGCCGGGGCCGGCGAAGATGCCGATCCTCTGCCCCTTGCCCACGGTGAGGAAGGCGTCGATGGCCCGCACGCCGGTCGGCAGCGGATCCTTGATGATGCCGCGCGAGAGCGGGTTCGTGATGGGCGGGTCGAGCAGGCGATGGTCGAGGTCGTCGAGCGGCGGGCCGTTGTCGATCGGGCGGCCGAGGGCGTCGAGGGTGCGGCCGAGCCACGAGCGGCCCACGCTCACCGTCGGGGCCGCCCGCAGGGCCCGCACCGGGGCCCCCGGTGCCATCCCGCTCGGCGAGCCGTAGAGCATGACCAGGCAGCGCGGACCGTCGAAGCCGATGACCTCGCCGAGCGACCGTTCGCGGGCTCCGGTGTCGACGTCGACCAGGGAACCGATCGGGAGGCGCAGCCGCTCGACCACCAGGGTCAGGCCTCGGATCGAATGCACGCTACCCACGAGGAGCCGCGGCTCCATGGAGAGGACCGTGGTCATGGCCCGCTTCATGAAGCTCACGGCAAGGGCTCCGGGCCGCCGGCGCCCGAGCCAGGCAGGAGCGCGTCGCACAGCCGGTCGAGCTGCGTGGCGAGGCTGGCGTCGACGCCGCCGTCGGCCATGCGGACCACGATGTCGCCGCGCTCGAGGGCGGCGTCCACGGTGAAGGTGACCTCGGTGGTGTGGCCGAGCCGCTCGAGGAGGACCGGCATGGCCTGCTCGAGGAGCTCGCGGTCGTCGCCGCTGCACGCCACGGTCACCGCGGTCGTCTTGCCGAGGAGTTCGAGGGCCGCCTCGAGCTGGACCGCCGCGATGTCGGGATCGGCGGCCACGGTGCGGCGCACGATGCGCGAGGCGATGCCGAGGGAAAGTCGGATGGTGCCGCGGCGAGCTTCGCGCATGAGGGCGTCGCGGCTCGCCTCCCACTGGGCGAGGGCCTCGGTCCAGCGCTCGGTCAGGGTGGCCAGCCGGTCGGCGTAGGTGACCTTCACTTCCTCGCGGGCGATGGCCTCGCCCTCGGTGCGCCCGGCAGCGAAGCCCTCCTCGTGCCCCACCTTCAGACCCTCGGCCTTGCCCTCCTCGAGGGCCTTGGTCCGCAAGCGGGCCGCCTCGGCCCGGGCTTCCCGCAGTAATCGCTCGCTCTCCGCCTTGCCCTCGGCGAGGAGGCGGGCCCCCTCCGCCTTGAAGTCGGCGAAGTCCATGCTGACGGTGCCGCCGATCCGGACGGTGGCCTGCTGTGCCTTGAGGACTGCCATGGGCGAGAGGGGAGCCGGGGAGAGGAATCAGACGATGAGATCGTTGCCGCCGCCGCGACCGGCGATGACGATCTCGCCGGCGTCTTCGAGGCGACGCACGATGTCGACGATGCGCTGCTGGGCGGCCTCGACGTCGGAGACCTTGACCGGGCCCATGAACTGCATGTCTTCCTTGATGAGCTCGGCGGCGCGGCTCGACATGTTGGCGAAGATCTTCTTCTTGAGGTCCTCGCTGGCCGTCTTGAGGGCCAGGCACAGCTCGGCGTTGTCCACTTCCTTGAGCACCGACTGGATGCCCTTGTCGTCGACGAGGTTGATGTCCTCGAAGACGAACATGAGGCGGCGGATCTCCTCGACGAGGTCGGGGTCCTGGCTCTCGACGCCCTCCATGATGGAGCGTTCGGTGGTCCGGTCGCAGAGGTTGAGGATCTCGGCCACCGTCTCCACGCCGCCCACCTTCTCCATGGAGTGCATGAGGAGGTTCGAGAGGCGGCTCTCGAGGCCCATCTCGACCTCGCGGATGACCTCGGGGTTGGTCTGCTCCATGTTAGCCACGCGGCGCACGACCTCGACCTGCTTGGCCTGAGGCAGGCCCTTCAGGATCTCGGAGGCCTTGTGGTGCGGCAGGTGGCTGACGATCAGGGCGATCGTCTGGGGATGCTCGTCCTGGATGAAGGTGAGGAGGTTCTCGCTCTCGGCCTTCTGCAGGAAGGCAAAGGGCGTCTTCTGCACCTGGGTCTGGATCTGCTGGATGACCTTCTCGGCGGTCTTCCCCTCGAGCGAGTTCTTGAGGAGCTCCTTGGCGTAGTCGAGGCCGCCTTCCTTCACGTAGTTCTGGGCCATGGAGAGGCCGTAGAACTCGCTGATCACCTCCTGGGCCAGCTCCTTGGGCACGTCGCCGATGCTGGCCAGGGCCCGGGTGACCTCCTCGACCGTCTCGGTCGGGAGTTGCTTGAGGAGGGAGCCCGCGGCATCGGACTCGAGGACGAGGAGGAGGACGGCGCACTTCACCGTGCCGTCGAGGTCGGCCGCCGTCTTGGGCAGCTTCTGCCCGGCTCGGATGGTGATGGCCATGGGGGGCGTCCTCGAAAGGTCAGTCGGTCGACTTCATCCAGCGCTTCATGAGGGCTGCCGCCTCGGCAGGCTGCGACTTCACCAGGTCGTTGAGCTGGGTCAGCATCTGCTGGCGTCGGAGGCTCTCGTCGTCGAGCTCCATGCCTTCGAGCGGGGGCGACGACTCGTCGGCCTCGCCGACCAGGTCGGCGTCGTCGGTCTCGAGGGTGGGCGGCAAGCCGGTCAGTTCGCCGATACTCGGCATCTTGGGCTTCTCGCCCGACTTCCGGACCATCATCAGCATCATGCCGAGGGAGAGGAGGGCGAGCCCTCCGAGGGCGATGGTCTTGACCAGGCCGCCGCCGGGCGTGCCGGGCGTGATGGCTTCGATCAGGGCCGCCCCGCCGCCACCGACCGCCGCTGCGCCGGGGCCGCCGTCGAAGTCGTAGAACCAGGTCACCTCGACGGTGCCCTTCTTCGAGTTCTCGATGGCGTCGGTCGTGATCTGGGTCTCGAGGAGCTTGCGGATGCGATCGATCTCCTCGTCGCGGATCTTGGCGATCGCGGCCTCGTCGGGCTCGACGTTGCCCGCTCCGCCCGTTCCGCCTGCCCCGCCGTCCTTCTTCGGGTTCTTGAGCTCCCACACCTTGCGGAAGTAGCTCCACGGCACGGCCACGCCGACGTCGATCTTGACCGCATAGCCGGTCGGGTCGAACTCGCTCCGCTGCGTCTCGGGGATCCGCGCCGAGAACTTGGTCTCCGACTTCTCGGTGGTCGCGTTCGAGGCCCGGTTGGAGTCAGGGAGCGACATGCCGACGTTGGGCCGGACGCCGGGGGCGTCGGCCGGCACGGCTCCGCGGCTCGCCGTCTCGAGGCGCGACTCGCTGGTCGGCGTGGAGACGCCTTCGGAGAACTTGGTCTCGTTCGACTGCAGGGTCTTGGTCACCACCTGCGGGTTCACCGAGACGAGGACGCCGGGGATGTTGGCGAGGAGGATCTGGATCCGGTCGCGGACGTTGTCGGCGACCTTCACCTGCTGCTCGAGGTTCTCGCCGGCCAGCCGCTCGCGGCCGAAGCGCGGCTTGCGCGGGCCGTCGCCGTCGGTGATGGCCACGTGCTCCGGCTTGAGGCCGGACTGGCTTCCGGCGATGAGCGAGGCGATGGCGTCGACCTGGGCCTGGGTGAGCGTCTCGCCAGGCTTCATGATCACGTGGACGGCGGCGCTTTGCGGGATGGCGCTCGTGCCGAGCCCTTGGTTCGGGCGCGGGGCAACGAAGACGGTGGCCGACTTGACGCCCTTGAACCCGGAGATGGTCCGGGCCATGACGTTCTGCAGGGCGACCAGCTTCCGCTGCTCGGTCTGCCGCTGGGTCTCGAAGGGGTTGTCCTGGGCCACGAGGGCGTTGAAGTCGATTCCCTGGGCCCCGCCGACCCCTTGCTCCGAGAGTTGGCTGATGATCGCTTCGTGCCGTTCGACCGGCACCAGGACCTTGCCCCCCTCTTCCTTGAACTCGTAGCCCCGTTCGGCCAGGTAGCGCTTGGCTTCGTCCTGGGCCGCGGCGGTCACCGCGAGCGGCATCATGTCGGTGCCGCCGGCGTATTGGGCCACCAGGAAGAGGCCCATGATGAGCACGATCAGGAGCGAGCCGACCAAGAGCTTGGCCGTGGTGTCCAGCCCGCCCAAGCGGCGAACGATCGTCTCCAGTTGCTGCCGAATCACCTGCACGCGCTGGCCTCCATGCCCGCGGAGCGGTCACCATGCGAAGCGGACGCCTCCGGCCTTCCTGGCCCGGCGTCCGCCCGTAGCACGAATCACACCCGCATCTGCTTCACCTCGTCGTAGGCATCCATCACCTTGTTGCGGACGGCGAGGAGCATCCGGAAGGCCGAGTCGGCCTTCTGGGTGGCGATCATCACCGCCTCCACGTCGTTGCGGCGGCCCGTGAGGACATCTTCCGCGGCGACGTTGGCGTCTTCCTGGAGCTTGTTGACCTCCCCGATCTGCCGCGAGAGCTCCTCCCGGAAATCGACTCCGGGCGTCGACGCGCGACCGGCCGGCGACGCTCCGGAGAGCGGGCCGACGCGTGGCAGGTTGCTGACGATGCCCAGGGGGTCGGACATGGGGTGCCTCGGGGTCGAAACCGCGGCGGCTCAGGGCCGGCGCGAACGGCAGGAGCTAGGCGAGCATCTCCAAAGCAGCCGAGATCATCGACTTGGTGGCCTCGATGGCTGCGATATTCGCCTCGTAGGAGCGGGCGGCGAGCATCAAGTTGGCCTGCTGCTCGACCGGATTGGTGTCGGGATACCAGACGTCGCCATTCTTGTCGGCCACCGGGCTCCATGGCTCGTGACGGGGGGCGAAGGAGCGGATCTCACGGATCTCCGAGACATGGACCCCCTCCGACGAGCCGGTCGCGGGATCGCCCACGCTGAAGACGGCCTCCCGGATGGGGGCTGGCTTCACCCGGCCGTTGGGGTCGCCGCCGACATCGGCGGTGGCCAGGTTGGCGGCGATCGCATCGAACCGGATGCGGTTCGCGATCAAGGCCGAGGTGGAGACGTCAAGGAGTCCGTTCATGGATGGTCACCGCCGGAGAGGTCTGGCTGCTGCCTACGGGCGTTCGCGGATGGCCGCGTCGAGCGAGGCGAATTGTCGGCGGATCATGGTGGCTGCAAAGCGAAACGAGATGATGTTCTCGGTCAGCGACTGCAGAATCCGTTCCATGCTCCGATCGTTTCCGTCGTGGTAGAGCAGGCTCTCGCCGATCGGCTCCGCGGCGAGCTCCGCCCCTTGCGGGCCGAAGGAGACCTGGCCTCCGTCGGGGAAGACCAAACCGCCATCGGCGTCGGTGCTGCCCGCGTCGCCAAGTCCTGCCGCAAGCGACTCTTGGCGCGAGTCGAGGGCCTCGCGCAACTGGTTCTGGAAGCCCTCCACCGAGACGTCCATGGGCCGGAAGCCGGGGGTCTCGATGTTGGCGATGTTGTTCAGGATGAGGCGATGCCGAGCCGAGGCGAATTGCATCGACCGCTCGAGCGCAGGCATCGCGTTCCCGCCGACGATCCGCTCAAACATGCGCCGCTCCGGTGCGCTTCTTGCGCGTGGGGAGATCCGGACTCACCATGGCGTGGCCTCAGACCGACTCGGGGATCCTGGCCTCTTCCTTCCATCGCTTGAGCTTGAGGCCGAGCGTCCGCACCCCGATGCCGAGGTCCTTCGCGCTCCGCAGGCGGTGGCCGCGGTTGCGTTCGAGGGTGGCCAGGATCGCTTCGCGCTCGATGACGTCGAGGGTGAGCGTCCCGTCGCAGGCGATCCGCGGGATGCCGTCGCTGCCGAGGTTGGTCGGCAGCGTCTCGACCAGCGGGGCGGCGGGTCGGCTGAGCGGCGAGGCGACCCCGCCGACCGGGGCCACGCCGTTCGTGCTCGGGTCGGCGGAGCGCGTCCCGAGTCCGGCGGCGATGAGCCAGGGGGCGATCAGCGTGGCGTCGATGCTCGGCCCGGCGGCGAGGACAGCGGCCCGCTCGCAGATGTTCTGGAGCTCCCGCACGTTGCCCGGCCAGGAATAGGACTGGAGGAGGGCGAGGGCCTCCGGGGTGAGGGTCTTGGCCGGCTTCCCTTCGCGGGCGGCGACCAGGCGGAGGAAGTGGGCGGCGAGCGCCGCGACGTCCTCGATCCGAGCCCGCAGGGCCGGCATGGTGATGGGCAGGACGTTCAGGCGGAAGAAGAGGTCGCCGCGGAAGCGGCCCTTGTCGACTTCCGCGTGGAGGTCGCGGTTGGTGGTGGCGATGACCCGCACGTCGACCGAGCGGCTCTGCGAGCTGCCGACTCGCTCGAAGGTCCGCTCCTGGAGCACCCGGAGGAGCTTGGCCTGGAGTTCCGGCGGGATCTCGGAGATCTCGTCGAGGAGGAGCGTGCCTCCGTCGGCCAGTTCGAAGCGGCCCTTGCGGAGACGGTCGGCGCCGGTGAAAGCCCCCTTCTCGTGCCCGAAGAGCTCGCTCTCGAGGAGGTTCGCGGAGAGGGCGGCGCAATTGAGGGCCAGGAAGGGAGCGCTGGCCCGCGGGCTCGTGGCGTGGATCAGGCGGGCGGCGACTTCCTTGCCGGTGCCGCTCTCGCCGGCGATGAGGACGGTGCCGTGGCTGTCGGCGATCCGGGCCAACTGGGCTTCGAGGGCCTGCATCGCCGGGCTCGAGCCGACCATCTCGACCGGGCTCGGCTGTCCGCTCGGGTTCGCCGCGGCGCGGAGGATCTGGTTCTCGCGGAGGACCCGGGCGTGGTCGAGGGCCCGGTCGACGGCCAAGGCCAGCTCGTCGCCCGAGAAGGGCTTGGTCACGTAGTCGTACGCCCCGAGCTTCATGGCGTGCACCGCGGTCTCCACGGTGCCGAAGGCCGTCATCACGATCACCGGCATCTGCTCGTCGAGTTTGCGGATCTCCTGCAAGAGCTCGAGGCCGTTCGTCTCCGGCATCTGGAGGTCGGTGATCACCGCGTCGGGGGCCCGCTCGCGGATCTTCTCCAGGGCCTGCTTGGCCCCGCCGCAGGCGACAGCGAGGTGTCCTCGCCGGGCGAGGATCGTGGACACGCTGTCCCGCATCATTTCCTTGTCATCGACAACGAGCACTCTCGCCATGGTGTCCTCCGTCAACCGGTCTCTGCGTTCTCAAGCGGCAGGCGGCCGATCCGTCGCCGCACCGCGTTGGCGAGGGCGTCGCCAGCCTCCACGCCGTTGTGCCCCTGGGGCCGCCGCGCGGCCTCGGTCCGCTTCAGCGGCAGGGCGATCTCGAATCGGGCCCCGCCCACCGTCCGCGTGGCCGGATCGACCACGTTCTCGACCGCGATCGAGCCGCCGTGGGCGTCGACGATGCGGTGGACGATGGCCAGTCCGAGCCCCGTCCCTTCCTGCCGAGTGGTGAAGAAGGGATGGAAGATGCGTTCGACGAGGTCGGCGGGCACGCCCGGACCCGAGTCCTCGACGCGGTAGATGAGGTGGTCGATGCGCCGTCCGTCGGGCAAGGCCCGGCGCGAACGGCGGGCCCCGATCCGCAGACGCCGCTCGGCAGCGGCCGACTCGCCCATCGCCTCGGCCGCGTTGCGAACGAGGTTGGTGAGGGCTTGGGCCACGAGGTGGCCGTCCTGGACGAAGGGCGCCTCGCTGACCGCTTGCCGCTCGACGGTGATGCCGTGGCGGCGGGTCGCCGCTTCGCATGCCTGCAGGGCCCGCTCGATCACCTCGCTGGGGTCGGTCTCGACCGGTTGCGGCCGGAGGTCGCGGGCGAATCGGAGGACGTCGCCCACGATCTGGTCGAGGCGCTCCACCGCCCGCAGGATGCGCTCGCACATGCCGCGCTGCTCGGGCCGCTCGGCCACGTCGTCGCGGAGGACCTCGACGTCGAGGGCGATCGAGCCGAGCGGATTGCGGATCTCGTGGGCGATCCCCGCCGCCATCTCGCCGAGGGCGGCGAGTTCGCGGGAGCGCCGCAACTGCTCGTTGGCGTCGGCCAGCTCGCTCTTGAGCTGGCCGACCTGCGACTGGAGCGCGGTGTGCGTGGCCTGCAGCCGCTCCGTGACCTGGGTGAAGGAGCGCACCAGCTCGGCCAGCTCGTCGGGGCCGATCGAGCCCCGCAGGCTGGGGCCGGGAGCGGGCCGCGACGGGGCATCGAGCCCCGCCAGGTCGTCGCTGGTGCGTGCGGCGATGGCGCTCATTCAGCCCTTTCGATCCGCGAAGGCGGTCCGCGGCCCCTGGTGGATGCCGGTGGTGGCGTAGGCGTTGCGGGCCCCTGCCCCGGTGTTCGCCCGCTGCAGCTCGCTCCGAGCCTCGTCGCGCGCGGCGCGGATCCGGAGGTGGGCCTCTTCGTCGTGGGCCGTCACCCTTGCCAAGCTGGAGGAGATCTCGCGCACGCCCTGGCGAAGCGGTTCGGCCGCGGCCGGAGGCAGGGCCGCCAGACGCTCCTCGAGCGACGCAGTGAGTTCGAGGAGTTCCGCCTGCCCGGCCACGAAGCGATCGACGACCCGCTGGCGATCGGCGAGCAGTTGGAGCAGCTTGGTCGTGTCGCGGGCTTCGATCAATGCTTCCTGCCCGACGCTCGCCGCTTCGAGTTCGCCGAGGATCGCTCGACGGTTCTCGAGGACGCCGCGGAGGCGGACGGCCCACGCGTCGAGCTGGGCGGCAGCGTTCGGATCGTTGGCGTCGCGGGAAACCATCGGAAGGTCCTTGCTCGATCGGGGGGAAGGGAAGGTCACTCAGGCTGCTCGGGCTTGCCGTTCGGGCTGTTGGTGCCGGGCTCGGTCTCCGCCGCCCCGGCGTTCTCGCCGGCCGCCATGCGCGGCCCGGGCGGACGATGCTTGAGCCAGCGCTCCCACGCCTCGCGGGAGAAGATCGAGTCGCCCTCGAGGAAGACGGTGTCGGGAAGTTGGGCCAAGCGGATCTCGGCTCGTCGCTCCGCGGTCACGGCCCGGTCGGCGTCGCCCAGCTCGTGCCAGGCGTTCACGATCTGGATCAGGGCGACCATGGAGACGGCGTTGTCGGCGTAGCGCCGCTCGGCGATCTCGTAGAGGTCGATCGCCTCGCGATAGCGGCCAAGGTCGAAGAGGCAGTCGGCGCGGTAGAGGTGCGAGAGGCGCAGGGCGTCGCGCTCGAGGGGATCGAGGTCGGAGGCTTGCTTCTTGTCGAGCACCTGGACCACGGCCTCGAATTCGCCGCGGGCCGCGTCGAGGTCCGCTTGCCGCTGCTCGTCGATCGCTTGCCGCTGGCTGGGCGAGAGGGCCCCGTCCGCGAGGCGCTTCGCCGCGTCGCGGGCCAGGCCCCGGCGGCACTCGCCGAGCTGGAAGCGCATCTCGGGGACGCGATGGTCGTTCGGGTAGCGCCGCAACGCCTCGTCGAGGAGCGCCGCCCCGCGGGCCAGATCGCCGCTTGAGACGGTGAGCCGGGCGAGTTCGAGGAGCGCTTCGCGATATTCGGGGGCGTCGGGCTTGAGCCCGGCGTGTCCGTCGACCACGGCCTGGAGACGGGAGAGGGCGTCGGCCCGGCGATCGGTCGCTTCGAGGCACTGGGCGAGCGGCACGGTGGCTCGGGCGGCGATGGGGCTGGCCGGGAATTCGTCGATGACGCGGGCGTACTGGGCCGCCGCCTCTTCGAGGTCGCCTTCCGCGTTCAGGATGCTCGCGATCCGGAAGATGGCCTCGGCCCGTCGCAGGTCGCCCTCGGGACGACCCTCGACGAACTGCTTGAAAGCGGTCGAGGCTTCCTCGGCCCAGCCGGCCTTCTCGTAGGAGTCGGCGGCCAGCCAGAGCGACTCGGCCCAGCCGTCGGCGCTCTCGCGGATCGCGTCGGGATGGTTGGCGTGGGCCAGGAACCAGTCGGCGGAGTTCTTCAGGATGCGTGCGGCGCGAGCCTTCGTCTCGGGGTCCTGGGCGTCGGGACCGCTTGCCATCCGATCGGCGAGGCTGCGGCCGGTGGTCGCCATCCGGAGCAGGATGTCGGGGCGCGGCGGCCGGCCGGCGATGTAGTCCGACGCCATGCGGGCGTACTCGAGGGCCCGCTCGAGGTCGCCCGCCACGAGGAGGGCGTCATGGCGGTCGAGCAGGCTCCCGACCACCTCCTCGCCGGTGACGCCCTTGGCCTCGCGGGTGTTGATCTTGGTGCGAAGCTCGCGGTAGTCCTCGAGGGCCTCGAGATGGTCGCCACGGGCGGCGCGAGTCTCGGCCCGGCCGAACAAGGCCGGGGCGTAGCAGGCGGCACCCGAGTAGTCGGCGAGGACGCTCTCGAAGCGCTGCTCGGCTTCCTCCAGATCGCCGCGCTGCAGGGCGAGCTGGCCGAGGAGGACGAGGGCGTTCCCCTTGGGGATCGACTTGGCGGTCGAGAGGTTCACCGCCCGCTCCAAGCTCTCGCGGGCGAGGTCGACCTCGCCGAGCTGGGCGAACGCGGTGCCGAGGAGGGTCGAGAGCTCGGCGTAGCTGTCGGAGCTGGCCGCGGGCCGACCGGTCGCCGGCACGGCCTCGAGTCGGCGGAGGTCGAGGAGGAGGCGATCCGCCGCCTCGCGCGGGCGATCGAGCTTCAGGCGAGCCTCGGCTTGGCGGGCCGCCGCCCACGCCTCGTCGTCGGCCCCGAGCGAGGGGATGGCCCGGAAGGAACCGAGAGCGACGAGGAGCCCGGGGTAGTCGGGGCGCTCGACGGCGGTCGACTCGGCCCAGGCCTTCTCCATCACCATGCGACGAACGCGAGCGAGGAGGCCGTCGGTGTCGGTGGTGTCGACCGCCACCTTTGAGATGAGCTTGAGTGCTTCCTCGGTCTGGCCCAGTTGGACCAACGCGGTGGCCCAGCGGAGCATCCGCTCGCGATCGAGTTCCAGCCCGCCCTCTTCCGCCCGGGCGTAACGCTCGGCGATCTGCTTGTCGTTCTCGACGGCGTTGGTCCCGGTCCGGGCCGCGGCGAGCCAGTCGGCAGCGGTGGCATCGAAGCGGGCCCGCTCGAGGGGCGTGGCTTGTTCGAGGAAGGGACCGATCTTGTCGAAGAGGATCGCCCGGGCCTCGTCGAGCTTGCTGTCGGCGACCAAGGAGTCGACCTGGTCCATGGCCGGACCGAACTCGTGGTCGCGCGGGAGGCGGAGGACGTAGATGACTCCGCCAACCAGGATGGTCGTCGCCAAGAGGAGCGTCGGCACCTGCCAGACGTCCTTCCACCCGAGGGTCACGCCGGCAGCCGGGGCTGCTCCGCCCGTGGGCGCGGCACCGCTCGGCCCACCGTGCGCGGGGGGCGTCGTGCTAGGGGGTTTGGGTTGGCCCGGACCGTCCGACACGAGATCCTCTCGATCCGCGCCCGCTCCGGTGTTCCACACGCGGCAGCCTGCGCGGCGACAGTCGACGGCGACTCCATTCGCCGAGGTCGGCTGGATCGGCCAAGGCGGCGCGAGGGCTTGAAAGGCGGCGCCTTTCTTGCGCTCGACGCGCAGCCCCGTCGCCGACGAGGTCGATCCTGCCGCCGGCGACAATCCGCTCCCGGACCTGCCTGCTCAGGTCGTACGGTCGCTTCGTCGGTCGGCCACGACCGAGCGGCTCAGGATGTCGTGGACCCCGCGATGCCCGACCGACCACCAGGCCACGAGGCCCAGGATCGGAGCTGCCAAGACGAGGATCTTGCAGAGGTTGCGGACGAGGGCCGCCCGCAGCCGCAGGGGCGAACCGTCGGGGGCGGTGACCACGCCACCCACCACCCACTTGCCGACCGTGGCCCCGAAGAATCCCTCGCTCGCCGCGCCGACCAGACAGGTGAGGAGGATCATGAGCATGCTGGCGCTGGCCTCGGTCCGCTCGAGAGCGAAGCTCGGGACCCGAAGCAGGTCGAGCGGGCTCGCCCCGAGGACGACCACCGCGACGATCCCCCCAGGGACGAGGTCGATGAGGAGGGCCACGATCCGCCGGTCGAAGGCGAGAGCCGGGACGCTCGGTTCGAGCTCCTCCCCTTGGCCGTCCTTTCCTCCTTGCTTCCCGTCGGCCCGGGCCAACTCGCGCACGAAGAGGACGGCGAGGAGCGAGGCGAGGACGAGGACCGCGACCATCGGCAGGTGGACCCACGCCCCGGCGCTCGACTGGGTCGGCTCGAAGGGAACGGGCTTGCGGGCCAGGGTCGCCAGCGGGTCGAGCCGCCAGGCCTGCATGACGTTGTCGCGGCGGGCGATCACCACGCCCCCGTGGTCGTCGCCGAGGAGGGCGAAAGGCGGGTTCGGGGCGAGCATCGAGGCCCACGGCACCGAGCGACCGTCGCGGAGGTAGGAGTAGATGAGATCAGGTTCGGCGACCGTGGCTGCCGCGGGCCGCCCGCCAGCGGTGAGGAATCGCGTCCCGGCGAAGGGCAGATCGACCTCGAAGGTCCGCCAACCGGCCCCGTCCCGGAGCGCGAGGCGCGATCCCTCGCGGCTCGGGGCCACCACGGCGAGCGCCTCGCCGAGCCGCACCAACTCCGCGGCGGGCACCGCCTGGAAATCGCTCGGGAGCGGCACCTCGACCCACTCGTTCCCCTCGAGGAAGCGAAGGGACGGCCCGGCCGCCGGCTGGCCCGCGCTCGCCCCTTCGCGGCGCACGCCGTAGCGGGCCGCGGGCGGCGGGAGCAGCAAGGCCCAGAGGCCGGATGCATCGGCCTCGAATCCGACCAGGTCGCCGTCGGCCGGCAAGCTCGGAAGGAGTTCCGCTCCGCTAGGCGGAACGACATAGAAGAGGCTGGTGGCCGGGTTCCGCCGAATGGCCAAGCGGACGACGTCGCGGCGACGCAGGCTCGCGGCGCCCGCCGCGTCCGGTCCAAGCGGCGGACCGAAGGCGAGCCAGGCTCGATCGCCGTACGCAGCGAGGGCCTCGGGCGGCTCGAGGTAGGTCGCGGCGACATGGCTCAGGAAGGCGTCGTTGCCGGTGAAGCCGTGGAGGAGCCGCGATTCCTTGGGATCGAGCTCGATCCACCAGAGATGCTCCCCTGCTCCGGCGGCCAGGATCCGATCGCGCGCCACGACCGCCGCCTCGGCGCGAAGCGGAAGGGCCAGCGCCGCCAGGAGCGCGAGGAGGAGGGCCACGGCCCGTCGGTCCAGGTTCACCGCCCGCTTCCCGAAGGCGGCGCCGCGTCGCCGCCGGGCTGCCCTTCGGATCGCGGGTCGAGCGGAGCGAGGCGCTCCGGCGTGGCCGGACCCTCGCGGTAGATGACCTCCTCGGGGCGGAGATCGCGGAGCAGGTCCTTCAGCTCGAAGAACTGCGGCCGGATCTTCTCGCCTCGCGCCGTCGGCTCGTCGAGCGAGAGCTTGATCGAGCCGCTGCCGTCGCTTCGGGCCACGGTGATCCGCCGGGCCACCCGCGGGAAGTCGCCAGGCGGGAGGCCGTCGACGGCGGCGCTTGCATACTCCTCAAGCGTGCTCGTGGCGAGGAGTTCCCCCGCCTCGTCGAAGAGGTCGATCGAACGCGGGAGGAGCGTCGAACCGTCCACGGTCCATCGGCTCGGGGCCACTTCCTTCGAACCGGTGAAGGTGACGAGGAAGGTCCCGCCCGGGAGTTCGGTGACCGCACCCGCCTCGGCCGGGATCGGGGCCAGGCCCGCCATGGTCATCACCGAGCGCGGCGAGACCACCGACATGCCGTCGCCGCTCGAGGCTGCCCAGGGCCGAACCTCGGCGCTACTTGGCTTGTCCTTCATCCGGAAGACCCACCACGAGTCGTCGTTCGAGCCGAGCCACGCGTAGAGCTCGGAGAGTTTCGACAGGCGGAAGGCGGTGCGGGTCGGCGGCATGGCGAAGAACCGCAGATCGCATTGCTCGAAGTGGTTCCCGTCCTTGTCCTTCCAACGGAACTCGACCGCCCCGCGGCTCTCGAGGAAACGAAGCCGAAGCAGTCGGGTCGACTGGGCCTCGTTGAAGGCCTTGGCGAAGGCGGCGATCCGCTCGGCGCTGGCTGGGGCAGCGGGCGCCGGCGGCGCCGACGGGGCGACGTCGGGGGCAGCGGCCGCGTCCTCGGTCACCACCGCGCCGTCGTCGGGGGCGTCGGCCTTGGGGGCGCAGCCGGCGAAGGCGATGGCCGTCAGCGACGAAACGAGCACGCTCGCCAGGTAGCGGCGTCGAGCGAGCGACGACATCAGAAGTTCCCCTGCATGATCTCGCCCAGTTGCTCGGCGATCTCCTGGACGTCTTGGTCCCTCAGCCGCGGGTTCACGACCTTGAGGGGCGGGGCGCTGCCCTCGACCCCGCGGGCCTGGAGCAGCCAGACCTCCCGTTCGGTGGTGGCACCCTCCGCTCCCGGATTGACCGGCTCGCGGCGTTGCTCGAGGACCCGGAGGAGCTTCTTCCGCACGAGCAGGAGAGCCAGGACGAAGCGGAAGGCGACGCGTTGCGGGCGCTCGTCCCCTTCCAGCCGCTGGAAGAGGTCGAGCAAGGTCTCGTCGTCGACCAGGATCTTCTTGCGGGCGTCCCCTTCCTGGGCCGTGGTCCGCCAGAAGAAGAGGAGGCCGTCGGGGCGGGAACCGCCCTCCCACGCCTCGATCGAGTAGTCGAACCGTCGGAGGAAGAGCCCGAAGGGCGTGCCGGCGTTCGCCTCCTCGGCATCGGTGGCTTCGCACAGCGCGACCACGCACGGCGCGCCGGGCACCAAGGGGCGGCCCGTGGCGGCACAGGTCCCCGTGAAACGTCCAAGGTCGTAGGCTCCGCTCAGTCTGCTCATCGCAGGCGCGATCATACCCGTTGCGATTCGTATACTCGTGCCCCGACAGGAGACGATCCGCCCACCGAGTCGAACGGGGGGTCGTCGGGTCTCGAGCGAGACCCGGCCTGCGGCCTGCCCGCGATGCTGAGCATCCTCAAGAGCCTCTTCCGCGGCTACGACCCCATCGAGGTGGCGGTCGAGATCGGCCTCATCTGGCTGGGGGTCTGGCTGATCGTCCGCTTCCTGCGGAACACCCGCGGGGCCGGCGTCATCAAGGGCTTCGCCCTGGTGGTCGCCGCGGTGGCCATCGGGGTCCGCCTCTTGGTGCAGCTCGGCGGCCAGGCCGTGGGCGGCGACGCCTTCGCTCGCATCCGATTCCTCGCCGACCAGCTCCTCATCCTGCTCGTCTTTGCCTTGATCGTGGTCTTCCAGCCCGAGATCCGCCAAGCCATGTCGCGACTCGGGCAAAGCCGCCTCTTCCGCGGGGCGCGGCAGGTCACCTTCAACATCGCCGAGGAGGTGGCCGAGGCGGTCGACTTCCTTTCCCGCAGCCGCTTCGGCGCCCTCATCGTGATCGAGCGCTACGTCCCGCTGGCCGATTTCGCCGGCTCCGGCACCGAGCTCGACGCCAAGGTCACCGCGGCCCTCCTCGAGAGCATCTTCTGGCCGAGCAACCCGCTGCATGACCTGGCGACGGTGCTCCGCGGCGAACGCGTCTGGTGCGCCGGCGTGCAGTTGCCGCTCGCCGAGGAAGGCTCGGTGCCGCCGCATCTGGGGGCCCGCCACCGGGCCGGGCTCGGCGTGACGCTCGACACCGACTGCGTGGTGGTGATCGTGAGCGAGGAGACCGGCGGCATCCGCTTCGCCCATCGCGGCACGCTCTCGGCACCGGTGCCCCGCGACGAGGTCAAGAGCCGCCTGCTCACCCTCCTCGAGAGCCCGGCCGACGAGGCCCCGGCCGAGACGCCCGAAGCGAACGAAGGAGGCCCGGCATGAGCTCCTGGCGCTCCGCCCTCGCCAACGGCATCGTCATCACCTTCGTCTCGCTCCTCCTCTGGCTCTGGGCCGCCGGCCAGACCCGGGAAACGGCGACGGTGCAGCTCCTCGTCCGCTTCACCACCGCGGAGCCCGAGAGTTCGCTGGTCCAGCCGATGGAGGCCCTGCCGGTCGAGGTCGAGTTGCAAGGGTCGCGGCGCGACCTCGAGCGGGCCACCGATCGCCTGAGCGGCACCACGCTGACCCTTCGCACCGGGCGCGACGGGGTGCCGGCCACGCCCGGCAACTACCTGGTCGACCTCGCCACCGCGATCGGTCGCTCCGAGGAGATCGAGCAAGCCGGCGTCGGCGCCGTGGGCACCTCGCCCACCAGCGTCTCGATCACCGTCCTCGAGACGGTGACGCTCGAGGCGACCATCGTGCCCGCGATCCCCGGTGTCCAGCTCACCGGCGAGCCGCTCCTCGAACCGGCCAAGGCCGAGGTCAACCTGCCCAAGAGCCTCGCCGCAGCCCTCGGCCCCGATCCGCGGATCGAGGCCTTCGTCGCCCCGACCCAGCTCAGCGCCCTCGGATCGGGCGGCCGGCACCGGGTCGACGCCACGCTCCGCGTGCCAGAGTCGCTCGAGCCGCAGGCGAAGTTGGTGCGGATCCGGCCGGAGAAGGCCCGGGTCACCTTCACCATCCGCTCGCGCTCGAGCGTGGCGACCCTGCGGCTCGTGCCGGTGCAGATCGCCGGGCCCCCCGCCGATCTCGACGGTTACCGCGTGACGCTCGAACCGGACGACGCCTTCCTCCGCGATGTCGAGGTCACCGGCCCGAGCGAGACGATCCGAGCCCTCGAAGAAGGACGCGAGCGCATCTTCGCCTTCGTCCACCTCTCGGCCGACGACCTCGCCCGCCGCGTCACCCGCAAGCGCATCGACCTCTGGATGCTCCCCGCCGGGGTCACGGTCAACCGGATCGGCGAGTCGCAGGACACCAGCCCGATCGTCCGCATGACGATCGGCGACCGGGCGGCGCGGCCGTAGCGGAGGCCACCCCCGCTCACACTCGGCTCAGCCCCGTCTCAGCGCCAATCGGTCGCATGCCACTGCTTCTTGCCGCGGCGGAGGAGGACGACGCCGCCCGGCAGGAGGTCCTTGGCGGTGAGGGCCCGATCGAGCGAGGCCTTCTCGCCGTTCACGCTGATGGCCCCGTTCTGGAGGTGCTCGCGGGCCTCGCGCTTGCTGGCCGCCAGGGTCGTCTGCGGCAAGAGCTCAAGGAGCGATGCGCCGTCGCCATCGAGGGAGACGCGGGCGTGCGTCGAGCGCGGCACCTCGGCGAAGACGTCGCGGAGCGAACGTTCATCGAGGGAGCGGAGGTCGCCCGAGAAGAGGGCCTTGCCCGCCGCCTCGGCCCGGGCCAATTCGGTCGGACCGTGGATCATGCCGACCACTTCGCGGGCCAGGCGATGCTGGGCCTCGCGGGCGGAGGGATTCTGCTGCATGCTCTGGGCCAAGCCCTCGATCGTCTGGCGATCGAGGAAGGTGTACCAGCGCAGGAAGTTGAGGGCGTCGGCGTCGCTTGCGTTCAGCCAGAACTGGTGGAAGGCGTAGGGGCTGGTGCGGGCCGGCGAGAGCCACACGGCGCCCGACTCGGTCTTCCCGATCTTGCCGCCGTCGGCCTTGGTGACGAGCGGAGCCACGGCGCCGAAAGCCTGCACCGGGTCGCCTTCGGCGCGGTCGGACTTCCGGCGGATGAGATCGATGCCCGAGATGATGTTCCCGAGCTGATCGCTTCCGCCCATCTGCAGGGTGCAGCCGTAGGCCTGGTAGAGGTGCAGGAAGTCGTAGGCCTGAAGCAGCATGTAGGAGAACTCGGTGTAGGAGATCCCCTGCTCGCGGGTGTGCAGGCGGCTGGCCACGCTCTCCCGCTGGATCATCATGTTCACCGAGAAGTGCTTGCCCACGTCGCGCAAGGCCTCGAGCCAGGAGATCGAGCCGAGCCAGTCGGCGTTGTTCACGACCATGGCTCGGTTGGAAAGGCCAGCCGAGAAATCGAGCACGCGCTCGAAGGTGACGCTCTGGAGGGCCACATGGCGATCGACGGTCTCCCGGGTGAGGAGCATCCGCTCGGCGCTCTTGCCGCTCGGGTCGCCGATCAGCCCGGTGCCGCCGCCCATGACCACGATCGGCTGGTGCCCGCACCGCTGGAGGTGGGCGAGCATCATCATGGGGATGAGGTTGCCGATGGTCAGGCTGTCGGCGGTCGGGTCGAAGCCGGCATAGCCCGTCCGCTGCCCGGAGGAGAGGTGGGCGGCGATCGCGTCAGAGGTCGTGGCCTGGAGCAGGCCTCGCCACGAGAGTTCGGCGATGAAGTCGGGCTTGGACATGGCGGGTCCCATCGTTGGGGGACGGAGGATAGCCGCAACGCCCATGCGGCGCTGGCGGCGGGAGGCGAGGCGAAGAGCGGCCGACTCAGGCCCGGGCGGCGAGGGCTCCGGCCTTCTTCTCGACGACCGCGATTAGGTCGCGCCAGCTCTTGATGAAGGCGTCGCGGCCTTCGACCTGGAGCTGCTCGGCGAGGGCCGCGAGCTGGACGCCAGCCTTGCTGATCTCCGCGAGCCGGCGCTCGGCGGCCACACCGTCGGCGGGCACGAGGTTGCCGAGGGCCCCTTCCTTGGCGAAGGCGAGGAGGGTCTCCTCCGGCATGGTGTTGACGGTGTTGGGGCTGGCCAAGCCGTCGACGTACATCGTGGCCCGCAAGGCGGGGTCCTTGGTGCCCGTGCTTGCATAGAGGAGGCGCTGCGGCCGGGCCCCCTTCGCTTCGAGGGCCTTGAAGCGGTCGCTGGCAATGAGGTCGAGGTACGCCTTGTAGCACTGCATGCCGACCGCGATGCCGACCGTGTTCTGGAGCTCGGCGGGCAGCGATTTGGTCGTGGCCCGATCCCATCGCGAGATGAAGAGGCTGGCCACCGACGAGACGTCGGGCGACTGGCCCTTCTGCACGCGACGCTCGAGGCCGCGGAGGTAGGCCTCGGCGGCCGCGAGGTACTGCTCGCGGGAGAAGAGGAGCGTGACGTTGATGGGGACGCCCGCGGCGATCAGTTCCTCGATGGCCGGGATGCCTTCGCGGGTGCCGGGGACCTTGATGTAGAGGTTCTTCCGGTTGGCCTTGGCGAAGAGGCTCTTGGCCTGCTCCACGGTGGCCTTGGTGTCGTTGGCGAGGTTGGGCGAGACCTCAAGGGAGACGAAGCCGTCCACGCCGCCGCTCCGCTCGTGGACGTGGCGGAAGAGGTCGGCGGCCCGGGTCAGGTCGGCGATGGCGAGCTCGAAGAAGATGGCCTCGGGGTCCGAGGTCTTGGCGGCCAGGGAGCGCACTTGGGTGTCGTAGTCGCTCGAGCCCGAGACCGCCTTCTCGAAGATGGTCGGGTTGCTGGTGAGGCCGGTGACGTCGAGGTCGACGATGTACTTGGCGAGGGTGCCAGAGTCGAGGAGGCGGCGCGTGATGTTGTCGAGCCACAGGCTCTGGCCGATCTGACGCAGGCGGGCGGTGATGCTCATATGGTCGTCCCTCGCTGGGAATGCGGGCGTAACAGCGGCAGGGTATCGCGTCGGCTCGACGCCCGGGCCGGATGAGGGCGTTTCCACACTCGACTGCCGATAGCGATCCGGAGGCGGCTGCCAACGGGCGGCGGAGTGGTAGGCTCCCGCCGAGGCCGGGCCCCGACCGCGTTCGGCCCCCATCCAAGCCCACCTCCACACCAGCTTCAATTCGGGAGGCACCGTGCCCAGCGCGACCACGACCGGCAGACGTTCGAAGGGTTCCGCCAAGCGTCCGAAGACGACCGGCAAGGCGGCCAAGGCTGCTCCCCGCAGCGGGTCGGCCCCGGCCATGCCCAAGTCCCTCGCCAAGGCGGCCGCCTTCCGCCCGGACCGGACCGCGGCCTGGAAGCGGCTCGTTGCCCTGCGGAAATCGATGGCCTCGACTTCGCTGCGCGAGCTCTTCCGGAGCGACCGGAAGCGGGCCGAGACGTATTCGCACGAACTCCTCGACATGCGGGTCGACTTCTCGAAGCAGCGGGTCGACCAAGCGGTGCTCCGCCAACTGCTGGCCCTCGCCAAGGACGCCAACCTCAAGGGGCGGATCGAGGGGATGTTCCGCGGCGAGCGGATCAACATCACCGAGGACCGGGCGGTGCTGCACGTCGCCCTCCGCGCCGAGCGCGGGACGAGGATCGATGTCGACGGGCAGAACGTCGTGCCGCTTGTCCATGAGGTGCTCGACCGCATGGCCCGCTTCGCTGACGCCGTCCGCGGGCGGAAGTGGCTCGGGCACAGCGGCAAGCCGATCACGGCCATCGTCAACATCGGGATCGGCGGCAGCGACCTCGGCCCGGCCATGGCCTACGACGCCCTGCGGAACGCGAGCGACCGCGGACTGACCTTCCGCTTCGTCAGTAACGTCGACCCCAACGACTTCGCCGAGGCGACCCGCGATCTCGATCCGGCCACCACGCTCTTCGTCGTCTCGAGCAAGACCTTCACCACGCTCGAGACGATGAGTAACGCCAAGGCGGCCCGCGACTGGTGCCTCAAGGCCTTCGGCGGCGACCAGAAGGCGACGGCCAAGCACTTCGTGGCCGTCTCGACCAACGCCGAGGAGGTCGCCGCGTTCGGGATCGACACCGCCAACATGTTCGGCTTCTGGGATTGGGTCGGCGGCCGCTACTCGATGGACTCTGCGATCGGGCTGTCCACCATGCTGGCGATCGGCCCCAAGGGATTCGCCGAGCTCCTGGCCGGCTTCCGCGACATGGACGAGCACTTCCGCACGGCGCCGATCGAGCGGAACGTCCCGGCCCTGATGGGGCTGATCGGGATCTGGAACGGCAACTTCCTCGGGGCAGGCAGCGTCGCTGTTCTCCCCTACGACCAGTACCTCCACCGCTTCAGCGCGTACCTCCAGCAACTCGAGATGGAGTCGAACGGCAAGTTCGTGACGCTGGGCGGGAAGCGCGTGGCGTGGGACACCTGCCCGGTGATCTGGGGGCAGCCCGGCACCAACGGGCAGCACGCCTTCTATCAGATGATCCACCAGGGGACGCGGCTCGTCCCGTGCGACTTCATCGGATTCTGCCAGCCGCTCCACCCGATCGGCGACCAGCACGACCAGCTCCTCGCCAACATGTTCGCCCAGTCCGAGGCACTCGCCTTCGGCAAGACGAAGGACGAGGTCGCGGCCGAGGGCGTGCCGGCGTGGCTCGTCCCGCACAAGGTCTTCGAGGGCAACCGGCCGAGCACGACGATCCTCTGCCAGAACCTGAGCCCGCGCACGCTCGGGAGGCTGATCGCCCTCTATGAGCACAAGGTCTTCACCCAAGGCGTGGTCTGGAACGTGAACAGCTTCGACCAGTGGGGCGTCGAACTCGGCAAGGTGCTGGCCAAGCGGATCATCGCGGAGTTGGCGGCCCCGGCCACCAAGTCTTCGCCGCCGCTCGCCCACGACGGCAGCACCAACGCCCTGATCGAGTGGTACCGGGCCCGGCGGTGAGCGGGCGCTGCGAGGGCTGCGGCTACGACCGGCGCGGGCTGGCGATGGGAAGCCCATGCCCGGAGTGCGGCGTCCTTCCGTCGGCCGGGCAGTGCACGATCGACGGGCGGCATTCGCTGCACGCGGCGCCGATGCGGGCGGTGTTCCTCCTCGGGGAGATCGTCTTCGCCTTCATGGGGCTGTACGGGTTGCTCGAGCTGGCCCGCGGAGGGTGGGATTCGAGCGCGGCGGGGATCGTCACCATCGGCACGGCCGGGGCGGTCCTCCTCGAGTGGTCCAGACGGAGCTTTCTCGCCTCGGTCGTGCGCCAGGCGGACGCCGGTGCCTGCGAGCACATCGACGCTGATCGGGAGGGGATTCGATTGACCCTCAACATCGCGGACCTTCGCTTCGCGTGGAGGGACGTCCATCTCATTGCGTGGCTTCCCACACCGGGCGGAGGAACGACGATCGTGGTGACCGCCGGCGCCGCGACGGTCGAGGGCGACAACGAGTTCGAGCTGCTGACGGCGCTCTCGGACGAGGAGGCGGAGCGGGCCGTCGCATCGCTACTCGCCCAACGTCCTAGCCCGCGGGCGTGAGGCAGCGTTCGGCGCTGCGAACCAGTCGCGATGGCGTCGAGTGTCGGCGATCCGGGGGGGCGGCAGATCGAAATTTCCGATGCGTCCGCCGCCCTTCGCAACTCGCGATCCATCACCGGCGTTGTTCCGATCGAGCGGTCGGGAGGAGCGGATCCGAGCGACTCGCTCGATCAGGATCGGAACTCAGACCAAGCTCGGGGCTCACGAGCGAGGGACGGCGAACGCCACCCCCCTTCCGCACGGACCCGACCAGCATGCCGATCCGGAAAGGACAGCCATGCGAACTCGAACCCTTCCCTCCGTGCTGCACGGCCTGGCGATCGCTGCCATCGTTGCGATCGTTGGATGCACCTCCACCCAACCGACCAACGCACCGAACCCCGGCGCCGTGCGCGGCGGGGGCCCGCCCGCGGGCGCGCCGTACGGGCTGCGCGGCGGACAGCAGTGCAGGCTGAACGGGCCTGCCAACTGCCCCGCCCCGTGCATGCCGAACGCCGCCTGCCCGCCCAACTGCCCCGCTCCGTGCGCGACGAACGCGGCGTGCCCGGCCAATGGTCCGAAGGCGGTGGCCGAGCTGGATCAGCCGACGCGCGAGGCGATCCTCGCCGCTCTCGCCGACGAGCGCCATGCCGAGGCCCTGTACGAAGCCGTCATCGCCCGCGAGTCGACGAACGGTGGCGCCGTGCGTCCGTTCAGCAACCTGGTCCGGGCCGAGGCTCGTCACGCCGACGCCTTGGCTCGCCTCGCCGCGAAGTACGGCATCGCCGACCCCGGCGACCCGTGGACGACGACCCCGCCGGCTGCCCCGGCGACCTTCGCCGAAGCGTGTCGGCTTGGCGTCGAGGCGGAGAAGGCGAACATCGCCATGTACGATCGCTTCCTCGGATTCGTCGAGGCGGCGGACGTGCGGGCGGTGTTCGTCCAGCTGCGCGACGCGTCGGCCGAGCGGCATCTGCCGGCGCTCGAGCGGTGGTCGAGGACCTGAGCGGGTGCACGGAGCGGACGACGCCCGCAGCGCGGCGACTAGTGCGGCGACTAGTGCGGCGACTGGTGCGGCGACTGGTGCGGCGACTGGTGCGGCGACTAGTGCGGCGACTGGTGCGGCGACTGGTGCGGCGAATGCCGCGACGGGTCACGTCGACCGGCATCCGTGAGACGACGAGATGAGTGGGACGGCGGGCGGCGACGGCCTCGTGCCGGCGACGCCCGCTGTCTCAGACCGCAGCCATGCCGCGACGGAGTTTGGCGATGCACTCCGGGATGATGGAGATGGCCCGCTCGATCTCGGCCGGCGTCGTGAAGCGGGAAAGGGACAATCGCACCGAGCCGTGGGCCACCTCGGGGGGGATGCCCATGGCGAGGAGGACCGGCGAGGGATCGAGGCTGCCGGAGGAGCAGGCGGCGCCGGCCGAGGCGCAGACGCCTCGCTCGGAGAGGAGGAGGAGGATGGCCTCCGCCTCGAGGCGACGGAAGCCGATGTTGGTCGTGTTCCAGAGGCGAGGGGCCGCGGCCCCATTGACGGTCGCACTCTCGCAGCGCTCGAGGAGCGAGCGTTCCAGCCGGTCGCGCAGGGCCGCCAGTTCGCCCCATGCCGGAGCCGCCAGCCAAGCACGGGCCGCATCGGCGGCGACGCCCATGCCGACGATGCCGGGGACATTCTCGGTGCCGCCGCGCCGCTCGCGTTCCTGGGGGCCCCCGATCACCTGCCGCTCGACGCGGACGCCTCGCCGGAGGTAGAGGGCGCCGACGCCCTTCGGTCCGTGAAACTTGTGGGCGGCGAAGGAGAGGAGATCGACCTGGAGCGAGGCGACGTCGGTCGGCATGCGTCCGACCCACTGCGTCGCATCGGTGTGGAATCGGACGCCACGCTCGCGACAGAGGGCGCCGACACGCTCGATCGGCTGCACCACGCCGGTTTCGTTGTTGGCCCACATGAGGGAGAGGAGTCCGATGAGCGATCCTCGCGAGGCGAGGGTCTGCTCCAGCCAGTCGAGGTCGACGATGCCGTCGGGCCGGTGCTCGATCCAGAGGACCTCGCCGCCGCGGGCTGCCCATGCCTCCGCTGTCTCGCGGACAGCGCTGTGCTCGAGCTTGCTGGTCAGGAGGAGCCGACGCTCCGGGGTGGCGGCGAAGGTGCCGAGGATCGCGAGGTTCGCAGCCTCGGTGCCACCCGAGCAGAAGGTCAGTTCGCGTTCCTGGCAGCCGACGAGGTGAGCGACCGCTTCCCGGGCCAGTTCGAGCTGACGTCGAGCCTCGACTCCGAGGCGATGCACGCTCGAGGGATTGGCCCAGGTGGTGGCGAGGCAATCGCGCATCGCCTCGACCACCTCGTCGAGCGGGCGGGTCGTGGCGTTGTTGTCGAGGTAGATGGGCTGCATGGTCGGAAAGGAAGCGGACGACGGATGCCTGTCACGCCGCGACGCGCCGAGAGCAAAGGCCATCCGCGCCGCGACGACCAGTAGAGCAGCCGGCGGTCGCGGAGCGAGCCCAGAGCGATCCCAGCGACGAGTTCGTCAGCCGAGGAGGACGGACTCGGACCCGCGCCAACCCGTGCAAGTCGCCTGCGGGAGCAAGCGTCGGACATCGGCCCTCCTCAACGTCATCCTCCCCTGCCGACCTACCCGAGCCGACTGCCCGGGCACCCGATCCCGTCGCCACAAAAACGGCCAGACCCGGCCGTGGGCCGGGTCTGGACTCGGGTTCATGCGGATGAGAGGAATCGAACCTCCACGGGGTGTTATCCCCACAAGAACCTGAATCTTGCGCGTCTGCCAGTTCCGCCACATCCGCGGGAAGGGCGGGATGGTACCACGCTCCCCGCAGCCCGCCAACACTCTTCTCGCTGCGCTCGGCATGAACGGATGGGACCGCACTCCCTCGGGCCGGGCCTCCAGACTCGTGCCTGTTCTCCGAGGCGCTTCCACGCCGAGACGCCACCAGCCCACGTCGGCCGCCCATGTCGCCCGACCATCTCGCCCGACCACATCGCCCGACCAGGTCGCTCGTGTCGCTCCTGTCGGCGACGCTCGGCCCGAACGCCCCCGACCATCACCCCGCCACAGGCGCGGCGTGGCGCGATCCCACCCCCTCCGGTGGGACCGATCGCCAGCCGCACCCGAGGGGATGACGCCGGCGCAGGGCCACCGTGCCCGAACGGAAACGACACCCGCCCGAGTCCGGCGAGACAAAAGCCGGGGTGGCCCTGCAAACCGGCGCCGATCGGTCGCGCCCCCGGGACGCTCGCATCACCGGGGACGCTCTTCGATCGTTGTCACTCGTCGTCTGAGGCGGCGCTCGCACGCGCGGGCGCCGCACCAGGATTGGCCAGCCGCTTCTTCACAACCGCAGCTCGGATCTCGGCGAACAGATCGGGGTTCTGCCGGAGGAAGAGCTTCGAGTTCTCGCGGCCCTGGCCGAGGCGGGTCGGGCCGTAGGAGAACCACGCTCCGCTCTTGTCGACAACAGAGTCGGCGACGGCGAGATCGAGAAGGTCGCCCGAGAGGCTGATGCCCTCGTCGAACATGATGTCGAACTCGGCCTCACGGAACGGCGGAGCGATCTTGTTCTTGACCACCTTGGCGCGGACCCGGTTGCCGACGTTGACCTCGCCGTCCTTGATGGCCCCGATGCGGCGGATGTCGATGCGGACCGAGGAGTAGAACTTGAGGGCCCGACCGCCGGTGGTCGTTTCCGGCGAGCCGAACATCACGCCGATCTTCTCGCGCAGCTGGTTGATGAAGACGACGATCGTCTCGCTCTTGGCGATGGCACCGGTCAGCTTGCGCAACGCCTGGCTCATGAGGCGAGCCTGGAGGCCGACGTGGCTGTCGCCCATCTCGCCTTCGATCTCGGCCTTGGGGATGAGGGCGGCGACCGAGTCGACCACGACGACGTCGATGGCGCTCGACCGCACGAGCAGCTCGCAGATCTCGAGGGCCTGCTCGCCGGTGTCCGGCTGCGAGACCAGCATCTCGTCGAGATTCACGCCGAGCCGCTTGGCCCAACTCGGGTCGAGGGCGTGCTCGGCGTCGATGAAGGCTGCACTGCCGCCGGATTTCTGAGCGTTGGCCACGACGGTGAGGGCGAGGGTCGTCTTACCTGAGGACTCCGGTCCGAAGATCTCGATGATGCGGCCCCGCGGCAGGCCACGACCGCCCAGGGCGAGGTCGAGACTGAGTGCCCCGGTCGAGACCGCAGGGATCTGCGGGACCTGGTCGCCATCGAGGCGCATGATCGAGCCCTTGCCATAGGTCTTCTCGATCTGGCCCATCGCTCGCTCGATTGCGAGCCGCTTGCCCTTGGCGTCGAGTTGCGACTTGGCGTCGCCCGGCCCGGGAGCATCGGTGCCCTTCGATGGCGTCCGTCCTCCGCTGGTCTGGTCTTGACCCCTCTGGTCTTGACTCCTCTGGTCTTGACCCCTCTGGTCTTGGGTCTTCATGTCAGCTCCCTTCGCGTCGGGCTTCGTCTCAGCGATGCGGCTGGACGGCGTGGCCGCGGGCGAGCGCGAGGTGGATGTGGCCGGAGACGGAGTCGGGGTGGGTCGAGAGCTCATCGTGACGTCCTTGGCTGACGGGTCCTTGGCGGCCTGCTGGCCGGCCTGTTGGGTGGGCGCAGGAGATGCGCCAGCTCCACTGGTTGAATCCTTGCCGATTTGCGCCGTCGACGCGAGCGGTGGGGCCGTTCGAGCGTCGCGGTGACCGTTTGTGGAATTGGTCCGAGCGGAGGTCGGGAGAGAGGTCGCTGCCATGGTGTGTGCCTTCCTGTGGCTCAGGGCTGGCCATCGAGGCCGGTCCGTCTGGAACTGAAGCGGTGGGTCTGGTCGCGGTGGTCTGGTCGCGGTGGTCGAGATCGGGGGGTGCGAGATCAGCTGTCCGGGTGAGCTACCTTCAACGGCCGCCTTGGCGGATGCGGGCAGGTTCCGACGGGAGGAGGGCGGCAGCCGGCGCGAGGCCCGGGCGGGAAGGAGCGCGGGCAATGGTCCGTTCCACCCCTCGCCTGATCGCACAGGCCGTCAGGGCGCGGGCCCGCACGGCCGCGACTGGAACCACTGCCGCCGTTCCCCCCACCCGCGACCTCCCGCGGCCTCCCGCGGCCTCCCGCGGCCTCCCGCGGCCTCCCGACGGTCGAACCAAGCGTGGGTCGATGGTTCAAGGTGGGCCTCCGACGGCACCCACCCCACCCCGCCCTCGTAGATCGTTCGGAGTTCGTACGGTATCTCCCTCGTTCCTGCCGTCAAGGTCTGTTCGGTCAATTTTCGAATTGTTTTTGGTGCCTGTTTGGTCGACCCCACGGGGGGAAGACTACCGCGCCCGCGAGGCGGTCCCGCGCAATCAGAAGAAAAATGGCGGCACCGTCGTCAGTAGTTCGGCGTGGGCGGCCGGAACCGCGAGAGGTCGAGAGCCCGGAAGTAGGCCACCGTTCGCTCGAGCCCCATGGCCAAGGGGACCGCCGGCTGCCAACCGATGCGCGACTTGGCCAGGGTGATGTCCGGTCGACGCTGCTTGGGGTCGTCGGGCGGCAGTTCGCGAGCCTGCACGATGCGCGACGAGCCTCCCACGATCCGCACCACGTGCTCGGCCAGTTCGCGGATGGTGAACTCGTCGGGGTTGCCGAGGTTCATCGGCCCCACGAAGTCGTCAGGGGCGGCCATGAAGCGGAGGAACCCGTCGATCAGGTCGTCGACGTAGCAGAAGGACCGCGTCTGCGAGCCATCGCCATAGAGGGTGATGGGCTCGCCGCGCAGGGCTTGGCGGATGAAGTTGCTGACCACGCGGCCGTCGTAGGGATGCATCCGCGGGCCGTAGGTGTTGAAGATGCGGACCACGCGGATGTTGACCCGGTTCTGCCGGTGGTAGTCGAACATCAGCGTCTCGGCGCAGCGCTTCCCCTCGTCGTAGCAGGCTCGCGGTCCGATCGGGTTGACGTTGCCGCGGTAGGACTCGGGCTGCGGATGGACGTCGGGGTCGCCGTAGACCTCGCTGGTCGAGGCGTGCAGGATCTTGGCTCGCACCCGCTTGGCGAGGCCGAGCATGTTGATTGCGCCCAGCACGCTCGTCTTGGTGGTCTTGATCGGGTTGAACTGGTAGTGCCCAGGCGCCGCCGGGCAGGCCAGGTTGAAGATCTCATCGACCTCGAGCAGGATCGGCTCGGTCACGTCGTGGCGGATCAGCTCGAAGTTCGGCTTCCCGAGCAAGTGCTCGATGTTCGACTTCTGGCTGGTGAAGAAGTTGTCCAGGCAGATCACATCGTGACCCTGCTGGACGAGACGGTCGCAGAGGTGCGAGCCGAGGAAGCCGGCGCCGCCGGTGACGAGGATCCGCTTGACCAACGCTCATGCTCCCGGGAAAGGTGGTGGAACGCACTGTAGCAGCCGCCCGGAGCGGCTTGCGGCGCCGCCCTTCCCCCTCCACGATGCGGCCATGGCCGCGACGCAGGACCATCGCCACGTAGCCGGCACGATGACCGGGACCAGTATCGACGGGCTGGATGCAGCGCTGGTCGCCGTGCGCGGCCGAGGGCTCGCGATGCAGTGTCGCGTGGTTCGGCATCGGGCCTTCGACTTCCCGGCCGATCTCGCCTCCCGTCTGCGGAGCGCGGCTGAGCAGGCCCCCCTCTCGGCCGGCGCCTTCGCCCGCCTCGCCCTCGAGTTCGGTCGCTTCCACGCCGAGTGCCTCGTCACGCTCCTCGCCAGCGAGCGAGCCGACCTCGTCGTGGTCCATGGCCAGACGGTGTTCCACGCCCCGCCGGTCTCCTGGCAACTGGTCGAGACCGCGCCCATCGCCGAGCGGCTCGGCACCACCGTGGTAAGCAACCTCCGGCAGGTCGACCTCGCGGCGGGCGGCGAGGGAGCTCCCATCACGCCGCTCGCCGACTGGGTGCTCTTCCGCGCCGCCCACTCGCGGGCGGTCGTCAACCTTGGAGGCTTCTGCAACGCGACGCTGCTTCCGGCGGGAACTGGCCCCGACGCGGTGCGTGGCTTCGACGCCTGCGCCTGCAACCAGGTGCTCGACGCGGTCGCCCGCCGCGCCTTGCACGAGCCCTACGACCGCGATGGCCAAGCCGCCCTTCGCGGCACGCCGGACCCTCACCTACGGGCCGAGCTCGGCGACCTCCTCCTGGCCCAACGCGCCGCCCGGCGGAGCCTGGGCACGGGCGACGAACTGGGAGCGTGGGTCGAGCGAGCGGCTGCGCGCCTCGCTCCCTCGGATACCGCGGCGACAGCGGCGGAAGCGGTAGGCCTCGCCATCGGCTCCCTCCTACGCGAGGAAGGGATCGAATCGGACGGCGACATCCTCTTGGCAGGAGGCGGCGCCCGCCACCAGCGCGTGGCGAGAGCGATCGGCGAGGCCGCCCGATGCACCGTCCGCGCCCTCGACGACGTGGGCGTCCCGATCGAGGTCCGCGAGGCGGCCGAGATGGCCGTGCTCGGAGCCCTAGCCGAGGACGGCGTCGACATCACCCTGCCCGCCGTCACCGGCCGGGGGCCGACCCGATCCAGGGCGGGAAGCTGGGTGCGGCCGGTCCATTGACGGCCCCGCGACGCAGCCGCCTGCGACCGCGACTCTTAGCGCAACCTCAAGGAATCCTTGACGCCCACCCCAGAACTCCCCGCCGCCCGAGCGATACGCTTCGAAGGCCCCGGAGGTCCCTGTGCAACGGCCGGAAGTACTGATCGTCGAGGACGAGGTCGAGATCGCGGAACTGATCCAGTTCCACGCCCAGCGCGAGGGCATGAACGCCAAACTTGTCCACAACGGAAAGCTGGCCCTCGATTTCGTCCGCCGGCAGCAACCCGACCTCATCGTCCTTGACCTCATGCTGCCCGACTTGGGAGGCCTTGAGGTCTGCCGGCGCTTGAAGCAGGCCGAGGAGACCCGCCAGATCCCCATCCTCATGGTGACCGCCCGCGGCGAGGAGTCGGACATCGTGGCGGGCATCGAACTCGGGGCGGAGGACTACGTCACCAAGCCCTTCAGTCCGCGGGTCCTCATGGCTCGCATGCGGAACATCCTGCGGCGGAGCGGCTCCGGCGACGATGCCGCCGCCCCCGGGGAACGCATGGTGCTCGCCGACGCGAGACTGGTGATCGACCTCGAGCGACATCTGGTCACCGTCGACGGCAAGCCGATCGACCTCACCCTCACCGAATTCGGCATCCTCCAGTACCTCGCGGCCCGGCCCGGCTTCGTGCGCACCCGCGACCAGATCATCTCCGCGGTGCACGGCAAGTCGACGGTCCTCTCGAGCCGGACGGTCGACGTGCACATCACGGCCCTCCGCAAGAAGCTGGGCTCGCTGTCGGAGTGCATTGAGACGGTGCGCGGCGTCGGCTACCGTTTCGGCGAAGGCCGCACGGCCTTGGCCGACGCATGACACTGACTTTCGCCGACTCCAACTCCGCAGCGGCAGGATCGATGCTCGCCTGGCTCGCGGCGATCTCGGCCGCGACCGTGGCACTCGTCCTGTGGACCAGGCTGCGGCGGTGGCGACGGGCCGCCGAGGAATTGGCCCGCTCGGTCGACGCCGCCGCGGGGGGCAGCGAACCGGCCCAGGGGACCGAGCAGTGGCCGCTCCCGGTGGGGACGATCGCCGTGGCCATGCGACGCCGCGAGCGGATGGGGCGCGAACGCGAGCAGTGGCTCGAGACACGTCTCCAGGAAGTCGAGGCCATCCTCCGCTCCACTGCCGACAGCGTCATCGCCCTCGACAGCCAGCAGCGCGTCCTCGACCTGAATGCCGCGGCGGAGAGGCTCCTCGCTATCGAGGCCGAGGCGGCCCGCGGCCGGCTCTTGCAGGAATCGACGCGGCAGAGCGGGCTCAACAGCTTCGTCGCCGAGGCGATGGGAGCGATCGATCCGATCGAGGGCGAGTTCGCCATCGAAGGCGGCACGCCGTCGGTGGTGCGGGCGGTCGCGGCACCCCTTCGCGACGCGGCCGGTCGGCGGCTTGGGCTCTTGGTCTCCCTTCGCGACGTCACGCGTCTTCGCAAACTCGAGTCGCTCCGCACCGATTTCGTGGCCAACGTGAGCCATGAGCTCCGCACGCCGATCACAGCCATCAAGGGCTACGTCGACACGCTCCTCCAGATCGGAGCCGGGGATCCGGAGCAGGTGCGGCGCTTCCTCGAGATCGTGGCCCGCAACACACAACGGCTCTCCAGCCTGATCGAGGACCTCCTGACCCTGGCCTCCCTGGAGCAGGTCGACGCGGAGCGGGTCGAACTCGAGCCCGAGCGGGTGGAGGCCGCGGCGATCGTCCGCGAGGTGGTGGAGCAACTCGCTCCCGCCGCCGAGGCCAAGCGGATGTCAATCGAAGTCGCGGTCGAACCGGGGCTCGTGGTCCAGGTGCAGCGGGTCCTGGCCGAGCAGGCCCTCATGAACCTGGTCTCGAACGCGATCCGCTATTCCCCCGAGGGAAGCCCGGTCGCGGTGACGGCGAGGGCCCGAGACGCCCGGCGAGCGGAGTTCGCCATCCGCGATGCGGGGCCGGGGATCGCCTCGGTGCACCACGAGCGGATCTTCGAGCGGTTCTATCGCGTCGACCGGGCCCGAACCCGCACCCAAGGGGGGACGGGGCTGGGCCTTGCGATCGTCAAGCACATCGCCCAACTGCACGGGGGTTCGGTCGAACTCGAGAGCCGGGTCGGGGTGGGGAGCACGTTCCGTCTCCTCCTCCCCCGCGAAGCCGAATCGCCCCCCCGGGCGACCACTCCCGCCGCCTAGCCAGGCCCGCCCTGGCCAAGGGTTCGCCTCGCGGTCGTCGGCCACTCCACATCTGGCCTTCACCGAGCCTTAACATGCCCGCGGCACCCTCCGGACACCTGATCCGGGGCATGGCGGTCGTCCGACCAGCCCCCCGCTCGCCCCCTGAACGGTCTCTGGAACCGAAGGACGCCGAACGATGCTGAGCTCCCTCCTGAACCGACGAACAGCCACCCGCCTGCTCCTCGCCGCCGCGGGCGCCACGCTCGCCCTCCCCGTCCTCGCTGGATGGGCCCAGGACACCAATCTGAAGACGCTGAAGGGGTCGATCCGAGCCGACGGCTCTTCGACCGTCTATCCCTTGGCCGAAGCGGTCGCCGAGGAGTTCAGCAAGGAAGCCCCCGGAGTCCGGGTCAACGTCGGCATCTCCGGGACCGGCGGCGGCTTCAAGCGGTTCATCGTGGGCGAGATCGACATCTCGAACGCCTCCCGACCCATCAAGAAGTCGGAGATGGATACGGCCGCCAAGAACAAGATCGAGTTCATCGAGATCCCGGTCGCCTTCGACGGCCTCTCGATCGTGGTGAACCCGAAGAACACCTGGGTCAAGACCCTGACCGTCGACCAGCTCAAGAAGATCTACTCGGCCGCCGGCACTGCCAAGACCTGGAAGGATGTCGATCCCTCCTGGCCCGACAAGGCGATCAAGGTCTACTCGCCCGGTACCGACTCCGGCACCTTCGACTACTTCCGCGAGGTGACCGTCGGCAAGGACGGCAAGATCCGCTCCGACATGAGCGTCTCCGAAGACGACAACACCCTGGTCACCGGCGTCGAGGGCGACCAGTACGCGATCGGTTACTTCGGCTGCGCGTACTACTTCGAGAACAAGGATCGCCTCAAGGTGGTGCCCATCGTGCCCCCCAGCGGCGGCGCGGCGGTCGAGCCGACTCCGCAGACCATCACCGACGGCAGCTACGCCCCCTTCAGCCGGCCGCTCTTCATCTACGTCAACGCCAAGTCGCTGGCCGAGAAGCCCGAGGTGGGCGCGTTTGCCCGCTACTTCATCGCCAACGCCCCGAAGTACGCTGACGAGGTGGGCTACGTCCACCTGCCGAAGGAGATCTACGAGCGGGCGGCGAAGAACCTCGCCTCCAAGAAGCTCGGGACCCAGATGTCGGACGAGAAGGGCGACACCAAGCATGGCCAGCTCGTCACCATCTACAACTGACCTCTGAACGACCCCCTCCGCCTCGGCGAGAGCCGGGGCGGAGGATTCCCGCATGTCCACTCTCTCAGCAGGCAACTACGGAGCGAAGGCCGCCGCCGCAGCGCAGCGCGGCGTCCCCCGCTCCGTGGCGGCTCGCAAGTGGACCGAGCGATGCATCCGCGGCTCGCTCTTCCTGACCGCGACGCTCTCGGTCGTCACCACCTTCACCATCATCGTCATCCTCCTGAAGCAGACGGTCAGCTTCTTCGACACCGAGGAAGCCACCGTCCTCGACTTCCTGCTGGGAACGGAGTGGTCGCCGCTCCTCGGCGCCGAGAAGCACTTCGGGATCTGGCCCCTGGTCTGCGGGACCTTCCTGGTGACGGTGATCGCCGCCGCCTTCGCCCTGCCGGTCGGCCTGGTGACCGCGGTCTACCTGAGCGAATACGCGAAGCCGCGGGTTCGGGCGATCCTCAAGCCGGTGCTCGAGGTCTTGGCCGGCGTCCCCACCGTCGTCTACGGCTTTTTCGCCCTGTCGGTCATCACGCCGGGGCTCCAACTCCTCAACAACCCCTACTTCGAGTTCGGCGGCTACAACGCGATGAGCGCCGGCCTCGCGGTCGGCATCATGATCCTGCCGATCGTGTGCTCGCTCTCTGAGGACGCCTTGCGGGCCGTGCCGCGCAGCCTGCGCGACGGGGCCTTGGCCCTCGGGGCGACCCGCTTCGACGTCTCGGTGCGGGTGGTGGTGCCCGCGGCCCTCTCCGGCATCGTGGCCGCGTTCCTCCTCGCCATCACCCGGGCCATCGGGGAGACCATGATCGTGGCCCTCGCCGCCGGCGGCCTGGCCCGCATCACCTTCAAGCCCTGGGACGAGACCCAGACCATGACCGCGTACATGGTCCAGATCTTCCTGGGCGACGCCCCGGCCAACGGCGTCGAGTACAAGTCGAGCTACGCGGTGGCCTTCGTCCTCTTCGTGATCACCTTGGGGATGACGCTCCTCGGCAACCTGATCCTCCGCAAGTTCCGCGAGGAGTACGAGTGATGCAGACCGAACTCGGTCGTCCCGTGCCCCTCGTCCGCCGGCTGCTCGTCAACCGGGCGTTCCTCTTCCTCTGCCTGGTCGCCACCAGCCTCGCGGTGTGCATCCTCGCCGTCCTCCTGATCGCCATCGCGTTCAAGGGCGTGCCGTGGATCCTCGATCTCGCGGCCTTCAAGGGGGCCTTCGCCGAGGGCGGCGGCGGCTTCTCGACCTGGAAGACATGGGTCCGCTGGGATTTCTTCACCGAGTTCGCGTCCCGCAAGGCCCGGAGCGCGGGCATCAAGGCCCCGCTCTTCGGTTCGATCTGGGTCTGCGTGATCTGCGCCCTGGTCGCCCTGCCGGTCGGGGTGGGCACCGCGATCTACCTCGAGGAGTTCGCCCCGCGGAACCGCCTGACGCGGTTCATCGAGACCAACATCCGGAACCTCGCCGGCGTGCCCTCGATCGTCTACGGCATCCTCGGCCTGACCGCCTTCGCCCGCATGTTCGGCGTCTTTGGCAGCGACTCCGAGCCGATCTCGATCGGTTCGCCGGACAGCTTCTTCCACCTCGCGCTTCCCTTCGGGCAGAGCATCCTCTCGGGCGGCCTGACCCTCATGCTCGTGGTCCTGCCGATCGTGATCATCTCGGCCCAGGAGGCCTTCCGCTCGGTGCCCAACTCGCTCCGCCAGGCCTCGCTCGCCATGGGCGCGACCAAGTGGCAGACGGTGTGGAGCATTTGCCTGCCGACCTCGCTTCCGATGATCATGACCGGATCGATCCTGGCCATGAGCCGGGCCATCGGCGAGGCCGCTCCCCTCCTCGTCCTCGGCGTCCCGCTCTTCATCTCGAGCACGCCCCAGAATTTGATGAGCGACTTCACCGTCCTGCCCTTCCAGATCTACAACTGGGCAGGTCGGCCCCAGGAGGACTTCCGCGGACTGGCCGCAGCGGCGATCATTGTCCTCTTGGCGGTCCTCCTGACCTTCAACGCGGTCGCGGTCCTCATTCGCCAGAAGCTCCATAGGCCGCTGACATGAACCCGACCCTCTCGCCGGAACGTGTGACGCCCATGACGACGTCGAATCCAACGACCCCCGGCCGGCCCCCCCAGCCGGTGGTCACCGCGGCAGGCGAGCCGGTCATCGACCTCGATGCCACGCCCTCGGCGCCGAAGACAGCGATCTCGGCGCGGGGCTTCTCCAGCTGGTACGGGCAGTTCAAGGCCCTGCACGAGCTCACCTTGGCCATGCCCACCCGCGAGGTGACGGCCCTGATCGGCCCCTCGGGCTGCGGGAAGAGCACCTTCCTCCGGTGGATCAACCGGATGAACGACACCATCCCGAGCGCCCGGGCCGAGGGTTGCCTCGACCTGCACGGGACGGACCTCCTGGGGAAGAACCTTGACGTCGTCGAGCTGCGGCGACGAGTTGGCATGGTCTTCCAGAAGCCGAACCCCTTCCCCAAGTCGATCTTCGACAACGTGGCCTACGGCCCGCGGCTCCACCGGAAGATGAGCCGCTCCGACCTCGAGGACCTGGTCGAGCAGTCGCTCAAGGCTGCCGCCCTGTGGGGCGAGGTGAAGGACCGCCTCAAGAGTTCCGCCGTGGGACTCTCCGGAGGACAGCAGCAGCGGCTGTGCATCGCCCGGGCTATCGCGGTGGGCCCCGAGGTCCTCCTCATGGACGAGCCCTGCTCGGCCCTCGACCCCCGCTCGACGGCGGCCATCGAGGAGCTGATCACCCAGCTCGCCGAGGAGTACACCATCGTCATCGTCACCCACAACATGCAGCAGGCGGCCCGCGTCTCCGACCGCACGGCCTTCTTCTACGAGGGCCGGCTGGTGGAATGCGACGACACCGAGAAGATCTTCACCCGCCCGGCGAACAAGCAGACCGAAGACTACGTCACCGGTCGGTTCGGCTGATCCCGGTCCCTCCCCCGCCCCCCAATCATGTCCGTCAACCTCCAGAGCCGCATCGTCGACCTCCGCCGCAACCTCCTCGCCATGGGCGCAGCGGTCGAGAACCGCGTGGCCGGGGCGGTCGACGCCCTTCGCAGCGGCGACCTCGACCTCGCCGTCCGCATCCGGAGCGGCGACGACGAGATCGACCGCATGCAACTGGAGATCGAGAACGAGTGCATGCGGCTCCTGGCCCTCGGTCAGCCGGTGGCCAGCGACCTCCGCTTCATCGTGATGGTGCTGCGGATGAGTAACGAGTTCGAGCGGATCGCCGACTTGGCCAAGGGCGTCTGCAAGCGACTCCTCAAGGTCGCGGCCGGCGAGGCGGTGCGGGTGCCGGAATCTCTCCTCGACCTCGCCGCGGCGACCCGCTCGGTGGTCGGCGAAGTCATGTCGCTCCTCGCCTCGCCCGATCCCGACCGCTGCCTGCAGCTCCGCCGAGACGACAAGAAGATCGACCAGCTCAACAAGGAAGTGCTGGTCTGGAGCCGCGACGAGATCCACCGCAACGTCGACCACACCCAGACCGCCCTCGACATGCTCTCGATGGCCCAACGCTTCGAGCGAATCGCGGACATCTCGACGAACGTCGCCGAGGACCTCATCTTCCTGGTCGAGGGCCGGATCGTCCGCCACAAGGCGGAGTGACCTGGCGGCCGAGCCAGCCCAACCCCCGCGCAACTCCCGCGCGAATCGCCGCTCCGCTTGCGCGATGCACGCGCAACCCAGACCCGATAAGAGGATTCTTCGTGCATCGCGCCTGAAAAAGTGAGCGCGACTGGAAGAGCGCTGTGTCGCGGTTAGACTTCGCGCGTTGTCCTGACCAGTTCGAGACGGAAGAGGAAGCCGCTGTTCGCATGATCGCGAACGGGCGGCAGCATCATTCCGTAGCGAGCGTCAGGCGAGGGGAAATCGTGCGGCCGATCCCGCTTTGGGAGCGTCCGCCTGAGAGAGAGATGATCCCATGGTCGGGCGTCTACCTGATCAACCGCATCGCACCAGTCGCGCCGAGCCACCTGCTGGCCCGGCCGCCGAGCCGCTCGCTCGGCGCCTCGCGACGCCCACTTCGGCCCGCCTCCGCCTGGCGGGGTCGAGCCGTCCGCTTCCTGCTGGAATGCGGCTCGTGGGCGGCGAAGACGCCCCCGCGGGGGACGTCCGCACCGAGCCCTCCGCTCGCCGGCCGCGTCCCGACCAGAGCCGCCGCGAGGTGGCCAGAGCCAACCTCGAAGCGTCGGTGAACAACGAACTCGATCCGCGCGACCCGCGGTGGATGGTGGCGGTCGAAGCCGCTTCGAAGATGGAGGGCTCCCTCCTCTCCTTCGAGCATCGCCGAGCCGTCCTCGCCTTCGCCGCGAAGGTCGGCGTGCGTCCCTTCGACGCCAACCTGATCATCGCGGCCGTCCAAGACCGGGCCCGCCGGGGGGAAGATGTCGAGGAGGCCATGCCGACAGTGGCCCTGACCGCTCGTCCGCGGCCGGGCATCCTCAGCGGTCGCCTGCGTTCGCCCTGGCCCTACCTCTGCTTGGCCGCCGTCGCGGTCGCCTTCCACGTCTGGCTGGCGCGGGTCCTCTTCGTCGGGTGACGCTCACGCAGCGGCGGGCGCGGAGCCGTCGCCGGCGACCTCGGAGGTCGACTCCGCAGCCGTCGGCTCCTCGGGCGTGTGGTAACGCACCAAGACCTCGCCGTCCTCGTTCATGGACGCGATGCCGAGCTCGAGTAGCGCGGTCAGGGCCGCCTGCTGCTCGGCCTGCTTTTTCGAGGTGCCCCAGCATCCCGGGAAGCGACGGGGACCGACCTCGACGCAGATCTCGAAGCACTTGGCGTGGTCGGGGCCTCGCTCCTCGACGATCACGTACGACGGGTTGGCGAGCCCCATCCGCTGCAGCGACTGCTGCAGGACGCTCTTGAAGTTGTGCTGGTGGCCGAGGCGTGCGGCGCACTCGATGCGGGCCGAGAGGTGCCGCAGGACAAAGGCCCGAGCGGCGTCCATCCCGCCGTCGAGGTAGATGGCCCCGATCACGGCCTCAAACGCAGCGGCGGCGAGCGACTGGGGAAGGTTTTCACGGCCCCCCATGCCCTTGCCGAGGACGAGATCGGCATCGAGCTGGAGTTCGAGGGCGATCTCGGCGCAGGATCGCCGGCTCACCACGTTCGACTTGATCTTGGTCAGCTCCCCTTCAAGGGCCTGCGGGAAGCTGCGGAAGAGGTGGTCGCAGATCACGCTCCCGAGGATGGCGTCCCCGAGGAACTCGAGCCGCTCGTTGCTTTCGAGCCGAGTCCCGGCGATCGAGGCGTGGACCAAGGCCTGGGCGAGGAGCGACCGATCGCGGAAGACGTAGTCGATCTTCCGTTCGACCCGCGCCAACACCCCTCCGTCCGCGACCGGCTCGGGCGAGCGGAGCGACGCGGCGATCACCCCCGCCGCCGACCCGTTCGGGCCGGGCAGTGGAGGGGCGGCAACAGGATCGGTGCCGGCCAGTGGGTCCGGCTGGGGCGGCCTGAGGCCGCTTCCGTCACTTCGTTCCATACGCGACCGACGACATCCCCAAGTGCGGGGTCTGCGGGCGGGATGCGACCGCCCTGGGCGAGCTGTCGGCGGGCGCTCCACCAGTCGCGAAAGCAGGTCGAAGGGACGCGACGGGTGGAGGACTCGCCACGGGGAGCATGCCCTGCCGTTATCGGCGATGCAAGTCGGGAGCCTGAGATCAGTTGGCGATTCATGGCTATCGCACCTTGGAGGTCGGCCGGAAGCGGGCGGTCCCCCCACCCCTCGGCCAACGCTCCGGGCCTGCGCAGCAACGGGTTGACCAGTTCCGGGCTTCTCGACTACCTTGCGGAGCTCGCATCGGACCTCGACCCCGCTGGTGGGGCATCGAGCCGTCGCCGACCCTGCCTTGCCCGTCGCCCCTGTTCGGGGTCAGGACAGCCCATGCACTACCCGCACAAAGTCAGCCGCATCAAGAAGATCCGCAAGGTCGGTTTCCGCGCTCGCATGAGCACGCGGAAGGGCCGAGCGATCGTCAACCGGAAGCGTCGCCTCGGTCGCCGCATCTCGCCGCGGTAATCCGGGCCCTCCCGGCCACTCCACGTGAGCGGTTCGCACACTCCGCCGTCGGCGGGTCCGCCCCACCTCGTCCTCATCGGGATGCGCGGTGCAGGCAAGACCACCGTCGGCCGGTTGCTGGCTGCGCGGCTCGGCCGCCCGTTCCACGATCTCGATGACCTGGTGCTCGCTCACCTCGGTGAGACGAGCGTTCGCCACGTCTTCGAACGCCGCGGCGAGCAGGCTTGGCGGCGAGGTGAGGCCGAGGCGCTCGAGGCCTTCCTCCACGCTCCGCAGCCGCCAGCCGTGATCGCCTTGGGCGGCGGAGCCCCGCGAGTCGAGGCCGTCCGCAGCGGACTCGAAACCGCCCGCCGCGAAGGACGGGTTCGCGTCGTCCTCCTCGACTGCGGAGCGACGGTCTCCGCCGAGCGATTGGCTCGCGACCCGGGCGACCGCTCCAGCCTCACCGGCCAAGGGCTGCTCGCCGAGCTCGAGGAGCTCGCCCGCCGCCGGCGCCCGGTCTACGCCCGGCTCGCCGACGCCACCGTCGGCGCCGAACGAAGCGCACCGGACGAGATCGCCGGGGCGATCGTCGCCTTGGTCCGTTGATGGCGCGAAGGTCGGCCGACGCCGCTCAGGCCGCCCGCTCGAGCCAGCGCTGCGACAGGTAGTGATGCAGTTCGTCGCGGCTCGCCTGGTCGACGAAGGTGTCGAACATGAGGGCCATGCGCCGCGGCCCCGGATCGTCGTCCTCGCTGTTCACGCGGACGATCTTGCCCCAGGCGTCGATGAGGCGCCGGCACCCGGGCAGCCCGATCTCGATCCGCACGCGCTCGCCTTCCGGCAGCGCCTCGTCGAGTTCGAAGCGGACGCCGCCCTCGGAGATGTCGTAGAGGTGGCCGTCGAGGTCCCCGGCGATCGGCATGACCTTGGCATCACGTCGCACATGGACCGTGGTGTACATGGGGACGACCTTGAAGCGGGCATGGCGCCGCCGTTCGCTTCCGGATTCGGACGAGCCCTTGGAACCAGCGGATTTCGAGCTTGGGCGCTTGGCCATCGAGGTCTCCTCGCCGCACCTACCATCGCCTGAGATCGGTCGGAGGGCCGGGAAAGTTGAGGATCGTTGGGCAAGATCGCCGCGCCGACGGGTCGATCGGGGCACCACCCGGAAGGCAAGTCCCCCGTATGCTGCCCCCCGATGCCCGCGTCCGACCGCCCGAACTCGACATCGCAGCGTGCCGCGGACGCGATGCCCGTCCTCCGCGGCGACGATGCTCCGCTCGCTCCGCTCCTCGGGAAGCTGGTCACCATCGTCGGGTTCGGAAACCAGGGCCGGGCCCACGCCGCGAACCTCCGCGACTCGGGGATCGAGGTCCTCGTCGCCGGCCGCCCTGGAGGTCGGGGGACGGCCGAGGCCCGCGCCGCCGGGTTCGCCACCGCATCGATCGAGGAGGGCGCGGCACGCGGCGATCTCCTCGTCCTCTCGCTGCCGGACGAGACGCACGGCGACGTCTACCGGGCCTCGATCGCAGCCCATGCCAAGCCCGGTGCCACCATCGGCTTCCTCCACGGCTTCTCGATCCGCTACCGCCAGGTCGAACCGCGCCCCGACCTTTGGCGTCGTCCTGGTCGCCCCCAAGGGCCCCGGCACGACGCTCCGCGAGCGATACGCGAAGGGTCAGGGGATTCCCGGCCTGGTCGCAGTCGAGCGCGACTCCGAGCTTCGCGACGCCCGTGCCCTCGCCCTCGCGTGGGCCAGCGGGATCGGCTGCGCCCGAGCCGGCATCCTCGAGACCACCTTTGCCCACGAGACGGAGACCGACCTCTTCGGGGAGCAGACCGTCCTCTGCGGCGGACTGGCCGGCCTCGTCGTCGCCGCGTACGAGACGCTGGTCCAGGCCGGCTACCCGCCCGAACTCGCCTACATCGAGTGCTGCCACGAGGTGAAGCAGGTCGCCGACCTCGTCTACGCTCGCGGCCTCGCCGGCATGCGGCAGGCGATCTCGAACACCGCGGAGTTCGGCAGCTTCACCGCCGCCGGGCGAGTGGTCGATGAACGGGTGCGGGTCGTCTTCCGGGCCGTCCTCGACGAGATCCAGGACGGCCGCTTCGCCCGCCGCCTCCTTGACGACCACGCCAACGGCGATGCTTGGCTCGAATCCCAGCGGGCTTCCGCCCGTCGGCACCCGATCGAAGCGACCGGCGAACGAGTCCGAGCCCTCATGCCGTGGCTCGCAGCGGAATTCGCCCAGGCCACCGGATCGGCCACCGCCGCCCCTCCAACCCCCTGACCCGCACGGAACGCGATGACCCCCTTCCAAGCCATCGTCCTCGGCATCGTCGAGGGCATCACCGAGTACCTGCCGGTCAGTTCGACCGGCCACCTCATCCTCACCGCCTGGCTCCTCGGCCTCGGCAAGGAAGGCTCGGCGAAGGAGGCGATCGACGCCTTCAACGTCATCATCCAGGGCGGCGCCATCCTCGCCGTGGTCGGCATCTACTGGCCGCGCATGGTCTCCATGGTGAAGGGGATCTTCGGCAAGGATCCGGCGGGCCGCCGGCTCTTCCTCCTCCTCGTCGTGGCGTTCCTGCCCGCCGCCGTGGCCGGCGTCCTCCTCGACAAGTGGATCGAGACCCGCTTCTTCCGCCCGGTGCCCGTCCTCATCGCCCTCTTCTGCGGCGGCGTGGTCCTTCTCCTCGTCAAGCGCTGGCAGGACTCGGTCTTCGCCAAGGAGGCCGACGGCGGCCACGCCGCGTTCAAGTCGATCGAGGAACTCTCCTTCCGCGACGCCTTCATCGTGGGCTGCCTGCAATGCGTGGCCATGTGGCCGGGCACCAGCCGCTCGATGATGACTATCCTCGGCGGCATGTACGTGGGCCTGCCGCCGGCCCGGGCGGCGGAGTTCTCCTTCCTGGTCGGCCTCCCCACCCTGCTCGGTGCTTGCACGCTCAAACTCTTCAAGCAGGTGAAGGGCCACGGCCTCGGCTTCGTCGAACCGCTGGGCGGCTGGGGCCCCGTCCTCCTCGGCATCGCCGTGGCCACGGTCAGCGCCGCCATCGCCGTGAAGTGGCTGGTCGGCTACCTGAGCCGCCACTCCCTCGCCATCTTCGGCTGGTGGCGGATCGGCGTGGCGACCGTCCTCGCCGTCCTCCTCTTCACCGGCTCGCTCAGCCTCTGAGCCCGCCGCGGCTCACGGCCACTTCGGTTGCCGCTCGGGCTCGGCGATCTCACCCACCATCGACTCGTAGGAGCCGCTGACCGGTTCACCGAGGATCGGCGCGAACTGGTCGCGCAGGTAGACCACCATCGTGCGGCACTCGGTGAGGTCGTTCTTCCGGCTCACCACGGCTTCGAATTCGATGAAGGTGCCGACGTCCTCGACCAGGTCGAGGTGGATGCGGATGTTGTCGAGGATCCAGAGCTCGCGCGTCTTGCGGACGACCTTCCACGGGACGAGGGTCCCCGTGCCGTAGCGGATCCGGGCCTGCTCGTCGGTGAGGATCGTGTACTTCGAGACGCGGGCGGTGAGCGTGTCCGGCCGCTGGTACCAGATCCACTCCGGCGACTGGCCCGGCGTCTCGCGGCGCTTGAGGCGGCCGTCGGCGACGCGGAAATAGGTGTCGACCTGGGCGAAGGTGCCGGCGCACCTCGCCCCCATCAGGACCGCTTGCCGGCGAGCGGCTTCGAGGTCGCGGATCTCGGCCTTGAACTCGACGTTCTGCATGCCGACCCGGCTCCTTGCCCGCGGGGCGGGCCTCGACTCACGTCCCGCCCGAACCCTGGCCCGGCGGTGCGGCGCGGAGGATCGTCTCCCGAACCGCGGCCGCCTCGCCGGCGGTCTGGGGCTCGAGGCCATTCCGCAATCGGGCCAACTGACGCTCGATCTCCAGTCGATCCGGCCAGGAGGTGGTCTCGAACCCGCGGTCGGAGATCGCCGCCAAGGTCCAGCCCGGGGCGTCCCGGTCCCGAAAGGCGACGTAGAGGCGGTCCTCGGTGGCCACCGGTCCCGCTGCCTCGCTCCACTGGCCGAAGCCGGCGAGCGGCCACGGCTCGGGCCGCTCCTCGCCCTGCTGGCGAAGCAGCTCCCAGCGGACTTGTCCGCGATGGTCGCCGCCCATCGCCACGCGGAGCCGCCATGTCGCCCCGTGCCAGGTGACGGCCGGTCCGTCCACGATCTCGGCCCGCGGGAAGAGCGTGCCGCCCAAGGCCCAGGCCAAGAGCGCGGCCATCGCCACGAAGGTGGCGAGCCGGATAGCGAGGCTGCGGAGGCCGAGGGCGAACTGTCCCATGGGGTGGCGACCGCGTCGGCCGCGGGAGGCAGGATAGCGGCGCGTCCGCCGGCCCGCGCTTGCCCTCGGTTCAGCCCTTGGGAGCGAGGGCCCGCACCGCCTCGGCCTCGTCCCAGACGGCCACGCCCAGCGACTTCGCCTTGTCGAGCTTGGAACCCGCCTCGCGGCCGGCGATCACGAGGTCGGTCTTCTTGGAGACGCTGCCGGCGACCTTGGCCCCGAGCGACTCGAGGAGCTCGGTGATCTCGTTCCGCGACCAATGGTCGAGCGTCCCGGTCACCACCACCGTCTTCCCGGCCAGCGGACTGTCGGCGGCCGGGGCCGCGGCTGCCTCGCGATAGAGCGGGCTGGTGAGATCGACCCCGGCCTGGGCCAAGCGATGGAAGGCGTCGCGAAGGCGGTGCGTGGAGAGGTCGTGGGCCAGGCTCGCCGCGGTGATGGCCCCGAAGTCCTCGAGTTCGACCAAGTCCTCTTCCTTCGCCGCGAGAAGGGCGTTCGCGTCGGGGAAGGCCTTGGCCAGGGTCTTGGCGGCGCTGGCCCCGATGTGGCGGATGCCGAGGCCGGCGAGGACCCGAGCCAGCCCGCGCCGCTTCGACTCCTCGATCGCCACGAGGAGGTTGCCGGCGCTCGTCTCGCCCATCCGCTCGAGGCCGAGGAGTTGCTCGCGGGTCAGGCGGTAGAGGTCGGCGAAGTGCAGGACGAGCCCGGCCTCGACCAGCTGGTCGACGAGCTTGTCGCCGAGGCCGTCGATGTCCATCTGGTCGCGGCCCACGAACCACTTGAGCCGCTCGCGGAACTGTTCCGGGCACTCCGGGTTCACGCAGTAGAGTTTCGGACCCTCTTGCTCGACCTCGCCGCCGCAGGCCGGGCAACGGGTGGGAGGCTCGATCGTCCGCTCCTCGCCGGTCCGCTTCTCGACCAGCGGTTGGACCACCTGGGGAATGATCTCCCCCGCCTTCTCCACGATGACCGTGTCGCCTAACCGCACGTCGCGGCGGCGGATCTCCTCGATGTTGTGGAGCGTGGCGTGGCGCACGGTGGTGCCGGCCAGGACCACCGGATCCATGGTGGCTCGCGGGGTCAGCGTGCCGCCCTTCCCGACCTGCCACTCGACGTGGCGGAGGATGGTGACCCCCTGCTCCGCCGGGTACTTGAAGGCCAAGGCCCAGCGCGGCGACTTGCTGGTCCAGCCGAGGGCCTCCTGGTGGTCGAGGCGATCGATCCGGACCACCATGCCGTCGACCGCGTAGGGCATCGAGGCCCGCTGGCCGGCGAAGCCCTCGATCGCCTTGGCCGCCGCATCGAAGTCGTCGCACCGCGTGGCGAGCGGACTGGTCGGGATGCCCCAGGTCCGGAAGCGGCCGAGCCACTCCCACCACGTCTCCGGCTCGTCGAACCCCTCGCTCTCGCCCTTGCCGTGGGCGACGAACGAGAGGCCGCGGCTGGCCACGACCTTCGGGTCGAGATTCTTGAGCGTCCCCGCGGTCGAGTTCCGGGGGTTCGCGAAGAGCACCTCGCCGGCTTCGGCCCGCTCGGCGTTGATCTTGGCGAACATCGCGCTCGGCATGTAGATCTCGCCGCGGACCTCGAGCACCCGCGGCGGCTTCTTCGCTGCGCCGGCCAGCCTGAGCGGGATCGAGCGGATGGCCCGCACGTTGGCGGTCACCACGTCGCCCGTCTCGCCGTCGCCGCGGGTCACCGCCTGCACCAACTCGCCCTGCTCAAAGCGGATCGAAATGGCCAGGCCGTCGACCTTCGGATCGCAGACCAGGCGGAGCGGCTCGAACAGGTCGAGGAGCCCCTCGCCCTCGAGCGTCGCACGGCATCGCTCGTACCACGCCTTGAGGTCCTCGAGCGAGTACGAGTTGTCGATCGAGCCCATCGGCACGCGATGCTTGGCGGTGGGGAAGCTGCCGCTCGCCGCCTCGCCCACCCGGCGCGTGGGGCTGTTCGGGTCGGCCAACTCGGGGTGCCGCTCCTCGAGGGTCCCGAGCTCGGCGAGCAGCCGGTCGTACTCGCTGTCGGCGAGGAACGGGTTGGCCTCCACGTAGTAGGCGCGATTGGCCCGCTCGAGGAGATCCCGCAGCTCGAGGATGCGTGCCCGGTCGCTCATGCGGCGCTCGCCCCTCAGTCCGCGGAGATCGACGACGGGCCGTCGCCGGTCCGCTTCTCGAAGCGGCCGCCGCCGGTGTTCTCGTACTTGGTGAAGCCCAGCCGCCCGAGGTTCTTGTCGCTGAGCTTGTTCTTGTCGGACGCCTCGCTCCACTGCAGGGAGAGGTTGGGTCGGGTCACCAGGCGGCGCACCGGCTGGCCCGACTCGGGGTGCTTGGCGAGCGGCGGATCGGTCATCTTCTGCAGCACCTCGAAGACCTCGCCGTCAGAGCCGTCAGGGTTCACGATCGCATAGACATAGGTCGGCATCGGTGGTTCTCGGGGGTCGCTGGCCGGGGGTCACGCACCCGGGTCCACGCTCCGCTCGGGCGGACGGGCGGGGACCATCGATCGTACGAGGCGGGCGGCGGTCATGACGTCGTCGATCCGACGATCGCCTGCTTCGCGCTCGATGACGAGGTCGGGGCGTCCGGGGGCGGCGGCGATGATCGCGAAGAAAGCCTGCCAGTCGACCTGGCCCGTCCCCACCGGAACCTCCCGCCCCCATTCGCCGGGGGTGCCGCTCTCGACGGCGTCCTTGACGTGTACTTGCCGGATCCACGGGGCGAGCCGCTTGGCGGCCGCGAGCGGGTCGCCGGCCCCGTAGAGCAGCATGTTGGCCGGATCGAAGTTGACCCCGCCGACCTCGGGGTTGTCGCGGGTGCAGAGTTCCCCGAGGCAGGAGGCGAGGTCCTCGGCCGGCTCCTGGCCCGTCTCGTAGGCGAGGTGGACACCATGCTCGGCGAAGATCGCGGCGATCCGCCGCAGCCGGCCGAGCATCCGCTCCCGCACCTCCGCTTCCGCGGCGTCGCGGCCGCCATGCGGAAGGAACCCGGCGTGGAAGGTGACCAGCCCGAGCTGGTGACGACCGGCCACGTCGGCCACCCGCTTGGCCCGCTCCTCGGTCGCCGGCCAGGTCGCATCGGGGCGGACGCCTCCGGTGGCAGCGATCCGGGCGATCGTCGAGTAGTCCTCGCCCACCGTCGCCAGCATCCCGGAGATGACCGCGATCGAGGCATCGCGCAGGCGGTCGATGGCCTCACCCCAGCGAGCGGGGTCCTCGGCCATCGGGGTCAGGGCCATCTGGACCGCGTCCAAGCCAGTGGCCCGGACCTTTGCCACCAGGTCGGCGGGGTCGCTCGGCTGGAGGGACCACGAGCAGACTGCCAGGCGCGGGCTCCATGGGAGGCTCATCGCGGGTCGATTCCGGAGGGTTCATGCTCGGCAGCCGGGACGTTCCCGGACGACCGGTCGCGGCGAGTCTACCAACGGCCCGTCCCTCCTCGGGCTCGGCAGCGACCGGCGGTGGATCGTCCAACTCGGGAGTGGATCCAACCCCCTCCCCTCCGTACCATGCGGCTCGTCCGACGCCCGAGCCGGCCCTCTGGCCGCGCCGCTTCCCGTCGACGCCGCAATCCCGTCGTGAGCACTGCACCGCTTTCGCCATCCGCCGCCGTCCGCGACGACCAGTCGGGGTCTGCGCGCCCGGCTGGAGTGGCTGCGGTCCGCAAGAAGAAGACCTTCGTGCAGCGAGCCGAGGCGTATCTCTCGCGGCTCTCCACGCGGAACACCTTCTTCCAACGGGCGGCGTCCCTCATCTGGCTTCCCTTCGCTTGGCGATCGGGGATCAGCGTGAAGCGGCTCGACCCCAACCGCTTCGTCGCGGTCTTGCCCTTCAAGCGCTTCAACCGCAACTGGTACAACGCGATGGCCGGGGCGTCCCTCCTCGGCAACTCCGAGGTGGCTGGCGGGATGTACCTCTTCGCCCGCTGCGGCGGCGACTACCAGGTCGTCTGCAAGGAGATGAACTACCGCTTCCTGCGGCCGTGCTTCGGGCCCGCTGCCTACGAGGTGGTGCAGGCCGAGGACATCGACGAGAAGCTGAAGGTGGGCGGCGAGTTCAACATCAATCTCGAGATGGAGATCCGCCAGCAACTCAAGAAGAAGGGGAAGGAAGTCTTGGTCGGGCGCTGCTCGATCACCTTCCACTGCACGCCGAAGGCGATGGCGGCGCAACGCTCCGAGCGGCGCTCGAAGCGGAAGGCCGACCCCGCCAAGGCCGGACGGCGAGCCGAACGGAAGGCCGAGCGGGCCAGCGGCGCCGAGAAGTCGTGATGTCCGGCCTCCACCGTCGGTCCGAGCGGAGCGCATGAGCCGAGCCGCGGCGACGATCGGGTGGGGCCTCTTCTGCGCCTCGAGCTGGACCTGGTGCATCGGGATGTACCTCCCGATCATCCTGATCCGCCATTGGGGCTGGCCCGGCTTCTGGGTCTTCGCCATCCCCAACGTCCTCGGCTGCGCGGGCTTCGGCTATCTCCTCTCGAAGGAACGGAGCGAGCGCCTCTGCGCCGAGCACGCCCCCGCGATGACCCTCTTCTCAGCGGTCACCGTCGCCTTCCAGATCTTCTTCGTGGCCTGGCTCGGGAAGTCGATCCTGGGCGAGACGACCATCCCCGCCGGTTGGCTGGTGGCCGCCATCACCGCCTCGCTCGGCCTCTTCCTTTCGATCCTCCCGGACCGGGCCTGGCCACTTCTCGGTTCCGTCACCACCCTCGCCTCGCTCACCCTGTGGCTTGCGATTCCCGCTGGTCGCCTCGCCGCCGTCGGTTCGAGCGGCGACCAACCCGCCTCGGCCCTGACCTGGGCGGCGCCGATCGTGGCCCTCGGCTTCCTCCTCTGCCCGTGGCTCGATCGGACCTTCCATCGAGCCAGGCAGCGGACGCCGAGCGTGCATGCCTTCGGCGTCTTCGGCCTCTCGTTCTTCTTCCTGATCCTCCTCACCGTCGGCTACCAGCTCGACGGTTTCGCGGTCCTCGTCCCGGCGGTCGCCGGCCACCTGCTGGGGCAGGCCGCCTTCACCACCGCCGTCCACCTCCGCGAGGTGCGGCTCTCGCCGGTCCCCCACGGCGGGCGGTGGCGGCAGGCGGCGGTCATCGTGCCGATCATCGTCGGGGCCCTCTCCGCCGACCTCCCCTTCGAGCGGGAGACGGTCTACCTCGTCTACCTCGGAGCCTACGGCCTCCTCTTCCCGGCCTACGTCCTCCTCATGATGCTCCCCGCCGCGCTTGGCCGGCGGCCGTGGCCACGGACCCGGGGTGGCTGGGTGGGCTTCGCCCTCCTCCTGGCCGTGCTCGCCCCCTGCTGTTTCCTCGGTTTCGTCGACCTTGAGACGTGGCTTCTGCCGATTCCGGTCGTCATGCTGATGGTGGCCGCGTTCGCCGTGCCCCGCGCAGCCCTGGGGTGAGCCGGCCCGCCGCGCTCGGCGACCGAGGAAGGAGCACGATGGCAGCACAACCGTTGCGCCCGCTGGCCGCCAAGAGCTTCGACTACTGGTCGGCCCTCCACCTCGCCAACCGAGCCGGCTTCGGCGCCACGCCGATCCAAGTCCGGGCCCTCCACTCACTCGGCGTCGCCAAGGCCGTCGAGTCGCTCGTCGAGTGCGATCGCGTCCCGACCTCCGAGGAAGGCGCCTGGGACGGCACGATCATCCATCCCGAGACCGACGAGGAACGGCAGATCGCCCGCCAGGCCCGGCAGAACAAGGACGAGGAGACCCTGGCCCGCCTCCAGAAGATGCGGCAAGACCGCGACAAGGCCGACCGCGAGCAGCTCGCCGAGATGCAGAAGTGGTGGCTGCGGCGGATGATCGAAAGCAGCCGCCCGCTCGAAGAGAAGATGACCCTCTTCTGGCACGGCCACTTCGCGAGCAGCCATCGCACGGTGCAGGACAGTTGGCACCTGGCCATGCAGAACCGCCTCTTCCGGCGCGACGCCCTCGGCAACTTCGGCGACCTCGTGCAGGGCATCATCCGCGACCCGGCGATGCTCCAGTACCTCGACAACGACGAGAACCGCCGCCGCCGCCCGAACGAGAATCTAGCCCGCGAGCTGATGGAGCTCTTCACCCTCGGCGAAGGCCGCGGCTACACCGAGAACGACATCAAGGAAGGAGCCCGGGCCCTCACCGGCTACACCTACGACGACGACGCCTTTGTCTTCCGCGAGAACGAGCACGACCCCGACGAGAAGTCGATCTTCGGCCGTCGCGGGACCTTCGACGGCGACGACTTCGTGGACATGATCCTGGCCAAGAAGGAGACCAGCGAGTTCCTCTCTTGGAAGCTCTACCGCTTCTTCGTGCACGATTCGCCGGGCGGCCCGACCGCCCTGAGCGACGAGCAGAAGGAGGTCGTCGCCGGACTCGCCAAGGAGCTGCGGGCCTCGAAGTACGACCTCAAGCCGGTGCTCACCACGCTCTTCCGGAGCGAGCACTTCTACGCTCAGGCCAACCGGGCGGCGGTCATCAAGAGCCCGATCCAGCTCATCGTGCAGACGATCCGGAGCTACCACACGCCGACCCGCTCGCTCTCAGCCCTGGTGAACGCGGCCGACCTCATGGGGCAGGCCCTCTTCCAGCCACCGAACGTGAAGGGCTGGGACGGCGGCCGGGCGTGGATCAACACGGCCACCATGTTCGTCCGGCAGAACGTGGCCATCTATCTTTTGACCGGCCGCAAGCCCGACGTCTACGACTGGCAGAGCGACGAGGAGCGCTTCGACGCGACCGACCTGATCGCCGAACTCCGCGAGGCCTCGGGCGGCGCGCCCGGAGCGGCCGAGGTCGCCGAGTTCCTCCTCCGCTTCAGCCTCGCCGCCGCCCCGCGCCCGGAACGGATCGAGACCCTGACCCGCTTCCTCACCGAGGCCAAGGACGCTCCCGAGAACGACCGCATCCTCGGCGCCCTCTGCCTGATCACCGCCCTGCCCGAGTACCAGCTCTGCTGAGCCTTTCGCGAGAACGTCATGCGTGAACCAACCGCCTACTCGCGCCGCGTCTTCCTCGAACAATGCGTGACCCTCGCCTCGCTCTGCGCGACGATCCCCGCCTTCCTCCAGCAGTCGGCGCTCGGCATGCTGCTGCCCGACCCGCTGCGCCAGTCGAGCCTGCCCGGCGTGCCGCAGGACCACATCCTGGTCGTCATCCAGCTCGGTGGCGGCAACGATGGCCTGAACACCGTCGTCCCCTACGGGATGGACGCCTACTACCAGGCCCGGCCGCAGCTCGGCGTGCCGGCCCCGGGCCGCGGGGCAGCCAACCAGTCGGCGCTCGAGCTCGACCAGAAAGCCGGGCTCGGGCTCCATCCGAGCCTCGCCGCGATCAAGGAGCTCTACGACGACGCCAGCGTGGCGGTGATCCAGGGGGTCGGCTATCCGAACCCCAACCGCTCGCACTTCACCTCGATGGACATCTGGCAGACGGCCCGCCTCGACGGCAAGGGGACGGGCTGGATCGGCCGCTACTTCGACTGCACGTGCAACGGCACGCCGCAGCCGGAAGGAGCCATCTCGATCGGACGCAACGCCCCGACGGCCCTGATGGGCGACATCCAGAAGCCGATCGCCTTCGAGACCCCCGAACTCTTCCGCTGGCTGGGGCAGGATCTCCACCCGGCACTGAACGATCCCTACCGCGACGTCAACCGCGGCGGGGCCTTGCCCGGCGTCGACCCCAACTCGGAGACCGCGTTCTTGATGCGCACCGCCCTCGACGCCCAGGTGGCGAGCGAGCGGATCCGCGCCGCGGTGGCCAAGCAGCCGCTCGTCCCCTATCCGAACACGCCGCTCGCCAAACAGCTCCGCACCATCGGGGCCATGATCCGCGACGAGATGAAGACGCGGGTCTACTACGCGTCGATCGGCGGCTTCGACACCCACGCCGGCCAGGCCGGGACGCAGGCCAACTTGCTGCGGCAATTCGCCGAGGCGGTGAAGGCCTTCCAGGCCGACCTCAAGGCCCAAGGCAACGACCAGCGCGTGCTGACCATGAGCTTCAGCGAGTTCGGCCGCCGTGTGCGGCAGAACGCCTCGGGCGGCACCGACCACGGCACGGCCGCCCCGATGTTCCTGATCGGTCCCATGGTCCGCAAGGGCGTCCTCGGCGACCATCCGTCGCTCACCGACCTCGACCAAGGCGACCTCAAGTTCGGCGTCGACTTCCGCTCGGTCTACGCAGGCATCCTCGAGGATTGGATGAAGGCGCCGTCGAAGAAAGTGCTCGGCGCGGAGTTCCAGAAGGCGCTGGTGATCGCGTAGGGCGGCGATCAGCGACGAGTCGTCCGTGGTTTGGCGGTCCGTTGTGGTGCGATTTTTTTTTTTTGGCGCGCAGCGCCGCCATCTGCCGCGTATGACTTGGTGGAGGCTTCCATGCGCCACCGCTCATCGCTCGCCTGCACCGTCGTCGCCGTCGGCTCCACGGCCCTCGCCAGCCCGGCCCGCGCCGAGTTGCCGCCCTTCCTGCCGACCTTCGACTCGATCAGCATCCCCTTCCCCGGCGCCGCTGCGATCAGCGCCTCGCCGACCGGGCTGGTGGTGTCCGCGGACCTCGCCTCGATCCCGAACGGACGGGTCCTCGTCTTCGATGGCCCGCCTCAGGGGCCGACCTGGACCAGCACCGAACTTCCGGTGCCAGCACCCTTCTCGGGATGGGGCTCGAGCGTCGGCCGCTCCGGCGACTTCATCGCGGTCGGGGCGCCATACCGTGTCGTCGACGGCAAACAGGTGGGCAGCGTCTCCCTCTTCGACCGGCTCGGCGGGGCGTGGACGCAGACTGCCCTCCTGGTCGGCGACGCGGGCCCCGGGCTCTTCGGTTTCTCGGTCGCCATCGACGGATCGTTCCTTGCTGTCGGCGTTCCCGGCGCTGTCGTCGGCGGCCTGACCAACGCCGGCTCGGTGGTCCTCTTCGAGCGAACCCCAAGCGGCTGGGTCGAGACGGCGACCATCACCTCGGACCTCCCGGCCGGGTACGAACTCTTCGGCTGGTCGGTCGCCTTGCACGGCGATCTCCTCGCCGTCGGCGGCCGCGGCTCGCGTCGCGCCGGACCCGAGGGCTCGGGTGCGGCGTGGCTCTTCAAGCGCGGAAGCGATGGCCAGTTCCACCTCGCCACGGTGGTCACCAGCCCTGTCGCGGCGATCGGCGATGGACTCGGCACGTCGGTCGACGCCGCCCCGGGTCTTCTGGCGGCTGGCGCCCCGGGCGCCGACATCGGCGGAACCGACCGCGGCGCCGTGGTCGCGGCGGTCGAGAACGGGAACGGCACGTGGGCCACGACGACACTCGCCATGCCCGCCGGCACCAACGCCTTCGGCCTCGGGAAGGGGATCGTGGTCGGACCCGAGCGCGTCGTCGCCTCCGGCACCACCGGCGTCCCCTCGACGATCGGTTTCCGGCTCATCGACGGGACGTGGACGCCAGAGTTCGTGGCCGGACTTCGGGCCCCGGTCGCTTCCTTCGGCCCGCGGATCGCAGGCAACTCGGGTAGCTCCTGCTGCGGGAACTACGCGATCGACCTTCTGCCGCTCGACTTCGCTTGTCTCGCCCCGCCTGACGCGACCGACTGCAACGGGAACTTCCTGCCCGACGAGTGCGAGATCGCCGACGGCTCGGCGAGCGACCTGAATGGCGACGGGCAGATCGACACCTGCCCGGTCGACCGCATGCCGATCACGATGCCCGATCCGCTCTTCCACGCGATCGGGGCGCCGCGGGCCCACCTCCGGGCCGCCGCGCCGCAGGCCTTGGTGGTTCCGATCCTCTGGAGTTGGCAAGCGTGGGACATCACGCTCCCGCAGCACGCTTCGTTCGAACCGGGCTCGGGACCCGCCGCGGAGCTGCCGACCTGGTGCGGATTCGCCGCCGGCGCCTCGCCGCTCGCGGCCGAAGCCGGCTGGTTCGCCGTCGGCGGCGTCACCGACTCGACCACCAACCACGTCGACCTCTTCGACGTCGCCGCCGATGGCACCGCCCTGCCCTCCGCCAGCTTCACCGACGCCACAAACACCTATTTCGGCTGGGCCCTCGCCTCCACGCCGGACACCCTGTACGCCGCCACGCCCGCCGATCCGAGCGGTGCCTATCCGATCCGCCGCTTCCAGCGCGGAGCGAAGGGCGAGTGGACGGAACAACCGAGCCTCGCGATCACCGCCCCTGGCCCCAACTGCGGCTACCAACTCGCCGCCCACGACGACCTCCTGGCGGTGGTCGATCTCCCGCTCCCCGACAAGGTCTGGGCCGGCGGGCGGGTCCGCCTCCTGCGGATCGAGCCCGACGGTTCCGCCGTCGAAGAGGCCTCCTTCCGCGTGCCCGTCCAGAGCCTGCCGGCGAACACGTACCTCGGCTCCCGCCTCGGATTCGTGGGCGATCGCTTGGTGGTCACGGCGAGTAGCGACGTCGACTCGTACCTCCGCAGGGCGTGGGTCCTGCGCCGCCTCGCCGATGGCGCCTGGCAGGCCGAAGCGGAGATCCCGTTGAGCGTCGCCTTGGGCTTCCCGGATCTCGACATCGGGTTCGGTCCTTCGACCTTCACCATCGCCACCAACGGCAAGGGCGTCCGCGTCTATGCCCGCCTCGCCAACGGAGCCTGGGGCGAGACGCTGCACGCCACGACCAATGTCTACCACTGGTGGTGCGGCTACGCAGCCGTTCCCTTCGACGCGAGCCGGATCCTGACCCTCGCCTACTACTCGAGCGTCGACGACGGCGAACTCTGGCTCCTCGACCCCGTCACCGACTGCAACGGCAACGCGATCGACGACAGCGACGAGATCGCCGCCGGCCTCGCCGACGCGAACCGGAATGGCATCCCCGACGAGTGCGAGCGGCCCGGCGACATGGACTTGAACGGCGTCGTCGACGCCACCGACCTCGCCCTCTTCCTCGGACGCTGGGGCATGGGCCCGGGCTGGGGCGACCTCGACGACGACGGCGATGTCGACGCGGCGGATCTCTCGATCTTGCTCGGGGATTGGGGATGATGCCAGCCAGCGGCTACCATGCCCGCATGACTCGCGCCCTCGCCATCTGCGTTGCCTGCTCCCTCCTGGTCGGCGTCCCTGGCTGCGGCCAGTCGGACGGCAGCGATGTCCGCCCCGCCTCGGGCGGCGCCGTCGAGCCGGTGACCCTCCGCTACGACATCGAGGGGATGCACTGCGAAGGGTGCGTCGCCGCCATCACCGGCAAGGTCACCGGGATCGAGGGCGTGACCGCCTGCACGGTCTCCCTCGATGACAAGAAGGCCGAGATCAAGGCGTCGCGCCCGGACCTCGGCCCCAAGATCGAAGAAGCCATCACCAAGCTCGGCTACAAGGTGTCGAAGGCGAGCTGAACCTGGCTCGCCCCGCCTTGGGCCGGACGGTCAGTGTTCGGCGTTGTCCTTGCCTGACTCGCCCGCAGAGGCTGCGGCATTCGAGTTGGTCTTGCTGTTCGGGCTGAGGTCCGGGACGAAGTCGATCTCGCCCGAGGCGAGGTCATAGACGGCCCCGACGATCCGGACGCCATCCTTCTCGACCGCTTCCTTCAGGATCGGGCCGCACTCGCGGAGCGATGCGACGGTCCGCTGCACGTTGCGGATGACCGCCCCCTTCACCGCGTCGGCCTGCTTGCCGTCCTTCAGCGTGTCGGCGACAGCCGGCATGATCGGTCCGACGATCGCCGCGAGGTGACCTGGCAACGACGCTGCGTCCTTGCCCGCCTCGATCGTCTCGACCGCGGCCTTCACCGCCCCGCAGGAGGTGTGGCCCATGACCACGATCAGCTTGGGCCCGAGGTGGTCGACGGCGTACTCCATCGAGCCGACGCCAGCTTCGTCGGCGGTGTTGCCAGCGAGGCGGACCACGAAGAGGTCGCCGAGGTCCTGGTCGAAGACCATCTCGGGCGGCACGCGCGAGTCGGCGCAGGTGAGGACGATGGCGAAGGGATGCTGCCCCTTGGCGAGCTCGGCCCGGCGGGCCAGGTTCCGGGGCGTTGTGTTGTCGAGGTCGTGGACGTAGCGGGCGTTGCCTTCGACGAGTCGACGAAGGGCGGTGTCGGCATCGACCGAGGGCACGTCGTCGTGGTGGGCGGCGGCCGGCGCTGCGGGAGCCTCGGCCTCCTTGGCGGGCGGCGCGGCGGTGCCATGATCGGGCTCGGCCGCCGGCGCCGTTGGGGCCGCTGGCTTGGTCGCCTTCTTGTCGCTCTTGACCGCCGGTGCGGCCGGCGTCGCATGCGGATCGCTCGGCGGCGCGGTTGCGGGCCCGGTCTTCGGGCTCGCCTTGGGCGGATTGGGGACCTTCGGGTCGTCGGCGGTGGCCGCGACCGACAGACCGACCGCCCCGGTCAGGGCGATCAGGCACGCGAGCGAGCGGAGGCTGCGCGACGACGGGGAGGTGTAAAGAGGATGCATGGGCTTCTCATCGACAGGTCATGCACAATGGATCAGGAAGTTCTCGGGCCGCGGAGGACGCTCCGTCGCCGGGTGGGTGGATGCCGACCGTTAGGCGGTGGGGAGCTCGGCAACGATTGCGCGTTCCGCCTCGTCGAGCGATCCTTTGATACGGGCTCCAGCGGCATGGACGTGGCCGCCGCCGCCGAAGGTGGCAGCCAGGACGTTCACGTCGTACATCCGCTTCCCCTCGATCGCAGGCTTCGAGCGGAAGGAGATCTTCACCAGCCCGGGCTTCCCGTCGCGCCCCTTGGGCTCGGTCTCGATGAGGAGGACGGCGGCCCGCACCTTGCCCACCACCATGGGCAGGTTGACCACGCCCGAGGTCTCTTCGAGCTGGGCCCCGGTCTCGGCGAAGTCGGCGATCCGGAGCCGCATCAACGCCACATCGCCCGCCCCGACGTGTTTCAGCGCGGCGAGGGCCCGCGACTCGATGCCCAGGCGCTCCG
>JBGAKK010000024.1:0-61668 GCA_044224425.1 Phycisphaerales bacterium
GCTGGAGTATTTGTACCCCGCTGGCGGCCCTGAAAACGCGGTTTCCGCCGATCCCCGTTAACGCCCCGTATCGATCGCACACCTATCGGGCCACCCCGAGAGTGGTCCGCCAACCCTCCGAAACGGTCTTGTACAGGGAGTTCCGACCGAATGGTTGCGGCCCCCGTCCAAAGTGGCGGGGGCCGTGTCGTTTACAGCCCGAGGGGTCGGACCGCCCCCGCTGGCGAGCCATGGCGAGAGTTCGGCGCTCTCGACTTCGAGGAGAGAGTCGGGGGTGGCGATCGGAACGGGCCTCAAAGGCGACCGGACGGGCCAAACTCTCGCCCTCTCTGGCTCTCAGTGAACAGGATCGCGGGTGAGGGGCCGGATCGGAACGAGGTTCGATCCCAGCGAGCCCTGACACAGTGATTCGCCTCTGTTCACCCTACACCGATCGCTATCTGGAAGCCGTTGCGGTCGAACCACTCCTGGAGAGCGTCAAGCAACTGACCTGCCTCTGCCGAGGACATGTCCCCCGGTACTCGAATCCACCTCGGTCGCCCCGTTGTGCGGAAGAGGATGACCGCACGACCAGCCCGGACGCAGCACTTGACTCGACTGATCTCGGGCCAAGTCGCGCTCGTCGCCTCTACACGGACACCCGAGGCGTCGATGCGCACTCGCGTCGGGCCGCGTAGGAGTCGAGCGGCGAGGATGAAGCTGGTCGAACCGAACACCCCAAGCAACCCACCGCCGATGACCCCACCGACGAGCACGCGAGCTAGCAACTCCGCCTCCCGGGTCAGCGCCGCATACACAAGGAAGCAACCCGCCGCCGCCAATGTGGCCGTTCCGAGCACACCGACGCCCAGTTGCCAGCTCCTGTCAGATCGAACTTCGTCGAAGAAGACGTCGCCATCCGCTTGCCCTTTCGGCGTCACAGGCTCGATCCACATCGGCTGGGAGTCTCCGCAGAGTAGTTCCTGCTGCCTTGCGCACGAAGCCGCCTTCGGAGCGTGATATCTCGAATTCATCCGGCCTGGCGACCCGTGATCTGCGTCGACCCGACAACGGAACGACAGAGCCCTATCGCTACAGATGGAGAAGGATCTCGACCCGGTCATCGGGTGAATCGCTTCCATTCTACGGCGTGGTCGAGTGATACTCGGCGTGAGCGATGCGACGACTTCCTCCCTCCAGCAGATGTACAGGGATGCCAACCGCCCCCAACCCTGGGGTCGACGGCGGGAGCGGAAGGACTTCCCCATGCATGCAAGCAGCAGCCCCACGCGGCCGTGGACATCGCGCGTCGCCGCCGTGTCGGCTCGTCAGCGCCGGTACGAACTCACGCCGATGATCGCCAGCGGGGTCGCCAAGGCGGTCGCCACCAGGACGGAATTCGGCGAGCCGGCGCAAGATTCGGCCCCAGATGGGCTTGCACTCTCCGCCCGCTCGAGGCTCCGCATCTCACATGCCGGAACGCCTGCTCGCTGCGGGCCCAAGGCCGCGTGCCCACAATGCACGGGCACGTTTCGGGGACTCCCCCGTTCCGCGGGTTTTCGGACAACGCCCCCGCCGCGCGGTAGCCTCGCCGCGGCAGTGCGGGCTCCGCCGTGGGCTATCCGCTTTCCTTCCTCGTCAACCCGCTTGGTCGCGGCGTCCACCGCTGCGTCTCCCGGTGCGTCCGCTGGGAGTTCCTCATCGACTCCCCGGACCGGTGGGCGCGGATCGTCCGACGCCTCGATCTGCTCGCCGGCGTCTTCGCCATCGACCGCGTCAACCTGGCGATCCGCGCCGGCGACCCGCACGACGACGACGACAACTCGATCGTCGAGCTCGGCTAACGCTCACCAGCGGTGGAGCGACGCGCCGTCGATCGTGAACGGCCGTTCGAGCCCGGCCCCTGCGGGATCGTGCAGCCAGTAGAGTCGCCCCTCCTCGAGCTCGATCGAGACGTTCACGCCACCGTCGGCGGGCGCGGGAAGCGAGACCGGTGTCCAACCGCCGGTGTCAGTCGACCAGACGTCGAGTGATCGGCCAGCTTCCGGCAGGGGAAGGTCGACCAACTGCCGGCGGCCGCCGCCGCAGAGGTCGGTGCGCGATCCATCCGCGTGCAGAAGGAAAGGCGCCGACGCCGCCGCGACGCCGTTGTCGGCTCGCCACGCCGGCAGGTAGAGCACCTCGCGGCCCATGTCGGCGAAGCGGGCGTCGCCCCCCTCGACCAGGGCGAAGTGGACGGCGTGCCACGCGCCGCCGTTGAAGACGCAGAGATACGCAAACCGCTCGTTGCCCGGTGGACGGCCGACGCTCACGCCGATGTCCGAGGTCGAGACATACTGCGACGTCACGTCGAGCACTCCGCGCTCGCCAAGGCCATCGACGGCACGCTCGCCCGGACGAAGGAGCGAGCCGAGCGAACCGGGCTGCGCCCCGAACGTCCGGCGAAAGACCTTGGCCGGCCGGTGGGCGAGGTGGACCGAACCAGCGCCATGCTCGTCGAGCACCACCTCCCAGGCGTGGTTGTTGTCGCGGTCGGCCCAAAAGGGAGTGAAGTCGCCGGCGACGACCGTGGCGACCGAGCGCGCCGCGTAGACCGCCGCGTTCGATTGGTCCTCGCAGCGGCCCGCCTTCGACGCGGTCATCTCCGACCAGGACTGGTCGGTCGGATGGAGGTAGTAGAGCGGGCGGAACTTCACCCACTTCTTCGCCGCCTTCAGCGTCGCCCGGGCGGCTTCGTCGAGCGTCGGGTCGCGCCCCAGGCTGGCAGCCAGCCCAGCCAGTGTCGGGGCCAGCCGCTCGCGTGCCTCGGGCCGCCACGTCGGATCGAACGGCTCGCTCGATCCGCGGTACGGGAGGATGTGCTCGAGAAACGTGGCGAAGGAGATGGACGCCGCCCACGGCGCCGCCCGCCACGAGGCGAAGGCGAGCTCTTGGTTGGCGATGAGATCATCGGCGCTGAGCGTGCGCAGGTCTTCGTCGAAGCGCTCGACGCGGAAGGAGAGCGGCCCGCTCTCCTTGCCCAAGCGATCGAGTTCGGCCTGGGCCTCGGCGAGGTTCCGATGCTCGGACACGTCGAAGGGGACGATCGTCCCGTCCGGCCGCATGAGGGAGATTCGGGTGAAGCCGTGACCGGGCATGTTGGCGACCAACCAGCGGGCGGCGAGGCGCTTCTGTACGTCCTCGTCGCTTGCGTACCGGGCGAGGTATCGCTCGATCTCGGCGCGGTTCGGGCCGGCTCGATCGAGCGCCGAGGCGATCGAGGCGTCATCGATCTCCTCCCCGGCCCGGGCCATGGGAGCAACGGCGTCGCTCGGGGGCGACGGCCGAGGCGTCACGCAGGCGACGAGAACGAGCGAGGCAAGCAGCACACTGAACCGCCTCACGGCCGGGCCTCCGGGGCGGCGCTCGATCGGCGGGCGATCTCGCGGAGCGCGGCGGTGCGGATCGCTGGATCGAGGCTCGCATCAGCGCGCAATCGTTCGGCAATCGCGGCGATCGGCTGGGTGGCCGCTGCGGCATCGACCAGCCGCACGGCCGCGTCGCGTGTAGCCGCGGCCTCATGGCTCTCTGTTAGGCGCTGCGGCTTCCCGACCGAGTCCCAGAGGCGAAGGGTGCCGTCGCCCGAGGCGGTCACGATCCGGGTGCCGTCGGGGCTGAACCGCACCGAGTGGACGTAGGAGCGGTGATCGCGCCGATCGAGCACGCGCTCCCACGACGTGCAGTCCCACAAGCGAAGCGAGCCGTCGTTGCCGCCGGTCGCCAGTCGCGTGCCGTCTGGGCTGAATGCCATCGAGTAGACGTCGCCGACGTGGGCCGTCAGGGTTCGCAGGCGCGTTCGCCCGGCGACGTCCCACAGCGTGACGGTGCCGTCGTCGCATCCGACAGCGACGATCCGAGCCTGTGGAGCGAAGGCCACGGAACGGACCGGCGCGGCGTGATCGAACGTGCACAGCGGCCGGAGTTCGTCGCCGACCCGCTCGCTCAGGTGAACCAGCGTCGGTTCGCCGGCCGCCCTCTCCTTTCGACTTCCGAAGGTCGCATCGATCATCGTTCCGTCGTCGCGGCGAGCGGACGCGCGGTGCGCCCCCCCTGCCGATTCGTCCTTCTCGCGCGAACGGACGTCGCCCGTCGCCGCGTCGATCGTGAGCCGTGTGGCGCCGTTCACGACGATCGTGCCGTCGTCGATGAAGGCGATTTCGTCCGGATCCATGACGCCGGGAAACGCGGCCAAACTCTCGCCCGTGAGTGCATCCCACAGCCGAGTGGTCAGGTCGTTGAAGGATCCCGAGGCGATGGTCCGCGAGTCCTCGGCGAACGCAGCGCTATAGGCGAACCCTCGGTGACCGCGAAGCTGCGGAGCGAGTTCGCTTCCTATCCGCCATACGTAGATGTGACTTCCGTCGTTGGTCGCCAGGCGGCGGCCCTCGCGATCGAAGGCCAGTCCGTCGACGCCCGCCGGCGGGGCCGGTTGCTGCAGGGCGGCGAGGGAGCGGCCGTCCTCGGCGCTGCGCACGCGGATCAGCCCGTCGCGGGCGATCGAGGCGACCAGTGATCCGTCGGGCGAGAACCGGACTTGTCGGGTGGAGTCGCGGTCGCCCGTCGGCCGCACCTGGATCTCCGAGCTCGCGATGTCCGCAAGCAGGATGTCGCGCATCGCGGCGGCGACCGCGATCGATCGACCGTCCGGAGCCAGCGCCGCGGGCGGTCGCCCGCTGCCCGATCGGAGGCGGCCGCGCTCTTCGCCGCTCGCCAGGTCCCACACGACCTGCTCGACGCGCCCCTGGGCTTTCACGACGGACACCAGCAGGACGCTCCCGCCGGAGGTCTGGGTGACCGCGAGTCGCGCGAAGCGCCTCCCGCCGCGGCTCGCGTCGGCGACGTCGCGCTCCCAGCGAATCGCCTTGGTGGAAGGTTCGAGGACGGCGAGGCGTTGCTCGGTGCCGACGATGATCGAGCGGATGTCGGACCTCGCGCCGCCATCGGTCCCCCCGGCGTCGATGCCGAGCAAGGTCGGCGGCTCGCTCATCGCGATTCGGTCGCGCACCGCGCCGGAAAGGAGATCGACCAGGATGACCTCGCCTGCCGAGGTCGCCACCGCTAACACGCCCCCCGCTTCCGAGTCGGCGACGGCGACGACGGGCGCCCCGACGTCGCAGGCTCGGAGCAGCGTCCCGCGCTCGATGTCCCACACCGAGACGCGTCCTGCGGCGGTCACGCCGACCACGCTTCGCCCGTCGGCGAGGAAGGAGACGCCCCCGACCAGGTCCTCGCCGCAATCGATGACCGATTCCCACTGGTCCAGTCCGCGGGCGAGGAATCGCCACTCCCAACCGCGCAGCTCCTCTGGCGAGAGGGCGAGCTGTTCGCGGGCCCCGTCCACATCGTCCTGCTCGAGGGCCATCGACGCCGCTTCGATCGTGGCCCGGTACGTCGCCCAACGCTGGGTGCGGAAGTTCGACCTCGCCTCCCACCAGAATGTCGTCGTGCTGATGATGCCGGCCACCAGCACGACGAAGACGGCGATGAGCCCACCGACGAGCGGTTTGTTGCGCCGCGTGAACTTGGCGAGTTGGTCGTAGGTGCTCGGCGGGCGAGCGGTGATCGGCTGGTGGTCGAGGTATCGCCTGATGTCGGCGGCGAACTCGCCGACCGATCCGTAGCGCCGATCCGGTCCCTTCTCGAGCGCCTTGTTGACGATCGTCTCGAGGTCGCCGCGGCAGTCGCGGCACAGGGTTCCGAGTCGAGGGTGGCTGTCGTCGCGAATGGCCCGCGCCGCGTCCGGCAGCGAGAGGGAGCGGACGTCATGCGGGAGGCGCCCGGAGAGCATCTCATAGAGCACGACACCGAGCGAGTAGACATCGCTCCGCACGTCGATCTCCTCGCGCTTCCCGCCGAGCTGCTCCGGACTCATGTAGGGCACGGTTCCGACGAGCTGGCCCGTGTGCGTCTGAAGCGTCGCGGTGCCGGCGTGCCGATCGAGGTTGGTGGCGATGCCGAAGTCGATCACCTTCGGCTGGCCCTCGCTGTCCACCAGGATATTGCCCGGCTTGAGGTCGCGATGGATGACACCGCGCTGATGGGCGTAGGCGACCGCGTCGGCGATCCGAAGGAAGAGGGCGAGCCGATCGCGCGAGGAGAGCGTGCGTTCGTCGAGATAGCGATGGAGCGGGAGACCATCCACCAGCTCCATCGCGAAGTACGGAAGCGGAGGCGAACCGTCGCGGGCGTCGTGGACGCTCGCCTCGTAGATGTGGGCGATCCCGGGATGCTGGAGCCGACCGAGGAGCTGCGACTCCTGGCGGAAGCGGCGGATCATCGAGGGCGACGCGTGCCAACGCTGGAGGGTCTTGACCGCGACGATGCGCTTGGGATCGCGCTGCTCGGCCTCGTAGACCGTGCCCATGCCACCTTCGCCGAGCTTGCGAAGGATGCGATAGCAACCGATCTCGGCGGGGATCGCGGCCTTGACGCTGGCGGAGGCGATGCCGAAAGCGATGCCCTGGCTGACGGCGGCTTCCGAGAAGAGGTCGTCGTCGTCGCGGTCCATGTCGAGGAGCGCCTGCACCGCCCGCCGAAGCTCGGCGTCGTCGCCACACGCCCGCTCGAGCGCCGCGTGCCGCTCATCGTCACCCAGGTCGCAGATTTCGACGAAGATCGATCGGGCCCGCTCGAACGCCTCGGGGTCTGGGCGGCGCGGGGCGCTTCGGCCCGGGGGCTCGGGAGGTTGGCTCTCCCCACCGCTTGGCGCCGGGGAATCCATCACGCATCGCGCTCGCGAAGCCGATTGCGAAGCCATGCTCGCGCCGAGCGCCAGTCCAGTTCCACGGTCCGCGGCGAGAGACCGAGGATCTGGGCGACCTCTTCGACGGTGAGGCCGGCGAAGAAGCGAAGCTCGACGATCCGAGCCAGCCGCTCGTTCGCCGCGCCGAGTTCGACAAGCGCCTCCTCGAGGTCCAAGGCGTCGATGATCCGATCGCCTCCGTCGGAGCCGATCCCGCAGAGCGTGACTCGCTCCCACGGGGCCGCGGCGCCGCCGCGCTTCTCGGTGTGGCGGCGGCGGGCATGGTCGGCGAGCACGTAGCGCATCGCCTTCGCCGCCACGGCGAGGAAGTGCGAGCGGTCCTTCCAAGCGATGTCGCCGGCGGAGACGCGAAGGTACGCCTCATGGACCAGGGCGGTCGGCTGAAGGGTGTGGTCGCTGCGGACGTTCCGAAAGTAGCCGGCGGCGCGATCGCGGAGGTCGCGATAGACAAGCTCGAGCACTCGGTCGCCCGCTGCGGCGTCGCCCTTCCGCATCGCCCCAAGGAGCAGCGTCACATCGCCCGCCGAAAGCGGCGCCGGACTTATTTCGGGGTTGGAGGGCGCGGACTCCGACATGGGTGGCCGTGGATTCCAGTCCCAATGGTACGAGTGGCGTGCCGCGATGCGGTCAGCCCGAGGATCAGCTTGCGGGCAATTCGGCGCTGGCCATCCACACGGCAGGTGCCCAATCTCGCCAACTTGCGAGATTCCGTTGCGCCATCCAAGGGGTGACCGCGATCAAGGGCCGACCCCCTCGGCTCGGTGGCTTGTGGGCTCCGAGTTCTGCCGAGGCCGGGTCGCATTCGACCAGCCCTCGCAAGGACCACGACCATGTCGAACCGCCCGAATCGGAAGTCAGCGGAGCACGCCCGAACGCGAACCCGAACGCTACGTCGAAGCTGCGGCGAGGCTCTCCTCGTGTCCGCACTCCTGATCGCCTCCCACACCGCATCCCTGGCTCAAGCCGGCGGGCTGCCGCTTGGGACCGCGATCACCTACCAAGGGCGCCTGACTGCGGGAGGATCGCCGTTTTCCGGTCCGATAAGCGTGTCGTTTCGGCTCTACGACGCGGCGAACGGCGGCAACCCCGTCGGAAGCGAGTTGGTGTTCCCAGCACTCATGGTGACCGATGGGATGTTCGTCGCCGACCTCGATTTCGGCGACGGCGTGTTCACGGCCAGCGCCCGATGGATGGAGATCGAGGTCGACGGCGAGATCCTCACGCCGCGTCAGCCAGTCCTCCCAGCCCCGCTGGCGCTGTTTGCCTTGGATGGGAATCCCGGTCCGATGGGACCGGCCGGCGCCGACGGCTCCATGGGCCCGATGGGACCCGCCGGTCCCGAGGGTCCGGCCGGCCCGGCCGGCCCAACGGGCGCGACAGGTCCGCAAGGTCCGATGGGTCCGGCCGGCGCGACGGGACCGCAAGGTCCGATCGGTCTAACCGGCGCGACCGGACCTCAAGGTCCGATCGGTCCGCAGGGCCCTGCAGGTCCGCAAGGGCCGGCGGGCGGCGACTCGATGTGGACGCTGAGCGGGACGATCGTCTCGTACCTCGGCGGCAACGTCGGCATCGGCACCGGCACTCCGACGTCGGTCTTCGCCACCAAATCAAGCCTCGACTTCGGCGGCATCACCATTCAGACCGGCGACAACTCCCTCGACCAGGGCATCCGCTTCCAGAACAGCGGCTCGAGCTTCACGTGGGCCATCATGCGGTCGGAGAACACGCCCAACCAGGCCGACTTGGTGTTCTACGGCGGCACCTCGAACGCAGACGTCGCGGCCCTGCCGGAACGCATGCGCATCGCCAAGAACGGACGGGTCGGCATCGGCGTGGCCACCCCGAGCGCGATGCTGCATATCGGCGGCACCGCCGGCACCGACGGCATCATGTTCCCCGACGGCACGCTCCAGAAGACGGCCTCGTTGCAGGGTCCCGCGGGTCCGGCCGGTCCCGCCGGTCCGGTCGGTCCACAGGGACCTGCCGGTTCGTCGCCGTGGGGACTCAACGGTAGCGACATGACATTCACCGCAGGCAACGTCGGCATCGGAACGTCCGCGCCGACCGGGCTCTTCGAGGTGAAGAAGGCGGCGGGCATGACCGATGCCGCACGTTTCACCAACAGCGGCGGCACATCACAGCTTCGACTGAACGCGAGCGGCAACGCGACGTCGGGGTGGAGCGACCTTCAGGCTTGGAACATCTCCGATTCGACGGTGAACAAACTTGCCCTGAACCCCTCCGGCGGAAACGTCGGCGTGGGGCTCGCGAATCCGGAACACCCGCTGAGCGTCCTCGGCGAGACGCACCTCGACGGCAACGTGAACGTCGGGACCGACAACTTCACCAGCAATCCTGCGGAGCTGAGCCGCTTCCTGCGGATCGAAGGCGAGGCGGACGGCTCCACCTACGCCGGGACGGCTGGCGTCATCTTCCGGAATCCGGGCGTGGGCGTGTACTCGATCTTCGCCAACACGGTCGGCGGCCTTTCGTTCTTCCACGGCGAGACGCCCGGCCCCGAGCTCAGCGGCACCGACCTCGACATGAATGGCGGCGACATCAACATCGAATCGCCAGGACATCTCCGCGTCGGCGCCACCTCCTCGAGCTTCCCGCTCTACGTGGAGGCTAACCGAGGAGACGGCTCGTCGGATGGGACGAGCGATGCCGACTACGTCGCCAAGTTCCGCAACAAGAACTTCCACGGCTCGGGCGTGGTGATCCAGATCGATCACGAGAACAACGCCCGCTACAACCACTACATGATGTTCCGCGACGAGACCTACATGCACGGTCGCATCGAAGGCTTCAACTACGCGAGCGCCGCCGACTGGAACCCGCCGGAGCTGAACTCGCTGGACGACGTGGCGACCTGGATGTGCTACGCGACCGAGCTCGGGCTGGGCATCCCGACCAGCCTCATCGACCTCGCGACGATGGCCGCCAACGCGAACACCGCGATGGCCTGCCGCGACAACGGCATCGTCTACGAGTCCGGCTTCGGCGACTATGCCGAGTGGCTCCCGCGGCTCGATCCGAGCGAGACGATGGTTCCGGGACAGATCGTCGGCGTGTTCGGCGGCAAGATCTCCTCGAAGACGGAAGGCGCCGAGCAGGTCATGGTCATCTCGCGAGGACCGATCGTCCTCGGCAACATGCCGGCCGAGGGCAAGGAGTCGTTGAACGAGAAGGTCGCCTTCATGGGCCAGGTCTTCACGTGGGTGCTCGGCGAAGTGGAGTCGGGCGACTACATCGTCGCCCTCGGCGACTCGGGCTACGGCTACGGCAAGTCCGCGGATGAGCTCACCGTCGCGGACTTGGGCCGCATCGTCGGCCGGTCGTGGGAGGGCCAAGCTGGCGGCAAGGGGCTGGTCAACGTCGTGGTCGGCGTCGAAGCGAGCGAAGAGGCGGCGATCCTCAAGGGGATCGAGGCCCGCATGGCGGCCCGCGAACGCGAGGCCGCGAAGCTCGCGGACGAGGTCGCTTCGCTGCGGAACGAGAACCAGGGGCTGCGCGACCGGCTCGACGCGATCGAGTCGCTTGTCCAGCAGATGTCCTCGCCCTCGCGGCGCGGCGGAAAGTGAGGCTCGCCATGCACGATACTTCGAATGCACCGGGCGCTCGCCCGAACGAACGCAGGAGCCATGTCCCCGCCAGACTCGTTCTCGCTGGATCGATTCTTCTCGCAGCGACCGTCGCCAGCGGCCGAGGGGGCGGCGGGGCCCAGTTCGCGATCTCCGCCCACGAGTTCGGCTCCGGAGGCGGCGCGAGCGGAAGCGCGTCGTACTCGATGGCGGGCGTGGTCGGGACGTGGCAAGCCGGCGTCTCGTCCCGCGGGACCTGGGCGGTCGCCGGGGGCTGGGTCGCGGCCGCCGGCGCCGGGACCCAGACGCCGCCTTGCCCGACGGATCTGACTGGCGACGGCGTCGTCGACGCGGCCGACCTGGCGACGCTGCTCGGCAACTGGGCGAGTGCGGGTGCCGGCGACTTCGACCGTTCCGGCACCGTGGATGCCGCCGACCTCGCGACGCTTCTCGGCGGGTGGGGGCCCTGTCCGGGCGGATGAGACGCCCTGTCGGTGAGGACGGAGAACCGACGGCCTCGGGACGCGCGTCCGAAGGGAAGCGCCTCCCGGGGCCGCGTTCATGGTCGGCCGCGACGGCGGGACCCGAACTCGTCTGCGACGCCCTTGAGGGCCGGGAGTTCTCCTGCGGCGGGCGATGGGAGTCACGCCGCTGCGTGGGCGAGGATCGAGGGAGTGGACTATGGCTCCGCGCCGGGGTGCGACCGGTGGCTCGGCTCCGCATCGATCGGGTCGCCGGCGTGTTGGTGGCTGGGCAGATCGCTCCCAGCGATCGCGGCGGCGACGACCTGCCGAGCACCGACCTCGAGCCGTCACCGCTCGTCGGTTGCTTCCTCGGGCTCAGGTTCCCAGCGCGGCCCGGAAGCCCCAGGCGGCCGAGGAGATCGCGCGTCACCGCCATGTCGGCACACCAGCGCCGGAACGAGCTTGCGGCGATCATTGCCAGCGGAGTCGCCAAGGCGATCGCCGCCAGGACGGAACTGCCCGCACAGCTGGGAGATTCTGCCGCTCATGGACTTGCACTCTCCGCCGGATCGAGGCTCAGTGTGCCAGTGGCCACGGCGTCCGATCGGAACGGGCGTCAAAGGCGACGAGGCGGGCCAGACTCTCGCGCTCGCTGATTCTCGGTAATCAGAGTCGCCACGTGAGGGGCAGAATCGGAGCTGAGCTCCGAAGAAGAGTCAAATTCGGCCATCGCGCGTGTCGCTCGGCGCGATACGTTGAGGATGTCTCTGCCACCTATGGCCCACGAGGAGGTGCGTGATGCTCCGGAAAGGGACGACACGTCAGCCGTCTCCGCGGACGTTCCCCGTCTTCATGACGTCGGCGGTGATGGCCGCCTCAATCTCCGGGAGTAGTGCTGCAGGGCTTGTCTCCCTCTACGCCGATGCGTATTTCGTCCAAGAGGGCGGCCAGCTCTTCAGCGTGATCGACCTGTACGCCGACTTGCCGTCCCTGACCTACCAGGTCGCAGGAGTGGCAGGCGATGTGCGTCTGCTTGGCGGCTCGACCTGGTTCCACGCCGACGCGCAGGGCTCCTGCCCGAACGGCGGCACTTGGCTACCAGCGATCACGAGCGTGACACATCCGCTCGCCGATTCGTTCGTCACGATCGGATCGCCGCTGTTCGGGCTGCCCAACGCGACCGTGCTGGCTCCGCCGTTCATCGACGATCCGGCATGCTCGTCGTTCCTCGGGACGGGCGCGGGATGGGCCAATGGCTACCCCCCGGGATTTCAGGGCTATGCAACGGACATCACGTTGCACGACGGCTCGCAACTGCTGTCGGCGACCATGCTGGGTCGCTTCAGCATTGCCGGGCTTCCGGCCAACGGCGCAGCTCTCACGCTTCAGTCGTTCACCATTGGCTACAACTTCGCTTCGACACCGCCCGAAGTGGTGGTCTTCGATCAAGCGACGTTCTCGTACGTGCCAGCGCCTGCGGCGTTGTGCGTACTTGGGGGATGCGTCCTGCGCAGCGGTCGTAGGCGAAGAGCAGTACCAACCCTGGGACAGCCGTGATAGCGTGCGGGGCGCCGGCAGGCCTTGCGCAGGTAGGAAGCGGAGGCAAGGGGAGCCTTGCCAGCTTCTCACGGCTCGGCTCGGCGATCGCAGCGACGTTGCTCGCCTGCTCAGGGGCAAGCGGCCACGGCGCAGGATGCTCGGTCACCACTTGCCCAAGCAACGTCACGCGGTTGACCGAGGAGGCGACGTGCAGGGCGCGGTGGCTGCCGACCGATGCATGGTCGTACCTCGAGGGATCCTGCCGCAGCCGAACGTGGGAATCGGCGTCACTGGTCGTTGCGCGACCGGTGCAAGCGTCCCCGACGGGCCGGGTTCTCCCGCTCCCCGGCTCTCCGTGAACAGGCGAGCCGATGGAGCAACCGGATAGGAACGGAGCCTCGTGCCAGCGATTCCCGCCGTGCTCGGAACGACCATGCGTCTCGCCCGCGAAGTCGCATCATCGAGAGTGGACGCGGCCGGGCAGCCGTCCATGTGCTTCGTTCGCACGAAGGATGCCTCTATGTGCGACCACACCTCGGCCGCGGTTGAGGGCGGGCTCCATCCACGCCGCGATCGAGCAGGCATTCGGAGGATCACCCGGAGACCTGGATTGCTCGCTCGTGTCGGCACCGTCGCAGTCGCAATGCTCGTGTCGCCCATCGTGATGCCCCCTCCCTGCGCCCGGAGCCCGAACGTGCCACTCCCGGGATGGACCGGCCTCACGGGGGCAGGTCAAGGGCAAGTCGACGCTCACCGTCAAGCGGAAGTGGCGTCGATCGACATCTCACTCCACGTGATGGGCGTCGTTCCAGAGGCTGATCACCGGCCGGCTTTGGTCACGCTCGTACCCGATCGCGCTCACGCTGGCGGTGGATAGCAAGAAGTGTTTGCCCGCGGCGCCCGCCCAGAGGCCGAGCCAGCGGGCGGCGAGGACGCGGATGAAGTGCCCGCTCGAGAAGACGAGCGTGGTGCCGGCCAGCGATCGGAGCCGCTCGACGACGCGGTCGGCACGGGCCGCGACCTCTTCCGGCGTCTCGCCGCCGGGGCAGCCGTCGCGGAAGAGGTCCCAGTCGGGGCGTTCCTCCAGGATCTCGGCGCTGGTGCGACCTTCGTAGGCGCCGTAGTTCCACTCGACGAGATCGGGGTCGACCTCCGCGACCGCTCCAAACCCCGCCAGCTCGCAGGTTCGCCGGGCCCGCAGGAGCGGGCTGGTGAAGACCCGTCCGAACCGCATCCCCGACAATCGCCCGGCTAACCGCTGTGCGTTCCGCTCGCCGCGCGGCGTGAGCGGAAGGTCGGTGAGGCCAGTGTGCTGGCCGGTCAGGCTCCACGCGGTTTCGCCGTGGCGGGCGAGGTAGACAGTCGGCAAGGTCGTGCTGGCGCTGGCCATCGAAGCAGGGTACCGGCTGGCGGGCCCGCGGGCCGTCCTCAGCCTGGGAGCCGCTCCAACAGCTCGATCCGGTTTCCGAACGGGTCGTGGAGGTGCACGCGCCGGTAGCCGTCGATCGGCGGTTCGTCGGTCGATACGTCGTGGCCCGCCGCCCGCAGCCGCGCCACCATGCCGTCGAGGTCGTCGACCAGGAACCCCGGATGGGCCTTCCTCGCCGGTCGGAACTCCCGCTCGACACCGAGGTGGAGTTGGGCGGCGCCGGCCGCGAACCAGGCGCCGCCGCGGCCTGCGAGCGATGCCGGCTTCGGCACCTCGCTCATCCCGAGCAGGCCGCAGAAGTAGGCCCGGGCCCGCTCCTCCTCCCCTGGTGGCATCGCCAACTGCACGTGATCGATCGCTTGGATGGCCATCGAGCTCTCCTCACGTCCTTCGAGTCATCCGCCGATCGCGGCAACCATAGCTGCGACCACAGATCGCCGCCAATGCCGGACGCTCGGCTCGACGGCATGGCCCCATGGAGCCACCAGGGGGCGCACGGGGCTGGCGCGGAGCGAGGCACCGTCGACTCGCCCGCCTATCGGACGGCTCCTCGATCCGCTGCAGCGGCCATCGACCGGTCGCACCGACGGTCGATCGGCGACTCCGCCATTGATGCCGCCCTCGGCAACCGTTAGCGTCTGGTCGGCTCGCAGCCGGCGTCTCGCCGCCTGCGTGCTGACTGGGGAGCTGCCATGAATCGAATGCTCGGATCGTTCGCCGTCGGTTCGCTCACGTTCGGGCTGGCCAACTCCGCCTTGGCCCAAGTGATCGCTTCCTCCACCTTCGACACCGGCACCGACGGCTGGGGGCTCGTCGTCTCCACCATCTGGACGCCCGAGCAAGGCAATCCCGGGGGCTGTCTCCTCGGCTCGATCGACGAGCCGACCAACACGACCTCGGTGGCCTTCGCCCCGCCTGCCTTCCTCGGATCGTGGACCGCGCTCGATGGCGTGGGTGAACTTCGCTACGACTATCGTCGCCTCTCGAACGGCGGCGGCACCGTCATCACGTTCGTCCCCGCGACGGTCGCCATCAAAGGCGGCACCGCCATGCCCGGCAGCCAAGCTGTTTGGCACGGGCCGGTGGTGACCGGGCCCTCGCCGTGGATGACCTTCACCGTCCCCATCGCGGAGTCGGCGTGGATCGTCAACTCGGGCACCTGGGACGACATCCTCTCGAACGTGTCCGAGCTCTCCATCCAGATCGAGTTGGTCAGCAGCACCGATGCGCCCGACGACAAGAACACGATCGACAACGTGATCCTCGAAGTACCGTGCCCGGTGAGCGCCGCCGACCTCGACGGCGACTGCGACGTCGACGCCGGCGACCTGGCGATCCTGCTCGGTGCATGGGGCAACCGACGGTCCCCTGCCGACCTCGATCGCGACGGCGTGGTCGGAGCGGCGGATCTCGCGGTGCTCCTCGGGGCCTGGACGGGCTGAGCGCGTCGGGCCGCACGCCGTGCCGTCCCCAGAGCGGAGGAGCCGCCGCAGCAGCGGCCGGGCTGCTTTCGCTCCGCTTTTCGCCGATCCAAGGGCCATCGCCGCCACCCCGCCGGACCGTACACTGCTCGTTTCGGCGCCTCGGCCGCGGGAGTCCCGCCGGCCGCGGGGGCGCCGCACGTCCGCGACGTCCAACCACGAGCCGAACGATGTCTTCCAAGCCCACGATCATCTACACCCACACCGACGAGGCGCCGATGCTGGCGACCTTCTCCTTCCTCCCGCTCCTCCGCATGTTCACCGCCCCGGCGGGGATCAACGTCGAGACCCGGGACATCTCGCTCGCCGGCCGCATCATCGCGGCCTTCCCCGAGCGCCTCCGCCCCGACCAGCGGATCGCCGACCACCTCGCCGAGGTGGGGCAGATGTGCCTCGAGCCCCAGGCCAACGTCATCAAGCTGCCAAACATCTCGGCGTCGGTGCCGCAGCTGAAGGCGGCCATCGCCGAGCTCCGCTCCCAGGGCTACGACCTGCCGGAGTACGTCGACGATCCCAAGACCGACGCCGAGAAGGACGCCCGGGCCCGCTACGACCGGGTCAAGGGCAGCGCCGTGAACCCGGTGATCCGCGAAGGCAACTCCGATCGCCGCTCGACCAAGAGCACCAAGGACTACGCCAAGGCCAACCCGCACAAGATGGGTGCCTGGAGCCCCGACTCGAAGGCCCACGTCGCGGCCATGACCAAGGGCGACTTCTTCGGCAACGAGCAGTCGGTGACCATCCCCGCCGCCACGACGGTCCGGATCGAGCACGTTGGCACCGACGGCAAGGTGACCGTCCTCAAGGACGGCCTCAAGCTGTTGGCCGGCGAGATCCTCGACGGCACCTTCCTCTCCAAGCGCGAGTTCGTCGCCTTCCTCGAGAAGGAAGTGGAGAGCGCCCGCGAGCAGGGCGTCCTCTTCTCGCTGCACCTCAAGGCCACCATGATGAAGGTCTCCGATCCCATCATGTTCGGCCACGCCGTAAAGGTCTTCTTCAAGCGGGTCTTCGACAAGCACGGGGCGACGCTGGCCCGCCTCGGCGTCGACGTCAACAACGGCTTCGGCGACCTCCTGTCGAAGATCGCAGCCCTGCCCGCTGCGGAGCGCGAGCCGATCGAGGCCGACATCAAGGCCGCCTACGCGGAGCGCCCGGCGATCGCCATGGTCGACAGCGACAAGGGGATCACCAACCTGCACGTGCCGAGCGACATCATCGTCGACGCCTCGATGCCGGCCATGATCCGCGAGGGCGGCAAGATGTGGAACGCCCAAGGCAAGACGCAGGACGCCAAGGCCTGCATCCCCGACCGCAGCTACGCCGGCGTCTACCAGTCGATCATCGACTTCTGCCGGAAGAACGGCGCCTTCGACCCGAAGACCATGGGCAGCGTGCCGAACGTCGGCCTCATGGCCCAGAAGGCCGAGGAATACGGCTCGCACGACAAGACCTTCGAGATCAAGGCCCCCGGCACGGTGCGCGTCGTCGACGCCGCGGGCAACGTCCTCATGCAGCACGCTGTCGAAGCTGGCGACATCTGGCGGGCCTGCCAGGCCAAGGATGCCGCGATCAAGGACTGGGTCAAGCTCGCCGTCACCCGGGCCCGCCTCTCGAAGACCCCGGCTTGCTTCTGGCTCGACGAGCAGCGGCCGCACGACCGCGAGCTCCTCAAGAAGGTCCGGGCCTACCTCAAGGACCACGATGCGGAGATCAAGGCCGGCGGCCTCGAGTTCCACATCCTCCCGCCGGCCGAGGCCTGCACCTTCTCCTGCGAGCGGATGAAGAAGGGGCTCGACACCATCTCGGTCACCGGCAACGTGCTCCGCGACTACCTCACCGACCTCTTCCCCATCCTCGAGCTCGGCACCAGCGCCAAGATGCTCTCGATCGTCCCGCTCATGAATGGCGGCGGCCTCTTCGAGACCGGAGCCGGCGGCTCGGCCCCCAAGCATGTCCAACAGCTCGCCGCCGAGAACAGCCTCCGCTGGGACTCGCTCGGCGAGTTCCAGGCCCTCGGAGCCAGCTTCGAGCACGTGGCCCAGACCTGGAACGGCAAGGCCGGCCACGCCCGGGCCGCCGTCTTGGCCGAGACCATGGACCAGGCCATCGCCCAGTACCTGATGAACAACAAGGGCCCGGCCCGCAAGGTCGGCGAGCTCGACAACCGCGGCGGCCACTTCTATCTCGCCATGTACTGGGCCCAGGCCTTGGCCAAGCAAACCAAGGACAAGGCCCTTGCCGCCTACTTCGCCCCTATCGCCCAGGAACTCGCCGCCCACGAGGCCACGATCGTGGCCGAGCTGAACGGCGTGCAGGGCAAGCCCGCCGACATCGGCGGCTACTACCACCCCGATGAGAAGAAGGCGGCCAAGGTGATGCGGCCGAGCTCGACGCTCAACGCGATCGTCGAGAACGCGGGCAAGGCGCTGCAGCCCGCCTAACCAAGTCGCCGACCGGATCGGACTCGCAAAGCCCTTCCCCGCCGTTCGCGGGGAAGGGCTTTTTCGTGCACCTGCTCATGGTCCGATCGTCGGCGGCCCGTAGACGTCCGCCGGTCGGTGCGTGAAGACGTCCGGCGCCGGCATCGGCTCGCGCTGGAACCGGCGAGGCAGCGGCGCCCCGAGCGGGGCCACCACCACCGACTCGCCATGCCGGGCATCGAGCGGATAACGAAGGTCGGTTCCGTATCGGAAGTAGTACATGCACATGGAGAGGACGATCGGATACTCGGCCGGCGGCGTCCTGCTGGCTAGGGCGTTGCGGAACTCGATCGCATTGAGCGGCAACCCATCCGCCGCGACCCCCACCAGGTCCATCTGGGCATCGACAAACACCCAGCGCCCGCGGTCCGCAAGCCACGCCTCGGCGAAGACGTGTCCGGCCCCGACCCGACGCGTCTCGACATCCCGCGACTGGCCGCCGACCACCCGCCCAGGGATGCCCACGGCGCTGAGGCAACCGGCGGCTACGACGCCAAACTCGACGCAACGGAACTGGGCTCCGCCGGCGGCGGCGTCGAGAAGACCAAGCGGATCGACCGGCACATCGCTCGGCCAGCTCTCGTGCCCGCAGCGGCCGTGGACCCAATGGCAGATGCGCTGCACGCGCTCGAGATCGCTGCTCGCGCCCGCGACGATCGTGTCGAGTCCGTACCTGGTCCGAATCGTCGTGAGGTAGTCGTTGCCGGGCGGGCTGGCGACGATGCGGATCGCTTCCTTCGCCGAGCTCGTGTCAAACGTCAGCTCGTCTGGTGTCCACCGCATCGCCTCGGCCTTGGCGACGAGCGGCTCGAAGCGAGGATCCGAGCGGAGCGAGTCCCAGATCGAGTCGCCGCGGAGCATCGCCGGCCATTCGCCCGCCCCGGGGTCGTTGCCGCCCTGGTCGATCGCGATGGTGAGTTCGTCGAAGGCCGCGTCGGTCTTGCCCTCACCGGCCCGGACCATGGCGAGGAGCAGGTGGTCCCCAGGCTCCGGGTCAGTCCGCAGCAGTTCCTCCGCCAACGAGTCGGCCTTCTTCCAGTCGGCTGCATTGATGGCTTGGAGGGTGCCCGCGTAGAGCTCGATCGGCGACGCCGAGTGGCACGCGGCGAGAATCACGGAGGAGAAGGCGAGGATGAGCGATGACGATCGAGTGGAGCGCATGGGGCCGGGTATTGGGAGGTTGGTCGAGCGAGTTGCGGCTCGACGCACGAGTTCACCACGCAGTGCCGCGTCGCGCGGCGCAATTGACAGGCTCCAGAAAAAACGTGGCAAATCGGATGGTGGCGTCTCAGGTCTGGCATGATCCCGCTCGCATGACCGACCGACCTTCCTTCTTCTCTCCATGCCGACGCCACGGCCCGACGGACGGTGGCCGAGGTCGCTGTGTCCTGCGCTCCGGACTCCCCCGGGAAGCCCTGACCAGCCCGGCGGGACCCGCGGGTCCGGTGGGCTCGGCGGTGGCGAGCCGGACCGGTGCCGGACTCCTCTGGCTGCCGGAAGTCAGGCCGAATGGCGGCAGACCCTTGACGCAGGCGCAGCACGCGGCGACCCTTCGCTCGGGGCATGCCGACTGGCGACGTCGAGTCGTCTTCGCCTCGGCAGCCCCGCGATGGAGCGAACTCATGGTGGTACGTCTTGCGTTCTTCGTGGCCGAGCTTCTGCTCGCTTCGGCAATGGCCTGCGCGGCGCCGATGACCCTCCCGGATGCCGACCAGCAGTCACTCCCCAGCGAGATGCCTGGGAATCCGGCGAACGGGCTGAGCGCCGACGACCTCCAGGAACTGGTCGCCCCCATCGCCATCTACCCCGACCCCCTGCTCGCCATCATGCTCGAGGCGAGCATCTTCCCCGACGACGTGGCGGCGGCTGCTGCCTTCGTCAAGTCGGGCGGCACGCCCGAGCAGGCCGAGGGCAAGGACTGGGACGAGGCAGTGGTCGCCCTCGTCGCCATCCCCGACGCCCTGATGATGCTGCACGACTATCCGGACTGGGCGGGAGCACTCGGCACCGCGTTCCTGACCCAGGCGGAGTCGCTGATGGAGGCAGTCCAGGAGATGCGCCGGCGGGCGTGGGACAACGGTTCGCTCACCACCACGCCGCAGCAGGTGGTCGTCCGCGAGGAGCAGACGATCATCATCCAGCCAGCCGATCCCCGCATCATCTATGTCCCCGTCTTCAGCCCCTACGTGGTCTACGCTCCGGTCGTGGTGGGGCGCCGCCCCGACCCGGTCGCGGCGGCCGTGATCGGATTCGGCGTCGGCGTGGTCGTGGGCGGCGTGATCTGGTCCAACTCTGGCTGCAGTTGGCGGGTCGGCGGATGCTGGGGGTCGCGTTGCTGGCACCGCGGGTCGGTCAACAACAACACGAACATCAACATCAACGTCAACAACCGCAACAACAGCAACAACAACACCAACATCAACATCAATCGGCCGCCAGCCGGAGGTTGGAACCGGCCCGGCAGCGATCGCGATGTCTGGCGACCAGCACCCGACCGGCCGAACCAAGGTCGTGACTTCCTCAATCGCCCCGGCGGGACGATGGACCGCTGGCGCGGAGTCGGCGACAGCCCTGCTCCGAACGCACCTCGCATCCCTGGCCGCGAGAGTGCCCGGCCTGTCACCCGCACCAACATTCCGACGCCGGGCGAGCGTCGGCCGAACATCCCTGCGGCGCGTCCGGCGCCGACGACACCGCCCGCTGCCCTCCCCAACCGGCCCTCGACCCCGAACCGGCCGTCGCTGCCAAGCGGCTCGAACATCGATCGCCCGGGCGGTTCGGGCGGAGCGTTCGATCAGAACCGGTCCTTCCCCAACGTTCCGCAGCGGAACGGCCAGGGCTCGAACGCGGGCGGGTCTCAACCGGGCTCACGCCTTCCTGCGGGAGCGGGCTCTGGTGGCGGGGCCGGCGCCGGCATCGGCGGTGGCAATCGAAACCAACCCGTGATGCGGCCAGCCCCCGCACCCGCCGCTCGCCCAGCGAACGGCGGGCGCATCGGCGGCGTGGGCAGCGGCGGAGGCGGAGGCAGCGGGATCGGCGGCGCGGCCCCGCGGAGCGGCGCGGCACCTCGCAGTGGCGGACGCCTGAGCGGCCGCTGAGTCACCGATCGAGATCGCATCGTGGATCCTCGCCTGACCGACCTCTGTTCTCCCCAAGCCTCCCCATGATTACTCGCATCCGAACCATCGCCTTGGCGCCCGTCGCCTCCCTCCTCATCGCTTGGGCCGTCGTCACGCTGGTGTCATGCGCCTCCACCTCCTCGACGTCGGGTTCCTCCGGCAGCGAGAACGTGCAGTACACCTTCTCGAGTCCCGAAGAGGCCGGCTTGGCCCTGGCCAACGCTGCCTCGGACCTCGACGGCGACAGCCTCCGCAGCATCTTCGGTCCTGACGTCAGCCAGCTCTCGAGCGGCGATTCGACGCAGGACGACCTCGACCTCCAGCGCTTCGCGATCGCCTACGACAACGCCCACTCGATCCAGCAGGACGGCCCCAATGTCGCCTACCTCGTCGTGGGCGAGCGGAGCTGGGTCTTCCCCGTGCCCCTGGTGCGGACGGGTGACCGTTGGCACTTCGACACCGGCTCGGGCGGGGCCAACGTCCTCGCGGCCCGGATCGACTCGAACGAGTCGGCCGCCGTCGCCACCCTCCTCTCCCTCGCCGGAGCGGAGCAGATCTACTTCTCGATGGATCCGGACGGCGATGGCGTCAACTCCTTCGCCTCGCGCATCGTGAGTAGCGACGGGGCCCGGGACGGCCTCTACTGGCCCGACAGCGCGTCCACCGTCGACTCGCCCGTAGGCGATGGCATCGCCCTCGCGGATGCCCTCAATGTCAACCCGCCGACGCCATCGAACGGCTACTTCTTCCGCGTCCTCCCGCCGACCGGGCAGCGAGGCTCGACCGTGGTGGCGATCGCGGCCTACCCGGCGACCTACGGCGAGACGGGGCGCGGCACCTTCGTGATCCTCGACGGCAACGTCTGGCGGCGGGACCTTGGGCCCTCGACCAGTTCGACGGTGAAGACCATGCAGAACTTCGCCCCGGGCCAGAGCTGGACCCGGGTGCCGACCCCGTAAGGCCCGCGACTCGGCCTCTCGTCCCATCCTCCCGAAGAGCAGCCCGGCGCCCGCCCCAGCAGTCGCCGTGCTCGCCGCACGCCCCGGGCTCGGGACGGCCTCCCCGGCCCGGCTCCTCGCCAACGCACGCCACGCCTCCCCTCATCGCCCGTTGCGCTCCCGTGACGCGGGCCAAGGCCATCGCGCGGTAGCGTGCGGTCACCCCACCGAAACGAGACACCATGCACCTCACTCGCCCGCTCGCCATCGCGCTTCTGATCGCCGCCCTCCTGCCCCCGGCAGCCTTCCTCGGAGGAGCCTCGCTCGCCACGCAATCGACGCCCACCCCGGCCGCCGCCGAGGCGAGCGGACCGTCCGCCGAAGACCTCGTCCACCAGGCAAAGGACACCGAGATCTTCGCCCGCTTCGTCGGCGACTTCGTGGAGAGGCATTCGGCCCTGGCCAGCGAGAAGACCGCGATCCTCGCCCGCGCCTCGATCGTCGCCCATCAGGCTGACCGGCAGGCTGCGAAGGCGGCGGCGTACGTGAACCACGACACCGAGGAGTCGGCTCGCGAGCTTCGTGGCCTCCGGCTCCGCGCGGTGCGCCTCGGCGAGGAGCGGGTGGTCCTCGAGCGAGAGTTCGGCGTCTGGCAAGTCGAGCAAGGCGTGATCCGGGCCGAGGATCTCGATCTGACGGTTTTCTCCGACTGCTGATCCGCCCGTCCCGTCTTGCCGCCAGTCCACACGTCGTCAAGACAAGCCCCGCGACCCAACCGCCGGCTCGCTCGGGCTATCGGTCCGGCGAGGGTTGCCCGCTGCTCGAGCGACCGCCGCCGGCTGTCGCGGCACGGCGCGGCCCCACCGGTCCGAGCGTGGTGTGGCCGATGGTCACCGAACCGGTCAGCGCCTCGCGGATCAGGCGCTCGCAGGTCGCGGCAAGCTCGTCGGGCGGCTGTTCCGGCAGCGTGAGCGTCCCCGTCTCCTCCACGCACGCGCGATCTTCGATTCGTCCGAGCGGCGTCGCCAGGAGGGTGTTGCCGACCACCTTGCCGCCCACCGGTCGCCCAAAGCGGTCGGTGAGGTAGGCCCCGAGCGTCGGGTAGCGACTTCGCCAGGGCTCGTCGCCGATCGGCACGGCCGCCAGCCGCTGGTGCAGGGTCGAGGTCTCCGGATCGGCGATGTTCTTCGCCATCCAGCCGACTCCCCGGGCGTCGTAGCTGATCGCCTTGTGGCAGTCGACGAAGGCGTTGTCGCGGACGACGTCGTCGCGCCCGCCCCCGACCAGCATGCCCCAGTTGCAACGCACCAGGAGGTTCGACTCGACCGTGATGCCGCTCGCCATGTCGTCGAGATAGATCGCGTTCTGGTAGCGGGCGTCCGACCCCTTGATGTCGTGCACTAGGTTGCCGCGTAGCACGTTCCCCTGCGAAGTCCAGTCCCGCCCGGTGTAGATGGCCCCGGCGTCGCCCGTCTCCTGCACCACGTGGTGGATGTGGTTGGCCTCGAAGCGATGCTCGTTGCCGGCGAAGGTGATGGCCATGTGCGGCAGGTCCGACACCTCGTTGTGGACGATCCGCTGTCCGACGCCAGCCACCTCGATCGCCGGGTTGTAGGTCCGCTGCAGGCGGCTGCACCTCGTGAACGTGCAGTCCTCGACCACGTTCTCGCCCGGCCGCAGGCTGGCCCGGTCGCCACCATCGATCGAGACGCCGATGCCGCCGACGTCGACGAACCCGCAGCGGGAGATCCGGCATCCCGTCCCCACCAGCGACACTCCGCGGGTCCCGATGTCACGGAAGGAACAACCCTCGATCGTCGCCCCGCGCACGTCTTCTCCGACGATGGCCGCTCCGCGCGTGCAGCGGAAGGCGACCCCGGTCACCCGCACCCGCGGCGCGTCGGCCCCGCCCGGGAGCCGGATCAGCGGCTCGGCGAGCATCGAGACGATGACCGGCTCGCGCTCCGCCCCCTCCGGCACCCACGCGACCACGCGGCCGCCCTCCCGGTCGAGCCACATCTCGCCCGGTGCATCGAGCTCGGCCAAGGCGTTGGTGACGCGGAAGCGCCCCCGTTGGGCCACTCCATAGTGGTGCGGCATCCCCAACGTCACGGTCCCCGCCGCGACATCGATCGACGCCACCGGCAACTGCTCGTCCGACCAGTCCCAGTTCCAGAAGCCGTGCATCCAGACGTCGCCCCCCACCCACCGGGCGAGCCGCGAAGCGTCCTTCGGCACGAAGACCGCGCCCCGCAGCCCCTCGGACGTGCGCTCACCTGGCGGGACGTCGCCGAGCGCCGTCCGCGGCACCGAACCGGCGTCGATCACCGTGGCGATCTCAGCCCACCCTTCGTTCGGCCACCGTGCCGGCACGAGCGGCCGGTCGCCAAGGAACACCTCGGTCGGCGCAGCGGCCACCTTCGTCCCATGTCCAAAGTGAACGGGCCCTGCCAATCCCGTCTTCCACGCTGCGAGCGACTCGGCCGGCAAGGCCAGCACGCCCACGTGGCCTCGGGCCTCGTCGGGCAAGCGTGCCAAGAGCCCCGCGTCCGGCTCACGCCACGCTGGCGACTCGATGACCAGCCCACCGACCAATGTCGATCGTCCGTGCCCGTCGATCACCACCTCGTCGACTCCGCTCGGAATCGCAAGCGGCGCATGGAGCATGGTCAGCCCGGGCGGCAGGTCAACGGTGACCGTGCCACCGCCGGGCGTGGCCGAAGCCATGGCGAGGACGAGCGGCGTGTAGACGGCGAGGGCGGCTGCGATCACCGACCCAGCGTAGCACCGGGTCGTGGCGGCGGGTCCGTCGCTCCGAAAGCGACGCACTCGCCGGGCGGCAGGTCCGCCCGGCGAGTGCGTGTGGTGTCGGATGGTTCCGTCGGCCCGGACATGCGTGTCCCGGGCCTGTGGTCAGCATTCGCTCACTGGGCGAGCGGCGTCGCGCGACTCGCGGCCCGCATCACCGGCGGCGGGTTCCACTTGCCGGTCAGGGCATCGGACTTCGGAGCGTAGAGCCGCATGGTGAGGTTGAACGGCCCCTTCGGCGCCGGCAGCCAGTTGGCTTCCTTGTCGGCACCCGGCGAAGCGTTCTGGACATACAGGTCGAGCGAGCCGTCGGCGTTGAAAAGGAACTTCATCCAGCTACTCACCGCGAAGCGGTTGAGCGAGTTGGCCACCTGGAAGCCGTCGTTGTCGTAGAGCGTGATCGACCAGAAGGCCTCCACCGGCGGGAGGTTGCCCTTCTCGAAGTGGACCACGTAGCGGTTGGCCCCGTCGAGCGGATGTCCCGACTCGTCGGCCAGGTTCATCGGATAGATCGCGTCCTCAGGCTGGTTCGCCCCGAGGCCGAGGTCGGCCACGATGGCCCGCTTGAGATAGAAGTTGCCGTACACCCCCATGGTGTCGGTGTTCATCTGCCAGCCGTTCACCACGCGGGCCAGCGAACTCGTCTTCCAGCGCATGAGTTCGAGCGCCGCCTCGGGCACGCCGGTCAGGGCCTTCTGCACCACCGGATCGGCCTTCGAGAGGTCGAAGCTCTTGCCCGGCTCGATCCCGATCCGCTTCAGGCGAGCGACCTGGGCTTGGTCGGTGAGGTGCGGCGGATGCACCTTCATCAGCTCCGCGGCGTACGCGAAGTACTTGTCCGCGGGCATGGTCCGGACCTGCTCCTTGGGCGGCGTCTTCATGTCGACCGAGGGATCGACCGCGGCCGCGCTTGGCGCCGAGAGCTTCCCGTCCGCACCGAGCAGTTGGATCTTGAGCCCGGCCTGGATCTTGTGCACCGCGTCGTAGTCGGCGGGTCCATCGGTCTTGGTGCGGCCGATGATCCAGACGTACGGGGTCGGGGCCTGGATCTGCTTCACCCCGTCCGGAACCTTGCCGCTCCAGCCGGGCGGCGTGAGGAGGAACGAGCCCGCCTCGGTCCCGGTCGTGCGCCAACCCGGCGAGGCGAAGACGTCGGTCCACATGTCGAGCATCGGGAGCAGGTAGTACCGCCCGTCGGTGTCGGGGACGGAGACCACGACCGGGGCCTTGGTCAGATCGAGCCAGGCGCTCGAGTAGAGCGTGTCGAAGTTCGGACGCACAACGGCCCGCATGTCCGCCGTCGGGTAGGCCCCGATGTTGGCGAAGGTGTTCATCGGCGCCGAGATGCCCTGGGCCTGGGTGGTGTTCGTGAGCTGCCGCCGCGTCACGTCCATGGTGATCAGCGGATAGAAGTAGACGTACGCTTCCATGCCGATGGTCCGCGCCTCGTCAGCGGTCAGTTCCGCCTTGGGGGCGGAGGTCGCGGCGAGTGAGGTGAGCGACACGGCCAGCGTCACGGCAGCCGTTCCGAGAATCCGATTCCGCATGAGTGGTTCCTCTTGGATCGGCCTTCGCCGCCCGGATCCGACCGGCCGTGGCGAGCGCCGAAGCGAGATCATACGAGCCGCAGACGAGCGGCGATTCTCGCCGGCCGCTTCCGCCGATCCCAAAATTCCTTTCGGAGCCTGAGCGCGGATTGCGTCATGGCTGGCAACCCGCCCCTCAGCCTCGCGGCTCGGGGTGCGCAGGTTTGACCGATCTCAAACCTCCAGCAAGGAACAGCCACATGCCCCACCGCTCTCGTCATCGGCTTCACCCCAACTGGTTGGGGCTTGCCGCCCTCCTGCCCCTCCTCGGCCTGGCACCAGCCACCTCCGCCCAGAGCCTCAACCTCGACTTCAACCGAGCGACCGGCCCGGGGGCCGGCGCCCCTGCCTCCTCCTACACCGCTGCCAGCGGCCAAGGCGGGGTGTGGAACGGGGTCACCGCCACCTCCGACCCCGACGGGACCATGTTCGCGGTCAGTAGCGCTTCCGCGACCCAGTCCGTGTTCCTCAAGGTCACTGCCTCGAACGGCATGGACTCCGCGACCTTCGGGTCGGGCGAGTTCGGCAAGCTGATGGCCGACTACGCCTTCGGCCTCACCGAGAACGGCAAGGTCGAGGTGGCGATGAGCGGCGCCGAGCCAGGTATCTACGAGATCTTCGTCTACACCGGACTCCCGGAGAGCGAAGCCTTCTACACGCAGTTCGGGCAGACCCTTCCGCACAAAGCGTACGTCGGCTGCACCAACACCGATGGTGTCCTCCTCGATAGCGCCGTGACCCAGGGCTATGTCGCGCCGCCGACCTTTGAGGCGGGGGTCAACTACGCCCGCCTCTTCATCGGCATCCCGGAGACGACGACGCTCACCATCGGCGTCCACGCCGACCTCGCGTACAGCCTGGCAAAGGTCGGTGTGAACGGCATCCAGCTTCGGAAGTGGGAACACAACCGACTGCACGTCACGCCGGCCGGTGCTGGCGACCGAAGCGGCCGCGATTGGGCCAACGCGATGGGCAGCCTGCACGATGCCTTCGCCTTCGCCGACGCGGCGGCCGGTGCGGTGGACGAGATCTGGGTGAAGAGTGGCACCTACAAGCCGGCCCTCAACGACCGAAGCGCGTCGTTCCACCTGCCCGGCTATGGCACCCTCGTCCGCGGCGGATTCGCCGGCACCGAGTCGACCGCTGAGGAGCGCGACGGCTCCGCGGTCACCATCCTCTCCGGCAACATCGGCAACGTGCTGACTCCGGTGGACAACAGCTACGCGGTGGTCCGGGCGGAGAGCAGTTGGACGGCGCTCGAACGAGTCACGATCCGTGACGGTCGAGCAGATGGCGTCGACGCCAACGACCGCCTCGCTGGCGGGCTAGTCACCATCGATGGCACCCTGCATCTCACCAACTGCATAGTCGAGAAGAACACTGGCCTGACCGCTGGCGGCCTCTACAGCGGATCGACCTGGACCGAGATCACCGGTTGCACCTTCCGCGAGAACAGCGGGGCGTCGGGCGGTGCCATCCATCACCACGAGGTCGACGACTGGTGGTGGGACTACTGGCTGATGGTCGACAATTCCTCCTTCATCGACAACGACGCTACCACGGTCGGCGGCGCGATCTACTGGACCTCCGACGAGGACCAGACCGACTGGAACTCGATTCGCTTCTGGACCACCAACTGCCGTTTCCTTGGCAACCACGCCGGCATGGCAGGTGGAGCAGTCGCGGCGGACGGCGAGCGGATCATCCTCCTCACCTCGCTCCTCTCCGGGAATGGTGCCTGGGATGGCGGCGCGATCTCCTTCGTCGGCGAGTCGATCGGCGTGGTCGGCTGCACCGTGACCGGCAACAGCGCGACCTCGAAGACGGGCGGCGTCGTGGTGAACATCCCGGCCATCGTCGACGCCGAGTGCTACCTGGGCGGCTCGATCCTCTGGGGGAACACCGGTGCGATCGGGACGCCGCTCGCCCAGCGGCAGGTGCGGAACACCGCCCTCGCGGATCCAGCGGCGTACATCGGGCTCTTCCATAGCTGCATGCAGGGCGACTTGAGTAGCTACCTGGCCGAGGGAGCTACCAACCTCGATCCTCTCTTCGTCGATCCGGACGGAGTCGACGACATCGCCGGCACGTTGGACGACGACTTGCACCTCCGGGTCGGCTCGCCATGCATCGATGCCGGGGTCGACTACGACAGCGATCCAGCCTTCGATCTCGACGGCCAGGAGCGGAAGGTCGACCTGCCCGAGGTCGCCAACACGGGCGTCACGACGCTCCCCCACGGTGGCATCGACTTCGTCGACATGGGGTGCCACGAGTCCCAGCCGGCGGCGAGTTGCCTCGGCGACCTGACCCTCGATGGCGTGGTCGACGCGGCCGACCTCGCGGTCCTGCTCGGTGCCTGGGGGAGCGGGCCGGAGGGTGACCTCGACGGCGACGGACAAGTCGGCGGCAGCGACCTCGCGACGCTCCTTGGGGCGTGGGGCCCCTGTTCCTGAGCGTTCGCGCCGGGGCACCCGCGGGCCCGCCTGCTTCACGCGGCGGGCCCGTTTTCATTCCCCGTTCGGCCGACGGCGCGATAGCCTGTCGCCGCGTCGCGACCGCGCCGCTCGGCGTGCCAGGAGCGACTATCGCCCGAAGGAGCCATCCCCATGCCGCAGCCGACCCGCCGTGAGTTCCTCGCCAGCGCCGCCGCCCTGGCCGCCTTCTCCTCGTCGATGGCTCGTGGTCAGACTGCGCCGGCCGCGACACCGAAGGCCCAGGCCCCCGCGTCCGGAACGACCCTCGAGAAGCGCCGCTTCGGAGCCACCGACATGACGGTCACCGTGCTCGGCTTCGGCGGCGCCGAGATTGGCTACCAGGGGATCGACCAGGCCACGGTCGACGCCATCCTCAACTCGGCCCTCGACGCCGGGCTCAACGTGATCGACACGGCCGAGTGCTACGCCGGCAGCGAGGAGTCGATCGGGAAGGCCGTCTCCAGCCGCCGTAAGGAGTTCTATCTCTTCACCAAGGTCGGCCACATGGAGAAGGGCGACGCCGGCTGGACCGCGGCGTCGATCAAGCAGTCGATCGATCGCAGCCTCGAACGGCTGAAGACTGACCACCTCGACCTCGTCCAGCTCCACTCCTGCAGCAAGGAGATCCTCCAGAAGGGCGAGTGCATCGCCGCCCTCGAAGAGGCGAAGAAGGCGGGCAAGACCCGCTACATCGGCTACAGCGGCGACGGCGAGAACGCCCTCTTCGCGATCGAGACCGGCCGCTTCGACACGCTGCAGACCTCGGTGAGCATCGCCGACCAGCAGTGCATCGAACTCACCATCCCCAAGGCCAAGGCCCGCAACATGGGCGTGATCGCCAAACGGCCCATCGCCAACGCCGTCTGGCGCTACGAGAAGGAGCCGGACAACGGCTACGTCGTCGAGTACTGGAAGCGGCTCCGGAAACTCGACTACGACTTCACCCGCGGCCCCGCCGCGAGCGACAACGGCCCTGACGGCGCCGCCGGCATCGCCCTCCGCTTCACCCTGGCCGTGCCCGGCGTCCACGTGGCCATCGTGGGCACCACCAAGCCCGAGCGCTGGAAGCAGAACGCCGAGCTTCTCGCCAAGGGCGGACCGCTCCCGGCGGCCCGCTTCGAGGCGATCCGGGCCCGCTGGAAGGAAGTGGCCCAGCCGGACTGGGTGGGGCTGACCTGACGGAGGCAGCGAACCGGGCCGCCAGCCCCCGAGCTTCAGCCAGAACCGGAGACATCCGGCGAGGCCATGGGGATGCGGCCCGACCGCGCCCTTCCACAATCCGAGGGATCAGGGATCTCTCCCTGATGATCGCCGCCGCAGGTGGCGGGACCATCAGGATGCGAGGCTTCATCGCGCCCGGACCAGCCCGTGGCCCGGACCGAGCCTCGCAAGGAGCACCACAATGAAGCGAACAGCCGTCTTGACGGCCTGCTTGGCCACCGTACTGGCCGGGGGCGCCGCCACCGTAGCGACGTCGGCGCCGAGTTTCGTTCACACCTGGAACATGCAGTCAGGCCCCGCGTTCGACGATTTCCACGCCAACTACCTCTACACCGGCGGGAGCATCACCTCGCTCACCCTCACCATCGACGAGCATGGCGGCGGCATGATCAGCGCCCAGCCATCCAGCTCCCAGATCGACATCATCTGGCCATCGCTGGTGGGGCCGTCGGAGGTGTTCTCGTACGAGTTCTCAACCGGGACAGGCCAGGCGGAGTTCATCTCGGCGACGCTGACCAAGAGCAACGGCTCCGGGGGAAGCGACATCGTTGGCCTGGTCGACCCGTCATACCGGATCTTCGATCCGGCCACCGGAAATGAGATCGGGCGCTTCACCACGGTGTGGGTCCCCGCCCCCGGGGCGATGGTGCTGTTGGCCTCGCTCGCGGTGACCGGCTCGCGGCGACGGAGCGAGCGTTCCGTCTCCCGCGCGGACTCGTAGGGGAGTTCACCGACGGCTCCGGCAGATCGCTCGAGCCTCAGCCGGTCCACGCCCCCAGCATGACGGCGAGGTCGCTCGCCCCGGTGACGCCATCGCCGTCGAAGTCCGCGCCGCAACCGCCCCATAGGCCGAGCAGCATGGCGAGGTCCTTGGCGTTCACCGCCCCGTCGCCGTTCAGGTCGGGGCCCTTGCCCTTGAGCTGGACGACGCTGAAGTTGTCGACGAGGAAGGCGTTGTCGTTGGATCCCGACTCGGGATTCTCGCGGACCCGCAGGCGAAGCACGTTGCCCGTTCCGTGGAAGGACAGCACCTCGTGGTGGAGGTTGGCGTCGAATCCCGTGTTGAGGCTCACCAGCACTTCGCCGGTGACGGTATCGACCACCGAGACGTCCATGCGGGGCGTGCTGCTCGCTACCCAGCCCTGCCAATCGAAGGCCAGGCGGTACGGGGCGCAGAGCAAGCTCGGGAAGTCCTGGTACAGGTTGGCGTTGACACCCTGGTAGCCTTCGCCATCGAGGTTGATGGTGTACGGCCCGGTGATGGTCGGGTAGAGCGCCGTGTTGTGGACCGTCGCCGCGTGCCCCACCTCGATGGTCCAGCCGGGGATCTGGTCCCCGGTGAGGGCGGAGTATCCGGCATCGCCGAGGACGCCAGCCCCGAAGTTCGGCTCGAGGTCGAACCCGCCGTTGGTGAGAAGCTCCCCGTGGAGCGGGGCGGCCAGGGCGCAGGCGACGACGGACGTCGCCGCGACACGGAACTGCTTCGGGCGCATGCCAGACTTCTCTCTTTCCTCATCGACGTCGGGGCCGCCGGCGGGCAGGGCGAAACGACTCGCCGCGGAACCCTCCGACTGCTCGGCTCGACGTGGGTTGCACGCTAGCGGCGCGCTCCCAGCGTCACAAGACGCAGGCGCGAAAGAGCGGGCACGGCGTCGCCGGAGCGAGTCCCGCGCGCATCGCAGGGCCCGCCGATCAGCCCGATAAGGCTGCAGCGACCGCTCCCGCGAGCAAGCTCGGGATCGCTCATCCTCCGCGCGGAGCGATCGTGTAGCGGTCGACCACCGTGCCGTTCGCTTCGCTCGCCTTCCCTCCACCGCGGCCCTCGGCGGCGGTGCGAATGAACTCGACCGTCGCCGTGCCGTCGTCCGCCACGCCGACGCCGAGCCAGCCGGGGCTGCCGAGGATCGTCCCCGAGGCATAGCCGTACTCGTCCGCGCTGCGCGTGCCGCCGGCGATGTTGCCGGGCTGCGGCACGCACTGGTAGTGGATGCCGTCGAGCGGGCCGTGCACGTAGAGATGGTCGTGCCCGTGGAAGACGGCGGTGACGCCGTTCTTCACCAGGAGTTGGTGGATCGGCATCGGCCAGCCGGATCGATGCTGGGCGAACCCCTCGCTGCCGTCGGCGTTCCGGCCGCCCCACTCGAAGAAAGGGACGCTCTCCACGCCGCCCCGAGCGGCCGGACCGCCGATCCCGCCGACCAGATGGTGGATGAAGACGAACTTCTGCTTGGCCTTCGACGCGGCCAGCGTCTCGGCCAGCCAGTCGTATTGCTCGCGGCCGAGGGTCATCCCCCAACTGGAGTCGACCGGCTCGAGCTTGGCGACCCCCGCCCCGCCGCCCGCTCCGCCCCCGCCATCGCGCGTCCGTTCGGTGGTCGGCCAGAACGGATCGAGCACGACAACCAGGGCGTTGCCCCATTCGAAGGCGTAGTGGTTCGCCCCGTGCCCTTCGCGGAAGCTGGTGTCGCCGCTGTACATCCGCCCGTCGATCGCGAGCGGCGGGAATCGCTCGGTCCGCTCGCGATACGACCACGCTCCCATGCCTCGCGGGGCGCTCCCCTTCTCGCCGTCGTGGTTCCCAAGCACCATGAAGAGGGGCGCCGCGTCGCACACCAAGCCGAAGTAGTAGCGTTGGGCGTCGTACTGCGGCCGGGCCCGCTCGTAGTCCTGCCCCCGCTTGTCGGTCATGAAGGTGTCGCCGAGATCCACCAGGAAGTCGGCCCGTCCCGCCATCGCCTCCGCCCGCACGGTGCGGAGCGTCGCCGCGTACGTCGCGGTATCCATGTTGGCGTCGAGGTGCGAGTCCGCCTGGATCGCGAATCGAAATGCACGGCCCGGACCCGGCTTGGTGCGGAAGCGGCCTTCCTCGCCCCAAGCCGGGGTCGATGCGCCGTCCTTGAGCAGTCCGACGCGGTAGCGATGCTCCGCGCCCGCGGCGAGGCCATCGATCAGGATCGAGGCCAGCTTCCCCGGCTCGACCGGTACCACCGCCGACTGCGAGCGCCGCGTCGAGCCCGGCGTCCAGTGCTCGAGCACCACGCGGCCCTGCTCGGCGACCATCACCGTGGCCACGATCGAGGTCGCCGTCGGCTGCATCAGGACGACATCGATCGGATGGACCGGCACGTCGGTCTGGAACGCGGTCATCCGGTCGAGCAGGCCGCGCGGCTTTTCCTGGCCGCGCGGACGGTCTGGATCCGAGGCCGCCCCATTCGGACGCGCATAGCGCAGCTCGAGCGTCGCGGAGCCGAGCGTGATCTCCTTGATCGCCGCGAGCAGTTCGCTCCGCGTTGGCGACGCACCGCTCGGCACGGCCGGCTCGGCGGATAGGGCATAGAGGGTCGCGACGTAGCGCTTCTCGCCAGGGCCCTTCGAGCACGGCGGGGCGTACTCGGCCCGGTCGTTGACGCTGTTCTTCCCGAAGTGCCCGAGCGCCGACTGCCCGGCCGCCAACGAGGTGGTCGAGGCCGGGATGCCGCTCAGGACGAGGTACACCCGCTCGGTGTCGTCGGGCGTGATGTGGTGGATGGTGAGGGCCAGGCTCTTGGTGCCGGCCGGCAGGCCGCTCCACGCGAAGGGCGGGGCGATCGATTCGCCGTCGCAGGTGAAGCGGGCGTCGAGGAGACCGCGGGGGTCGAGGCCCGACGAGCTTAGGGCGAGTCCCTTCTTCGGCGCCTCGGACGGAGGAGGCGATCCGGCGGGCGGCGGAGGTGGCGGCGGCGGCGGACGGTCTCCCCCGCCCTGGCCTCGTCGTCCACCTCGACCCTCGCGCGGCGGGCCGCCCTCGCCGCGCCCGCTGTACTCCTCGGTCCGCTTGGCGCCGTCGGGCCCGACGAAGTCGAAGACGACCTTGCCTGAGTCCTCGACGCGGTAGTTGACGAAGGACGCCGCCCCGTCGACCTCATACCGCAGCGACCACGCCTTCGGTCCCTTCTGCTCGAAGCCGGTGATGCGGGCACCCTTCAGGGGCTGCAGCCATTCGCGGACCACGTTGGCCCGCGGCTGGGGGACGACCTGCGATTCGTTGCCGCTGCCTTCAAGCGTCGCCTTCCCCCGCAAGCCACCGTTGATGTAGGGGAAGGTCGTCGAGGCGTGGTAGTGATAGGAGCGCGTCCCGCCGCCAATGCCTTCGCCCTTGGGCACCGTGCAGAAGTGCCCGTTCAGTTCATCGAGCGGTTCCTGCGAGCCGCACGGGCACGCCTTCTCGTCCCCCGGCTTGGCCTGCGGATCGAAGAGCCCGTAGATGGGAAAGCCGTCGAGGGCGTAGGCGATGGCCTTTCCCTTGCCGACGACCTTCTCGATGAAGAGGGGCGCGGCGTGGTAGTGGTAGTCGTCGCCGCGGCCGGCGTGGCCGCCGAACTGGTCGAGCTCACCGACGGCGAGGGTGTCGACGCCGCGGTTGTTGAGGGCGTTGAAGATCGGGACGCCGTTCGCGGCCAGGGCCACCGCCCCGCGCATGAGGGCGTTGCGCCCCGAGATCGGCTGGTCGGCGAGTTCGGGCTTCAGCGGGATCTGCCACGCGTTCGTCCCGCGGTACGGTTGTGGCAGCGGCACCTGCTGTTGCCACGAGGTGATGCCGACCATCGGGGCCATGGCCAGCGGTTCGTGCGGCATGCCGTCGCTCTCGACGTACAGCCAGCGCTCGTCGAAGCGGGTGGTGACGAAGGGCGCGAAGGCGTCGAAGACCGCGGCTTGGGGCGGCTTCGCGCCCGACGGCGCCACGGCCTGGGCGAGCAAGGCGTCGTTCACGGCCCGGATCGCGGCGATGCGGGCGTCGGCCTCGGCCTTGGCGTCGGGGGCGAGGTCGGCCAGTGGAATCGTGGCCAGCTCGCCGCTCGGCGTGGTGACCACCACCTTGCCGCCGTGCGAAGACAGGAACGCGCCCGTCACCCGCTCGCCGGTCCGGGCGTTGGTCCAGACGCGGCTCGAAGCGGCGTCGAACTCATCTGGCGGATGGGCTGCGGCGATCGCTAGCGAGAGCGTGCACGACCCGACGACGGCAAGCAAGGTGGTCCAGATGTTTGCTCGATCCATGGGGGCGCCTCCGATCTCAGCTGTTGGATCCCGTACTCTTCTTCGCGCGGCCGTCCGGCGCCGCGGCGCCCTCCCGCACCGTGGCCCGCGGGGCCTTGATGGCGTCGAGGTAGGCATCGAGGCGCTTGGTTAGGTCCTGCACCCGTTCCGGCATGGCCGAGGCCAGGTCCTTCGACTCGGTCGGGTCGTGGACGATGTCGTAGAGGGTGATGCTCCGCGTGTCGTCGTTCCGCACCAGCTTGTAGTCGCCGAGATAGATCGCCGAGGCCGGGCCGCCGTTGTTGAGGTCATAGTGCGGGAAATGGATGACGATCTCCTCGCGCGGTCGATCCACCGTTCCCTTGCCGCCCGCCCGCAGCACCGGCGCCAGGCGCCCGCCTTCGACCGCGGTGCGGGCGTCGCGATCGGCCGCCTTCGCAAGCGGCGAGCCGGCGAGGTCGCGCAGGGTCGGCAGCACGTCCATGCCCGTGGCCCGCACGTGGCTCACGGCGCCGCCTTCGATGCCGGGGCCGGCCACGATGAAGGGCACGCGGATGCCGCCCTCGGCCACGCTCCCCTTCGCCCCGTGGAAGGGCGGATTGGGAAGGGCTCGCTTCCCGCCGCCGCCGCCCCCAACCCCACCTCCACCTCCACCTCCACCCTGCGCCCCGTGGTCCGAGCTATAGAGGATGAAGGTGCGGTCGGCCACGCCCAGTTCGACCAGCGCCGCCCGCAAGCGGCCGAGCGAGCGGTCCACGTCGTAGGCCCCGGCCACCGCTGCCAGTTGTTTGCCGCTCAGGCCCGGCGCCCGCTCGCGAGCCAAGGCCAGGGCCTCGGGCGTGACCTCGTCCTCGCTGCCGAAGCCGTAGTGCGAGACCTGCACGAAGAACGGCTTCCCCGCCTTCACCTGTTCGCGCATGAAGGCGATGGCCCGATCGGTGATCTCGACCGCTTGCTTCGGGTTCGGCTCCACGCCTCGCTCGGGACCTTGGTTCGAGTTCGGTCCATCGGAGGCGTCGAAGCCGTTGGCCTTCGGATCGGCCCGCCCGGCGTGCCACTTGCCGAAGTGGGCCGTGCCGTAGCCGAGTTCGCGGAGCGCCGCGCCCGTCGTGGCCACGCCCTCCGGCAGGTACGACTCCGCCGGCGGCGGGATCAGCCGCGTCCGCTCGGGCCCGGGCTCGCCGTCCTTCGCACGGCGGTTGGTCCCACCCTCGTTTTGGTAGGTCATGCGCAGCTTGGCGGGCGAGATCCCGGTCACGAAGCTGGCTCGCGACGGCGTGCAGCGCGGGGCGATGGCGTAGAAGTCGCTGAAGCGCATGCCGTCGGCGGCGAGCTGTTCGAGGTTCGGCGTGAGTCCCGCCGGCTTCGCGAACGACGGCGGCGTGCCGTCCATGTCGACCGAGGTGCTCGACCAGCCTTGGGCCTCGGCCAGGACGAAGACAAAGTTCGGGGGCCGCGGCGTGGGCTTGGGCGTCGTCTGGAGGGAGAGCGCGCTTGCCGCCAAGGAGAGCCCGGCCGCGACAAGGGAAGGAAGCCAACTCGGCATGGATCAGTCCTCGAGGATCACGGCCCGACTCGCGTCGTGGTGGGCGGCGTGGGAGAAGAAGTCGCTCGGCAGCGGCGCGTCGTCCACCAATTCGAAGAGGACCGAGCGCGGTCCGCCGCGAGCCTGCGGCAGGTGGTCGAGGCGCATGGCGTGGATGCGGTTGGTGGAGGCGTCGAAGGCGATCTCGACCAGCTTCGGTCCACCGCGGGCCTCCGGCCGTCGGGTGGCGACGATTCGATCGAGCGCCCCGGGCGTCGCCGGATCGGCCGGCTCGAGCCGCAGGTCGTAGTTCGCGGCCAGTTCATCGAGCCCGTCGCGGGGATCGGCGAAGGGCACGCCAGTGCGCGAGCCGGGCACGGCTCCGGCGAAGCGTCGCGGATCGCGGGAGACGCGGACCGGCCCCGCGTCCGGCACGATCCACGCCTCGCTGCCGTCGCTTCCCGAGACGACCAGACCGCCGCCATCGCCGTGGCGCTCGAGAACGTATCGATCCGGGGCGCGGACGAAGAGGTTCGCCCCGTCGACCGGCACCGCCGGGCGCTTCCCGGCCCGCGGGGGCGAGCGGACGGCCGGCGTCGAGGGCTCGGGGTTTTCGCGCAGGAGATAAGTCCGGTCGGCAGCATGGGCCACCGCAGCGAGCCGAGCCAGGACCTCGGCCGCCGACGCCGGTCGGGCGACCGCGATGGCGAACCAGCCAGCGGTGAGGGCGACGACGAAGGTGGCGAGCACCGCGACTGCCCGGCGAAGGACGGTTCGCCGTAGCAGCGTGTGGGCGGAACGACGACCGTCGGGGGCGTCCCGCAACTCGCGATCGAGGGCGTCGTGCAGGAGGACGAGTTCGGCGGCGGTTCGGGCCGCCTCGGGATCGGACTCGATCACCCGGGCGAGTTCGGCCTGCCCCTCGGCGTCGAGCGTGCCATCGAGGTAGCCATGGACGAGCCCGGTCCAGTCGGAACTGGTCATCCCAACCCCCCTGCCCGTTCGCGCCGCTCGAGGCACTGGCGGAGTTCCTCGCGGATCCGCTCGAGCGACTTGGCGACGGTGTTGGCCCGCAGGCCGAGCAGCTCGGCGTTGCGACCTGGCTTGAGGCCGGAACGGTAGCGGAGGTCGCAGATCTCGCGCGATCGGCCCTCGAGTTCGGCGAGGCAGGTCGAGAGGTGGACGAGCCGGTCGCGCTCCGATTCCTCGACCGCCACCACCGCCGATGCCAAGGCCGCTTCCGCGGCGTCGGAGAGTACCGGCTGGCGAGCCCGGGCCCGGCGGGCGTTGCTCACCTCGCGGCGGGCGATGCCGAGGGCCCAGGGCAGGAAGGGTCGCGACTCGTCATAGCCCTCGATCGACTCGAGGATGGCGAGGGCCGTCATCTGGAGCACCTCGTCCCGCTCCGCCCGGTCGCCCACCAAGGCGAAGACGAACGCCGAGACGGCCGGTTGGGCTCGGGTCCAAAGGGCGAAGGCTTGCCGGGTCCGTGCGTCCATCGGGTGGGTCCGTCGGGGCGGGTCATCGGGGCGGGGCGGGTCATCGGGGCGGGTCATCGGGGAGGCGGGGGCGGGGCAGGGCCTTGGCCGGCCGCGGGGTATTCCCGGCGGTCCATGACCGAGTTCTCGCGACTTCCGGAGGAAGCCCAGTTCCCGGAACGGTTGGCGAGAAATCGATCCCTGGCGTGTCGCCCGGCTGCCGCCCTTTCCGCGTCCTCGGCGGCCGGACATCGCCGTCCGGCCTTCCACGCCTCACGCCGGAGTCACGCCATGGCCAGCCGTTCCACCCGCCTCGCCCTGCTCGCCCCCACGCTTCTCGCCGCCTCGACGGCGTTCGCGGACGTCTACGGCTTCCGCGTCGTCGCCGAAACCGGCAAGCCGGCTCCGGGAACGCTTGGCGGGACCTACACCAGTTTCGGCGGCGTCGCGATCAACGCGTCGGGCCAGGTCGCCTTCCAGGCCGACACCACCGGACCGATCGCCGACAGCGGCGAGTGGTTCACCCTCTACAACAACCCGCAAGTGCTCGGGCTCATCATCGGCGAGGACTACCCCGTGCCCGGCGCCCCCGGCGTGCACTTCGGCGAGTTCGTGTCGTACCTCTACGGCCCCATCCTCAACGACAACGGCGACGTCGGCTTCAGCGGTCCGCTGGCCCTGCCCGGCACGCCGACCGGGATCTTTCGGATGATCAACGGGGCCGTCCAGAAGGTCGCCCTGCCCGGCGAGGTCGCCCCGGGGAGCGGCGGCCTGACCTTCGACTGGATCTCGAACCTCATCGCCTTCAACGACGACGGGCTGGTCGCCCTGCGCGGCAAGTTGGCCGGCCGCACGGTCAACGCGGGCAACGACTTCGCGCTCTTCCTCACCTGGTTCGGCGGACTCACCATGGTGGCCCGCGAAGGGAACGGCGCCCCAGGCCTGGCCGGCACCACCTTCGGCGTGATGGACGAATGCCAGGTGCTCCTCGGGAACGACGGCAGCGTCGGCTTCGACACACCGCTCAACGGCGCCCAAGGCGGCATGTCGTCACGGTGGCGAGGATGGCCGGGCCTCCTGCAGTGCCTCGTGAAGTCGGGCGACCCGTCTCCGATCGGCGGCACGTTCGCCGGCGTGCCGGGCATCTTCTGGACCCAAGGCCTCTCGACCGACGGCGCCGCCTTCGGGATGAGCGTCGACTCGGGCGGCTCGCTCGTCTACGGGCTCTGGCACGCCACCCCGGGCGGCGTGGTGCCGCTCGCGGTCAAGGGCCAGCTCGGGCCGCTTGGGTTCTACGACTCGATCGAGTCGCCGATCGCCGCCGTCGCCAGTGACGGCACCACCGCCTTCCATGCCCGCTTCAGTTGGTTCGGGCTTCCCGACGAGAAGGACTCGGCGGTGGTGGTGACCACGCCAGGCGAAGCGGGCGTCGCCGTGATGAAGGAAGGGAACGCCGCCTACGGCTTCGGCGCCGGCGTCGAGATCGACGACCTCATGTCCCCCTCCTTCCCCGCGGCGGTCGCCAGCACCGACTCCGGCTGGATCCTCATCATGGCCAAGGTCCGGGGCCCCGGCATCAACAACTCGAACAACATCGGCTGCTGGGCGGTCGACCCCGACGGGGCGACCCACTTCATCGCCCGGCACGGCGAGTTCGTCTCCTTCCACGGCGAGCCCGCTCGCCAGATCAGCACGCTGGCCCCCGCCTTCCGCAGCGGGCCTAACAGCGGACGACGCTCGAGCATCAACGAGCGCGGCGACGTCGCCCTGCGGATCGAGTTCACCAACGGCGATCAGGCCGTGGTCGTGGCCCAGCTCCCCGGCCAGTGCCCTGCCGATCGCAATGGCGACGGCACGGTCGATGCGGTCGACCTCGGGATCCTGCTCGGCGGCTGGGGCACGCCGGGCCCGGTCGGCACCGGCGGCGACGTCGATCGTGACGGCGACACCGACGGCGCCGACCTCGCCATCCTGCTCGGGGCATGGGGCCCCTGCGGGAGCTGAGCGGCGCGGCACCGCTCACTTCGCCGTCGAGCGATAGATCGTCTTCCAATCCTTGGCCATGTCGACCACGGTCCAGCCGCGAGCGTTGGCTTCGTCGAGCGCCTTGTCGAGCTTGCCGACCGACGAGTGCCGGTCGTAGGCCCACTCGCGGGCGGCGTCGGTGTGGTGAACGAGAAGGCAGAAGGTCGGTCCCGACCCCGCCGCCGTCCACTCCAACATCTGCTGGTCGCCGTCGGAGTTGCCGAAGGCGGCGATCGGCCGGCGCCCGATGTGGAGCTCGATGTTCTCCGGCTTGCCGGGACCGTCGTCGATGCTGCCGATCTCGGGCAGCTTGACCAGGACCGGCTTCCCGTCGCGCAGCTCGAACCTGGTCTTCACGCTCGAACCGATCACCTGCTCGGGCGGCACGCCGTAGCTCGCCTCGACCCACGGTCGCATGAAGTCGATGCCGCCGCCCGAGACGATGTAGGTCTTGAAGCCGTGGGCCCGCAGGTAGGCGAGGAGCTCGACCATCGGCTGGTAGGTCATCTCGGTCAGGAGCCGGCCGGTGGTCGGGTGCCGGGCGGTGGCGATCCACTCCTTCACCGTCCGCTCGAACTCCTCGGTGGTCATGCCGGTGTGGGTGGCCTCGACCAGTTCGAGGACCGCCTTGTCGCCACCCGCGAGGGCCGCCTTCAGGTCGCCGGCGAGCACCGAGCGGAAGGGCTCCTTCTCCTTCCACTCCGGATGCTGCGGGGCCAGGGCCTTGATCCGATCGACGGCGAAGAGGAGTTGGAAGTAGACCGGTTGCTCCGACCAGAGCGTGCCATCGTTGTCGAAGACGGCGACCCGCGACGCGATCGGCACAAGGTCGGGCGATCCTTCCTTGGTGGCTCGTTCGACGAAGGACACGATGGCCGCCTTGGTCGGTCCGTCGTTCCAGGAGGGAAGGTCCTCCGCGAGCAAGGCCGACGGGAGGAGGTGGAGAGCCGCGGCAAGAGCGAGGACGAGGTGGCGGAGCATGGCGTTCCTCAGGATAGAAAAGAACTCCGCCGGCTGGTGGGCCGGCGGAGCGGGATTGGTCGAACGGTGTGGGAGCCCAGGCTCAGTTGCCGGTCGGGAGCGGGATGTTCATCCCTTGCTTCTCGAGGGTGTCGCGGATGTGCTGGAACCGCTCGTACTGCGAGATCGTGATCGGGCCGGTGTAGGTCTCGCTCTGCAGCTTGCGCGGCGGGTACTTCACATAGGTCTTCATGAGCTCCTGCACGGCGTCCCCGATGGTGACCATGGTCCAGGTGCGCTCGGTGAAGTTGGTCATGAAGATGTCGTAGCGCTCCTGCGGGTCCTGCCAGAGGTCGAAGACCTGGGGCACGGTGGCCACATACTTCGAGGCCCCCTTCCAGCCGAGGTTGGTGTCGACCGCGAGGCCGCCGGTGGGCTGGCCGTCATCGCCGCGGAGATTGAAGACCGCCTTGTAGTTGCCGACCCGGGCGGCGCCCGGCGACAGCTCGTCCTCGGTGAAGTAGAACCAGGAGCTGCGCTGCCACTTGCCGTTGCCGGTGAGGAGCGGCGTCATGTCGAAGCTGTCGAAGATGGTGGGCTGCCCCTCGAGGTCCTTTTCGGGGAGCTTGATGCCGGCGACCGAGGCGAAGGTGGCCATGAGGTCGAGGCCGCCCACGATGTCGTGGTTGCGCATGCCGGGCTTGACCTTGCCGGGCCAGATGGCGATGGCCGGGACGCGGTTGCCGCCCTCGCGGACCGTGCCCTTGGTGCCGCGGAAGGGCGTGTAGCCGGCGTCGGGATAGACGTCCTGCCAAGCCCCGTTGTCGGTCGTGTAGAAGACGAGGGTGTTCTTGTCGAGCCCCAGTTCGCGGAGCTTGTCCATGACGTGGCCGATGCGGGCGTCGAGCTCGCAGACCGAGTCGGCGTACTTCGACTTCGACATCGACTTGTGCTTGAACTCGGGAGCCGGCATGTTCGGCTGGTGGACCTTCATGAAGTTGATGTGGATGAAGAAGGGCTGGTCCGGCTTCTTGGCCGCCTGCTCCAGGAACTTGAGGCCCGACTGCTCCACGTACTTGTCCATGAAGGGAATGCCGACCACGCCCTTGTCGGGGGTGTCGACGTACTGACCGTTGACCTTGAAGTCCTCCTTGGCCGGCTGCCCGGCGAGGCCGGACATGGAGCCCTTGGTGACCTTCCAGAACATCTCGCGGAGCTTGGGATCCATGTCGGGGAACCACTCCGCGTCGCCGTAGGTGTAGGCGTTGCAGTGGTAGAGGAAGGCGTGCTCCATGACGTCGTAGCCGTGGGCGTTGGGGAGGGCGTAGTCGGCCTCGCCGAGGTGCCACTTGCCGGTGAAGTAGGTCTGGTAGCCGGCCGTCTTCAGGACCGAGGCCAGCGTCCACTCCGCCTTGGGCAACCCGCCACCCTGGCCCTGGAAGGCCACGGTCGTCATGCCGCTCCGGTTCGGGATGCGACCGGTGACGATCGCGGCGCGACCGGGCGTGCAGCTCGGCTGGGCGTAGAAGGAGAAGAACGTCATGCCCTCGGCGGACATGCGATCGATGTTCGGCGTCGGCATGCCGCGGCCTTCGCCGCCGCCGTACGGGCCGAGGTCGCCGTAGCCGGTGTCGTCCGAAACGATCAGAAGAATGTTGGGCTTCTGGTCAGCCGCGGCAGGCGCAGGGGCGACGAAGGCGGCCACGCTCGCGCCAAGCGCGATCGCGGTGGCCCAGAGTCGGTTCGGTCCCATGGGGTCTCCTCAGGATGTGGCCGCCGACCTGGGACGAGTCGAACGTCCGGTGGCCGACGGAGCCCGCCAGACTAGCACCGTGTTTCGGTCGTGTCGAAGCGGTCGACGCTCGCGGCGGTCCATCGCGCGATTCTTGCGGTATCGCGTCACTCCGCCTTGGCCGGCACCCGCTCCCGCTTTCCTTGGGGCATCGCCTTCGTCGGCGCCGTCGCCTCCGCCATCAGCCGCTCGCAGAGCTTGGCCATGCGGGCAGCGGGCAGGGCGTGTGTCGCCGTGCGGTCGTAGCGGGCGATGTTCATGCCGACCACGTGACCTTCGAGGTCGACCAGCGGACCGCCCATTTGCGAGGGATGGGTAACCGCGTCGTGGGCCAGGATCTGGCCGAAGCCGCTCGAGCGGCGGGAGATCGGGGTCGACGTGTTTCCGCGGCGGGCCTCGGGATCGACGTCGCGTCCGCGTCGCGAGGCGAGGACGATCGACCGGGAGCTCGCGGCGTCCCCTTCCACCGACTCGACGCGAACTCGATCCCCAACCTGGCGCTTCTGGAGGAGGCGACGCAACGCCTCGGGGGAGTCGACCTCTTGGCCGTCGACCGAGCGGAGGATCATTCCAACCGCCAATCCAGCCTGCTCCGCTGGCGTGCCGGCCACCACGCGGCGAATGGTGACGGCCCGGCCGACCTCGGCCCGCTGCAATTCCTCGCGCGTCGCTCGGCGAGTCTGGAGCCCGAGGTAGGGCCGATCGAGATCGTCGTAGTCGCTCTCCCGCTCTTCGATGGCCGCGAATCCGAGGGCCGGCGGATCGCCGTTGCTACGCGGGGAGAGAAGCACCTCGCCTGGCCGCACGCGAGCGTCGACCGCCCACTGGACTGGCTTGAGCCGCGCTGCGGGATCGATGCCGCCCTCCGCCACCTCCAGGCGGAGCAAGCCCACGTCGCTCGTGAAGTCCGATGCCACCTTGGTGGCCTGCCATCGATCGTCGCCGACTTCGACCGTGATCGGCTTGCTTGTCGGAAGCTGTGAGGCCTTGGTGACGACGAACCCGCTGGGATCGACGAAGAGGCCGTAGGCCACCAGATCGCCGTCAACGAGGACGCGGACCATCGAGCCACTCGCCGCGGCCACGATTGGATCGATCGGCACCGCCCGCTCGACCGATCGCCGGCCCGCGCTGCTGTCGCCGCCGCCGAACCGCGCCGGGCGCCCGGGGCCCGACTCGTCGGGCTCCTCGGGCATCGACGGCGGCGCTGGCCCGTCGGCCTCTTCCTCCGGCTCGCCTTCTGCTTCGGCGTGGAGCGCCTCACCGGGAGCTTCTTCCTGCTCTAACTCCGCGAGGCGATCGCTGAGCTGGTCGATGGCCGTCGAGATGTTCTGCCAGCTCGGCCGGCCGCATCGCGAGTTGAGGCCGACCACTTCGCCGCGCAGGTTGAAGCTCGGTCCGCCAGAGTCGCCGGCGTCGATGGGAGCGTCGATGTAGAGGCACTCCGGCGTGAGGCGAAGGACGCGCCCCACGCGGGCGAGGGCCGGCCGATGGTGCTCGCCGATGCCGTGGGTGTAGCCGAGGGCGACCACCCAGTCACCGCGGGCCAAACCTTTGGTCGTGCCGAGCGGAACCGCTGGCAGTTCGCGCCCTCCCGTCTTGACCCGCACCAGACCGCAATCGACGTCGCCCTCGAGGACTTGCCCGAGCGTCGTGCCTTCGAGCTCAGTGCCATCCGGGAGGACGGCGATGAAGTCGCGACCGGGCTCGCGGCCGACGTGGCCGCAGGTGGCGATGAGTCCGTCCTTGTCGATGATCACCCCGGTGGCCATCGAGAAGCCCTCGCGACCGACGCCACGGAGGAGGACCACCGAGGGCCGGACCTTCTCGACGAGGTCGAGGACCTCGTGCTCGAGCTCCCTCAGTTCCTCGACGCTCCGGACCTGGTCGAAGCGGTCTTGGCCTTCGAAGGTAGGCGCTGCCGGCGCGGCCGCGGGGGTGCCCGGCTTGGATTCCGGCTGGGTCGGCGGCGGATCGCCACCGAAGCCGAGGATCGCGATGAGTGCGCCGCGAAGGAGAGCGAGCGGGAGAAGCGTCATGATCGGACCGACGGAGTGGCCGAAGCCGCACCCGCCCGGCGCGGATGCACGTCGGGCGTAGCCTACGCCCCGCGAGCGGCGAAGTCAGCCTGCCGATCCTCGCTTCCGCCGAGATGGCGCAGGAGCCGCAAGCTGCTTAGCCGGTCCACGCCCCGAGGAGAACCGCCAGGTCGGCGGCGCTGACGTCCCCGTCCCCGGTGAGATCAGCCGCGCAGCAGTCGCCCCCGGGGCACGGTCCCCACGCTCCTAACAGCGAGGCAAGGTCGGGGGCGTTGACGTGCCCGTCACCGTTGAGATCGGCGGGAGCCGCGCCCGAGACAGGGGCGAACGAGATCTGCAGGTGGTCGACTTCGATCCCGCCAGCGAGATTCCAGATCTTGATGCGGGCGATGCCGCAGGGACTCTCCGCCCCGAAGAAGCGGTCGTCCGCGGTCGTTCCGTAGTAGCTGCCATCGCTGAGGAGGACCGGGCCGAGCGTCCCGAGGAGTTCCCCGCCGGGGCCGAAGGCCTGGAAGTAGACCTCGGCCTCGCCGTCGGTCCACACGATGCCAGCGTGGGTCGGATACCCGCCCATGACTTTCGGGTTGAAGTCGAAGGTGATGCCTTCTGCGCCCGGGTTGTGGAAGAAGGACCAGCCCTGCTGTCCGAGTCCGTCGATCTGGCCGTCGTCGGCGTCGACCGAATCGGTCAGGCCGCCGGGGCCGAGGACGAACGACGGCGGTCCGTCGGTGGTCACTCCCGCGATGTTCAGGATCCCGTCCTCGAAGTTCTCGACGGCGAAGCTCGGGTGGCTCGTATCGAATGGCGAATCAGCCAGACTCAGATACGGAAGGGGACCCAGCAGCGCCTGCGCGTTCGCACCCGACGAGACGAGTCCAGAAGCGACGAGAGCCAGCCAGCGCATGCATCCCCCTCCCCTTCGTGTGTTGACGGAGGTCTCCATCGGGGCCCGGCCGGAAGCCGGGGCCCGGTTGCCGAACGAAGTCCGATCCTATCGTCGGGGGCGTTGTGGACGCACGGCAATTTGGCGGTTCGAGGGGAGTGGCGGCGGAAAGGACCGAATATCCTGAGGAAGCATGGACCGGGTGTGCGCCGGACGGCCGGCGATGCTGTCCGCGACACGGAAGCGGTGGCCTCGGGCATGGACGATCCGTCGTTGCAGGCGCTGGCGGAGGCCTGGGCGGAGTTCCTTCGTCCGCATCTCGCCCGCTCCGGCTCGTTGCGTCGGATGGCGACGGCCCCGCCGCCCCGCGCCGAGGTGCCAACACCCGCCATTCCGCAGTCCCGACCGCCGGAGGCGCCCGCGCCGAAGTCGCCGGCGGCGCATGCGGTGCCACCCCTGCCTGCATTCCTAGTCGTCGAATTCCCCTTGGGCGACACCAGCGTGCAGCTTCTCGTCGAAGTCCCGGGCAGCAACGCATCGACCATTGGTGGCACCGCCCCCGCATCCAAGGCGCTGCCGCCCGTGGATCGCCCGGCACTCGCGCCGCTTCGCCCACCGGACCTTGGCCTCATCGAGCGCCGGCCCCGCCTCAAGGCCAAGTCCTGCTGCGCCTTCGCCATGCCGCAGGCCGAGCGGCACACAGTGCCCGACGATGCCACCTTGGCCACCATCGCCGAGTGCTACGACGCGCTGGCCGACGCCGCCTCCAGCCAACCCACGCGGCCCCCAGCGCTCGGGCGGACACCGCCGTCGTCCTCGTCATCGTGAGGCTCGCCTGACATCTCCACCTCGACGACGCCCGGGAGTTCGCCGACGCAGCTGGCGAGCCGTGCGTCCTCGTGACCGGCGGCCACATCCCCAACCGCGCGGCCCGGGACATCTTCGAGCCGGCCAGCGGCCCCTTCGGCGCGTGGGCGAGGGCGAGCAGGCAAATCGCCTACCGAGCGGGTAGCATCGCTGCGTCGCCGTCGTCCCTCGATCGGCGCGAAGCAACCACGAGGTGCCCCTGTGTCGATGCGTTCGCTGTCGTTCCTCGCCCTTCCGCTTCTCCTCCTCCTCGCTGCGGCCCGCGGCGCGACCGCCGGCCCGCCCAACATCATCTACATCGTGGCCGACGACCTCGGCTGGAAGGATGTGGGCTTCCACGGGGCGGAGATCCGCACTCCGAACATCGACCAGCTCGCGGCGACCGGAGCCAAGCTCGAGGCGTTCTACGCCCAGCCCATGTGCACGCCGACCCGGGCTGCCCTCATGACCGGCCGCTATCCGTTCCGCTACGGGCTGCAGACCCTGGTCATCCCCGCCCCCTCGACCTACGGCCTGCCCACCGACGAGTGGCTGATGCCGCAGGCCCTGAAGGATGCCGGCTACGACACGGCCATCGTCGGCAAGTGGCACCTCGGCCATGGCGACCAGAAGTTCTGGCCCCGGCAGCGCGGGTTCGACTACCAGTATGGGCCGCTGATCGGCGAGATCGACTACTTCACCCACAAGGAGCACGACACCGTCGACTGGTACCGGAACAACGAGAAGCTCATCGAGGAGGGCTACTCGACGACGCTGATCGGGAACGACGCGGTGCGGTACATCGAGAAGCACGACAGCTCGAAGCCGCTCTACATGTACCTCACCTTCAACGCCCCGCACACGCCCTACCAGGCGCCGCAGGAGGCGATCGACCAGTACAAGAACATCGCCGACCCGACCCGCCGGACCTACGCCGCGATGATCACCGCGCTGGACGAGCAGATCGGCCGCGTGCTCGAGGCCCTCGACGCCAAGAAGATGCGGGACAACACGCTGATCGTCTTCCAGAGCGACAACGGCGGCACCAAGAACGCCATGTTCGCCGGCTCGATCGCCGACATGTCGAAGGTGGTCATCCCCTGCGACAACGGCCCCTATCGCGACGGCAAGGGCAGCCTCTACGAAGGCGCCACCCGCGTCGTCGCCCTGGCCAACTGGCCGGGCCACATCAAGCCCGGCACCACCGTCGAGGAGATGATCCACGTCGTCGACATGTACCCCACGCTCCTCAACCTCGCCGGCGGCTCGCTCGGCAAGAACAAGCCGCTCGACGGAATGGACGTCTGGGGCACCATCGCCGAGGGCAAGCCCTCGCCGCGCACCGAGATCGTCTACAACATCGAGCCCTACCGGGCGAGCGTCCGGCAGGGCGACTGGAAGCTGGTCTGGAAGGCCCTGCTTCCCGCGTCGGTCGAGCTCTACAACCTGAAGGCCGACCCCTCGGAGAAGAACAACGTGGCCAGCGGCCACCCCGACATCGTGGCCCGGCTCCAGCAGCGGGTGAACGAGCTCGCTGCCGTCGCGGCCAAGCCGCAGCTCCTGGAGATCGAGTTCAACGCGATGCGGGAGCGGCTCGCGATGCCCCCGGCCTTTCCCGGCGAAGAGCTCGAGTTCAGCACCGAGCACTGAGCAGCGAGGCTAGCGCACGCGGAGCAGGAACTCGGGGTCGTCCTTGAGGTCCTTGACGAAGGGCTCGCTGGCGATCGTGCCGTCCGCGAGGCTGACCGAGAGGATGGCCCGGTTGCCGCGCCCCGCGACCAGCAGGCGGTCGCCGTCGACGAGGAGGGCGCTGACCTCCTTGAGGCCGTTGGCGTGCTCCGGCACGAAGACGCTTGCCGCCCCGCTCGCCAGGTCGACCGCCCACACGCAGTCGCGCCCGTTGTCGCTCACGAACATGCGTTTCCCGTCCGGGGTGAAGACGATCTGGATCGGGTGCCCGAGCTTGTTCTCGCTCGAGAGGAGGATCCGCTTCCGCTCGCCGGTGGCCGGGTCGTAGGCGGCGACCTCCGGCCGGTCGCGGTCGGCGACGTAGAGGAGTCCGTCGGGTCCGAAGACGATGCCGCGAACCTCGTGCAGCCCGCCCTTGTGCATCTTCTCGCTCGGCAGGAAGAGGCCCGGGGCGGGCGAGTCGAGCTTGGCGAGGGAGGGCGGCGGCGGCAGCGGAGCCCCAGGGTTCGAGGCGCTCGGGCCGGCGTAGCGGGTGACGGTGTCGGTGTCCTGGTTCGAGCAATAGACCGAGCCGTCGGGGGCGATGGCCACCTGGTAGGTGTGTCTCATCGCCGGGTTGGCTGCGTCGTTCTGGAGGAAGACCGACTGGAAGGCCACCGTGCCATCGTCGGCGAGCGGCCCCAGGCGGAGGATCTGGGTCGCGGTGTCGTGGGCATCGACCAGGAGGTAGCCGCCTCCAGCGATCGGCGTGACGCAGCGGCCTTCGCGCAGCGTGTAGGTGTCGGGCACACCTTGCAGGATCGACGAGACGAGCGAGCCGTCGGCGGTGATCCCCACGAAGGGCACGATGCGGCCGTCACCGTGGGTGGTGAGGAAGTAGGTGACCTCGCGGCTGCGGTCGGCCTTGGACCCGCCCTCGCGGTCGTGCTTCTTCTTGTCGCCGTCGTGCTTCTTGTCGTGCCCCCCGTCGCGCTCCGACTGGGCATGCTGATCGCCGCCAGCCGAGGCGGAGCCCGCTTCGCCGCAGCCGAACGCGATGGCCAGGAGGGCCGCAAGGGTCGCCCCGGCGATGCCTCGCCGCGTGGTGCCGCGGTCGTCGGCTCGGGACCCGAACTCGTTCCACGATGGTCGCCGCATCAGCTCACCTCCGCATGGGGAAGGGGCATGATAGGTCCGCGTACGCGATTCCCGTCCCAAGGGCCGACGAATCACCCGCCGAGGGATTGGCGGCGGGCAGCCGTTTGGCGAAGATGGACCTTTCGCGGGACCTCGGCTCGCCGACCCCCTGCGGCAAGCCCCGGCCCGAATCCTTCCGATCCCCTGCGACCCATGCCTATCCAACTGCCCGCTCCGCGTCTTCCCCGCGCCGCCTCGCCCTGGGTCCTTCCGCTGGCCGGCACGCTCGCCCTGGCCGTCTGCGCCGCGGCCCTGGCCGGCGGCGGAGAGCAGGTCATGGAGGCCTTGAGCAAGGACAGCACGGGACTCGCCGCGGCGGCCAACGGCGATCCGCGAGGCGATTCCTGGACCGTGATCCAGCAGAGCCTGGAGCAGTTCCTCCATCCCCTCTTCTTCATCCGGCTCCTCCTCAGCCTCCTCCTCGGCGTGGGCTGCTCCTGGATCGTGGCCTGGCACCCGCGGCGGGCCACGCGGCTCGACCCGCTGACCGACCTCGAGGAACGCAAGGCCCTGATCCTGTTAGGCATGGTGGGCACGATCATCGCCGAGCTGAGCGGGGTGAACCAGACCATGGCCTTCGTCATCTTCGGCATCGGGGCCCTGCTCCGCTTCCGCACCGTGCTCGACAACCCCAAGCTGACCGGCAAGGCCATCACGGTGGTCATCATCGGCCTGGCCTGCGGCCTCGGACAGTGGGCCTTGGCGGCCTTCGTCACCGGCTTCAGCTGGGTCCTGATCTACTGGCTCGACTCGCACATCAGTTGCCGCGTGCGGATCCGCCTCGACAAGCACGCCGACATCACCCGCTCCTTCCAAGAGGCCAAGCTGGTCCTCGCCTCGCACCGCTGCCGGACCAAGAGCGCGACCATGCGGGAGGGCGAGCGACAGCTCGTCTTCCTGCTGCACACCCCGACCGACCTCGACCCGGCCGACCTGGTCGCCAGTCTGGTGTCGGGCATGACCGACGGCCGTCTCGCCGACATCAACGTTCGGACGGAGTGACCGGGGCCTCCTGCCAGGCCGCTTCCGGGGCCTTCCGTTCCATCCACGCTCCGGGCCGGACCGGCCGGTAGCCGCGTCGCTCGTAGAGCCCGTGGGCATCGCGCGTGGCGAGGCACCAGCGGCGCAGCGTGGCCAGGTCGGGATGGGCTTCGAGCGCCTCGAGCATGCCCATGGCGAGCCCCTGCCCGCGGTGGGCCTCGAGCACGAAGACATCGCACAGCCAGGCGAAGGTGGCCCGATCGGTGACCACCCGAGCCAGGCCCACGATCGTGCCGCTCTCCTCCTCGATGGCCAGCGCCGTGATGCTGTTGGCAAGGGCCTTGGCCACGATGTCGCGCCGAATGTTGGGCGACCAGTAGGTGGCGGCGAGGAGGCGGTGGATGGCGTCGACGTCCTGCCGCGCGGGGTCGAGGGTGACGAGGTAGCCCATGGCGCACGGCACGCTATCAGCAGGACGGCTACCCTTCCTGATCGAGAGCCGCCCATGCCCGATCCGACCCCTGCCGCTGTCTCCAGTCCGCCGCCCACTGCCTTGCGGATCGAGCGCGGCGCCTGCTGGGTCTTCTTCGCCTTCGACGTGGGGCATGGCATCGACCTCGACGCCGCCCAAGCCGCCCTGGCCCGTTCGCGGCCGACCCGCGAATCGCTCTCCGGCGATCGCCGCACGCCGCCCTCGCTCCACTTCCAGCCCACGCCGGTGCAGACCGTCGAGGACGCAGCTCCGGTCCGCGTCGGCAGGTTGAAGACGGCTCCGACCGTGCAGTGCACGCTCTTCGACTTCGGGGCGGTGACCATCGCCTTCCGCATCCCGCTCGCCGGCTCCTCGCTCGACGACCTGGTGCACCTGGCCGGCGAGATCTACGAGTCGCGCACGCTCCAGGAGAGCGCCCGCGAGCGGGCCCGCGGGCTCCTCGGGACGCTGGGGACGGCGGTGAACATGCCGGGCCTCGTCGACCTCGTCGAGGACTACGTGGTCTTCCACGCCGAGAGTTGGGCCGTCGACGGGGAGCCCGCGGGCGCCCTGACCTCGAGCAGCCTCCTCGCCTTCGCCCCCTCGCTCGCCGCCGTCCTGCGGGCCGCCGACGAGCCGCTCTCCGACGACGAGATCGCCGACGCCATGGCCTCGCGGCTCAGCTACGGCCGCTCCGACCTCACCATCATCGACTGGAACGCGGCGGTCGTCTTCGACGCCCGGGCCCAGGACACGCTCACCATCCTCGAGTTCGGCAACGTCGAGCTCCTCGAGATGCGCTTCCTCGACGACCGCCTCGACGCCGTCCTCGACCACGCCTACCGCTCGGTCTCGCGGCGGCCCCGCCTGCGGGCCAACCGCGACGAGCGCCGCCGGCTGGCCGCCCTGCAGATGGACAGCACCCTCCTCTTCGAGAGCATCAACAACGCGGTCAAGCTGGTGGGCGACCAGTACTTGGCTCGCCTCTACCGCCGGATGGCCCGACGTTTCCACCTCGACGAGTGGGACGAGAGCGTCATGCGGAAGCTGGAGACGGTGCAGCGGCTCTACGAGAAGTTGGCCGACGAGCAGTCGACGCGGCGGATGGAGCTCCTCGAGTGGATCATCATCCTCCTGATCGCGGTGGGACTCGTCTTGCCGTTCATCTCCGGCCTCGCCCACTGAGCCGCACCCCCGCGGGGCGGACGCGGTACGCTGGCTCGCCCCCCGGCACCGCCGGAGTCGCAGCCAGGAGAGACCGATGCCGACCAAGCCCGACGCCCCCGCCGAGAATCCCGCCTCGCGCCCCTATCGCGCTCCGACCGGCGCAGAACGCCTCCTGACCTGCACGGTGGGCAGCAAGCGGATGCGGGTCCAAGCCACTGCCGGCTGGCAGGTGCTCCGCGAGCACGGGCTGCCCGTCGCCGAGGTCTTCCACGTCGCGTACGTGAAGGAGCCGCACGATCCGCGCCGCCCGATCACCTTCCTCTTCAACGGCGGGCCGGGGGCGGCCTCGGCCTTCCTCCACATGGGCACGGCCGGCCCGCGGCGGATCACCTTCTCGAAGACGGGCCAGCCGCTGCCGCCGCCGATCCGGGTGGTCGACAACGCCGAGAGCTGGCTCGCCTTCAGCGATCTCGTCTTCGTCGATCCGGTCGGCACCGGGTTCAGCCGGACGGTGAGCGAGTCGCGACTCGAGCAGCAAGGGATCGACGTCGACGACGAGAAGCGCGAGAAGCGAGCCAAGGAGTTGCCCGAGGCCCGCAAGGGCTTCTTCAAGATCAAACGCGACATCGACGTCCTCTGCGAGTTCGTCACCGCCTTCCTCTCCAAGCACAACCGCTGGGAGAGCCCGGTGGCGATCGCCGGCGAGAGCTACGGCGGCTTCCGCGTGGGCAAGCTGGTGAAGGCCCTGCCCGAGCGCGGCGTCGGCCTCACCGCCGCGGTGATGGTCTCGCCGGCCATCGACTTCCTCGGCCTGGTCGGCTCCGACTACGACCTCCTGGCCTGGACCAACGTGGTGCCGACCATGGCGGGGGCCGCCCGCCACCACGGCAAGGCCCGCGGCGCCTTCGCCTCCATGAAGCCCGAGGCGATCCGCGCCGCCGCCGAGTCCTTCGTCGAGGAACGCCTCGCCCCGCTCCTCCTCCGCGGCGATCGGGCCCCGGCCGCGGAGCGGAAGAGCACCTTCGCCACGCTGGCCGAGATGGTCGGCCTGCCGGTCGAGATCGTCACCCGCTGCGGCGGGCGCCTCCCGATCGACGTCTTCGGCCGCGAGCTCCTTCGCGACCAGGGCCTGGTCTGCGGCCTCTACGACGCGAGCGTCACCGGCCCCGACGTCTTCCCCGACCGCACCGGCCAGCCCAACCCCGACCCCACCCTCAACGGCATCACCACCGCGTTCACCGTGGGGATCAACGCCATGCTGCGGAAGGAGCTCGGCGTCTCGACCGACCGCGAGTACCTGCTCCTCGCCGAGGACGCCTGGAAGCTCTGGGTCGACGACCGCGCCGACGGCTACTGGCACCGCCAGCTCGACTGCGCCGACGACCTGCGCTACGGCCTGGCCCTCAACCCGCAGCTCCGGCTCCTCATCACCCACGGCTGGTACGACCTGGTGACCACCTACTTCTCGTCGCAGCAGACCGTGGCCAGCCTTCGCCTCCCGCCCGCCCTGCGGGAGCGGGTGCGCTTCGCCAACTACGACGGCGGCCACATGTTCTACACCTGGGACCATTCGCGCAAGGCGGTGGTCCGCGACGTGGCCAAGGCCATCACCGGCTGAGGCCCGGGCGACGACGACCAGACGAAAGAAGGGCCCGCCGGAGCGATCCGGCGGGCCCTGTCGTCTCGGTTCCCGACGGCCCCAGCGGTTAGCCCGCCTGCTTGTCCTCGGGCTTGACCACCACCACGATCGAGGAGTCCTTGCCGTAGTACTTGGCGAAGGCGGCCTTGATCTCGGCCACGGTCATGGCCTGGTAGGCGGCGGGGTCGGCCAGCACGTCGTCGAGCTTGGTGCCTCGGAAGGTCATCTGGCCCATGCGGCCTGCCCAATAGGAAGGCTCCTTCACCTGCTCGGCGTAGGTCGTGGCCATCTGCTTCTTGGCGGTGGCGAGCTCCTCCTCGGTCGGTCCATCCTTGGAGAACGCGGCGTACATCGACTGCAGCTTCTCGACCAGGGCCGAGGCCTTGGCCGGATCGGTCGGGGCGCTCGCCGAGAAGACGCCGAAGCCCGGATAGGTCGTGCCGGGCCGCGAGGCGGCGCTGATCGAGTAGACGAGCTGGGCCTCCTCGCGGACCTCCTTCACCATCCGCATGGAGAGGATCCGGGCTGCCATGTTCAGGGCCCGCACGTCGGCCCGGTTCGAGTCATCGGCCCCGTAGAAGCCGACCGCGACGAAGGCCTGCTCGGTCGGCGTGTCGAGCGACTTCTCGGCGATCCGCGGGCCGGCGGGGCGCTGCAGGTGCCGCAGCGACTCGTAGGTGGTGGGGTCGACGCGCGGCCGCTTGGGCAGGGCCCCGAGGTACTTGGCGGCGAGTTCGACCGCCTGGTCGCGGCTGATGTCGCCGACGATGGTCACCTCGACGGGCGATTCGCGGAGGAGCTTGTCGAGCCAGCTCTGGGCTGCGTCGAGCGTCAGGTGCTCGAGGTCCTTGGCCTCGAGCGGACGGTGCCGGGCGTCGGACTCGGGATAGAGGATGCTCGAGGCGAGCCGCCCGCCGACCGCGGTGGGATTGGTGTTCGACTCCTCGATCCGCTCGCGGGTCGAGGTGAGGAACTGGTCGAAGGCCGCCGACTCGATCTTGGGTTCGGTGAGGAGGAGGTAGGCGAGTTGGAAGCCGGTCTCGAGTTCCTCCGGGCTTCCCGACACCGAGAGCGAGATGGCGTCGCCGCCACCACCGCCGCCGCCGCCGCGGCCACCGCGGCCACCGCCACGGCCGCCGCCGAAGCCGCCCCCGCCGCCGGCCGAGACCTTCTTGCCGTTCATCAGGTCGCGGATGTCGGTCGAGGAGAGGTGCTTGGTCGCCGGGCGCGAGAAGGCGAGCTGGGCCGCGGAGGTGATGCCGCGGTTGTCGGCCGTCTCCAGCAGCTCGCCGCCGATCAGGGCGATCTGCACGCTGACCTCGTTCTTCCGCTCGTCCATGAAGCGATGGTGGACCCGAACGTTGTTGCCAAGCCAGCCCGACCAGACCCGGCTCGCCTCGTGCATGCTTCCCTCCTCGACCACGCCCGGCGTGGTCGGCGGGTGCTCCATGAGGGTCGTGGCGTGGGCCACCTCGACCTCAGGCGTCGGCTTCACGGCGAGGGCCTTGGTGCCCGCGGCGAGGAGCTCGGCTTCGCTCGGCATGGCATCGCCCGGCTTGAGGACGGCCACGAAGGCCGCCTTCTCGAAGCCGAACGCTGCGGCGAAGCTGCTCGAGACCTCGGCCGGGGTGATGGTCGGGAGGAGCTTCGTGAGGAGGTCGAGCCGCTGCTTCGGCGAGAGGACCGGCTCGCCCGCGGCGACCGCGTTGTTGATCTGGCTGATGAGGGCGGACGACGGTGCGGTGGCCTGCGTCTCGACCGCCCGCTCGGCGCCCGAGATCAGGCTCTTGGTGACCTCGTCGAGCTCGCGTTGCGTGAACCCGAAGGCCCGGGCCCGCTCCAGTTCGAGGGCCGCCTCGTCGAGGGCCTCGTGCCACTTGCCGGCGACCGGCCGGGCGGACAGCTCGACGGCGTGGAGGGCATTCACTTCGTCCGAGATCGAGACGCGGGCGCTCTGGTAGCTGGTGCCACCCGCAGCGACCTTGTCCCCGAATCGGCGGTTGAGGGCCGATGTCCCCAGCCGCTCGACGAGGTCGGCCCGGTACTGGGCCTCGGTCCTCACCGGCGGACGGGCCGGGCCGATGCTGGTGATGCGGACGTCGTCGGTGCGGAGCTCGGGATCGCTGACCACGACGGCGAAGGACTGGGCGTACGCGGTGGTGTTCACCGCCTGCGGCGTCGGCTGGGGCACCTTGGGCAGCGGGCCGAACTGAGCCTTGATGGCCTTCACCACCTCGGCCGGGTCGGCGTCGGCAACCACGATCAGCGTGGCGTTCGAGGGGACGTACCAGCGGCCGTAGTAGTCGCGGAAGTCAGTCTCGTTCACCGACTTGATGGTCTCCTCGGTGCCGATCGGCTCGCGCACGCCGAAGAGGGAACCGGGGTAGAGCCGCTCGCTGAGCTGGTCCTGGATCCGCTGCCGGGCGGAGAGGCCGCGGCGGCGCTCCTCGAGGATGATCTGCCGCTCGTTGTCGATCTCACTCGGCAGGAGGCTGAGCCCGCCGACCACGTCGACGAAGAAGCTCATGCCCTTGGCCAGCGTGTCGGGCGTGGCGGTCGGGAGCGAAAGCTGGAAGGTGGTCTGGTCGTAGCTGGTGAAGGCGTTCTGGTCGCGGCCGAAGGTCATGCCGAGCGACTCGAAGAACGGGACCAGCGAGCCGGGGGCGAACTGCTTCGAGCCGTTGAAGGCCATGTGTTCGAGGTAGTGGGCGATGCCCCGCTGGCGGTCGGTCTCGTTGAGCGAGCCGCTATGGATGTGGATCCACATGACGGCCCGGCCTGGCGGCACGGCGTGGCGCTCGACGACGTAGCGGAGGCCGTTGTCGAGCTGGCCGCGCAGGATGGCGGGGTCGTCGGGGAGGGCTCCCGGGGACGCGGCGGGCGCCGTGGCGGCGGGCGGCGCCGCCTTCCGGTCCTGGCCCAGCGCCGAGGGAAGAACGGACGCGGCCACGACGGTCGCCCCCATCCAGAGCTGCACGTTTCGAGCGATCGCCATCGGGTGCTCCTTTGCACGCGGCGGAAGAAGAGGCCGTCGGCGGCCCCCACCGGTACGAAAGGCGCAGTGTACGACCCGCTACCCGCCGGCCTTCGGCGCCCCGCGGGAAGTCTTGAGCTCGGCGATCTCGCGGCGGAGGGCGTCCATGTGGGCCTCCATCTTGGCGTGGAGGTCGGCGACGGGATCGGGGACCGCAGCCGGAGCCGGCGACGGCGACGGCGTGGCCATCCCCGGCCACGGGAACCCGGGGATCGACGGCCACAGCGGCGTGGTTCCGGCGCCCCCTGCCCCGCCCATGCCGCGGACGACCTGGGCGAACCAGCCGGAGGCGAGCCCCCGCAACATCTGCTCGCTGGCCCGGATCATGAGGTGGGAGACCTCGGGCGGGAAGGTGGCGAACTTCTCCGGGCAACGCTCGATGAGGGCCTGGGCCAGGACGAGGTTGGTGATGTCCGCCCCCGACTTGCTGTCGGTGACCCGCACCGTGTGGCCGCCGACGACGAGGTCGTAGAGCTCCTCGTGGGTGAGGTGGCAGCTCCGCGTGCTGTCGTACAGCCGGCGGTTGGGGTACTTCTTGATCTGGAGGAGCTGCGGCTTCGAGCCGGGGTCTTTCGGGGGCTTCGGGGTGGGCATGCCGACCTCTCATGCCGCCGCACTAGGCACCGCCCCTCGAAGGGGCACGAGCCGCGGCCGACAGGCTGATCGGCCCATAATAGTCGGCGGTTCCGCAGTCCTAGGGAGAATCGCCGATTTAGTGCAACGGCTTACTTCTTGTTGACGATGCACAAATCAGGCGATACGATCCCCCTACCGACGAGACCCGCGTTCGCCCCGACCCCACGTTGCGGTTCGGGCGACTCCTGACCACGAAGGACAAGGACCTAGCCATGACCGCCACCACCAACAAGGCCGCCGAGAACACCACCTGCCACGGAGCCGCCGCCACCAAGGCGTGCTGCGACGGAGCCACGGAGGCCTTCAAGGCCGCCGTCGAGACCAACCAGAAGATGTTCAACGCCTTCATGGGCACCTTCATGAAGGGCTGGAACATGGACGCCTTCACCTCTCCCGCGGCTTCCATGCCGGCCGCCTTCGACAAGGTCACCAAGGCCATGAACGCCTTGGTCGACTCCAACGCCCGCTTCGCGACCGAGTGCAACGCCCTCCTCATCGATGCCGTGCGGACCAACGCCCGGACCGTCGAGCGGACCGGCGACATGCTCATGGGCCAGTTCAACGCGAACGTGACCCGCGACGGCGCCAAGTCGGCCAAGCCCGCCACCGAGACCGCCCGCGAGATCCTCGACGAGGCCTACGGCTTCGCCACCAAGACCGGCGAGCGGCTCATGAAGATGAACAACGACCGCCTCCAGCGCCTCTCCGAGGTCATGGACGAGCTGGTCACCGTCAGCACCACCAAGGCCTGACCCCACACGCGAACGAGCCGCCTCGCACCGCCCCAGCCACGGCCCCTCGGCCTTGGCAAGGAGCGGTCGGGGCGGCTCGAACGCCTTTCCGAGCGAAGGAAACACCGATGGCTGAGCAGCAGGCGAGCGGCAGCGGCGTGGATCCGATCAGCGGCTTCTGGCGCGACGTGTGGGCCCGATGGTCGACGACCGGGGCTCCGGGCGCTGGCATGCCCGGCATGCCGGGCGGCATGGGCGACGCCTCGACGTTCTTCTCGCCCGACGCCGTCCGCCGCATGCAGGCCGCGTTCTACGACGCCATGGCCCAATACGCCGAGCAGTACATGCGGAGCCCGGACTTCCTGGCCGCCATGCGCCGCTCGATGGACCAGGCCATGCAGTTCCGCTCCCAGATGGACGACTTCCTGAAGTCGAACATGGCGAGCGCCTTCGAGACCGCGACCGGCGGGGCCAACTCCGAGATCCTCGGGGCCATCCGCCACAGCGCCAGCCAGATCCAGACCCAGATCGGCAAGCTCGAGGAGCGCGTCGCGGCGATCGAGACGGCGGTCGGCGTCGAACCCGCTCCGTCGAAGCCCGCGCCCAGGGCCGCCAAGGCCAAGTCCAAGAAGTAAGCCCAACCACCGAGTCGACCTCGATGACCCAAAGCCAATCGCCCTTCGGTTCGCCCTTCGCCTCCGGCTCCGGCTCCGGCTCCCCCTTCGGGGCAGGCTTCGCCGGCGGCCCGTTCGACCCGAGCGCGGTGATGAAGCTCTGGCAGGGCGAGTTCGAGTCCCTCGGATCGAGGGTCGCCGCCTTCCCCAAGGTGGTCCAGGCCGCGATGAAGGCCGAGAAGGGCGCCACCCCGCACGAGGTGGTGATGACCGAGTCCCCGGTCCGCCTCCTCCGCTACACCGGCAAGGCCGACAAGCGGCACGGCACGCCGGTCCTCTTCGTCTTCGCCCTGGTCAACCGGCCCTACGTCCTCGACCTCCTGCCGCACAAGAGCGTCATCCGCCAGCACCTGAATGCCGGCTTCGACGTCTACCTGATCGACTGGGGCGTGCCCTCGCCCGCCGACGCCTCGAAGACGCTCCACGACTACGTCGAGGGACACCTCCACCGGGCCGTCGAGCGGGTCCTCGAGGAGACCGGCCAGGACCAGCTTAGCCTGGTCGGCTACTGCATGGGCGGCACCATGTCGGCCATGTACGCCTCGCTCCACCAGGAGCTGGTGCGGAACCTCGTCCTCATGGCGGCCCCCATCGACTGGTCGAGCCGCGACTCGCTCCTCCTGAGCTGGACCGATCCCGCGTACTTCGACGTCGACTCGATCGTCGACACGCTCGGCCTCATCCCCCCGGCCTTCCTCGGCAACTCCTTCGGCATGCTCAAGCCCGTGGCCAACTACTTCCAGAAGTGGCAGGGCTTCTACGAGAAGATGCACGACGAGAAGTTCCTCGAGGAGTTCTTCGCCATGGAGGTCTGGAGCAACGACAACATCCCGATCTCGGGCGAGGTCTACCGCGACTTCGTGAAGTACGGCTTCCAGCAGAACCTCTTGGTCCAGGGGCGCTTCCCCCTGGGCCGCAAGAAGATCAACCTCGGCAACATCACCTGCCCGGTGCTCAACCTCACCGCGGACAGCGACCACCTCGTCCTGCCCTGCCAGAGCACGGCCCTCAAGGGCTGCGTGAGCAGTGTCGACTACACCGAGATGAACGTGAAGGCCGGCCACATCGGCCTGAGCGTCGGATCGCGGGCCCACAAGGAGATCTGGCCGAAGGCCACCGCGTGGCTCGCCGAGCGCTCCCTGCCCGCCGAATCCGAGTGACCCTTTCCACCCAAGGCGGACAACCCCAAGGCGGACAACCATGCAGGACCGCAGGACGATGTTCCGGAACGGAGGCCAACCCGTGATCGACTTCTCGAAGCGCGTCGCCGTCATCACCGGCGGAGCGAGCGGCATCGCTCGCGCCGTCGCTCGCCAGCTTGCCCGCGAGGGGATCCGGGCCATCGGCCTGGTGGACCTCTCCGACGCCGTCACCGAGGTGGCCCGCGAGATGAACGCCGAGCTCGGCCGGGAGTGCGTCCTCGCCTTCAGCGGCGACGTCACCGACCGGGGCTTCCGGACCTCCGTCTTCGGCGAGCTCAAGCGTCGCTTCGGGGCGGTGCACATCTGCGTGCCCGCGGCCGGCATCGTCCGCGACGGGCTCACCGTCCGCGTCGACAAGACGACCAAGGAAGCCAAGCTCTACGACCAGAACCTGATGGAGAAGACGCTGGCCGTGAACCTCGTCGCCGCCGCCTACTGGGCGATGGAGACGGTGGCCAGCGTGGCCGAGGAGCGGGCTCGCCTCGGGCTCGGCGCGTGGAAGGGCGGAGACGAGGTGCAAGGCGAGATCGTCTTCATCGGATCGATCTCCTCCGCCGGCAACAAGGGGCAGGTCGCCTACGCCGCGGCGAAGGCGGGCCTCGAAGGCGTGCAGTCGACCTTGGCCAAGGAAGCGATCTTCTACGGCGTCCGCGTGGCGATCGTCCATCCCGGCTTCACCGACACCCCGATGGTGCGGGCCATGGACCAGAAGATCATCTCCGAGTATGTCCTCCCCAGGACCCAGCTCGGCCGCCTGCTCACCGCCGAGGAAGTGGCCGACGCGATCATCTTCATGATCCGAAACCCCGCCGTGAGCGGCGCCCTGTGGGCCGACGCGGGTTGGCATCCGCCGGCCTGATCGGCGCGCAAACGAAGAAGCCACACACCATTGGGCGCGGCCTTCGGGCCGCGCCCTTCTTCGTTGCGCCTCCTGCCATCCGCCTCGCTCGAGCGTTGGGGTAGACTCCCCGGCTCGCCGCGGCGGGCGGCGAATTCCGCACCCAGCATCCCGCGACGGCCCGCGCCGTCGCCAGCAAGGAGCGTCGACATGCTTCCCCACCAAGGCCGCGTCGCCCTCGTGACCGGTGCCGGCAGAGGTATCGGCCGGGCCATTGCCCTGGCCCTCGCCCGGGACGGCGCCGACATCGCGATCAACTACGCGAGCCACGACCAGGCCGCCCACGAGGTCCGCGACCAGATCCGGGCCATGGGCCGGCGGGCCGAGATCTTCAAGTGCAACATCGCCGACGACACGGCGGTGCACGCCATGGGCGAGGAGATCCGCAAGGTCTTCCCGCAGATCGACATCCTGGTCAACAACGCGGGCATCACCCGCGACAAGTCCTTCGTGAAGATGACCCACACCGAGTGGGACGAGGTCCTCAACGTCAACCTGAAGGGCCCGGTGCAGATGACCCACCTCCTCCTCCCCTCGATGGTCGAGAAGGGCTGGGGTCGCGTCATCAACATCACGAGCGTGATCGGGCAGATGGGCAACTTCGGCCAGGCCAACTACGCCGCGGCCAAGGGTGGCCTCGACGCCTTCACCAAGAGCGTGGCCCGCGAGGTGGCTCGCAAGGGCGTGACGGTGAACTGCGTGGCCCCCGGCTTCATCCGCACCGACATGACCGCCTCGGTCCCGGAGAAGGCCCTCGAGCACATCAAGACCATTACCCCGATGGGCCGGATGGGCGAGGCCGACGAGATCGCGGCCGTGGTCAGCTTCGTGGCCTCCCCTGCCGCCTCGTTCATCACGGGCCAGGAGATCGGCGTCAACGGCGGCCTCTACATGTGACCGG
>JBGAKK010000025.1:0-59733 GCA_044224425.1 Phycisphaerales bacterium
CCCCCTGGCGGATGTGGGACCTCAAGGGCCGCGAGCAGCTCCTCGGCTACCTCAAGGCCCGCAACATCCCCTGCGCCGCGAGCGCCGAGAAGATCTACTCCCGCGACGCCAACATCTGGCACATCAGCCACGAAGGCGGCGAGCTCGAGGATCCGTGGAACGCCCCGCCCGAGGACGTCTGGATGCGGACCGTCTCGCCGCTGGCCGCTCCCGACCGGCCGGAGGAGGTCATGGTCTCCTTCCAGCAGGGCGTGCCGGTCGCCGTCGACGGCAAGAAGCTCGACGCCGTGGCCCTCCTCGAGAAGCTCAACGCCATCGCCGGCAAGCACGGCGTAGGCCGCGTCGACCTCGTCGAGAACCGCCTGGTCGGCATGAAGAGCCGCGGCTGCTACGAGACCCCCGGAGGCACCATCATCACCACCGCCGCCCGCGGGCTCGAGGAGCTCGTCCTCGACCGGACCACGCTCCACTTCCGCGAGAAGCTGAGCCACGACTTCGCCCAGATCATCTACGACGGCCAGTGGTTCACGCCGCTCCGCGAGGCGATCTGGTCGAGCTTCGCCTCGATCGCCAAGGTCATGACCGGCGACGTCGTCGTCCGCTGCCACAAGGGCACGGCCACCACCATCAAGCGGCGCAGCCCGCACTCCCTCTACAGCGAGGCCTTCGCGACCTTCAGCGCCGAGGAGGTCTACGACCAGTCGCACGCCGGCGGCTTCATCCGCCTCTACTCGCTGCCGGCCCGCATCCGGGCCCTCAAGGCGGGGCAGGCGGCGAAGAAGTCGAAGGCGTCCCAACCGGCTACCCAGCCGATCGCCAAGGCCGGCACCAAGCTCGAGTCGAAGCCCGCCGCCAAGGGCAAGTCGAAGTCGCACACCTCGAAGGCGAAATCCTGACATGGCAACCGCGCACGCGGCAGCGCCCGCTTCGGGCGCCATCTGGGCCGGACGCTTCGAAGGCGTCACCGACGATCTCTTCCGGCGCTTCAACGACTCGCTGCCCTTCGACCGCACCTTGGTGCGGGAGGACATCGAGGGCTCGATCGCCTGGGCCAAGGCCCTGGAGCGGGCCGGCGTCCTGACGCCGGACGAGCGCCGCTCGGTGGTGCTCGGGCTCCAGGACATCCTGGCCTACGTCGAGCGCTCGCCCGAGTCGATCACCTCGGCGGCCGACGAGGACGTCCACTCCTGGGTGGAGCGCGAGCTCATCGCCCGGGTCGGCGACCTCGGCAAGAAGCTGCACACCGGCCGCAGCCGCAACGACCAGGTCGCCACCGACCTGCGGCTGTGGACCGCCAAACAGCTCAAGGCCCGGGTCAAGGAGATCCGGGCGGTCATCGCCGCCCTGGTCGACTTCGCCGACCGCGAGAAGGAGACGGTCCTGCCGGGGTACACCCACCTCCAGCGGGCCCAGCCCCTCCTCTTCGCCCACTGGTGCCTGGCCTACGTCGAGATGCTGGAGCGCGACGAGGACCGCTTCCTCGACGCCCTCAAGCGGGTGCGCATCTCGCCGCTCGGCTCGGGGGCCCTGGCCGGGACGGCGTATCCCATCGACCGGACCGCGTTGGCCAAGGACCTCGGCTTCCCGAAGGCGAGCGACAACTCGCTCGACGCGGTCAGCGACCGCGACTTCGTGGTCGAGACCTTGGCCGCGACAGCCCTCTGCGCCACCCACCTTTCGCGCATGGCCGAGGACCTCATCTTCTACGCGACAAGCGAGGCCGGCTTCGTCGAGCTGCCTGACGCCTTCACCAGCGGCAGCTCGCTGATGCCGCAGAAGAAGAACCCGGATGCCCTCGAACTCATCCGCGGGAAGACCGGCCGCCAGCTCGGCAACCTGGTCACCTTGCTGGTGACCTTGAAGGGCCTGCCGCTCGCCTACAACAAGGACATGCAGGAGGACAAGGAGCCGCTCTTCGATGCGATGGAGCACCTCTCCCTCTGCCTCAAGGTCCTGCCGCCGATGCTGGCCGGCACCAAGGTGAACCGCGAGCGGGCCAAGGCGGCGGCGCTCGGCGGCTACACCAACGCCACCGACCTCGCCGACTACCTCGTGCGGCAAGGCGTCCCCTTCCGCGAGGCCCACCACCAGGTCGGCCGCATCGTCCGCGAGGCGATCGAGGAGAAGCGAGGGCTCGAGGAGCTCGCCGTCGAGACCCTGCAGCGGCACGCCCCGAAGGTCGGGCAGGACGTCTACACCTCGCTGACCATCAACGCTTCGCTCAACAAGCGCTCGGTGGCCGGCGGCACCGGCCCGACCGCGGTCGAGACGGCCCTCGATCGCGTGCGGCGGATGCTGCGGGAACGCTCCGAGGCAGCGGCCGACGCCACCGTCGAGCTGCGGCAGGCCCGGGTCGACGACCTCGACGCCATCTGCGCCTTGGTCGACCACTGGGCGGTGAAGGGCGAGAACCTGCCGCGGAGCCGCGAGGACATCGTCAAGGCCATCCTCGACTTCGGCGTGGCCGTGGTCGACGGCAAGATCGTGGCCTGCGCCGCCCTCTGGATCTACACCCCGCAGCTCGCCGAGATCCGTTCCCTCGGCGTCGACGAGGCGTACCAGGGCCGCGGCGTCGGCCAAGCCCTGGTCCGGCACTTCCTCGACCTGGCCCGCAACCTGCACATCGCCAAGGTGATCGTCCTGACCCGGGCCCCGAAGTTCTTCGAGAAGGTCGGCTTCAAGACCGTCTCGATCAACAGCCTCCCGGAGAAGGTCCTGAAGGACTGCGCCAACTGCCCGAAGAACACCTGCTGCGACGAGACGGCGATGGTCTTCGAGACGGGCGTGGTCCCCTCCAATCCGCCGCGGGCCGTCCTCGAAGGCCAGCGGTGAGTCGAATGCCTCGCATCCATCGGCTGCACCCATGACCACGCTCGCACCACACGCGGAAGCCTCCCTCCGGCGGGCGACGACCGACCCGCTGCATCGGTTCCCGCTCGGCTTCGCCGGTTCGACCGCTTCGGCTGCGATCAAGAAGCCGGGGCGGCAGGACATGGCCCTCATCGCCTGCCCGGACGGGGCGACGGCGGCCGGGATGTTCACCCGGAACCTGGTCTGCGCCGCCCCGCTGCAGGTGTCGCGCCGGCACCTGATCGAGAGCCGCGGCCATGCCAGCGCGGTCCTCATCAACTCGGGCTGCGCCAACGCCGCCACCGGCGAGGAAGGCCTCAGCCGCTGCATCGACTGCGTCGACGCCGTGGCCCGCGGGCTCGAGGTGGGGGCGGAGAGCGTCCTCGTCAACTCGACCGGCGTGATCGGCGTGCAGCTTCCGATCGAGCGGATGCTGCCGGCGATCCCCGGCCTGGTCGCGGGGCTGGCCGGCGGGCCGCTCCTGCCGGTGGCCCAAGCCATCATGACCACCGACACCTACCCGAAGACGGCGGCGGTCGAGGTCGTGCATGAGGGCCGGCGCTGCCTCGTCTCCGGCATGGCCAAGGGGGCGGGCATGATCCACCCGGACATGGATCCGCCGCAGGCGACCATGATCTCGGTGCTGATGACCGACGCCGAGGTCGAGCCGGCGGTGCTCCAGCGGATGCTCCACGAAGCGGTCGACGCCAGCTTCCACCGCATCTCGATCGACGGCGACACCTCGACCAACGACAGCGTCTTCGCCTTGGCGAGCGGCAAGGCCGGCCGCTTCCCCGAAGCCGCGATCGCCCGGGCGATCCGCGACGTGGCCAAGGAGCTGGCCCTCCTCGTCGTCCGCGACGGCGAGGGCTTCGAGCGCGGCATCGAAGTCGCCGTCACCGGGGCGCGAACCTCGGCCGAAGCGCTCCAGGTCGCCAAGACCATCGCCTCGAGCCTCCTTGTCCGCTGCGCCGTGACCGGCGGCGACCCCAACTGGGGCCGCATCGTGGCCGCCGCGGGCCGGGCCGGCGTCCCGCTCCGCGTCGAAGACCTCCACCTCTCGGTGGGCGGCGTCGACCTCTTCAAGGACGGGGCCCCCGCCGACACGCCCCTCGCCGACCGCGAGCGGGTCTTCCGCCAGCCGCTGGTCGAGATCCGCCTCGACCTCGGCCAAGGCTCGGCCAGCGACGAGTTCTTCTCCTGCGGGCTGACCACCGAGTACGTGAAGCTGAACGCGGACTACACCACCTGAGCGGGCGGGGCGGGCCGTGCGACAATCCCGCCATGCGCATCGACGTCTTCTCGGCTTCGGTCGGCGCCGGCCACGTGCGTGCAGCCCAGGCGGTCGAGCTGGCCCTCCGAGCCACGCTGCCGACCGCGGACATCCGCAACACCGACGTCCTCACCCTCACCAACGCCGCGTTCCGCCGCGTCTACGGCACGACGTACCTCGACCTCGTCAACCACGCCCCGCATCTCTTGGGCTACATGTACGACATGCTCGACAAGCCGAGCACGTCGGGCAAGGCCCGCATGGACCGGCTGCGGCGGCTGGTCGAGAAGCTCAACCTCGCTGCCTTCATCAAGGAGGTGAAGGGCGGGCGCGGGACGCCGGGGCCGGACCTCGTGGTCAACACCCACTTCCTCTCCGCCGGGATCATCGCCGGCCTGCGCCGCAAGCGGCGGCTAGCCGTGCCGCAGGTGACGGTGGTCACCGACTTCGATGCCCATCGCCTGTGGGTCAACGAGCCGACCGAGCGCTACTTCGTGGCCACCGAGGACGCCGCCGCCACGCTGGGCGGCTGGGACGTCGACCGCGAGCGGATCACCATCACCGGCATCCCCATCCATCCGGTCTTCGCCGAACCGAAGGAGCGGGCCGCGGCCTGCGAACGGTTAGGGTTGGCGGGCGACCGGCCCATCGTCCTCCAACTCGCTGGCGGGTTCGGGGTCGGCCCGATCGAGGCCATCCACCAGTCGATCCTCGCCGTGCCCACGCCGCTTGAGGTGGTGGTGGTGGCCGGCAAGAACGCCGAAGCCAAGAAGAAGGTCGAGTCCCTCCCCTGCCCCAAGGCCCACCGCCGCACCGTCCTCGGCTTCACCGATCGGATGGACGAGCTGCTCGCCGCCGCCGACCTCGTCGTCTCGAAGCCCGGCGGGCTCACCACCTCCGAGACGCTCGCCCGCGGCGCGGTCATGGTGATCGTCGATCCGATCCCCGGCCAGGAAGGCCGCAACAGCGACTACCTCCTCGAAAACGGTGTGGCCATCAAGTCGAACAGCTTGGCTGCCCTGCCCGGCAAGATCGAGCGCCTGCTCGCCGACCCCAAGCGGCTGGCGACGATGAAGGCCCGCTCGAAGTCGCTCGGCCATCCCGACGCTGCGTTCGCCGTGGCCAAGGCGGTGGCGGCGATGGTGAGATAGGCTCCTCGCTTCGCGCCGCGCACGGTTAGCATGTCCTCCGCCCATCCGGCCACGCCCTCCTCGCCCAAAGGAGAACGGACATGATCCGAACCTCGTCCGTCGTCCTCGCCCTGGTCCTCGCCCTATGCCTCCTCCTCCCGGCGTGCGACTCGTCCGGCGGCGACCATCCACCGATCTTCGATCAGCGCCCCTACGCCGAGGCCAAGGCTGCGGCCGAGGCCGACGGCAAGCTCCTGATCGTGAAGGGGACCGCCACCTGGTGCGGTCCCTGTCAGCAGATGGACAAGACTACGTGGCGCGACGAGCAGGTCGTCGCCTGGCTGAAGGAGCACGCCATCGTCGTGGCGGTCGACGTCGACGCCGAGCAGGCCACCGCCCAGGAGCTCGCCATCCAGGCCATGCCGACCATGATCGCCTTCAAGGACGGCAAGGAGATCGGACGAATCGTCGGCATGCTCGGGCCGACCCAGTTCCTCCCCTGGCTCGACAGCCTCCTGAGGCGAGGCTAACCAACGACACCGCAGGGCGGACAAGCCGCCCTGCGGTGATGGTGAGGAAGGAACTCAGTCGAGGAAGACGAGGTTGCTTCGGGCCAACGAGCGGTGCTCGGTGTTGCTGAAGACCTCGTGCCAACCCTCGAGCACGATGGTGGCGTGGTCGGGATGCCGCACGCGGCCGCGGACGAAGACTCGCGGATCGCGTCGCATCGGGCGCCACGCTGCCGCCGCGACGCCGCCCTGCCGGAGCCACACGGCGTGCTCGGCCTCGGTACGGATCCGGCCGCGAGTGTCGACGTAGACGAGCGTGCCGCCGAGGCGCACGCATTCGTCGACCACGTGGGCCTTGCCTTGACCGCGAACCAGCGGCTCGTCGCGGAGGACGAGGGTCGGTTCGATGGCTTGGTTCGGCCGCGGCAGGAAGAACCACTCGCCTTGGCGGACGAAGGCCTCGTTGCGCCGACGGTTCCGCTTCGAGGCGGCGACGCCGAGGCTGGCCTGGGCGCTCCGCACCGCGAAGGGCTTGAGGGCCTCGAACGCCGCATCGACGTTCGAGACCGGACGCCGCTCGGGGATCGATGCCGCGAACCACTCGCGCTCGTCGTGCCCGCAGAGGAACCGCCGCCACCGCGAGTCCCGGGCCAGCTTCGGATCCGGGGCAAGGACGCGCATCTCGAGGAGGAGATGGCGCTCCCGCGGCCGGATGTCGCGGACCAGGACGCGGTCCACCGCGTCGTCGTCGACCGCGAGCACGAATCGCTCGCGGCCTCGATCCCGGCGGACGTCGACGCTACCGCCCCCTCGCACCACGTCGAGGCGGGCACCCATGCGGGCGAACTTGGGCCTGAGTTCGCACGCGATTGAAAGCATGTCCATGATTTCCCTTTCGGCCTCCAGGGCCCGCAGCGGGACCGGTAGGCGGAACGGTTGGAAGTTGGTTGGTCGGCCCGGGCCCGCCGAGGGCGGACTCGGGTGACGACATGGGGAGGACGTTGGACGCTTGCGAAATGGGATTCGGTTTGCCTTGCATGGGACCTCCTCGCGGCAGGCGCGGTGATAGCGGCCGGCGTGCGCGATGCGACGACGATGGACAGCCCGCGATGGACGCGAGCGACGAGGGCGTGGGCGCCGGAGGCGACGGCGACGAGGGCGAGGATCCGCGGAGTCCGCGGGATCGGCGCAACGGTCGATGGAGTGGGGATTTCCCGCTTCCAGCCCGCGCGACGCGGATCGCCCCGGCATCACCGGAGGATCGGACTCGTCACGACGGGGCTCGACACGATGTCGGCGTCACGTCCGGCGGAACGGCACGAAGGTGCCGTCCGGGGCGCGGCGACAAGGGGCGTCAAGTGAAGCAGGAGAGGAGCATGGTGGCGTGAAGATAGCGTGCGAATGGTTAGCGTCAAGCAAGAACCGCAGGAATCTGCGCAAAACGTGACCGACGCCGGAAGGAGCCCTTCCGGCGTCGGCGCTGCGTTCGGAGGCAAGCTTGGCTCAGGAGTTGCAGGTTCCCCAGGCCCCGAGCAGGATCGCCAGGTCGGCCGCGTTCACCACGTCGTTCTCGTCGAAGTCAGCGTCGGTGTTCTGTCCCCAACCCCCGAGCAGGATCGCCAGATCCGCCGCATCGACCTTGTCGTCGTGGTTGAGGTCGGCCTCGCAGTCGTCGGTCGGCTCGGTGCCCGGATCGCCGACGCCGGTGCGGAGATTCGAGATGAAGACGGCGCTGTCGAGGATGTGGTCGTTCACGTCGCCCACCTCGAGCCAGAGGATGTGCTCGCCCGAGTCGAGCTCCTCGGTGGTGGTGGTGAGGTGGTGGATCAGGCCGTGCGGGTTGGAGAACGCGGAGTTCACGTCCTCCGTGGTTTCCCAGCCGGCAAACGAGTTGCCGACCTGGATCGGGTTGCCGCTCTGGTCGAAGCAGATCTGCCAGGCCGGATCCTCGTCGAGGAAGGCGAGGAAGGCATCGGTGTACTGCCCCGTCCAGTAGGGGAACTCGACCGAGCCGAAGATGAAGTCGAACTTCACTTGGGCCGGCTCGTCCAGGTTGAAGACGATCTCAAGGGCAGCGACGTCGTAGCCGCCGTAGAAGTTGTCGACGTTGTCGGCGCCGTATTCGTTGAACTCGGCGGTCGCCCCGTCGCCCGAGAAGACCATCTGGCTGTTGACCTGGGCGGGCGGCGACCAGTAGGGATAGTTCGGCTGCGACGCCTCAGGGATCGGTCCGAGGTTGTTGACCTTGCCGCTCGAGAGGACGATGCCGTCGCCGATCGTCACCGGGCCGGCGCTGAAGTCGCTGAAGGTCCCGAACTGCCCGGAGACGCCGGAGCGCACGGTGATCGACTTGACCGTGAGCCCGGTCGGATGCAGGGCATTCTTGAGCGTCGTCCCGTTCATGGTGGGGACGGTGGTGACGGAGGCCCCCGCCGACTGGAGGAGGGCGAGAGTGACGACGGTGGCGACGGAGAGGTGGCGCATGGCGATTCCGGTGGAGTCCGAGAGCGCGCCGCCTCCGCTGTGAGGGCTGCCGCGCCGCGGCGAGGTTCGCCGACAGGTGCCGCTGGCCCGCTCCGCTGATTCAGCCTTCTCCCCCGATTCGCTATCGAGCCCGCCACAAGGCGGCCACGAAGACATCGTCCGCCGGCTGCCCGCTCCGATGCCGCTGCACGGCCTCGAGGAGGGCCGGCGGCACGCGATGGAGGCCCGAGACGCCGGCTTCGGCGGTGAGGGCGGCGACCCGCTCGAGTCCGAAGAACTCGCCCCTCGCGTCGGCGGCCTCGATGACTCCGTCGGTGAAGGCGAGGATGCCTTCCTCGAGGCCGAGGCGGAAGGTCTGCTCGCCCGGCTCGAAGCGATCGCGCTCCACCACGCCGAGCAGGGTCGCCGTGGCCTCGAGCTGCTCGATGCGGCCGTCGGCGCGGCGGAGGAGGACCGGCGGATGGCCGGCGTTCGCGTAGCGACCCGCGCCGTCGGCGGCGATCTCGATGGCCACGGCGCTCGCAAACACCCCTTGCGGGGCGAGCGAGCGGCTGACGAAGCGATGCAGCGTGCGCAGGGCATCCCCTGCCCCGGCTTCGGCGCTGTCCTCGATCAGCCGCTCGAGCTCGCCGTGGAAGCGGCTCGCGGCGAGGGCCGAGGCCACGCCATGCCCCGCCACGTCGAGGAGGATCACCAGCAGGCTACCATCCGCCTGGCGATGGGCGAAGACGTAGTCGCCGCCCAGTTCGCGCATCGGCTCGTACATCCAGGCGAAGCGCACCGGGCCGTCGCCGACCGGGGCCGGGAAGAGCGACTCGTGCAGGCGTCGGGCTTCGCTCAGGTCCTGGCGCAGGTCCTGGTAACGGTCCTGCGAGACGCGCCAGCGGAAGGCGTCGACGAAGCGGCGGTAGCGCCAAGCGCTCCACAGGGCGCCCGGGGCGCCAGCCAGTGGCCATGCTGCGATCATCGCCACCTTCCAGCCCACCGGCCCGGGTACCAGGAAGAGGATGGCGCAAACGTAGGTGATGGTGATCGGAAGGAGCGGCTGCAGCGACTCGTGCGGAGAGAGGGCGATCAGCAGCGAGCCCATGAAGTGGAAGAGGAAGACGACGACGATCGCCGTGCCGCCGGCGATGAGGACCGGGGCCCCGGGATGGGTGTTGAGGTCCTGCGTCGCGACGTGCGACCAGAGTCCGGTCGCCGCCAAGGTCATCCCGCAGCCGACCAGGACGATGAGCCACTGCAGGAGCCGGACGACTCGGCGCCGCGGTCCGCCGATCCGGCGGAAGGCGACCAGGAAGACGCTGAAGGTGGCGACCAGGGCGACATCGATCAACGGGTCGATGACGTTGAAGATCGCGTCGGGACCCGTGGACTCCTCGGTGGCCCAAACGAAAAGGTCGTTCAGGAGGAGCGCGGCGAAGAGGAGGATCGCCCCGATGCAGAACCAGATCGAGCGGCGGCGCTGGAAGCGCAGCAACTCCTCGTCGAAGCGGGCGGCGACGATCGAGCCGAACTCCTCGCGGATCGAGCTGCCCGCGTCGAGCAGCCGCTCCGGCCAGGCCCCGGCCCCGTCGTGCTCGAGTTCGCTCCTTCGTTCGGCCAAGGCCGCCACGCTCCCTCTGCCCTCCGCGCGTCACGCGGCGGGCGGCGTCACCGGAAGAGCTTCACTTGCCCGAGCACCGGCTTGAGGATCGAGCCGAAGCTGGTGCCGTCGGCGATCCGATCGAGCTGGGCGGTGAAGGCATCGGCCGACTTGCCGAGCTCCGGCCCGAACGCGGTGCGGATATGGTCGAGGGTCGCGGCGTCCTGCGAACTGATCCAGGAGTAGCCCTTCTGCACCTTCTCGACGTAGGGCGTGAGCTTCGGCGCCGTGTTGAGGGCGCTCGAGACGTCCTTCACGCCGCCGAGGAGGGCGACCACCTCGTCGACGTCGCCGAGGTAGCCCTTGACCTGGTTCTTGGCTTCCTCGGAGAGGGCGGCCATGGCCATGGCCCGGGGATCGCTGCCGAGGAGCCCGCCTTGGCAACCGCCGAGGGGCGCAGCAAAGGCCAGCGCGGCCAGGAGCACGAGGTGCGAGGCGCGGACGGGACGCTGCATGGGGACCTCCTGCCGCCTGAGGCGACGAAGGGGAACGGTCAGAACTGCCGCAGGAAGCGGGCGTCGTTCTCGAAGAGCCAGCGGATGTCGGCGATGCCGTACTTCCGCATGGCGATGCGCTCGATGCCGAGGCCGAAGGCGTAGCCGGTCCACTCCTCGGGATCGACGCCCACGGCCTGCAGCACGTTGGGGTCGACCATGCCGCAGCCGCCGAGCTCGACCCACTGCAGGTTGCCGCGGATCCGCATCTTCATGTCGAACTCGGCGCTCGGCTCGGTGAAGGGGAAGAAGCTCGGTCGCAGGCGGACTTCGGCGTCGGGGCCGAAGTAGGCCTTGGCGAACTGGAGGAGCGTCGACTTCAGGTCCACCATCGAGACGTGCCGATCGATGTACAGCCCCTCGATCTGGTGGAACATCGAGAAGTGCGTCGCGTCGTGGGCGTCGGGGCGATAGACGCGGCCGGTGGCCACCACCTTGAGCGGCGGCTTCTGGGCTTCCATGGCCCGGATCTGCACGGTCGAGGTCTGGGTGCGGAGCAGAAGCCGCTCGCCCCACGAACCTTGCAGGTAGAAGTTGTCGCGCGGATCGCGGGCCGGGTGCCCAGCCGGGATGTTGAGGGCGTTGAAGTTGTGGTGCTCGTCCTCGAGCTCGGGGCCATCGGCCACCGAGAAGCCCATGCGAGCGAAGACCTCGACGATCTCGTCGACCGTGCGGCTCAGGACATGGCGTCGACCGAGGCCGACCGGAAGGCCCGGCTCGGTGAGGTCGACCAACGGGCCGCTCGGGGCCTTGGTGGCCACGTCGCCCTTCTTCGCCTCGTAGGCCCCCTCGAGGGCGGCCTTCACCTCGTTCGACCGCTTCCCCACAGCCGGCTTGTCGGCCTTGGGGACGTCCTTCAGCCCGCCCATGGCGGCCTTGAGCCGGCCGTTGGCGCCGATGAACGCGATGCGCCACTTCTCGAGGCCGTCGGGGTCCCCGACGGTGGCGAGTTCGCGCAGGGCGTCCTGTTCAAGCGCGTTCAACGCATCAAGCATGGCCACATGGTAGCGGCGGGCGTAGCGGCATGACCACGGGATGGAAAAGGCGCGGCCGCGTGGCCGCGCCTTCAGGGGATCGAAGACATGGCGGTCGGGACGGCGATCAGCTCGCCGCTTCGCCCTTCCGCGCCTTGGCCGCGAAGGCCGTCCGCTTGTCGGCGGTGGCCCGGCGGTTCGACTTCCGGCCGCTCACCTGCGGACCGTCCTCCTTGCCCACCAGTTGGAGCAGGACGAGGTCGGTGGCATCGCCGAGGCGGTGCTTGCCGAGCTTCACGATCCGGGTGTAGCCGCCCGGACGGTCGGCGAACATCGGGCCGACCTTGGTCAGCACGTGCTGCACCAGGCGCGGCGCCTTGCGAAGCTCGCCGTAGCGGTTGAACTCGATCTCGCTGGCCGCGGGGAGCGTCCAGTAGGGCGAGGTCTTCTTGGCCTCCTTCACCGAGTCGTAGGCGACCCAGGCGAAGACGCTGCGGTCGTTGAGCTTGGCGCTCAGCCGACGCCGCGCGGTGAGGCCCTGCTTCCGGGCCAGCGTGATGAGCTTCTCGACATAGCGCTGGACGGCCTTGGCCTTGGCCGGGGTGGTCTCGATCTGGCCGTGCTCGAAGAGACCGGCCGCCAGGTTCCGCAGCATGCTGCGGCGGTGGGCGCTCTTGAGGCAGAGCTGCTTGCCAGAGATACGGTGACGCATCGCGATTCTCCATTCAGTTCCGGCCAGGGCTCCGACGCTCGGTCGGTGCCTGCCGGGGCGGTTGCGGCTCACGCCGGTACCGCGGGACGACGAATTCCAGCCGCTCAACCGGCCACGAAGCCCTCAGGGAGCTGCATGCCGAGCGAAAGGCCCATGTTCTCAAGGACGCTCTTGACCTCGCGGAGCGAGGTCTTCCCGAACGACCGCACCGACAGGAGCTCGTCCTCGGTCTTCTGGACGAGCTCGGAGACGGAGGCGATCTTGGCGCTCTCCAGGCAGTTGGAGGCCCGCACCGACAGGTCGAGATCGGTGATGGGCATGGCCAGCTTCCGGAAGAGGTCCTCGTCCTGGACGGACTTGGACAGCACGTCCGACGAGACGGTGGCTTCGCCGACCGCATCGAACTGGACGAAGGGGTTCAGGTGCTTGCGCATGATCTTCGCGGCCTCGACCACGGCCATCTCCGGGGAGACGGTGCCGTTGGTCCAGACGTCGAGGATCAGCTTCTGGTAGTTGGTGCGCTGGCCGACGCGGGTGTCCTCGCAGGCGTAGCGGACCCGCTGCACCGGCGAGAAGATCGCGTCGATCGGGATCTCGCCGATCACCTGCTCGACCTCCCGGGCGTACTGCTCGCTGGCCGGCTCGTAGCCGCGGCCACGCTTGACGGTCAGCTCGCACTCGAAGTCGACCGCGTCGGTGAGGGTGGCGATCAGCTTCTCGGGGTTGTGGATGACGACCGAGGAGTCGCCCTCGATCAGTTCGGCGGTGACATCGCCTGGGCCTTCGGCGGCGAGGCGGAGCTTCTTCGGCTCGTCCCCGTCCATGCTCACGATGAGGCCCTTGAGGTTCAGGAGGATGTCCGTCACGTCCTCGAGCACCCCGGGGATGGTCGAGAACTCATGGGTGATGAGCTTGCCCTGGCTCTTGATCGAGACCCGGGTGACCGAGGCCCCCTCGAGGCTCGAGAGCAGGATGCGGCGGATGCTGTTGCCAACGGTGATGCCGAACCCGCGCTCGAACGGCTCAGCGATGAACCGGGCGAACGTCTGGGACCGCGACTGGGGATCGACCGTGACCTTTGCGGGCAGCTCAAGGCCGCGCCAACGAACGTGCATGACTGGACTCCAGGCTTCCGGCAGGGCTCCCGAGGCAGGTTCCGGCGAATGCCGGGTCCTCGGGTCTCGTGGACGCCGTCGCCTCTCGTGTGCCCGAAGGTCTGCCGGACCCTGCGGACGCCTGCTGTGCGACGGAGAACGTTGAAGCGTCGGCAGCCACCGTAGCGGCTGCCGACGGGAAGGTCGGACGAATCAGACCCGCCGCTTCTTGGGCGGGCGGCAGCCGTTGAACGGGATCGCGGTGTGGTCCTCGATCGCCGTCACCTTGAGGCCGTTGGCCTGGAGAGCCGTGACCGCGCTCTCGCGGCCGGGGCCCGGACCACGCACGCGGACCTCGACTTCCTTCATCCCGAGCCGGCGGACCTTGTTGGCCACCTTCTCGCTAGCACGCGAGGCCGCGAACGGCGTCGACTTGCGGGCCCCCTTGAAGCCGACGGTGCCGGCGGAGTCCCAAGCCAGGACTTCGCCGTTGACGTCGGTGATGGTCACGATCGTGTTGTTGAAGGACGCCTTGACGTGGGCGATTCCCTTCACCACGTTCTTGCGGATCTTCTTCTTGGAGGCGCTCGATGCGCCGGCGGCTGGGGTCGGGGTCGACATGGTGGATGCTCAGGTCGTCTGGCGCTTGGCCTGCTGCGTAATGGGCGGCTGGTGGGTGCTCGGCGACGGAAGGGTTTAGCCCTTCACGCCCTTCTTGCCGGCAACGGTCTTCTTCTTGCCCTTGCGGGTGCGGGCGTTGGAGCGGGTGCGCTGGCCGCGGACGGGCAGGCCCTTGCGGTGCCGCTCGCCTCGGTAGCACTTGATCTCCTTCAGCCGCTGGATGTCCTGCTGCACCTGCCGCCGCAGGGCGCCCTCGACCACGTACTTCTGGTCGATGAGCGTCGCGATGGTGGAGAGCTCCTTGTCGTCGAGCGTGTTGGCCCGGCGATCCGGATCGATCCCCGCAGCCTTCAGGATGTCGGCTGCGAACTTCGAGCCGATTCCATGGATGTACTGCAAGGAAAAGAGGATCTTCTTCTTCTCAGGGATGTCGACGCCGGCGATACGGGGCATAGTCGGAAACTCTCGTGGGAAACGGGGATCTTACCCTTGGCGCTGCTTCAGGCGAGGGTTCTTCTTGTTGATGACGAAGCGCTTGCCCTTGCGGACCACGATCTGGCAATCCTTGGTGCGGCGCTTGATGCTGCTTCGGACCTTCATGGCTCGGTTCCTAACTCGTCGTCTCGACTGGTCTTTGGGCCGTTCCGTCGCCTGTCAGTAGCGATAAACGATGCGGCCCTTGGTCATGTCGTAGGGGCTGATCTCGATGGTCACCTTGTCGCCAGGGAGGATGCGGATGAAGATATTCCGCATGTTTCCGCTGAAGTAAGCGAGGATCTCCTTGTTGTTCTGGAGTCGAAGCTTGAACATGGCATGGGTAAGGGCATAGTTGACCTCGGCATCCAGGGTGATCTTCTCTTCCTTGGCCATTCGCTTGGTGACGCTCCGTCCTTCGTTACTGGGGCTGGGGGGGGGCTGGCAGGCCGGGCCTAGGCCAGGTCCTGGGAATCGCTTTGGGGATCCGCTCCGGCGGTGAGGACGACGCATCCTCGCCGGGTGACGGCCAACGTATGTTCGACATGGGCAGCCGGCGACCGGTCGGCGGCAGCCACCGTCCAGCCGTCGGCGAGGCGACGGGTCTCGATCCCGATCGGGAAGCCGTCGGCATCGGCTCCGGCGCCGCGCAGGGTGATCATGGGCTCGACGGCCAGCACCATGCCGGGCCGGAGCGTGAAGTCGCCGCGCTCGAGGAAGGCGGCAGACAGGGTGTTGGGGACCTGGGGGGCCTCGTGGAGGGACCGCCCGATGCCGTGGCCCACGTACTCGACGAGGGCACCGAAGCCCCGTTCGAGGACGACCGCCTGCATCTCTTCCGCGATCTCGCTCCAACGGATGCCGGGCCGGGCCATGCGGATGGCGATGGCGAGCATCTCCTCCGCCGCGGCGACCAAGGCCAGGCGATCCGCCCCCACCTGCCCGACAGGCACGGTCACCGCTGCGTCGCCGCACCAGCCGTTGAGGCGGACACCGCAGTCGATCGAGACCAGATCGCCATCAGTCACCCGACGCTGGCCGGGGATGCCGTGGACGATCTCGTCGTTGACGCTGATGCAGGTCGCCGCCGGGAAGGGCATGCCACCGTCCGCCGACGGATAGCCGAGGAAAAGGGCGTCCGCCCCGGCTGCGGCGATCACATCGAGGGCCGCCCGGTCGATGGCGGCAGTGGTCGCTCCCGGCACGCATGCGGCGCGGGCCGCGTCGAGGGCCCGCCGCACCACGAGACCGGCGGCCCGCATGCGCCGGATCTCCTCCGGCGAGCGAAGGGCGATGGTCGGCCCGCTCCCCGTCCCCCGCTGGATCCGCCCCGGGCGCGCGGTGCCCGTCCGTCGCAGGACGGGGCGCCGGGCGGCGCCGCTCGAGGGGAGGTTGGAGGTGGTGCGGGCCATGGGTGGTCAGGCGATCAGTTGCGGCCGCTCCGGACGCGCGGGGCCGCCCGGTCGTTGGGGCCCGAGGAGAGGAAGCCGGAGTAGTTCCGCATGAGGAGGTTGGCCTCGATGCGCTGGATGAGGTCGAGGCCGACGCTCACCACGATGAGGAGGCCGGTACCGCCGAGGAACTGCGACACCTGGAACGGGATGCCGAGGTACGTCGAGACGATGGTCGGGATGAGGGCGATGACCGCGAGGAAGCCGGCACCGACGAAGGTGATCCGCTCCATGACCGTCTCGAGGTACTCGGCGGTGCGCGGTCCGGGCCGGAGGCCGGGGATGAAGGAGCCGTGCTCCTTCAGCTGCTTGGCCATGTCGTCGGGGCTGAACTGGACGGTGGTCCAGAAGTAGCTGAAGAAGTAGATGAGGAGCAGTTCGCAGAAGAGGTGCGGGAAGGCACCGATCTGGAAGTTGGTGGCCAGGAAGGTCGTGGTGTTGATCCACCAGTCAGGGGCCGCGTTCATGCCCGCCCGCGTGGCGAGGTACCCGAAGATCGCGGTCGGGAAGATCATCAGCGAGCTGGCGAAGATGATCGGCATCACGCCGGCGTGGTTCAGGCGGAGCGGCAGGTAGTGCTTCTGCCCGCCGAAGACCTTGCGGCCGCGGGTGTGCTTGGCCTGCTGGATGGGGATCCGCCGCTGGGCCACGGTGATGATGATGGCGCCGGCGGTGATGAGGACGAAGAAGGCGATCAGGGTGGCCAGCCCGCCGATCCCGATGCCGCCGGTGACGTCGGCCTGCTGGGAGAGCGAGAAGTTCTGGACGACCCACTCCACCGCGGCCGGCATGCGGGCCAGGATGCCGCAGGTGAGGATCAGGGAGACGCCGTTGCCGATGCCGTACTTGTCGATCTGCTCGCCAAGCCACATCAGGAAGAGGGAGCCTGCGGTCAGGCCGACGATGCCCGAGAGGTAGAACACGACGAGGTTCGTGCCCACCAGGAACTGGGGCTGGACGATCCCGTTCTCCCGCATGTAGTTGAGCCACATGAACCCTTGCCCGATGCACAGGGCAACGGTCGCGTAGCGGGTCCACTCCATGACCTTCTGCTGGCCAGACGCCCCCTCCTTCTTGAGCTCTTGGAGGGCCGGCACCACCGACTGCAGGAGCTGGAAGATGATCGACGCCGTGATGTACGGCATGATCCCCAGCCCGAACAGGGTCGAGTGGCTCAGCGAGCCGCCGGAGAAGATCGAGGCGTAATTCGAGATCGCCGAGAAGACGCTGGTGACGTCGGAGCCGGATTCGCCGCCCTTGAGGGCAGCCTGGGCCTGCTTGGCGAGCTCGGTCTGGTCCACGCCGGGGAGCGGGATCCAGAAGCCGATGCGATAGATCGCCAGCATCCCGAGGGTGAAGAGGACCCGGGATCGCAGGTCGGCGATGCGGAAGATATTGGCGAACGCCTGGTACATTCGCTGACTCGGTCCTTGGCGACCTCACGTCGGTCGCGGCGGTCTCGGGACGGGACCTACCGGCCCCGGAGCCCGAGACATCCGGTCGTCGCAGGCCTCAGCCGGCGACGACCGTCGTTCATCACTTGCCCTTGGTCTTGCTGGCCTTGCCGGACTTGGCGGCCTTCTTGGTGCCCCGCTTGGCCTTCCATTGGGCGGCGGGGTCGGCGGTCTCGATGAGCTTGATGGTGCCGCCGGCCTTCTCGATCTTGGCCTTGGCGTGGGCGGAGAGCTTACCGGCCACCACAGTGACCTTCTTGGTGAGCTCGCCCTCGCCGAGCACCTTGATCGGGAGGCTCGTGTCGCGGATCAGGCCCTTCTTGGCCAAGGACTCCGCGTCCACCGTCTCGCCCGTCTCGTAGGAGGCCTCGATGGCCTTGATGTTGATGATGTGGAAGAGGTTGCGGAACCCCTCGTTCGAGAAGCCACGCTTCGGGAAGCGACGGGCGAAGGGAGTCGCACCGCCAGCATAGGCCGGTCGGCTGGTCCAGCCGGCGCGGCTCATGGCGCCCTTGTGGCCCTTGCCCGACGTGCCGCCGTGGCCGCTGCCTTCGCCGCGGCCGATGCGCTTCCGGCCCTTGTGGCGGCCGACCTTCTCGGTGATCTCGTGGATCATCATGACTGCTGCGCTCCCATCATGCCTGCCAGGCAGGCGTATCTATCGTTGCGTTCGTGGCTGGTGTGTCCGGTGCATCGAGTCAGCGTGCGTCGACTCAGCTCGGGGCGGGCTCGCCAGAGCTCGCAGGCCCCTCGGACTCGGAGGGGCCGCGACGGCGACCGCCGCCAGGACCAGAACGACCACGACCGCCGCGACCGCCGCGACCGCCCCGCTCTTCGCCCACGGTGTTGACCGGGGCCTGGGCCTTCTCGCCCGCCTTGACCGACGGCATGAAGGCCATGCCGCGCTTGATGGCGTCCTCGACGGTCGTCTCCGGCAGGGAGTGGCCGAGGAGCTCCTCGACCTTCTCGCGGGTCCGGAGCATGCCGAGGGCGGTGAAGGTGGCCTTCACCACGTTCTTCGGGTTGCTCGACCCGTAGCACTTGGTGAGGCAGTCCTGCACCCCGAGCATCTCGAGCACGGCCCGCACCGGAGCCCCGGCGATGACGCCGGTGCCGGGGGAAGCCGGAAGGAGACGCACCGTGGTGGCGCCGAAGCGGGCGCTGACCGCGTGCGGGATGGTCTTCCCCTGGAGGGTGAAGTTGCGCATCTTGCGCTTGGCTTCCTTCTGGGCCTTCTCGATGCCCTGCGGCACCTGGTTGGCCTTGGAGTAGCCCATGCCGACCTTGCCGCGGCGATCGCCGACGACGACGAGGGCACCGAAGCTGAAGCGGCGGCCGCCCTTCACGGTCGAGGACGTGCGGTACACGCCCACCGTGGTGGAGGCGAGCGAAGAGGATTCGTCGAGGAACTCTGCCATTGGTGTCTCTCGCTGGTTCCGGCCGCTGCGGCGCCGAGGCGGTCGCCGGCCGGATCGCTGATCAGAACTTCAGTCCGGCCTCTCGCGCCGCGTCGGCCAGGGCCTTCACGCGACCGTGGAAGCGATATCCGTTGCGGTCGAAGACGACGTTGGAGACGCCGGCCTTGCCGGCACGCTCCGCGAGGGCCTTGCCGACCGCCTGGGCCTGGGCCTTCTTGTCGCCGCTTGCGGTGAACCCCTTGTCGCGGCTGGAGGCCGCAGCGAGGGTGTGGCCCTTGAGGTCGTCGATGACCTGGGCGTAGATGTGGCCGAGCGAACGGTACACCGTGAGGCGAGGCCGCTCGGGGCCGCCGACGATGCGCTTGCGCAGCCCGGCCTTGCGGCGGGTCCGGCGGGCAGTCTTGACTTCGTGACGCTTCATGTCGTGTGTCCTCGGGCTCGGTTTGTCGGGGGCATCAGGAGCCGAAGGCCTTGCCCTGCTTGCGGATGATGACTTCTTCGAGGTACTTCACGCCCTTGCCGTTGTAGGGCTCGGGGATGCGCTGCGACCGGATGCGGGCGGCGAGTTCGCCGACGGCCTGCTTGTCGGCGCCGCTGACCTTGACCTGCGACTGGTTGACCTCGACCTTCACGCCGGCCGGGATGGCCAGGGTGATCGGGTCGCAGTAGCCGAGGGTCAGGACGACGTCCTTGCCCTGGACGCGGGCGCCCCAGCCGACGCCGTTGATCTCGAGCGTCCGCTCGTAGCCCTTGGAGACGCCCTCGACCATGTTCTGGATGTTGGCCCGGGTCAGGCCCCAGTAGGCGCTGCGGTTGCCTTCCTCGAGCCTCGCGAGGTCGGTGGTCACGTTGATGGTCCGCTCCGCCTCGTTCCAGGCCACGGCGACCTCCGGACGCCACGAGCCCTTCACGGTGCCCTTGGGTCCGGTCAGCTCGATCGTCCGCTGCCCCGCGTTGAGCGCGACCTTCAGGCCGGCGGGGACCGTCACTGGCTTCTTTCCGATTCGCGACATCGCGGTGTCCTCGTTCTTCATCGCCGCGGCTGCTGGCCGGGGCGGGATTCCATCCGGGTGTTCGTGCGGCCGGCTGGCCGCGGGGTCCGTCAGCCGATCAGCAAACCTCTGCCACGATCTCGCCGCCGATGTTGGCGGCCCGGCACTGCCGGTCGCTCATCACGCCGCTCGAGGTCGAGATGATGGCGATGCCCAGGCCCTGCATCGGGCGGGGGATCCCGCCGACCGGGCGGTAGACCCGGCAGCCGGCCTTGGAGACGCGCTCGATCTTGCTGATCAGCTGCTCGCCGCGCGAGCCGTACTTCAGGTGGACCTTGATGAGGCCCTGCCGTCCGTCCTCGACCATCTCGAAGTCGCGGATGTAGCCCTCTTCCTTGAGGACCTTCGCCACACCGCGGTTCAGCTTGTTGCTGATGCAGTTGACGGTCTTCTCGCGGTTCCGCACGGCGTTGCGGATCCGGGTCAGCATGTCAGCGGTCAGATCGTGAAGTGCCATCGTTCGCTCCGTCACCCGCCGTTCGGGGCCCGTGGCGTCGATCTTCTCGACGCAGGCCCCGCGTTCGGGCGATTTCTTCTATTGAGGGTCCCGGGGCGTTGCCGCGGGGCCGATCGTGCTCGAGGGGATGAATCAGCCGTCGCTCACCAGCTCGCCTTGCGCATGCCGGGGATGTAGCCCTTGAGGGCGAGTTCCCGGAGCATGATGCGGCTGATGCGGAACTTGCGGTAGACGGCCCGCTTCCGGCCGGTGATCTCGCAGCGGACTTGCTTCCGCGACGAGAACTTCGGCGTCTTCTTCATCGTCTCGAACGTGCTCTTGCTCGCCATGGGTGGTTCCTTGCCTCCGACGGGTGCCCGCCGGGCCGTTCACGGCCCGACGGCACGGCTTACTTCTTGCGGACGTTCTCCTCGGGCCGCACGAACGGCATGCCGAGCTCGGCCAGCAGGAACCGCGACATCTTCGGGTTCGAGTGGTCGAAGCAGAGGGTGATGTGCATGCCGTGCGAGAAGGTGACGTTGGCCATGTTGATCTCGGGCCAGACGGCCTGCTCGCTGAGGCCCATCGAGTAGTTGCCGGCGGCGTCGAAGGACCTGTCCTTCACGCCTCGGAAGTCCTTGATGCGGGGCGTGGCCAGGTGGATGAGGCGGTCGAGGAAGTGCCACATCCGGTCGCGGCGGAGGGTCACCACGAAGGCCGAGGGGGCGCCCTCGCGGACCTTGAAGTTGGCGACCGACTTCTTGGCCAGGATCATGATCGGCCGCTGGCCGGTGATGGTCGCGATGGTGGAGATCACCGTGTCGCGGATCTCGGGCTTGAGCTTCTGGTTCTCCAGCTGCTTGCCGACGCCGGTGTTCACGACGATCTTCGCGAGCCGCGGGAGCTGGTGCGGGTTGGTGAGCCCGAACTCCTGCATCACCTTCGGCCCGACCTGCTCGGTGAAGAGCTGCTGCAGCCGCGGGTAGGACTTCTTTTGGGGGTTCTTGGTGGCGACCATGGATGGGTCCCTTCGTGCTGACGGGGTGCAGGCGGGCCGCTCAGGCCTTGGCCTTCACCTTCTTGCTGGGGGCGGGCTTGCCGGAGGCGGGAGCCGACTTCGCCGGCGCCTTGCGCGGGCCGTGGAGGACCGAAAGCTCCTTGCCACCGCGGACGGCGACCCGGACCTTCGACCCGTCGGCCTTGGTCTCGAAGCGGACCCGGGTCGGCTTGCCGTCGACCACCGGGCTCACGTTGGAGGCGTGGATGGGCATCTCCTGCTTGACCACGGCGCCCTGCGGGCGCTGCTGGGTCGGCTTGAGGTGCTTGGTGCGGATGTTGACACCCTTGACCACCACCCGCTCGCCGTCCTCGACGACGCGGAGGATCTCGCCGACGGTGCCGCGGTCGCGGCCGGCGGTCACGATCACGGTGTCACCCTTGCGGACGTGACGAGCCATCAGACCACCTCCGTCGCGAGCGACACGATCTTCATGTAGTTCTTCTCGCGCAGCTCGCGGGCCACGGCCCCGAAGATGCGGGTGCCGCGCGGGTTGCCTTCCTTGTCGATCAGCACGCACGCGTTCGAGTCGAAGCGGACGTACGAGCCGTCGTCGCGGCGGGTCGGGTACTTGCAGCGGACGATCACGGCCTGGACCTTGTCGCCGGCCTTGACGTCGGCGTTGGCCAGGGCCTTCTTGACGGTGCAGACGACCTTGTCGCCCACGCCCATCTGGAGGCGGGTGAACTTGCCGCGGGCGGTGGACGCCCCGAGGACGCCGATCACCGACGCGATCTTCGCGCCGGAGTTGTCGGCCACCTCGAGTCGTGTTTCCTTCTGGATCATTGCTCTAGCCTTTCCTGTCCGCGGCGCTCGGGTGAGGGCCGCAATCCGCTAACCGTGTTCCTGCCCGATGGCGCCGCAGGCGGCGTCAGGCGTTCTCGCCGAAGACCGTGTCGAGCTTGCCGTGGCCGCGCTCGACGATGCGGACCAGCACCCAGCTCTTGGTGCGGGAGAGCGGCCGGCACTCGGCGATCTCCACGCGGTCCCCGACCTTCGACTCGTTCTTCTCGTCGTGCACGTGGAGACGGGTCCGCTTGCGCAGGTACTTCCCGTACTTGGGGTGCTTGTCCGAGCTGGGGATGACGACGGTGCGGGTCTTGCTCCGCGCATCGCTCTCCACGACGCCGATCTTGTGGGGAGACTTGTCCGAGATGGTGGTCGTGCTGCGGTCCTTCATGTCAGTTGCCTCCCGCCGTCTTGCCGCCGGCCGCCTTGGCCTTGCGGGCGTTGGTCTCGGTCAGGACCCGGGCCAGGTCCTTGCGGAGCTTCCGGAGCTGCGAGGTGTCCTCGATCTTCTCGGTCACGCTCTGCGACCGCAGGTCGAACAGCTTGCGGCGGAGACGGTGCGTCTCGACCTTGAGTTCCTCGGCGCTGAGCTTGTGCACTTCGACGGCCTTCATGCGAGCCTCGTCTGTCGGGTGGGTGGTTCGGGGTCGGTTTCGTTGGCGGGATCAGACCGCGATGCGCCGGCCGACGAAGCGGCAACGGATGGGCATCTTGTAGGCGATGCGGGCGAGGGCCTGCTTGGCCACGTCCTCGGGCACGCCGGTGATCTCGAAGAGGATGTTGCCGGGCTTGATGCAGGCAGCCCAGTACTCGACATCGGCCTTGCCCGTACCCATACGCGTCTCCAATGGCTTCTTGGAGATGGGCTTGTCGGGGAAGACGCGGATGAAGATCTTGCCTTGGCGATGCAGGAAGTGCTGGGCCGCGATGCGGCCAGCCTCGAGCTGGCGGCCGGTGAGCCACACGGTCTCCAGGGCCTGGAGGCCGTACTCGCCGAAGGAGACGTAGTTGCCGCGCGTGGCGTTGCCCTTCATCTTGCCGCGTTGCTGCTTGCGGTACTTCACGCGCTTTGGCATCAGGGACATGGTTGCTGGCTCCTAACTCTCGGAATCGTCGTAGGCGACGCTCGTCTCGTGCGGTCTCGTCCCCCCGCTCGCGGCGGAGGGCTGCGGTGCGGTCAGCGACGGCCGCGGGCGCGAGCCCGGCCGCCGGCGGCCGACGAGGCGGTCTGGTCCTCGTCGTCCTGGCTGTACATGCCCTTGAACACCCAGCACTTCACGCCGATCGAGCCATAGGTCGTGTAGCTCTCGGCCACCGCGTAGTCGACGTTGGCCTGCAGGGTGGACAGCGGGATCGACCCGAGGCGGGTGTCGAGGGTGCGGCTCATCTCGGCGCCGCCGAGGCGGCCGGCGAGCTGGATGCGGACACCCTTGGCCCCGTTCTGCATGGCCGACTCGGCCCGCTGCTTGAGCACGCGGCGGAAGTTGGCCCGCTTCTTGAGCTGCTCGGCGATGGTCTCGGCGAGGAGCTTGGCGTCGATCTCGGGGTTCTTGATCTCGATGACCTTGATGGCGACCTTGCGGCCGGTGAGGGCCTGCAGGTCGGAGGTCAGTTGCTCGACCCCGGCCCCCTTGAGGCCGACCACGGTGCCGGGGCGGGCGGTCTTGATGATGACCGTCAGCTCCTCGCGGGTGCGCTCGATGAGCACATCCGAGACCGCCGCGTAGGGCGGCGTCCGGTTGAGGCGCTTGTCGAGGTACTTGCGGATCTTGTAGTCCTCGACGAGAAGTTCGCCGAAGAGGGCCTTCGGGGCGAACCACCGAGACTTGTGGGCCTCGGTCACGCCAACTCGGAAGCCGAAGGGATGGGTCTTCTGTCCCATGGGGTCGATCCTGTCGTCAGGTCGCGGGGGTGGTTCGAACGGTCAGATACGGGTCGCGAAGTCGGGGGTCGGGCTCAACGAACGTCCACCGCGACGTGGATGTGGCTGGTCCGCTTGTTGATGGGGTGGGCCCGGCCGCGGTCCTTGGGCTGGAACCGCTTGATGGTCGGGCCTTCGTCGACGCGCGACTCGCTGACGAAGAGGCGGGCAACGTCGGCGTTGGCCTCCTCCGCATTGGCGATGGCGCTCTTGAGGACGGTGTGGATGTAGTAGGCCCCGCGGCGCTTGGAGAACTCCAAGGCGGTGAGGGCAGAGTCGACCGCCTGGCCTCGGATGAGGTCCGCCACGAGGCGGGCCTTCCGCGGGGCGATGCGGGCGAAGCGATGGCAGGCTCGATAGGCCATGGCGTCGATTCCTGAAGATCGCGAGAGGTCGCGAGGGGGGGTTCCTGTCGATGCGCTCGAATGCTGCGGACCGGCTTACTCGGTCTTCTCGCCGCCCTTGAGCGCTTCCTTCTTATTGGTGTGGCCGCGGAACATCCGCGTGTGGGCAAACTCGCCGAGCTTGTGGCCCACCATGTCCTCGGTGCAGAAGACCTCGATGAAGGTCCGTCCGTTGTGCACCTGGAAGGTGAACCCGATGAACTCGGGGACGATGGTGCAGGAGCGGGCCCAGGTCTTGATGGGCGAGCGCTTGGTGCTCTGCGAGGCCTTCTCCACCTTGCGGAAGAGCTTCTCGTTGACGAAGGGACCCTTCTTGAGCGATCGGGACATGATTCGGTCCTGGGTGCGGTCCTAGGTGCGGGACGTGCGTCGAGGTGCGGTGGCGGAGGCCAATCAGAGCTTGAGCTGGCCGTAGCGGGTGCTGCGGCGACGGCGGATGATGCGGTCGTCGGACGACTTGCCGTACCGACGGGTGCGGCCACCCTTGGCCTGGGTGCCGGAGGAGTTCGACGGCTCCTGGCCACCCTTGGAGCGGCCTTCGCCGCCGCCGTGCGGGTGCTGGTGGTGGCTCATGGCCACGCCACGGGTCTTCGGGCGGCGGCCGAGCCAGCGGTTGCGGCCGGCCTTGCCGATGATCACGTTGGCGTTGTCGGCGTTGCCGACCTCGCCGACGGTGGCCCGGCAATCGAGCGACACCTGGCGGATCTCACCGCTGGGGAGGACGAAGGTCGCCCAGCGGCCTTCCTTGTTGGTGAGGCGGGCGGCGAGGCCCGCGGCCCGGCAGAGGACTCCGCCGGAGCCGGCCCGCATCTCGATGCAGTGGATGGCGAGGCCGGTGGGGATGTGCCGAAGCGGCATGCAGTTGCCCGGCTTCGGGTCCATGGCCTTGTCGGAGCTGATGATCTCCTCGCCGACCTTCAGGCCCTTGGGGGCGATGATGTAGCGCACCTCGCCGTCGGGGTACTGGAGGAGGGCGATGTGGGCCGACCGGTTGGGGTCGTACTCGATGCCCACGACCTTCGCCGCCACGTCGTCCTTGTTGCGGCGGAAGTCGATCTTGCGGTAGCGACGCTTGTGGCCGCCGCCCATCCCGAGGATGGTCAGCTTGCCCTGCACGTTGCGGCCGCCAGACTTGGGCAGCGGCTTGAGGAGGCGCTTCTCCGGGCTCTTCTTGGTGACCTCCGCATGGAGGTTCACCGAAGCGTTCCGGCGGCCGTTGGTGACTGGCTTGTAGACGCGAATCGCCATTGCTGGTTCCTACGCTTGGTCGTCGGAAAGGTCAGAAGAGCTCGATCTTGTCGTCGGCGTGGATCCGCACGACGGCCCGCTTGGAAGTCTTGCCCTCGATCAGGCCGTACTTGTAGGCCCGGTCGCGGCTCTTCCGGTTGATGGTGTTCACGCCGACCACGCGCACCTTGTAGATGCTCTCGACGGCGTTCTTGATGTCGGTCTTGGTGGCCCGGCGATCGACGGCGAACGCGAAGCGGTTCTGCTCGGTCGAGGCCCAGGTCGCCTTCTCGGTGATGAGAGGCTTCTTGATGACGTCGGTGGGGGTCATTTACGCGACCTCCTTCTTGGAAGCGGCCTTGGCGGCACCGGAGTCGGCGGCAAAGCAGGTCTCGTCGAGGAAGGCCTTGAGCGAGCCCTTGTCCACGACGAGGTAGCGGTGGTTGAGGAGTTCGAAGGCGTTGAGCTGGGCCACGCGGCACACCGACACGCCGTCGAGGTTGCGGGCCGAGAGCATCGCGTTGCGGTTCGCCCCGTCCACCGCCACCAGGCAGGTGCGGTCGATGCCGACCGACTTCAGGAGCCCGACGAAGTCCTTCGTCTTGGGGCCGCTGAAGGAGAGGTCGGCAAAGCACTTCACCTCGCCGTCGACGAGCTTGGCAAGGAGGGCGTTGCGGTTGGCGAGTCGCCGCGAGGTCTTGGAGAGCGAGGTCCGCGTCTCCTCGCGGGTGCGGGTCTTGGCGAACGGCACGCCGCCGCCCTTGCGCTTGCAAGTGCGGGCGTTGCCGACGCGGGCGTTGCCCGTGCCCTTCTGCTTGTAGAGCTTCCGCGTCGAGCCCTCGACCATGCCGCGCGACTTGGTGCGGGCCGAGCTCTGACGCTGGTTGCCGTGGGTGATGACGAAAGCTTGCTTCAGCAAGGCATAGCGGATGGTTCCGCCGAGGCTCGCCTCGTCGATCGACATGGTGTCGACCTGCTTGCCCTGCTTGTCGTAGATCGGCAAAGAGATCATGGTGGTGGTCCTTGTCGGGAGTGCCGGCCACGCTGGGTGGATCGGCGCTCGCGGGTTTCGCCTCCGGCTCCGCTCGCCATCACTGCATTGCGAGGGGCAGCCTTCGACTCAGGTCGGTTGCTTGTCGTCACCCGACGGTCCCGGCTGGCGCTCGACGCGGGTCGATGCACCAGGACGGCCCTCCGGGCGATCCAGGCGGCTGGCTTATGCGATCACTTGTCGCCGCCGGCCTGGATCCGTGCCTTTCGCTTGTAGAGACGCTTGGAGGGCCGGATCACGAGGATTCCGTCGTTGGCGCCCGGCACTGCGCCCTTGACGAGGATGAGGTTCTTGTCGGCATCGGTGGCCACGATGTCGAGGGAACGCACGGTGACCCGGGCGTCGCCCATCTGACCGGCCATCTTCTTGCCCTTCTTGATCTTGGCGCCGTGGCCACGGTCCGTGGCGTGGGAGCCGATGCCGCCCGGCGAACGGTGCTTGCGCTCCGTGCCGTGCGACGCGCACATGCCCTTGAAGTTGTGGCGCTTCATCACGCCCTGGAAACCCTTGCCCTTGGAGGTGCCGATCACGTCGACGAACTTGATGCCGTCGAGGGCGGCGACCGTGAGCACCTGGCCGGCCGAGTAGCCGTTGGCCTCGGCGTCGTCGGCGCAGCGGAACTCGCGGTGGATCCGCTTGGCCGCGGTGCCGGCCTTCGCGTCGTGGCCGATGACCGGCATCGTCGAGCGACGGGGCTTGAGGTCCTCCATGCCGATCTGGACGGCGGAGTACCCGTGCTTCTCGGCGGTCTTGACCTGGGTGACGACGCACGGCCCGGCCTGCACGACGGTGACCGGGATGTTCTTCCCGTCGGTCGTGTAGTAGCGGGTCATGCCGACTTTGCGTCCGAGGATGGCGACTGGCATTGCTTGCTCCAGCTCTGGCCCCCGCCGCGTGGTGCGGTGCGGGAGGCCTTCGGCGTCGTCAGCGGTCCGTTCTCCCCGCAGGGAGAGGCGGCGGCCTGACTAGGGTTCTGGCCAGAGGTCGGCTCTGCCGACATGGCCCGGTTTCCGGTCCGAGGCTCTCGCGAGTCCCGGAAAACAACATGGCCCGAGCGATCCGAAGAGGAGGCTCAGGCCTTGATCTTCACGAACACACCGGCGGGGACGACGAGGCGGTTGAGGGCCTCGACGGTGCGCGCGTTGGGCTCGGTGATGTCGATGATGCGCTTGTGGGTACGGATCTCGAACTGCTCACGGCTCTTCTTGTCGATGAACGGGCTGCGGTTGACGGTGTAGATCTCGCGCGCGTCGGCAGCGGGATCGGGCCGGCCACACGGGCTCCGGTGCGCTTCGCGTGATCGACGATCTCACGCGCCGACGCGTCGAGCGCTGGTGGTCGTAGGCCTCCATCCGGATGCGAATCTTGCCGCCAGTCATGAGTCGTCTCGCGATTCCGCTCAGGTGAGAAAGACGTCGGGTCCGTCCCGACGTCGCGCCCCCGACGCAGTCCCGACGGCCCGGCGCGCGTGCGCAGGGGTCCCGTCGGGAAACGGGGAGAATCGGGGAGGATACCGAAGCCCCGACGACTGTCAAGAGTTGAGGACGACGACCGGCCGGAGTTGGCGGCGGCAATCTCCCCAACGAGGAGCTCTCGGCGGGCCGCGGAGCGCTCGATCCCTCGTTCTTCGGACCTCCCCCTCCCCGCCGCTCTCGCGTAGCCTGTGGACATGGCTCCCGCCGTCCATACCGACGCCCCGGCTTCCGCAGCCCCAGGTCGTGCGATTCGCCGCCTGAGCGGCCTGCTCGCCGTCCTCTTCCTGGCCGCGTTCTCCACCAACTGTCCAGCCCAATCCCCTTCGGCCGGGAATGATCCCCCACCCTCTACGCCGGCGACCCCCCACCCCGGCCCCGACCGCGGTCGGCGATTGGCTTGAGTCGGAAGGTCTCGGCCTTCGCTTCTGCCCCCCCACCCCAGCCTTCGGACGGGCCGTGACGACCGACGGCGTGCTTCGTTTCGAGGTCGTCGATTCGCTTCCTAACCCACGCTGGTGGCTCAGGTTCCAGTCGTTGACCTCGTCCAAGGCAGGACTCTCGGCGGCGGACCAGATCCAGGCCTACCTCGAGACCCTGAAGAAGAACAAGAAGGAGTTCACGGTCCGGATCGACGAGCCCCTGACCCCCAAGGGGGCGAGCGGCGAGGGCCGGCTCCTGGTGATCGAGTCCCCGATCGGCGACGGGGCCGTGGGGATCAGCGGCTGGCTGATCGCTCCCACCGGGTCCGACCGCTTCCTCACCTGCTCGATCGTGGCCCCGGCCGACTCCGCCAACGAGGTGGTCCCGGCTCTCCGCAAGGCCTTCACCGAGATGGAGCTCACGCCGCGCGACGCGGTCATCGCTGCCAAGAAGGAGCGGATGGACCGCGGGGCGAAGATGGTCGCCTTCAGCAAGGAGGCCCTCCAGCAGACGGTGGCCTCGGAACCCACCCTCTACCGGATCTATCGCCCGGCCACCGAGAAGGGCGAGGCCCGCGAGCTGGGCTGGATGTCGGTGCGGGTGATCGAGGGGCGGCGCGGCGAGGTCGACGCGACCCGCGACCCGAAGTCGCTGCACGGCGAGGACAACGAGGAGGGCTTGCTCGTCATCCTCGATGCCAAGTCGATCCTCAACAACGACGCTCGGCACACGATGGACACCCAAGTCCGCTACTGGATGGCGTGGGACCGGCTGAGCGAGGTCTGGTCGGTGCGCTCGACCGAACGGCAAGGCGATGCCAGCCGCACCTCGGGGCAGACCGGCGTGCGCACGCCGACCCGCCCCGGCGATCCGCGGCCGATGCTCCGGGTCATCAACTCGATCTCCGAGCGGCAGACCCGCGATCCGCTTGAGTGGCAGGTACCGCCGAACTACATCTCGCAGGCCGAGCTCGTCGTCCTCGGTAAGCTCCTCCCGAAGGACGATCCCGCCCCGCCGACCTTCTCGAGCTACGCCTTCGACCCCAAGTCGACCGGCCTTCCGCAGCGGACCGACACCTGGAAGCGAAACGGCGACGGCACGTGGACGCTCGAGACGCGCCTGGGGACCTCGGCCTCACCCTTGGTCCAGACCTTCGACGAGAACGGCGAGCGCCTCAAGCGCGTCGACGTCGACCCCGACGGCACGATCGTGACCGAGCGGATCGAGTCGAGCCAGCTTCGCGCCCTGTGGAAGCGCAAGGGACTGCCCATCGAATGACGCGCCTCGCTTCCCGCATCACCGTCCTTGCGGTTCTCGCCACGCTGGGCGGCTGCGCGACCAGCGCGACGACCGTGGTGGCCGACACGGCGCCGGCCAGCGGGCTTGGCGCCGTCTCCCCGGCGAGCGGGACGGTGCAAGCCGCCGACCTCCTCCCGGGCCACGAGGGCACCGAGCGGTGGCGAGCGGTCGAGGGCTTGCTCGCCCCAGGCGAATTCGACGTGAGCACCGTGGCCGAAGCGGGCAATGGCAGTCGTAGCGCCACCAAGACCGCCGACCTCGAGACGGCGACGTGGAGTCGCGCCGCGGACGGCTCGCTCGTCCTCGAACAGGTCGACTCGCACCCCGACAAGGCCCGCTCGATCTTCACGCCGCCACTCCTCCTTGCTCCACCCTCGCTCGCCGCCGATGCCGAGGAGGCCGTGGAGTCGGCCATGCGGGTGGTCTCGCTCCCCGCCGGCACCGCCGAGCGCGACAAGGGCAAGGGCCGGAGGACAGTCCGATATGGGCGCGACGAGACGATCGAATGGCGCGGCCAACCGGTCCAGGCCAAGGTCGTCGAGGTCCACTTCGTGGCCACGCTCGGCTCGGCCAAGGCCGATCGGCGAAGCGAGCTTTTCGTCGTGCCCGGCGAGGGGATCGTTGCCGAGCGCTGGAGCGAGACGCTGACCATCCTCAAGGTCTTCGAGAAGAAGTCGAGCCAGACCGCGGTGCGCGAGGGTGCTGCGGTGGCGACGCGTCGATCCGCTCGCTGAGCAGTCGCCTCTGCCCTTCGGGCGTGGCGGAGCCTACAGTGCCGATCATGCTGCCCCGCCCGCGGATCCTCCTCGCCATCCCCGTCTACAACGAGGAGCGCTACGTGTCGAAGGTCTTGGCCGAAGTCGGCGCCTATGTCGGGGCCTTCATCGACCGCGTCCTGGTCGTTGACGACGGCTCGACCGACGGCACGCCGATGGCCTTGGCCAAGCACCGCGTCGAGGTGGTGCGGCACGCCGAGAACCGCGGCTACGGCCGCTCCATGATGGACATGTTCCGCCTGGCGAGCTTTGACCGCTTCGACTGGCTCATCACCATGGATTGCGACGAGCAGCACGAGCCCGCGGCGATCCCCCTCTTCGTCGAGGCCATCCGCCAGGACGACGCCGACGTCCTCTCCGGCAGCCGCTACCTCCGGCCCACGGCGAGCGACGACCTGCCGCCCGGCGACCGTCGGCACATCAACCGGCTGATGACGCAGGAAATCAACGCCCGCCTCGGGCTCGCCCTCACCGACAGCTTCTGCGGCTTCAAGGCCTACCGCACGAGCGCCATCGAGAAGCTGGCCCTCGACGTCGACGGCTACGACTTCCCCATGCAGTTCTGGCCGCAGGCCGTGGCCCAGGGGCTCGTCATCCGCGAGATCCCCGTGCGGCTCATCTACAACGACCCGAACCGCACCTTCGGCGGGCCGCTCAACGATCCCGAGCGGCGCATCGTCGTGTATCGCAACACGCTCCACCGCGAGATCTGCCGCATGCGGGCCTTCCTGCCCGAGGGCGCCGCGGTCGGACTCTGCGACGACGAGCGCGACGGCCGCCGCAGCGTGTGCGGAGGCTGCGGCTAACCGTGTTCACGCGGGCCGCGGTGGCCATCGAGCCCCCGTCGAAGACGGCCTGCGCCGCCGCCCTTCGCTGGCGGGCGGCAAGCCAGACGCTCTTCGGGCGGCCGCTCGCCGCCTGGCAAGCGGAGACCCGGGCCGCCCTCGGCCTGCCGACCGACCGGCCGGTGGTGGTGACCGGCCACCAGGCCCAGTTCTGGCACGCCGGCATCCTCGCCAAGTGGTTCGTGGCCGATGCCTGCGGCGTCGACCTCAAGGGCTGCGCCGCCCAACTCGTGGTCGACCAAGACACCAACGACCCCGGGGTGATCGAGTATCCGGCCGAAGCCAACGGCAGGCTGGTCGTGGCCAGGCTCCCCGTCCTCCCCGCGCGGCGCGGCGGCCCCACCGCGCTGCAGCCGACCTTCACGGCGCTGGCCCCGGGCGTCCCGCCCCTGCCCGAGGCGGTCGACGGCCTCGAGCGCATCGCGACCGCCCTGCGGACCACGAGCCACGCGGCGAGCGCAGCGGCCCAAGTGGCCATGGCCAACGATGCCCTCCTCGGCTCGCTGGTCCAACCGCTCCGCACCGTCCTAGCGACGAAGCTCCTCACGACGCCGATCGGCGAGGCGTTCCTCGACGCCCTTCGCCGCGACGGTCCCGCCTGCGCCGCCGCGTACAACGCTGCCTTGGCCAGCGATCCGCACTTGGCCCGCCCGCTCGCGGCCGGCGAACTGCCGCTCTGGCGACTCGCGGACGGAAGCCGCGAGCGGGTCACCGCCGCGACGCTCGGGGCCGGCGGACTCCTCGCCCCGCGAGCGTTCCTGATGACGGCCCTCGTCCGGTTAGCCGTCGGCGACCTCTTCGTGCATGGGACGGGCGGCGGGCGCTACGAGCGGGTCACCGAGGCGTGGATGCGGCAGTGGCTCGGCGTCGAGCTCGCTCCCATGGTTGTTGCCACCGCCACCTTGCGGCTGCCGCTCGAGCGCTTCGTCGGCTCCCAGCCGGTGGCCACGGCGAGCGACCTGCGGCGACTGGAGTGGGATCCCGACGCGGCCGGGGCCGCCGGCCCGAGCCCCGGCAAGCGGGCCTGGCTCGAGCAGATCGCAGCCGCCCCCCGCGGCAGCGTCGGCCGGCGGGCCGCCTATAGAGGATGGCGCCAGCACCTCGCCGAGCGGCTCGACGCCCACCGCGGCGAGGTCGAGATCGTCCGCTCCCTGGTGGCGAATTCGCGGGAACGAGCCGCCGCCTCGCTGGTGGCCCGGAGCCGCACCTGGCCCTGGCCGCTCCACACCCCGCGAGCCGTGATCGAACTCCGCGACGTGGTGCTCCAAACCCTCGAGTCCTGATCCTTGGCGATTCCGGCGGACGGAGGCTTGACCTTCCATCCTAGTGCACTAGTCTACTAGTGCACCAATGCCAGCCGGCTTCGTCCTCAACCCCGACAGCCACGTCCCGATCTTCCGCCAGATCGTCGACGGCCTCCGCGCCGCCATCGCCCGCGGATCCTTGGCCTCGGGCGACCTCCTGCCCAGCACGCGGGCCCTTTCCGAAGAGCTCGGCGTCAATCCCAACACGGTGCAGAAAGCGTTCGCCGAGCTGGAGCGCGAGGGTCTCGTGGCCGCCGAGCGCGGCCGCGGCATGGTGGTCCGCGGCGGGACGCGATCGAGCGCCCGCATCAACGGCGAGGACGCCGTGCTCGAGCGGCTGGTCGACGCCATGCGGCTGGCCCACGCCGTCGAGCTCGACGAGGCCCGCATCGATTCGCTCCTCCGCCGGGCCCGCAAGCTGGCCGGCAAGGAACAGCGCGAAGGAGGTTCGGCATGACTGGCGACGGCCTTGGCACCAGCGGACCCGCGGCCATCGGGATCGCCTGCGCCGACCTGCGGCACCGGTACGGGAAGACCCAGGCCCTCGACGGACTCTCGCTCCGCATCGAGCCCGGCACGGCGATGGGCTTGGTGGGCCGCAACGGCGCCGGCAAGTCGACCCTCTTCCGGGTCCTCCTCGGCATCGAGCGGCCCGACGCCGGCACCGTCGCCACGCTGCCCGAGCCCTTGCCGCGCATCGAGTTCCTGGCCCGCACCGGCTTCGTGCCCGACCAGCTCTCGGCCTACGACTGGATGACGGTGGGAAGCGCCATCGAGCACGTCGCGGCCCTCCAGCCGCGCTTCGACCGGGCCTGGTCGGACGAGCTGCTCCGCCTCCTCGCCCTCGACCGTTCGAAGCGTCTCAAGGCCCTTTCCCGCGGCATGCAGGCCCGCCTCGCCTTCCTGCTCGGGCTCTCGCACCGGCCGGGGCTCCTCCTCCTCGATGAGCCGTTGTTAGGGGTCGACGCGGTCAGCCACGACGCCATCCTCGAGACGCTGGCCCGCATGCGGAACGACCTGGGCTGCACGATCCTCGTCGCAAGCCACGCGTTAGGCGACCTGGCCCTGGTCACCGACCGGATCGCCTTCATCGACCGCGGCAGGATCGTCGAGGAGCGGGCCACCGACGACCTGGTGGCCGGCACCAAGCGGATCATCGTGCGTCCCGAGCCGGCGAGCTTCGCCCCGCCCCCCGAGACCGTCCACGTGGCCCGCCGCGACGGAGCCCTGGTGGTCACCGTGCGCGACTACTCGCTCGACCTCCTCGAGCGGCTCCGCGGGGCCTTGCCCGCCCAACACCTCGACATCATCGACCTGACCATCGCCGAGGCCTGCGCCGACCGCATGCGGGCCATGGAGGTGACGGCGTGATCGCCTTGCTGCGGAAGGACCTGCGCCTCTCGCTCGACGTGCTCCGGCCGTGGGCGGTGGGCGTGGCCGCGCTCGGCCTCGGCCTGTGGGGCGCCGACCAGCTTCCGCGCGACCTCAATCCGCTCGCCTCGCTCGGATCGGGAGCCAGCGAACTCCTGGTTCGCCTCGCCACGGTGATCGCGGCGACGAGCGCCCCGGTCGGCGGTTGGATCGGGGCGACCATCGTCCGCGGCGACGAGCTCCACGGAGCGTCTCTCCTCGCCGGCGTGCTCCCGATCGGCGGAGCACACCGCGCGCTCCAAGGGCCTCGCCCTCCTGCTTGGGTGCCATCCCCGCCCTCGTCGTCGTCGCCCTCTCGGTGTGGCCTCGCTGGTCGCCTCCGCCGACTTCGCTCGGCCATCGCTGCAGTCGTGGCGGATCCTCCCGCTCGGCACCGCGGCCGGGGCGGCGATCGGTGCGACGGGATCGGCCTTCGTGGCCACGAGGGTCCGCGGCACCTTCGCCAGCGTGACGATCGGGTTGCTCTTGGCCGCTTGCTGCGCCCTCGCCGCCTGGCTCGGGACCGTGGCCATGATTCCGATCGCGGCCGGCAAGCTGTTTGCCGCCGCCCGGGAGTACGCCAACCCGCCGGAGCTCGTCGAGATCGTCGCCAACGTCGAACGGAGCGGCACCGGGTGGGGCCTCGGCATCGGCATGCTCACGATCCTGCTGGCGACCGCCGCCCTCGCCGCCCGGCCGCGGGGAGCCCGCTGGTTCGCCGGCGCGATCGCGTTGGCGATCGTCGCCTCGGGAGTCGGCGGCATGCTCTCGGTGGCGCCTGCCTTCGCCAACGATCCGGCCTTGACCCGCTCGCCGCTCTACTGCTCCTACCTCGCCTCGCAGTGCTCGCCCGAGGAGTTGGCCAAAGCGGTCCGCCAGCGTTCCCTGTTCGGCCAGTTCCCGCCGCGGCTGACGCCCGACGAGAAGCAGCTCCTCACCGCGATGTACGGACGTGCGTGGAGCTACCGCCGGGAGATGTCGCCGCTCGTCCGCGCCTCCGATCCCGTCGAGCAGGCCTTCCGCTCGATCGAGGACTTCTCGAGCCCTGGCCCTGCCCAGACGTCGCTGCGCCTCATGCCGCTCGACGATCCTCGTTGGCTGCCGATCTCGCTCGACTGCCTCGCCCGATGGCCGGGGCTCGCCCAGTCGTTCCTCCTCGGCCTGCATGACCGCCGCTCCCTCGACTGGCTGGCATTGCCCGCTCCGAACGAGGAAAGGGACCGCCATTGGTGGGACGCCTTCCACGAGCGCTGCCGCCTCCGGGCCATCGAGGAACTCGAGCGCCGCATCGCGGGAGGCGATCCCGAGAGCGACCGCATGCGCCGCGCTGTCTATGCCCTGCGCATGACACCCTCCGGCTCCGACCTCCGTCGCTGGTCCCTCGAGCCGAGCACGCTCCTCCGCCGGGCATCGGATCTCGCCCGCGAGGCCGCCAAGAAGCCGGAGCCGACGCCATGACCACGCTCCTCCTCAAGGACCTGCGACTCTCGCTCGATGTGTTGCGGCCGTGGGGACTGCTGGTTGCCGGCTTCGCCGTCGGCATGTGGCTGCTTGCGTCGTTGCCATCGACGTTGGTGCCCGTGGACCTGCGCGGAATGAGCTTGGCCGAGATGCTCATCGCCCTCGCCGCTCTCATCGCCGCCACGAGCATGGCTGTCGGCGCCTGGCTCGCGACGGTGATCGTGCGCGGCGACCAGTCGCACGGGGCGGGTGCGCTCGCCGCCATCCTGCCGACCTCTCCCTCGCGTAGGGTGGGGTCGAAGGTGATCGCCCTCGCCGCCGCGACCGCGATGCTCCCGCTCGCAGCCGCCGCGGCTCTCGTGGTCGCGTTGACATTGCGTCCGACCGCGACGGCAGAGTCGCTCGGCCGTTTGCTCCTCCTCCCTGCCGCTGCCCTCGCCGGGGCGTTCATAGGAGCGGGCGCCGCATCGTTCATCGCGACGCTCGTGCGCGGCACCTTCGCCATCGTCGCGATCTCGCTGCTTGGGATCCTTCTCGCCGGCATCAGCGGCAGCGCGAGCGCGGCTACGGGCCTCCAGCTTCTCTGCCGCGACGTCGTCGATGCGGGGGCTCGACCTGGGGCGATCACGGAGTACCTGCTCCTTCGGTCCTCGGTCCTCACCGGCGGCGCGATCGCGTCGATCGCAACGACTGGGCTCGCTGCAGGGATCGTCGGAATGACCGCCATGGCTCGCCCGCGCGGCGCGCGATGGATCGCGATGTCCGGAGCGGCGTTGCTCCTTGTCGCACTGATCACCGGCCTCGCGAGCTCGAAGGCGATCGTGGCCAACGACCCTCAGCTCGCCAACTGGTCGGCATACAACGAACGCCTGGCCGAGAAGCTGAGCCTCCAGGAGCTCGCCGCCTTCGTTCGCTCGATGACCCGCGATGGCGGCATCAAGGATCCCATCGGCTCATGGAACCAGACGCAGGCCATCGTTGCCCGCATCGTGGACCATCGTCGTCATCTGCCGAGCGCACTCCTCGAGACCGATCCCGTCGAGCTCGCCTTCCGCAGCGTCGAGGACTTCAGCCAACCGATACGGGCCCGCTTCTGGCTCCGCACCATGGCGCTCGAGGATCCTCGGTGGTTCCCGACGATGCTCGACTCGCTGACGGCGTGCACCAACCCGGAGCTCATCTACGAGGCCTGCGTGGGCATGGCGGAACGCCAAGGCCTGTGGCAAGCCGGATCAGTCCCCGGGTATCCGTATCCCATGACGCCGCAGGAACGGATGCGGTTCGAAGTCCAACGCCGTGACGTCCTAGTGGCGGAGCTCGAGCGGCTCATCCGCGAAGGCCATCCCGAGCGCGAGCGAATGCAGCGTGCCGTCGACGCCTTGCGTCGCGCCGCGGCGAGGCTCGATCCACCGTCAGCCCCGGAGCCGACGCCATGACCGCGCTCCTCCTCAAGGACCTGCGGCTCTCGCTCGATGTGTTGCGGCCGTGGGCGCTGATGGTGGTCGGGTTGGCGATCGGCTTGGCGATGCTCCGCCTGCTGCCCGCGACGCTGATGCCTGACGATCTCCGGGACATGAGGACGGAGGATGTCCTCGTCCTGATCGGCGGCCTGGTCGCCGCCAGCGGCATCGCTGTGGGGGCGTGGATCGCTTCGTCCATCGTTCAGGGAGACCGAACGCACGGAGCGGCCGCGTTAGCGGCGGTGCTGCCTTCCTCTGCTGGCCGGCGGGTCGGAGCCAAGCTCGTCGCCCTGGCCATGGCGATCGCACCCATTCCACTCACGGCGTTCGTCGCGCTGTCGGCGTCAGCGCTCCTCAGCGCCGAGCGAACCAGCGCGTACTGGCGAAGCTTCGGCTACCACAGTGCCGCGGTGTGCCTGGGCGGCGTCGCCGCTTGCTTCGTCGCAGCGGGCCTGGCGTCATTCGTCGCCCAGATCGTCCGCGGCGCGTTCGCCGCGGTTGCCATTGCGATCTTGTCGTGTCTCGTCGCCGCCGGACTCGGCGCGCTGGGCGGGACCTTGGGGCTCTGGGCATTTCACCGGGATGTCGCCGCCTTCGCCGTTACCCATTCGGGTGACGGCGAGGCTGTCGCTCTCCGATTCAGCGTGGTCACCTCGGGTGCGATTGCGGCGACCGCTCTCTCCGGCGCGGCGGCACTCATGGTGGCATGTCTTGCAATGTCCAGGCACCGCTCGCGGCGATGGACGGCGACTGCAGGGGCAGCGATTGCGGCGATCTCGCTCCTCGGTGCCGTGGCGATCGTTCAGCCGGTGATCGGTCGTGGCGCGTCGCGATGGCTGGCATACCAGATCGACCTCGCGAGTCGCCTGCCGCCGAACGAGCTCGCGGTGCAGATTCAGCAGCTTGGCCTCGCCGGCGGCTTCACGATTTTCGGCTTGGATCGACCGGCCGCTTGGCACGTCCGCCGCTGGGCTGTCTATGAGGTCGCAGCCGAGTACCGCCGACACCTGGCCGCCGACTCGCTCGAAATCGACCCAGTTGAAGCGACCTACCGCCGCGCGGAGGATCTCCGCAGTGAACGGGGAGTCATTGAGGCCTGCTACGGAATGGCCACCGCGGATCCCCGCTGGCTGCCGACCGTCCTCGACGGTATTAGCCGATGGCCGAGCCTCAGCATGATGGACGCGCTGCTCCAAGGGCTCGCGCAACGCGATCTCTACGCGGGCGAGTACAGGCGCCCTTTTGGGACGCCTGAGACGCATGACTACGACACGGAGTTGGCCAGGGAGACGGCGATTCGCCAGCTCGAGCGACTGCTTGGTCAAGGCCACCCCGAACAGGATCGCCTGCAGCGCGCCGTCGACGCCTTGCGTCGTGCCGCGACGAGGCTCGATCCACCGTCAGCCCCGGAGCCGACGCCATGACCACGCTCCTCCTCAAGGACCTGCGGCTCTCGCTCGACGTGTTGCGGCCCTGGGCGCTGACGGTGGTCGGGCTGGTGATGGCCGCCCTCGTGGCGGAGAGCCTGCCAGCCACGCTGCTCCCATCGCCGATCCACCACCTCACGGTGGGATTCCTCCTGCAAGGACTGGGCGCCTGCGTCGCCCTGAGCGCGGTGCTCGTCGGAGCGAGCCTCGCAGCCGCACTCCTCCGGGGCGACGACGCCCACGGCGCCCGCCTGATGATGGAGTCCCTGCCGGTCGCAGCCTCCCGTCGCCTCAGCTCCAAGGCGATCTCAGTGGCCACGGCGAGCCTCGCCCCGGCAGCCGCCACGCTGGTTCTCCTTGTGCTCGGCTCGAAGCTCAGCGCGATGGCCGAGGGACTCCGGAGCACGACGGCGCCCATCCTGCTCGTTGTGTTTGGCACCATCGTTACGGCGATGGGCGGGGCCGGCGCGGCGTGGGCCTCGGCATGCGTGGTCCGTGGCCGACTCGCCATGGTCGCCATGGCGATTCTCCTCCTTGCGGTCGCCGCCATCCTCGGCGGATTCGGGGCATGGGTCGGCGTCCCTCTCCTCGAAGGCGACCTGCTCCGCGCCCGGCTCGCTCCCGGCGGAGCGATCCAGTTCTCCGCAACGCTCTCCCGATGCCTTCAGGTAGGAGGAGTCGTCGGAACCATCGCAGCGATCTCGTGCTGCCTGCTCGCGGTGCCGCTCGCCGGGCTTCGGAGGCGCTCGTGGCGTCGATTTCTCACGCTCTCAGGAGCGACGCTCGCGACCGCCTTCCTCGCCGGCCTCGCATCCACGCCGCTCAGCGTTGCGACGGACGAGCGGTTGGAGCGTTGGATCGCCTATCAGCAGATCGCCTTCGTCGAGCGACTCTCCAAGGAGGACCTGACAGTTTTCGTCCAGGAGCTCGACGAACGAGGCGAGCCGCCACGCGCGGGGACCTCCCGCCGATGGCCCCTGGATCGGCGGCTGCATCCGTACATAGTCGAGCGAGCACTTCAGATGCGAGCGGCCCTGACCGCCGCGGAGCTCGATGCCGATCCGCTCGAGCAGGCCTTCCGGTCCGTCGAGGACTTCACCTCGAATTACTGGAGAGCCGCGGACTGGCTGCGGCGCATGGCACCGAGCGACCCGCGATTCCTCCCGTACGCCCTCGACGCGATCGACCGTTTCGCCGGAAGATCGGACTACCACATAGGAGCGTCCTCTCTCTACACCTTGGCCGGCAAGCATGTCGTTGCGCAGTCCGAGATCCCTCCACCGCTCGATGTCCCGTTCGAGGACTTCGAGGCCGCCTGCTGCGACGTCCTCATCCGGAACTTCCGGCGGATGATCGAGGAGGGGCATGCCGAGCACGCCCGCCTGGAGAAGGCGATCGATGCCCTCGGCGAGGCGAAGTCGCGCGTACGCCGAGAGCAGGCGGAGCGGGAGCGAAATGCCGCACGGCTTTCCGGCGAAGCGTCGCAGCGGTGAGGCGGCTGCGTCTCCAAGGTCACGAACTGCTTGCGGTGCCGCCCGGTCCCGCCCCCGGGCGGCGGCCGTCGCGCCATCGTCCGGCGACCTATGAACCTCGCCCCGAGGTTCGATCCCTCGCTCTGCTGTCCGCTCTCGGCTCACCGCTCTCTCGCGGCCACGCCGCGCCTCATTCCGCCAACGGATCCGGCCGGAAGATCCGCGTCTCGAGGGCCCACACCTTGTCGGTGAACTCGCCGCCCTGGTCGTTCTCCTGGCCCCAGTCCTCGCGGCGGGCGTTGTTGAGGGCCATGAAGGTCTTGGCGTCGAGGTTGTCGAGCATGGCCACGAAGATCGCCTCGGGCGTGGCCGGCAGCTTGGCTGCCCCGAACTCGAGCTGGCCGTGGTGGCTGACCACGATGTGCTCGAGGACGGTCTGGGCCCGGGCCGGCAGGTCGCCGCCCGCTTGGCGCATGGTGAGGTACTTGGCCCGCAGCAGGAGGACGCCGTCGACCACGTGGCCGACCAGGTTGCCGCGGAGCGTGTAGTTGAAGCCGCGCTCCCAGTCGAGTTCGCTGGTCTTGCCGAGGTCGTGGAGGAAGAGGCCCATCAGGACGATGTCCCGGCTGAGCTGCGGATAGAAGGGCAGCATGGCCTCGGCGAGCTGGAGGAGCTGGCGGGTGTGCTCGAGCAGGCCGCCGATGAAAGCGTGGTGCAGGCTGGTCGCGGCCGGAGCCCGGCGGAAGCGGAGCATCAGTTTCTCGTCGGCCAGGAAGGCCTCGGCCAGGGCCTTCATCCCGGGGTGCTGCAGGGAGCGCAGGATGCCCGCCACGTCGGCGAACATCGAGTCGATGTCGAAGCGGGTCATGGGCACCAGCCGGGCCAGGTCCTCGGGGCCCGGCTCGATCGGCTCGATGGCCTCGATGATCATCTGGATCGAGTCGTTGTAGCTCTGCGTGTTGCCGCGGACCCGTACGAACGCGGCGTCGCCGATCCGGGAGAAGACGGCCTCGTCGCAGCTCCACATGCGGCCAGGCATCTCACCGCTCGCATCCCGCAAGAGGCACTTCAGGAAGGGCTTGCCCTGCCGCGTCGCGGCGAGCTGGGGGTTCACCAGGCTGTAGACGCCCTCCACGTAGGTCTTGTCGCCGAGGGAGCGGATGTCGAGATGGTCGGTCGCGGTCATGCGACGAGTGTAACGCGGATGGGGCGCCGCATCCGCCAGCTAGCTGGCCCGCAGCGCATGCAGGACGTCGGGGATCTCCCCGAGGAGATCGCTTGGCAGCATGCCCGCCGTGCCGTGCCGGGCGGACCAGGCGTCGGCGGCGAGGCCGTGGACGAGGACCGCCAAGCGGGCGCAGTCGAAGAGGGAATGCTGGGCAAACGGCTGCCGCGCGAACTGGGCGATCATGCCTCCGACGAGTCCGGCCAGGACATCGCCCGAACCGCCGGTGGCGAGCGCCGCGTTGCCGGTCGCGTTGGTCCACACCCGCAATCCGTCGCTCACGATCGTGCCCGGCCCCTTGAGGACGACGATCGCCCCCAGTCGCCGGGCCATCTCCGCCGCGAGCCGCGGCCGCTCCGCCGGATCGGTCGGATCGCCGGCGATCGAGAGCGGCTCGGCGAGGCGGGCGAATTCGCCAGGATGCGGGGTGACCACGAGCGGAGCCCGGACATCGCGGGCGAAGTCGTCGAGCGAGGCCAGGGCGTTGAGGCCGTCGGCGTCGAGGACGATGGGCGTGGCATCGAGCGCGACGAGCCGGGCCACCACCTGCTGCTCGGCGAAGCTGTTGCCGAGCCCGGGGCCTAACACGACGACATCGGCTCCGGCCAGCACCCGGTCGATGGCCTCGGCGGCGCCGCTCGCGTCGAGCGTTCCATCGTGCTCGACCGGCAAGGCGACGCCGGTCGCCGCCGAGCAGAGGGCGAGCGCCGAGGGCAGCAAGGGGGCGGGCGTGGCCAGGACCGCGAGCCCGGCCCCGCCGCGGAGGGCGGCGGAACCCGCGAGGGCCGGCGCGCCCAGCATCACGCGGGCCCCAAGGCTGGCGTGGCCGCCGACCACGAGCACCGTCCCGAAGGTGCCCTTGTGGCCGCGCGGGTCGCGGGGCGGAAGGCGCGGCGGGTCGTCGACGATCTCGGGCTCGGCTCGGTTGCCTGACGGATTCATGGGACGATCGACGCGTGAGGCGTCGGCTTCTCTCGCTTCGCGGGCGGGGCCTCGTCTGGGGCGTCCTTGGCCGACGGCCCGACCACCTCGATCGAGATGTTGCCGAGGAGTTGCAGCGATCCGAACCACATCTCGTCGCTCGCTCCGCCCGGCAAGGCCCCGATCCCGGTCGAGATGTGGGCGGCGTCGAAGCGGGTGGGCAACGTGGCGTCGTAGTCGAGCCAGGCGGGTCCGCCCTTGCCGCCGTCGCCCTCGACCAGGGCCTGGGTCCAGACGTGCCAACCCCACACATCGCGCTGCCCGGCGAACTGGTCGGCGTAGACCAGTCCGCACGAGACCCGCGACGGAATCCCTGCCTGACGCAGCATGGCGGCGAGGAGCACGGCGTGCTCGCTGCAGTCCCCCGAGCGGGTCTTGGCCGCTTCGCTCGCGCTGGCGAAGGCGGTGGCCAGGTTCTTGTTCTTGATGTGGCGGTTCACGAAGCGGCGCAGGGCCTCGGCCCGCTCGCGGGCCGGCAACTCTTCCTTGCCCTTGAGGGCCTTGGCCACCAGCGCCGCGACCTCGGGGTTGTCGCCGTCGATGAGCGGCGTCGACTCGCGGAAGGCCTTGTCGACGGCCTCGCCGGCAGCGGGCTCGCTGCTGCGGTCGGCCTGCATGTCGACTTCGATCTCGCCTGGTCCGATCCGTCGGACCCGCTGGCCGCCGGCCGATGGCAGGTCGGGCAAGTCGCCTTGCAGCGACTTCACCCGCATGACGAGGTGCGTCGACTCGCGGGCACCGTGGATCGGCACCTTGGCCTGGACGAAGCTCTTGACCAGGATCTCGGGGCCGCCGCCGGCCGGGCGGGCCAAGGCCTCCTCCTCGGTGGAGAGCGTGCTCCGCAACTCGCCGATCCCGAGCGGCATGACGCTCTCGACCAGCTCGCCTTCGCTCGAATAGGTCTCCTTGGCCGCGATAGGAAGGAGGTCGTTCCGCGTCTCCCACACGGTGACCGGGATCTCCCGCTGCGCCCCGCCCACGGTGACCGTGGCCTTGGCCTCGCCGCTTCGTTGCATCGAGATGGTGGCGATGCGCACGCCCGACTGGAGGTCGAGGGTGCGGTAGGTGATCTCCTTGGCCCCGGCCTTCATCCGTTCCGACACGAATCGCTCCACCGCCTGCGGCGTGAGCCAGTCGCCGCTCGGCATCGCGGTGGTGGTCGACTTGCCGTCGCGGCGCGTCTCGACGGTGCGGGCCTTGCCGTCGCCGCCGAAGACGAAGGTCGTCACGGTCGGGGCCAGCCCCGTCTTCATCCGCACCGTCGACTGCACCGGCTCGCCGCGCACGGTCTCCACGAACTCCTCGCCGCTCTCGATGGCCACGCTGGCCGCGCCGCGACCCATGCTCATCGCGGTCGCGGTGGTGGTGCGGTACTCCTGGCCCGACTTGGCGAGCACCACGTGCAGGTGCCCGCAGCGCTGGCCGCCGATCGCGAGGACGTACCAGCGTTCCTCCTCCACCTTCCACTCCTCCTTCTTGGCGGCGCCATCCGTCTTGGCCGGCGGAGCGGCGAAGGCGGGGCCGCGGAAGGCCAAGCCGAGGAGGGCGGCGAGGAGGAAAGCGAGGAGCGCAATGTTTGGCGAGCGGGATCGCATCTCACTCCCCCTCTCGCTTGAGGAGCGGGAAGAGGATCACGTCGCGGATCGACGGGCTGTCGGTGAGGAGCATAGCCACGCGATCGACGCCTAACCCCATGCCGCCCGCCGGCGGCATGCCGACCCGGAGCGACTCGAGGAAGTCCTCGTCGAGCGAGCGGAAGGTGCTCTCTTCCTCGTCCTGCCCCTTGAGCTGCTCGGTGAACTTGGCGAGCTGGATGTCGGGGTCGTTCAGCTCGCTGTAGGCCGGCCCGATCTCCATGCCGGCGATGAAGAGGTCCCAGCGGTCGCAGAGCGAGGGGTCGCTCCGGCTGGGCCGGGTCAGCGGTGAGATGGCGCTCGGGTAGTCGAGGACGAAGGTCGGCCGGGCCGGATCGAGAAGCGGCTCGGCCACCTCCTCGAAGACCTCGTTGACGACCAGCCAGTCGTCGAGCTTGGCCTCGTTGTGGATCCCGATCTCGCGGGCCTTGGCCCGCACCTTGGCGACGTCGGTCATGGCGAAGCCGCAGGCCTTGAGGAAGAGGTCGCCGTAGCGGACCCGCTCGAAGGGCTTGCGGTAGTCGATGCGCAGCTCGCCGAAGGGGAGGATCGGGGCCGTCTCGCTGCCGCCCACCTCGAGGCCGGCGGCGCGGCGGTCCTTCCACTGGTCGCAGGCCAGGGAGTGGACCATCCCCTCGACCAGCTCGAGCATGGTCATGTAGTCGCCGAAGGCCTGGTAGGCCTCCATGGCGGTGAACTCGGGGTTGTGGCTGCGGTCCACGCCTTCGTTGCGGAAGTTGCGGTTGATCTCGAAGACCTTGGGCATGCCGCCGACCAGGAGCCGCTTGAGGTAGAGCTCGGGGGCGATCCGCAGGTAGAGCTGCATGTCGAGGGCGTTGTGGTGGGTCACGAAGGGCCGGGCCGCCGCTCCGCCCGCTAACGGTTGCATCATGGGCGTCTCGACCTCGAGGTAGCCCTGCGACTCCATGTAGCGGCGCATGCGGGAGACGATCCGCGAGCGGGCCTCGAAGGTGCGGACCACCTCGGGGTTGGCGTACATGTCGACGTATCGCTTGCGGTAGCGGATCTCGGGATCCTGCAGGCCGTGCCACTTGGCGGGCGGCGGGGCCAGGCTCTTCGAATGGATGGCGAGCGCCGAGGCCCAGACGCAGATCTCCTTGGTCTTGGTCTGCCCCACCGGGCCGTCGCAGACCACGATGTCGCCGTAGTCGAGGGCCTTGGCCACCTCGAAGTCGCCGGCCGCGACGGCGTTCTTCGAGATGCTCATCTGCAGGTCGCCCGAGTGGTCGCGGAGGGTGACGAAGACGAGCTTGCCGATGTCGCGGTGCTGCACCACGCGCCCGGCCACGCGCACCCGCGGGCGACGGTCGTCGGGCGCCGGCGACTTGGCGCTGGCCTCGAACGCCTCGTGGGCCGCGGCGTCAAACCGCTCGCGGGCGGCGCGCAAGGGGACGATTCCGTCGACCCGCTGGCCGAAGGGTTCGATCGACAGCTCGGTGCGATAGCGGCGGAGCTTCTCGCGCCGGGCCGCGACCAGATCGGAGATCTCGGCGGGGTTGGCGGAATCGTTGGCGGGAGTGCGGGGCGGCTGCGGCTGGCCCGCGGGGAGGCTCGGTTCGGCCACGGGAAGCTCCGAATGCGGCATGGGGGTGGATCCTTCCGGGGCTTTCGACGCAAAATGCGGCCTCCGGACTCGGGCTCGATGGTACCCTCCCCGGCTCGGCTTTCGCCGGGACTCGGGACTCCTCCCCCACTTCCTCCATGACTCCCCCCAAGGACATCCGCCGCATCGGCATCCTGACCGGCGGCGGCGACTGCCCCGGACTCAACGCCGTCATCCGCGCCGTCGCCAAGACGGCCATGCGGCAGTACGGCATCGAGTGCGTCGGCATCGAGGACGGCTTCCTCGGGCTCATCGAAAACCGGACCCGGCCGCTCAGCTTCCGGGACGTCTCCGGCATCCTGACCCGTGGCGGCACCGTCCTCGGCAGCAACAACAAGGCCAACCCCACCCGGTTCTGCGTCGGCTACGACGGAAGCGGAGAGCCGATCTTCCGCGACGTCACCGACCGTTGCCTCGACACCGTGGCCCGCAACCGCCTCGATGCCATGGTCGTCATCGGCGGCGACGGCACCATGGCCTGCGCCGCCCCGCTGGTGCGGGCCGGGGTCAACGTGATCGGCGTGCCCAAGACGATCGACAACGACCTGGTCGGCACCGAGATCACCTTCGGCTTCCTCACCGCGGTGGCCACCGCGACCGACGCCCTCGACCGGCTGCACTCGACCGCCGACAGCCACCACCGGGTGATGATCTGCGAGGTCATGGGACGCAACGCCGGCTGGATCGCCCTGCACTCGGGCGTGGCCAGCGGGAGCGACGTGATCCTCCTCCCGGAGATCCCCTTCGAGGTCGACGTCCTCGCCGACTTCGTCAACGCCCGCATGCGGAACGGCCCGGGGTTCGCGATCGTGGTGGTGGCCGAAGGGGCCAAGCCCGCCGGCGGAGCCCAGGTCGTGGCCCGCAACGATCCCACGAGCCACGATCCGATCCGCCTCGGCGGCATCGGTGCCTACGTCGCCAAACAGCTCGAGGACCGCACCACGGCCGAGGTCCGCACCACGGTGCTCGGGCACATCCAGCGGGGCGGCACGCCCATCGCGGCGGACCGCATCCTGGCCACGAACTTCGGCTACTGGGCGATCGAGACCCTGATGCGGGGCGGCGTGGGCCGGATGGTGGTGCGCGAGAGCAACCGCTTCCACGACGTCGACCTCCTGCACTCCGCCGGCAAGCAGCGGCTGGTGCCGCCCGACCACACCTTGATCGTGGCGGCGCGGGCCATCGGCACCTGCTTCGGCGACCACATGTCGGCACCCAAGTCAACGGAGGCCTCGCAAGCCGTGGTGGTCTGATCGACGAAACAGGCGGACGGGGGACCGCGACGAGGCCCCGACCGCCACGCGAGCGGCTGCGTGGGCCGTCTCGCGGGCATGGGACGAACCGAGGCAATCGCCGCAACCGATCGGAGCCTGGCCGTGGACCCCGTCGTCTTCCTCGACCGAGACAACACGCTCATCGAGAACGACGGCGACCTCGGCAACCCGGCCGAGGTGCGGCTCCTGCCTGGCGTGGCCGAAGGCCTGAGGCGACTGAAGGATGCCGGCTATCGGCTGGTGGTCGTCACCAACCAAGGCGGCGTGGCCCGCGGCCGCTACGGCGAGCACGAGGTGGACGCGGTGCACGCCCAGATCGCCCAGCTCGTCGACGAGCAGAGCGGCGGGCATCGCCTCCTCGACCGCTTCTACTACTGCCCGTTCCACCCGGACGCCGTCCTGCCCGAGTACCGGCGGGAGCATCCGTGGCGGAAGCCGCAGCCGGGCATGCTGCTCCAGGCGGCGACCGATCTCTCCCTCGACATGGATCGAGGCTGGATGATCGGCGACCAGGCCCGCGACGTCCTTGCCGGGCGGGCCGCGGGAGTGCGCACCATCCTGATCGGGGGCGACGAGCGCAGCAGCGACGCGAGCCAGCCCGATTTCACGGCGAGCGACTTCGCCCAAGCGGTCGAGCTCCTCCTGAAGCACCGCACCGCGGAGCCTGCGGAGGCTGCCCGGCGAGCGGCGCTGCGGGCCAAGAGCCAGCTCGAGCTGAAGCCGCCCGCGGCCCAGCGCTCCGCCGGGGTGGCGGTGGCCCGGGCCACGCGAAGCGGGAAGCGCCGCAAGATCCGCCCGGCAACGCGCTCCGCGCGAGCCGCCCTCGAGCCCCTGCGCCGGGCCCTCGTCGAGCTGGTCGAGGAGGTCCGCTCCGACCGCACGCGGCGCGGCGAGTTCGGCCCGCTCCGCATCGTGGCCGCGGTGCTCCAACTGGCCACCCTCGTCCTCGCCGTCTTCGGGCTGGTCGAGCTGCAGGACCTCGCCCTTTTCGGGCGCTGGATGGCGGCCGCCGTCCTCGCCCAGCTGTTTGTCATCGCCCTCCTCCTGTTTGACACCCGCTAGATGGCCGGGCCCGACGCCGAACGCTCCACGGTCTCGCTGCGGGCCGCGGCCGGCCAGCCGACCGCGGCGCCCCTGGCCGACGCCGCGACGCGGCGGACCGTGGTGGCCAGCGCCCATGCCCTGGCCGAGCGGACCGGGGTGCGGATGGTCGCCCTCGAGGCCGACGAGACGGGCCTGACCGCGACCATCGAAGGCCCCATGGTGGTGGCTCTCGGCTTTGCCGCGGAGCTGCGCCGCACGACCGACGCGTGGCACCGAGGGAAGTACGGCACGAGGTTGTGGGGAGACGGGACGTGAGCCCGACCCCGGAACGGGTCCTCGTCGTGGCCCCCTCCTGGCTCGGCGACGCCACCATGGCCACGCCGGCCTTCGCCGCCCTCCGCGCGGCGTGGCCCGCGGCCCGGATCACCGTCCTCTGCCGGCCTGGGATCGACGCCCTGCTCGCCGGGCTCGGGGCCTTCGACACGACGGTGGTCGATCGCCTCGGCGGCCTGCTCGGGCCATGGCAGGGAGCGAACCGGCTGCGCGGCGAACGCTGCGACACCGCAATCCTCTTCCCGAACTCCTTCCGCACGGCGCTCGCGGTGCGGCTCGCCGGCATCCCGCGCCGCGTCGGCTACGCTCGCGACGGGCGAGGTGCCCTGCTCACGGTCCGCGTGGCGCCATCCGCGGAGCGCCCGCGCTCGACCGTCGACTACTACTGCGATCTCCTCGAGCGGGCCTTGGGGATTGCGGTGCCCGACCGTCGACCTCGCCTCGGCCTCACCGACGAGGAGCGCGCCGCGGGCGACGCGGCGCTGCGCGACGTGCCGCGGCCCTTCGCCATGCTCGTCCCTGGCGGCAACAACCCCGCCAAGCGCTGGCCGCCCGATCGCTTCGCCCGCGTGGCCGAGTATCTCGCCGTGCGCGGCCTCGCGGTGGTCGTCTCCGGCAGCCCGGGCGAGCGGGCGGTCCTCGATGCGGTGCGGCAGGCTGCGGCGTGTCCGGTCTTCGACCTGTCGACTCGCTCGCCGAGCCTCGGCGCCCTCAAGGCGGTGGTCGCGGCCAGCAGCCTGGTCGTCACCAACGACACCGGCCCGCGCCATCTCGCCGCAGCGTTCAACGTCCCGACCGTCGCCCTCTTCGGACCGACCGACCATCGCTGGACGATCCTGCCGGGCGTCCCGGAGCGACTCGTCGTCGCCGAGCCGTTCCTGCCCGCCGAACTCGTGGCCGATGACCGGCCGAATGTTTGCCGCATGGATCGGATCGAGGTCGACGACGTCTTGGCGGCCATCGCCGCCATCGGGACCTGAATCCGGAGCTTCGGGCGGCGATCGGCTCGACGGGCGACCTGCTAGGTTGCCGTGTGGCGCCGTCGCCTTTCGCGACACCCGCCGATCTCCCATGCGACCCATCATCGCCGCCGCCATCGCCGCACTTCTCGCCGCCTGCAGCTCCGCTCCGCAGGCCGCTCCTACCCCGCCGCACGCCGAGCCAGCCCCCGGCACCGTCGCCTACGACCGTGACGTGTGGACCGACCTCCTCGACACCCACGACGCGATCCACCGCTCGGTGAAGCACATCGATGGCGGCGTCGAGGCGGTCACCGAGTCGGACGACCCGGCCGTGGCCGCCAAGATCAAGGACCACGCCTTCGCCATGCAGCGGCGGATGAAGGAAGGGCTGCGGGTCCGGCAGTGGGATCCGCTCTTCGTGGCCCTCTTCGACCGGCACGACGCAATCACCCTGGTCGTGGTGGAGACCGAGAAGGGCGTCTCGATCCGCGAGACGAGCAGCGACCCCGAGGTCGTGGCCCTCCTCCAGGCCCACGCAGCCGGCGTCGATGCCATGGTCCGCGAGGGCTTCTCCGCGTCGCGGGTCGAGACGCCGATGCCGCCGAGGCAAGCCGCTCCGGCCAACGGCGGCTAACCATCGGCCATCAGGGCTCGCCGCGCTGCAGCGAGGAACGCGGTGTGGCGATCCCGACCGCCTGGCCCGAGCTCGCAGCCCAGCGAGGTGAGCATCCGCTCCCGTTCGGCGGAGGGTTGGCGGGCCCGTCGCACGCCGACCGGGTCGATGGCCACCACGCTGCCGTCGGGCCGCAGGATGAAGTTCGAGAGCTTGCAGTCGCGGTGGAAGAGGCGGGCCTCGGCGATGGCTCGCAGGACGCCGCCGACCTCGCTTCCCAGCCGCCCGGCTTCCTCGGGACCCGCACCGCGGACCGCGTCGAGGAGCGGCGTGCCCTCCACCCATGCCAATCGAATGCAGAGCTTGCTCCCCGCGAGGTGCAAGCCGCGACGGATCGCCGGCGTGGCGACGCCCGCCGCGATGAGCCGCCGCGCGCCGCGAAGCTGCCGTTCGGCTTGGGCGATCCCGAGGCAGGCCTTCACCACCTCCCACGGATGGAGCGGCCAGCACTTCAAGAGCTCGGGCGAGCCGTCGGGAGCCTCGACCAGATAGACGGCGCGGCCACCTTCCTCCTTGAGCACCCTCATGAGGCCGGGGATCTGGCCGGGATTCGTGCCGGGCGGCCTTTCCATGGTGGCGCGATCGAAGGAGCGAGCCGCGCCCGCCGATTGGCGAACCCCGCTCGAATCGCGGAGACTACCTCCTTCGCATGGTTTGGGTCGCGCTTCTCGTCTTCGCCTTCCTCGCCGGCAGCGTCCCCTTTGGCCTCCTCATCGCCAAGGCCAAGGGGGTCGACATCCGCGCCCAGGGTTCGGGCAACATCGGGGCCACCAATGTGGGCCGCGTGCTCGGTCGGCGCTTTGGCTTCCTCTGCTTCGGCCTCGACGCCCTGAAGGGGGCGGTCCCGGTCCTCGTCGCCGGCGGGGTCACCGGGCTTCTCGGCCGGCAGCTCGCCGACATGGCCCCGACCGACGGTTGGCTGTGGCTCGCGGTCGGCGTATCCGCTCTCCTGGGCCACATGTTCAGCCCGTGGATCGGCTTCAAGGGCGGGAAGGGCGTGGCCACCGGGTTCGGCGCCCTCGTCGCCATGTGGACGCCGCTCACCATTCCCTCGCTGATCGCTCTCGGGGTGTGGGTCGTCTTCGTGAAGCTCCTGCGGATGGTCTCGATCGCCAGCATCCTGGCCGCCCTCTCGATCCCCATCTCGGTCGCCGTCCGGGCCATCCTCTCCGTCGAGCCGGAAGAGGCGTTGCGAGCCAGCATCCCGGCCCTCGTCGTCACCGCAGCCATCGCCCTCCTCGTGGTGTGGAAGCACCGGGCCAACATCGGCCGCGCCCTGCGCGGCGAGGAACTCAAGGTCAAGGTCTGATGAGCCAGCCCTCCCCGAACGCCGCCGGACCGCACGACGGATACCAATCGCCGCTCGAGACGCGGAACGCGAGCGAGGCCATGCGCTCCCTCTTCAGCGCCCGCCGCAAGTTCTCGACTTGGCGGCGGATCTGGCTGGCCCTCGCCGAGTGCGAGCGGGAGGTCGGCCTGCCCGTCACCGAGGCCCAGATCGCCGAGCTCCGGGCCCACCTCGACGACATCGACTTCGACAACGCCGCCCGCCACGAGGCGAGGCTCCGCCACGATGTGATGGCCCACGTCCACGCCTACGGCGACGTGGCGCCGAGCGCCAAGGCCATCATCCACCTCGGCATGACGAGCCAGGACGTGGTGTGCAACGCCGACGTCCTCATCCTCCGCGAAGGGCTCGGGATCATCGCCCTCAAGTTGGCCCGTGTGGTGGATCGACTGGGGCACTTCGCGGAACGCTGGAAGCAGCTCCCGACGCTCGGATTCACCCACTACCAGCCCGCCCAACCGACCACGGTCGGGAAGCGGGCCACGCTCTGGGCCCAGGACTTCGCCATCGCCCTCGAGGAGATGGAAGCCCGTCGATCGGGCCTCCGGCTCAAGGGGCTTCGCGGCGCGACGGGCACCCAAGCCAGCTTCCTCGGGCTCCTCGACGGCGACGGGGCGAAGGTCGATCGCCTCGAGCGGCTCTTCGTCCGCCGCTGCGGCGAGCTCGTCGACTGGCCCGACGCCGCGTGCCACGAGGTCTGCGGCCAGACCTACCCGCGGATCGTCGACGCCCAGGTGCTCTCCTCGCTCGCGGTGGCCGCCGCAGCGGTCCACAAGTGCTGCAACGACCTCCGGCTCCTCGCCAACCTCAAGGAGGTCGAGGAACCCTTCGAGAAGGAGCAGATCGGGTCGTCCGCCATGCCCTACAAGCGGAACCCGATGCGCTGCGAACGGGCCACGGGCCTGGCTCGCTTCGTCATCCATCTCGCCGGCAACGCCTACGACACCGCCGCCACGCAATGGCTCGAGCGCACGCTCGACGACAGCGCCAACCGCCGGCTCTCCCTGCCGGAGAGTTTCCTCGCCCTCGACGGGGCCCTCGACATCATGGCCAACGTCTGCGGCGGGCTCGTGGTCCACGAACCGATGGTGCGAAGCCACCTCGAGGCCGAGCTGCCCTTCATGCTGAGCGAGAACCTCATGCTTGCCGCGGCCAAGGCCGGCGCCGACCGCCAGGTGGCCCACGAGGCGATCCGCGTGCATAGCCAAGCGGCGGCCGCCCGCGTGAAGGGTGAAGGCAAGGACAACGACCTCCTTGCCCGATTGGCCAAGGATCCGCTCTTCCAGAAGGTCGACGTGCAGGCCGTCTGCGATCCGGCGGCCGCCGTCGGGCGCAGCGCCGAGCAGGTCGACCGGTTCCTCGCCGCGGTCGTGCAGCCGATCCGCGCTCGCTACGGGCCCCGCCTCGCCGGCGACGTCGCCCTCAAGGTCTGACCCCCATGCCGATTCCACGCCTTCGCCTCGACCGGACGGCGCTCCTCGTCATCGATGTGCAGGAGCGGCTCCTTCCCACCATTCACCAAGGCGAAGCGGTAGCCCACCACTGCACGGTGCTCCTCGATGTGGCCCGCGAGTTGGGCATGCCCGCGGTGATCACCGAGCAGTATGTGAAGGGGCTCGGCCACAGCGTCCCGGCCATCGCACAGCGGGCCGGACCGTCGGCAACGGTCGTCGAGAAGACCCGCTTCTCCGCCGCCACCCCGGAGGTCCTCGCTCGTCTCGAGCGGGCCGGTGCCGGATCCGTCCTCCTCTGCGGGGTGGAAGCCCACGTCTGCGTGATGCAGACGACGCTGGATCTCCTCGCCGGCGGCCGTCAGGTCTTCCTGGCCACCGACGCGATCTCGAGTGGAGCACGCGACCAGATCCGACCGGCCTTCCAGCGCATGCTCCGGGCCGGGGCGGTTCCAACCGGGGTGCTGGCAGCGACCTACGAGTTGCTTGGCGATGCGGCCGACCCGCGGTTCCGATCCTGCCTTCAGCTCGTGAAGGGACTGCGACCCTTCGACGGCGTCCTATAAGCAGGGCCTTCTCTCGCTCAGAATTCGCCTGCGCGCCCCGTCCAGCCGCCGCGAGACGGGTATTCTGCTCGCACGCACCGCAGACAAAGGGTCACCCCATGGAAGCGTATGAACGCCTGAAGAAGCTGGTCGCTGAGGTGGAAGAGGACGTCAAGAAGGCTGCTGGCGGCAACAAGGCTGCCGGCACCCGCGTCCGCAAGGTGATGCAAGAGATCCGCCAGGCCGCTCAGGACCTCCGGGTGGCCATCCTCGACGTGCGCGACACGGGTGCTGCTCCCGCCCCCGCCCCCGGGGCCAAGCCGACCCCGCCGAAGAGCTGACTGCCCCCCGTACCCTGATTCCGGGGTCGATCCGCTCCGCTCGGAGCGGGCTCGGCGACTGGCTCAGGGTGTTGTGCGCCCGGTCCGCCCAGCCATTCGGCTGGTCGGCCCAGCATCGATCGGACACTGATCGGGGCTTCTCCCGAGTCGCCTGAGAGCCGCTCGCCTTGCCTGTCCAACTCCTCTTCGACATCTCGGGTATCGATCTCGGCAGCGTCGCCGCCAACGCCGAGGAAGTCGGCCGCGTGAACCCCCAGTCCGGGCACATGCGGCACCTCGACCACGTCATCTGGTTCAACGAGGACAAGACCCGCGTCCTAGGGGTCAAGTTCGTTCGCCACGACGAGTTCTGGGTGCCCGGGCATATCCCTGGGCGTCCGCTCCTCCCTGGCGTCCTGATGATCGAGGCGGCGGCCCAGGTCTCGAGCTACCTGCAGCGGGCGAAGTACCCCGAGCTCGGATTCCTCGGCTTCACCCGCTGCGACCAGACGAGCTTCCGCGGGCAGGTCCTCCCGGGGAGCACGCTCTACCTCCTCGCCCAGCTTGAGCCCTCCTCGAACTCACGGCGATTCGTCTGCCTCGCCCAAGGCGTGGTGGACAACAAGATCGTCTTCGAGAGCAAGATCACGGGCATGGCGATCTAGATGCCGGTCCTCGAACCCCTGCTCCTCCAGCCGCTCCTGAAGCCCCGCGCTTGGGGCGGTGACCGCTTGCGGCGCTTCGGCAAGGAGGTTCCGGTCGGCGGCTGCATCGGCGAGAGCTGGGAACTCGCCGACCTGCCCGATTCGATCGCTGATGGACGAAGCCGGATCGCCGTCGGCCCGTGGGCCGGCCAGACGCTCCGCGAGGTGATCGCTGCGAATCGGAGCGACCTGCTCGGGCTTTGCTCGCAGACGCCCGAGGGCGGCTTCCCGCTTCTCGTGAAGTTCCTCGATGCGGCGGAGCACCTCTCGGTCCAAGTCCACCCCGATGCGGCGTACGCCCGAGCTGTGCCGGGAGCCCACCTCAAGACCGAAGCCTGGGTGGTCTTGGAGGCAGAGCCGGGCGCCATCCTCTTCCGCGGCGTGCGACCCGAGGTGACCGCCGATCAGTTCTTCGCCGATCTCGACGGCCCCGGCGTGGTCCAGCACCTGGTGTCGGTTCCGGTCGAGCGAGGCGACTGCGTGTACCTGCCGAGCGGCATCTGCCACGCACTCGGGGCAGGCATCGTGGTCGCCGAGGTCCAGACGCCGTCCGACACGACCTTCCGTGTCTTCGATTGGAACCGGCGCGACCCCAGCCGGCCGCTGCACGTGGCCGAAGCCAAACGCTGCATGCGATTTGGCGACCGCCAGGAAGACGGCCGTCCGGGCATCGTTCGACGTCGCGACGCGGCGCCGGTGCGGGTGGCGGGACTTGAGACGCGTCGGCTCTGCCAAACCCCCCATTTCGCTATCGAGTCGATCGACGCACTGCCCGGGGCGAGTCTGCCCGTGGTGACGGACTCCATGCCCGTGGTGTGGACCGTCACCGCCGGAGCGGTCGAACTGGCCGGACCGAACGGGCTGGCCCTGCGGCTGACGGCCGGGGACACCGTGCTGATGCCGGCCAAACTGGCGGAATGGGTCGCTCGATTTCCGATCCTCTCGACGATCCTGCGGACGACGCTGCCGTCGCCCCTCGATCGGGCGATCGCTTGACTCGGACGTGACTCAGAGAGGCTCAGCCGGCGACCCGCGCGGGTCGCCCGCCACGGCCCCTCGCTGCCTTCGGGAGACCCGGTGCGGAACCACATCGCCATCCCATCGCTCCTGGCAACGCTCGCCCTTGCCGTCCCGGCCGCTGCCGTGCAGCACCTGGTCCGCGCGGGCGACGACTGGTCGAAGCTCGGAGCCAAGCTCCAGCCCGGGGACGAGATCGTCCTCATGCCCGGCAAGCATCGCCCCGCCGCATTCGAAGGTCTGGCCGGCAGTCCGGAGAAACCGATCGTCATCCGCTCCGCCGATCCGAAGAACCCGGTCACGATCGAAGCCACCGACGTTGGCCTCTCCCTGCGGAACTCGCGACATGTCCAGGTCGCGACCGTGGCCGTTGTCGGTGCTCGTCGTTGCGGGATCCTCGTCCAGGGAACCGCCGAGACGCCGAGCGAAGGGATCGTGCTGAAGACCGTCTATGTCGCCAAGACCGGCGACTTGGCGGAGCGTGCCGCGATCCGGATCGAGCAAGCCCACGATGTCCAGGTCGTCGATGCCCGCATCGAGGGCTGGCATCGCGCCGGCGTGCATGTCTTGGCCAGCGAGCGGGTCCGCCTCGACAAGATCCAATTCGTGGGCATGGCTGCCACGCCCGAAGAGATCGGGGTCGCCGTCGACGGCATGAGCAAGGAGGTCAGCGTCGACCACTGCCGATTCGCGGCGGGGATCGGCACGGCCGCCGCGATCGGGATGGGCGGTCCTGATCAGCCCCCCGCTCCTACCTCCGTCCCCGGGACGCCGGACGCTCCGAAGCCTGAGCCTGCCTACCTCGCCCAGAACGTGACGCTCGAGCATTCGATCGCCGAGCGGATCGACCGCTTCGTCGCCTTCGGCTCCTGCCGGGGGGTGACGATCCACGCCAATACCGTGGTCGATCCCGTCGTCGGGTACGAGATCACGGTCCCCCCCAAGGGGTTTCCCCGAATCGCAAACAGCGTCCTGATCGCCAATCTCTTCACCTGGTCACCCGGACGCCTCAAGCACTTCGCGATCACCGACCCCTCCGCCGACCCCTCGGGGCTGGCCATCGAGGCGAATCTCTGGTGGTCGGCGGAGCTGCCCGGCGCGAAGTCGCTGCTCGGGGAGTTTGCAGGCGAGGTCAAGAGCCCGCAGGTGATGGACATCGACCCCCGGCTGGACGGCTACAACAAGCCCCTCGAGGAACGGGCCAAGGCGTTCGGGACCGAGGCACCGTGAGCGCGCCCCCCTCCCGTACCGTTATTGGACGAACAACGCGGGGACGGAATAGCCTCGCGGCAACCCGGGTCGAGCCGGCGTCCGCCTTCGGCCAGTCCTCGCGACCGGCCTCTGGATGATCAGGCCATGGGCCAGACCGTTTCGGAAGACGCCCTCCGCCAGTGGATGCAACGCCTTGGGCCGTCCCTGATCTCCCACGCGGCAAGCATCTGCCGCAGCAGGGCTCGGGCGGAGGAGTTGGTGCAGGAGGCGTTCATCAAGCTCTGGCGGAAGCCCCCGGACGCGGGCGAGCCGGCCTACGCGAGCTGGCTGCGGACGACGGTGACCAACCTCGCGATCAACGCCCTGCAGCGCGAGAAGCGGCCCGACCTCCTGCCGGACGACTTCGGGGACCAGAAACGGTCGCGCGACACTACCCCCCAGCGGCAGCTCGAGCGCGGCGAAGACCTGGAGCGCGTCCAGCAGGCCCTGGCCCGGCTCGATCCCGACAAGCGGGCGATGCTGATGCTGCGGGTGAACGAGCACATGTCCTACGAGGCGATCGCCGAACACCTCGGCGTCCCGGTGGGCACCGTGATGAGCCGACTGAATCGAGCCCGGCTCGCCCTCCTTGGCGAGCTCGACACGACCTTCGACACCAAGAGCCAGTCCCCTTCGACCTACGACATCAACCGCTACCGAGAGGCGTGATCCATCGATGAGGACCAAGCGCCCGTCGGGGCGCAGCGAGCCGACCGACCGTCTGCTTTCCGCCTTGCTTCGTGAGGAATCGCCATGAACCGCTTCGACTGCATCGATCTCAAGGTCCAACTCTCCGCCTACATGGACGGCGAGCTCTCGGCCGTTGAACGGGCGGAAGCGGATCGCCACCTCCTGGCCTGCCAGGACTGCCGGCAGTTGCTGGAGCGGGCCGAGTCGACGGACCAAGCGATCCGCACGCTCTGCGCCCGCGACCCGGTGTTCGTGGAGCGGGCCGGGGCGGCGCTGCCTCTGCCCGCCGGTTTCGAGGAGGCCGTCCTCGGTCGTCCTCGCCTCCACCGCGGCATGCACCGGGGCCGGCTGTATAGCTCGCTCGGCCTCCTCGCCGCGGCCGCTTCCTTGGCCCTCGTGGCCGCCATCCTCTTCATCGCCAACGCTCGCCTGAGCGGACTCAAGGACGGCGGCGATGACGGCCGACCCGTCCGCAGCCCCACCGCCGAGTCGCTCGACGACGGCATCTGCGGCCCGCCCAATCCGTACGGCCTTCGCGACGGACAACGAATCAGCGCCTCGCTCGCCGTGGACGAGCTGCAGGCGATCCAGAACGCGGCCCAGATCCTCCACTCCGTGATCGATACGCCGTTTGAGGACATCGCCGCCCGTGACCGGCTTCGCCAGATGGCGATCTACGACGAACTCTCGGAGCGACTGGCCGCCCTCCAGCCCAAGCTCGATCCGAGCAGCCGCCGCATCGTCGGGGCGGCCCGGGCCTCGCTCCTTGAGATCCAGCTCGAGCATGGCGACGTGACGGGCTGGTCGTCGCTGCAGGACGACCTGCGGCTCCTCGACCTCGCCGGAGCGCTCGACTCGATCGCCCTCGCAGCGGGCGCGAACGACGCCGCCTGACCGACCAGCCGCCTCCTCCCAGCCAGCCGCGCCCAGCGCGGCTGGCTGTCGTTTGGGGGGAGCGGCGGGAAAAATCCAGGCCGCTCGGGTATCTTCAATCCCGTGGATGTCCGCGGACCGCTCTCGATCCAGACCGCCCGCGCCTATGGCGTGGCCAAGCCCGCCGCGCCGCGGGCGGTGAGCCCGGCGGCCGGAGCGAATCGCCTCGTGGCCGGGACGGTGTCCGTCCCCGCCGATCCGGCCCTCGGCTCGGCCCCCGCCGCGGGCGAATCCTTCGCCATGTACAGCCGCTCCGCGGACCGCGTCGACGTCGCCGTCCGGGTGGCCCTCGGCCGGGTCGTCGACACCAAGGCGTGACGGCTGCCCAAAGCCGGCTTGCCCCCCGCCAACGGTTCCAAGTGGTTTGGCAGGCCGGGGGGCTTCCTGTATCCTTCTCGCTCTTTTCCCCGCCCACCCGCCAGGGGTGGTGGGGGTCGCCGCCGCCCTCCCACGGAGGGGGCGCGATCGACGCAACGGCCGACCCGCCAACGGATTCACCATGCCCGCTACCGGAACGATCACCCAGGTCATCGGCTCGACCTTCGACGCCCAGTTCCCCGACGACTCGCTGCCTGAGATCTACAACGCGGTGACCATCGACTTCGAGGTGCGCGGTCAGAAGACCCGCCTCGTCGGCGAAGTGGCCCGCCACCTCGGCGGCGGCCAGGTCCGCTGCGTCGCCCTGGCCTCGACCGACGGCCTCCGCCGCGGCGACGCCTGCGTCGACACCGGCTCCCCGGTGAGCGTCCCGGTCGGCGAGGAAGTCCTCGGCCGCGTGTTCAACCTCCTCGGCGAGCCGGTCGACGAGCGGGGTCCGGTCGCCGCCAAGAAGCGGAACCCGATCCACCGGACGGCCCCCGAGTTCACCGACCTCAACCCGAAGACCGAGATCCTCCAGACGGGCATCAAGGTCATCGACCTCCTCTGCCCCTTCGTCCGCGGTGGCAAGATCGGCCTCTTCGGCGGTGCAGGCGTCGGCAAGACCGTCGTCATCCAGGAGATGATCGCCCGCGTGGCCCGAAACTTCGGTGGCTACTCGGTGTTCGCCGGCGTCGGCGAGCGCACCCGCGAGGGCAACGACCTCTGGCTCGAAATGCAGGAAGCCGAGTACATCGACTCCGCCGGCAAGAAGTCGCACGTCCTCGACAAGGTGGCCATGGTCTTCGGCCAGATGAACGAGCCGCCAGGGGCCCGTCTCCGCGTCGGTCTCTCGGCCCTCACCATGGCCGAGGAGTTCCGCGACGCGAGCGGCAAGGAAACCCTCCTCTTCGTCGACAACGTGTTCCGCTTCACCCAGGCCGGCTCCGAGGTGTCCGCACTCCTCGGCCGCATGCCGAGCGCCGTGGGCTACCAGCCGAACCTCTCGACCGAGATGGGCGCCATGCAGGAGCGCATCACCTCGACTCGGGCCGGCGCCATCACCTCGGTGCAGGCCATCTACGTGCCCGCCGACGACCTCACCGACCCCGCCCCCGCGACGACCTTCGCCCACCTCGACGCGTTCATCGTGCTCGAGCGCAAGATCGCCGAGAAGGGCATCTACCCGGCCGTCGATCCGCTGGCCTCGACCAGCCGCATCCTCGACCCGCAGATCGTCGGCGATCGCCACTACGCGGTGGCCCGCCAGGTCCAGAACATCCTCCAGCGGTACAAGGACCTCCAGGACATCATCGCCATCCTCGGCGTCGACGAGTTGAGCGAAGAGGACAAGCTCACCGTCTCCCGGGCCCGCAAGATCGAGCGGTTCTTCTCGCAGCCGTTCTACGTGGCCCAGGTCTTCACCGGCTTCCCCGGCGTCACCACCAAGCTCGAGGACACCATCGACAGCTTCGAGCGCGTCTGCAAGGGCGAGGGC
>JBGAKK010000026.1:0-58541 GCA_044224425.1 Phycisphaerales bacterium
GGCGCCCGTCCCTGGTCGACGACGAGGCCGATGGCCTGGTCCCTGAACTCGCTCGTGAACGTCTGCCTGTCTGCCATGGTGATCTCCTGCGGGCTTTGTACTCCCGCGCCCGGGTGTCCACCATTCCGGGGCAAGTCCACTCAAGTGGCTCACGTGGGAAGGCGTGGTTGAACGTGCCTGTCCAGCACGGCTGTCTAAGCAGGTAAGACCTGGAGTTGGTCAGGCATCCTTCCCGCTTCCTTCCTGCTGCCTCTGGTCCCCCGCCTCTGCCGTGCACTCCGAGACGACCTGAGAAATCTCCTCGGCGCGACATGTCAGCGGGGCTCCCTTGGGCCCGCTCCACCAATTCAGGTGTAGCGGCGCCTGAGGTGATGAAGCTCTGGCCAGAATGCAGAGCGATGCCCTCACCTCACGGATCTCCACTCCGCGGAACGGAGCCCAGCTTCGTCCTCGCCGATCAACTCGCATCACACGAGGGCGAGCCCGGAGCTCTGGCAGCCCCGGGGATGCGCGGGCCGCGATGCATCGAGCAAGAGGTCCGGGGCGACGTCCCGTCGCGGCACGAGCCCATCCGTATCGCGGCGGCGCCCTGCAGGCCGGATCTCCTCAAGGAGGGCCATGCGGTCGGCGTCCCAGCCTTGCTCAGCAGGCAGAACGGCGAGTGGCACCACGATCACAACGCAACGCAAAAGGCCCGACCCGTCGGGTCAGGCCTTCTCGGTTCAGGGCCAAAGCGGGCAAAGGGACTCGAACCCTCGACATTCAGCTTGGGAAGCTGACGCTCTACCAACTGAGCTATGCCCGCGACACGGGAGAATGTAGGCTCTCCGCCGCGTGGCGGCAAGGTGCATCGGCCGCGGCCGGGCGGACCGGCTGGCGGACCGCTGCGGCCGGGGCTGCCGCTGGAGCCTCCGCTGTGGAGAGTCGCGAAGTCCTGTTCGGCATCAGTGGGTGGGTGGCCCTCGTCGCCCTCTTGGCGGTCACCAATGGGGCTGCCGAGATCGGGTACCGGATCGGCTTCCGCCGCCGCCAGACGGCCAACGAGTCGCTGCGCACGCAGGTGACGACGATCCAGGCCTCGCTCCTCGGGGCGTTGGCCCTCCTCTTGGGCTTCAGCTTCTCGATGGCCTCGACCCGCTTCGAGATGCGGCGGAGCCTGATGGTCTCGGAGGCCAACGCCATCAGCACCGCGTACCTGCGGGCGTCGGTGATGCCGGAGCCGGAGCGGACCGAGTTGCGACGCCTCTTCCGCGACTACGCAGCGGCCCGTATCGCGCACGTCGATGCGGGCTCCAACGTGACCGCGGTGAGGGCGGCCGAGGCAGACGCCGAGCGGTTGCAGCGGTCGATCTGGAACGAGATGCCGGGGATCACCTCCCACGCCTCCGCTCCCATCGCGGCCCTGATGCTGGCCAGCGCCAACGAGGTGTTCGACAGCTACACGCTGCGCCTGGCCTCCATGTCGAACCACGTGCCTGACACCATCCTCGTCCTCATCTTCGTCGTCTCGGGATCGAGCATGGCCTTGGTCGGCTACGGGGCCGGACTCTCCGGCAAGCGGAGCACGGTCCCCACCGTGATGGCCGCTGTCCTCTTCTCGCTCATGGCCATGCTGGTGATCGATCTCGACCGACCGCGGCAGGGTTGGATCCGGGTCTCGGAAGCGCCGATCATCGAGGCCCTCGATGCCATCATGGCCGACGCGGACGACACGCCGCCGGCCTCGAAGTGACCGCCATGGCGAACCAGCCGTCCGGCCTGCGCCGCACCTTGGAACCGCCCACCGGCGCCGGCGTCGATTGCCACGTCTGGGGCTTCGAGCAGATCGAGTCGCAGGCCGTCGACCAGATGCGGAAGGCGGCTCGCCTCCCGATCACGGTCGGGGCCGCCCTCATGCCTGACGCCCATCTCGGCTACGGGCTGCCGATCGGCGGGGTCCTCGCCACCGACAGCGCCGTGATCCCCTACGGCGTCGGGGTCGACATCGCCTGCCGGGTCAAGCTCTCGATCCTCGACCTCGATCGCCGCGAGCTCGACCGGCGGCCCGATCGCCTCGCCAAGTGCCTCGAACGCGAGACCCGCTTCGGGGTCGGGGCCGAGTTCCCCGCCCACGCCCGGCGGCAGCACGCGGTGATGGACGAGGACTGGTCGGTGAGCCCGATCACCGAGCGCAACAAGGACAAGGCCTGGGCCCAGCTCGGGACCTCAGGCAGCGGCAACCACTTCGTCGAGTTCGGGGAGTTCGAGCTCGAGGCCCCGCTCGACCTCGACGGTCGCACCATCCCGGCCGGCGTCCACCTCGCGGTTCTCTCGCACTCCGGGAGCCGCGGCACCGGCGCCTTGGTCTGCCAGCACTACTCGAAGCTGGCCCGCGAGCTCGACGCGAGCCGCGGCGGCGAGGCCGGCCACCTCTCGTGGCTCGAGCTCTCCTCGCAACCCGGCGCCGAGTACTGGCTGGCCATGGAACTCATGGGCCGTTACGCGAGCGCCAACCACGCCTGCATCCACGAGGCGATCGCGGCCCATCTCGGGGTCGCCGTCCTCGGCTCGGTCGAGAACCACCACAACTTCGCCTGGAAGGAACGGCACCCGATCGCGGGCGGCGAGCGCGAGGTGATCGTCCATCGGAAGGGGGCGACGCCGGCCGGGGCGGGCGTCCTCGGCTTCATCCCCGGATCGATGGCGGCGCCCGGCTTCCTTGTCCGCGGCCGCGGCGAGTCGTCGAGCTTCTCAAGCGCCGCCCACGGGGCCGGTCGGCGGATGAGCCGCACCGCCGCCGAGAAGAGCCTGCGCTGGGACGAGATGAAGCCGCTCCTCGAGCGGGCCCGGGTCAAGGTGCTCTCGGCGGGGATCGACGAGGCTCCCAAGGTCTACAAGGACATCGACCGGGTGATGGCGGCCCAGGCCGACCTGGTCGAGGTGCTCGGGCCGTTCCGTCCGCGGCTCGTCAAGATGGCCCCGGCGGGGGAGCAGCCGGAGGATTGAGCGGGGCGAATCGGAGCAGGCGCTCGCGCAGGAGTTGGTGCAGGGCCCGGGTGTCGTGCTCGCGGGTGTCGAGCCAGATCCCCAGCGGCATCTGGGAATCGACCGGGGAGCGCACGGCGAGCGAGAGGCAGACGTAGTGCGCCGCCCAGCCCCGCTCGTAGAGGGCGAACTCGAAGTGCGAGTACGGGAACTCGCGGGCCCCGAAGGCGCCGCGGAGGACGACCGACCGACCGAGAGGAGCCCGATGGCGTGGACATAGAGGAAGTGCTGCCGCGTGCGCCAAGCGGTGAAGGCCATCGTGCCGGCCCCGACCAAGAGGGCGGCGAAGCCCACGAATCGCCAGCGGGGGTTGCTCGGGGCGCTCCGGCCGTGGAGGACGATCCAATCCGCGGGGGGGGCCGGTTCGCCACACTCCGGGCAGGCGGTGTCGGGGGCGAGGCCTTCGCGGGGATACTGGCACTGGAGACAGCGACTTCGCACCGTTCGGGGCCCTCGGGGAGCGGGATCCTCTCGGGGCCGAGGCACCGGGGCAATGGCGGATCGGGGAGGGGCCCCGCGGCATCCGCCCTTCGGAGCGGGGTGGGGCCCGGCTCCAAGTGCAGGGATTCAAGCGGCTTGCGCGTTCATTGACAGGGCGGGTCGATTCCTTAGCATATTTGGCCCCGCGGCAGGAGAATCCCCGTTGCGGGGACGGACGAACGTGACCCGGCCCGTCGGCCGATGGGTTCGTCCCGCTTTCGTCTCTCCCCGCCCGACTCGTGTCGGGCTGCTCGCTGGGGATCACATCGCAGTGTTCGGCGTCGCACTCGCTTCCAACCCTCTATCGTCTGGTTCAACCTTCCGACAGCCAGTCGACCAAGGACTACGACGCCTCTTTCAGGGAGTCATCATGAAGACCTCGCCTCGTTCGTGGACGTTCATCGCCCTCACCGGCACCATCGCCTGCGCCACCTTGCTCTCGGGCTGCAAGCAGGGCCAGTACAACGGCCGGCCCTACTACATGGGCTTCAGCTCGGACGAGGCTCCCGCCCCGGCTCCTGCTCCGGCCCCCGCTCCGGCACCCCAGCCGCGCGAGACCGAGACGACCGTCGTCCGGAACGGCCTCGACGTCATCGTGACCGAGCTCGCCTATCCGACCGGTGACAAGGCGACCAGCACGATCCTCCTCCGTCAGTCGGCTCCCTCCGAGATGCGGATGGGCCAGGAGTACGACTACACCATCGACGTGATCAACCTCACCAAGGGCGATCTCCAGAACGTCGAGGTCCACTCCGAGCACTTCTCGAACCTCACCTACATCAGCTCGACGCCGGCCTTCACCAAGCTCGGCAGCGACGACATCGCGTGGCTCATCGGCGACCTTCCCGCCGGCGGCACCAAGACGATCAAGATCCGGGCCAAGGCCAACGCCCTCGGCATGGCCACCAACTGCCTGACCGTCCGCTACGCCAACGTCCTCTGCATCGCCACCAACGTGGTCCAGCCGAACCTCGTCCTCACCAAGACCGCGACGCCCGAGATCTGCGGCACCTGCGACGAGATCAAGCTGACCTACGAGGTCAAGAACACCGGCACCGGCATCGCCGAGAAGACGGTCATCAAGGACACGCTCCCCGCCGGCCTCACCACCGTCGACGGCAAGAGCGTCGTCGAGCTCAACGCGGGCGACATCCCCGCCGGCGGCTCGAAGCCCTTCACCGTGACCGCCAAGGCCTCGAAGGCCGGCACGTTCGCGTCGGCCGCCTCGGCCACCGCGTACCCGGGCCTCGCCGTCCAGTCCGGCAACCCGTCGACCGTGGTCAAGACGCCGGCCCTCGCCGTTACCTGCGATGCCGCCGGCAAGGTCTACGTCGGCCGTGACATCACCTACAAGTTCACGGTCAAGAACACCGGCGATTGCGCCGCCTCGAACGCCTCGGTGCGGGCTCCGGTCCCGGCCGGCACGACCTTCGTCTCCGCCGACAACGGTGGTCGTCTCGAGGGCACCAACGTCGTCTGGAGCATGCCGAGCGTCGCCGCCGGCCAGAGCAGCACGGTGTCGATGAAGGTGAAGCCGACCGGCATCGGCAGCGCCCCGGTGACCGCGACCGCGTCGGCCACCTGCGTCTCGCCGGTGACCACCAACTGCGCCACCGAGGTCGCCGGCATCCCGGCCATCCTCCTCGAGGTGGTCGACACCGACGACCCGATCGAGGTCGGCGGCAACGAGATCTTCATCGTCACCGCCACCAACCAGGGTTCGGCGGACGACAACAACGTGAAGGTCGCCATCACCCTCCCGGCGAACATGGAGTTCGTCTCCGGCAGCGGCGCCAGCGCCGTCACCGGCAGCGGCCAGAGCGCGACCACGGCCCCCGTGGCCAAGCTCGCCCCCGGCGCCAAGGCCGAGTGGCGCATCGTGGTCAAGTGCAAGGGCGAGGGCGACTCGCGGTCCAAGTGGGACATGACCAGCGATCAGTTCAAGACCCCGATCACCGAGACCGAGTCGACCAACGTCTATAAGTGATTCTGGCTGATCCGGCGGCCCTCGCCGCCGGAGCCTCACAAGATCCTTATCGCCGGCGGCGGGCCTTGACCCGCCGCCGGTTTTCTTTTGCCCGCCGCTCGGAGCACCTTCCCGCTTCGGGCCTCGCCAAGGCAGCCGTACAATCGCCGCCGATGGCTCCGTTGGCCCGCTTCCTCTGCCTCGCTGCCGCCGTTGGCGGCCTGCTCGCCGCGTCGGCCTGCCAGACGTCGCGCATCAAGGTCGAGATGGTGGCGAGCGGCGACACCACCACCCGCACCTTCGCCAGCAACTCGCTCGACCGCCGCGACATCGACCGCTTGCGCGACGTCTACGCATCGGAGCCGACACGCGACGCCGAGACCGGCGGAACGCTCTTCAGCGGGAGTTTCGGCGAGACGCTCCCCAGCGAGCTCGGGAACCGGAACGGGCTGGTCGCCATGCACACCAGGCTCGGCTCGGCCCATTTCTACTACGAGGCGTTCGGCGATGCGTCGCCCCTCTGGAGCGACCTTCGGCGGCGCATGGATGCGGGCGAACTTTGGGTCCGCCTCTTCGGACGCTGGGCCGAGCGGCACATCGACGACGCCTCGAAGCGCGAGGAGTGGCGGGTCTACGTGGACCAGGAACTGGTGCCGCTCGTCTGCGACGCGGTCCTCCTGTGGGCGTCTCAGGCCTCGACAGCTCGCTATTCGCGGGTCGAGCAGAACCTCCGGGCCACCGACGACGTGAGCGAGAAGACCGAGGACGAGCGCTTCGCCGAGCGACTCGGCATGCCGCTCCTCCTTCTCCTCGCCGAGCGCGGCCTCTTCACTCCCGACGAGACGCAGCGGCTCCTCGCCCTCGGGGCCGACGGCAACCTCTCGCCCTCCGAGCGGGAGTGGGCGGTCAAGCAACTCTTCCTGCCGGCCGTCACCCGGCAGGTCCGGCGTTTCCGCCCCGACATCGAGTCGGTGCGGCAGTCGGACCTCGTGCCGCTGGCGATCGGCTTCTACCTCTACGCGACGACCTCGATCGACCGGAACGAGGTGCTGCTCGCCTCGCCGGCGATCAGCGAGGAGGACAAGGCCCGGCTGCGCCGCGGCGAGGCGATCCTCGTCTTGCCACCTCCCTTCGGGTTCGACCCGCTCAAGAGGCCGAAGTCGACCGAAGCCGAGGTCCACCTCGCCACCGGGGCCAAGCCCTACCTCCACAACGGCGTGTGGGACGACGAACGGCACGAGATCCGCTTCAAGGCGAGCTTCGTCCAGCCCGAGCGGCGCACCACGCTCTTCCCGGCCGTCTTCTACGCGGCGTGGAGCGAGCCCGACGCGGCGGCCCAGACCAAGCTCTTCGGGGCGGTGATCCTCGAGGGCGAGGCCCTCGCCGGGTACGCCTCATGGCAGGCCTCGCTGCCCGCGGCGACCGCCGCCCGCTGGGACCAGGCGCTCGATCGGCTCGCGGCGGGGAAGGGGGCCGAGGCGCTCGACGCGATCCGCCTCGAGACCCGCGCCGAGCGCCCCATGCCGCAGCCGCTCGCCGACTGGATCCAAGCGACGGTTGCCCCGGACGCTGCCAACCGCTCGGGGGACGAGCCCGCCGACCGAGCGAAGTTGTGAGCGGGACGGATCGCCCGCATAATCCGCTTCCCATGCAAGCGGTGCGCACGTTGCTCGACGGCATCCTCGACTACGCCGGTCTCTTCCCCCCGGCCAAGCTCGAGATGGGGCCGGCCGTTCGCAACTACGGCCGCTACCTGGCCGGGCCCGAGTCCTGGTTCCTCGGCCGCCTGGTCTTGCCGGTGGCCCGCTTCGAGGAGTTCGAGGGCGAGGCGGCGGCGCTCCTGCCCAAGGTCGAAGGCCCCATCCACGACCAGGCCTGGGGCATCACGGCCCTCACCGCCCCGGCCGGTGATCCGCAATTCGCCCGCGACATGGAGCTCATCCAGCGATTCAATGATCGGCACGCGGCGGAAGGGGCGGGAGGGGCCCTCGTCGACTGCATCGAGGTCAAGGCTGCCGGTCCCAAGGAGATCGACGCCGCCCTCGAAGAGGTGCTCGACGAACTCTTCCCCTATTTCGAGATCGCAGCCTCGAGCGACCCGCGGGGCCAGATCGCCGTCCTCGCCGGGCTCGACGCCGGGGCCAAGATCCGGACCGGCGGTCTGACCAAGGACGCCCATCCGACGCCCGCCGAGGTGGCCCGCTTCCTGGCCGCCTGCGCCGCGGCCGACGTGCCGTTCAAGGCCACCGCCGGCTTGCACCATCCGCTGCGGCACGACGCCGCCGACGTCGGCTGCAAGCAGCATGGCTTCCTCAACGTCTTCGTGGGGGCGTCCTTCCTCTACCACGAGAAGATCGACGAGGCGGCCTGCGCCGAACTCCTGGCCGAAGAATCCCCCGCGGCGATCCGCATCGCCGACGACGGTGTCGCCTGGCGCGACCGTCGGCTCACCACCGGCGAGCTGCGTGCCGCCCGCGAGTCGTTCGCCCATGCGTTCGGCTCGTGTTCCCTTGAAGAGCCGCTCGCCGACCTGAAGGCGATCAGCTTGCTCCGCGCCGAGGCCGCGACCCGATGAACACCTGCGACCGATCGATCCGCTCGACCATCGACAGCGCGGAAGATCCCAACACCGACTTCCCGATCCAGAACCTGCCCTTCGGGGTCTTCTCGCGCGACAGCCGCGAAGGACCGCGGATCGGCGTGGCCATCGGCGACCAGGTGCTCGACCTGCGGGCCACCGCCGAGGGCGGCTACTTCGCCGGGGTGAGCGAGAACGTCAAGGCTGCCCTGACCCGGCCCACGCTGAACGAGTTCGCCTCGCTCGGTGCAGTCTCCCGGGCCAACCTCCGCCGCTCGCTGCAGACGCTGCTCGGGCTCGACGGGCCGATGCGCGGGGCTGCCTTGGCCCGCCGCCTCCTCGTCGCCCAGCGCGACGTGCAGATGCACGTCCCCTTCGAGATCGGCGACTACACCGACTTCTACGCCTCGGTGCACCACGCCACCAACGTGGGCTCGATGTTCCGCCCCGACAACCCGCTTCTCCCCAACTGGAAGCACCTCCCGGTCGGCTACCACGGCCGGGCCAGCTCGATCGTGGTGAGCGGCACGCCGGTGCGCCGACCGATGGGGCAGACCGTGGCCAGCGACGAAGGTCCGCCTTCGTTCGGTCCCTCCAAGCTCCTCGACTACGAGCTCGAGGTGGGGGCCTTCCTCGGCACCGGCAACGCCCTCGGCACCCGCCTGCCGGCCTCGAAGGCCATGGAGCAGATCTTCGGACTCGTCCTCGTCAACGACTGGTCGGCCCGCGACGTGCAGAAGTGGGAGTACCAGCCGCTGGGGCCCTTCAACGCCAAGAACTTCGCGACCAGCGTCTCGCCCTGGGTGGTGACGCTCGAAGCCCTCGAGCCCTTCATGCTGCCCGGGCCGCCGCGGACCAAGGAAGACCCGCCCGTCCTCGAGTACCTCAAGTGGGGCGACGACGTGGTCATCGACATCACCCTCGAGGTGTGGGTCGCCTCGCAATCGATGCGCGAGAAGCGGATGCCGCCGATGCTCCTCTCCAAGGGCAGCTTCCGCGAGATGTACTGGACCTTCGCCCAGATGCTCGCCCACCACACCTCAACCGGCTGCAACCTGCGGACCGGCGACCTCGTGGCCAGCGGCACGGTGAGCGGTCCGACCCCCGAGTCGCGGGGCTGCCTCCTCGAGCGCACCTGGCGCGGCACGCAGCCCCTCCGGATGCCCGACGGCAGCGATCGGAAGTTCCTTCAGGACGGCGACGAGGTGATCATCCGCGGCTCCTGCGTGAAGCAGGGTTTCCGGAAGGTCGGCTTCGGCGAATGCCGCGGGGTGGTGACGCCGGCGGTGTGAGCGGGGGTTGCGCCTCGGTAGCAGGAGGCGACAGCGATCAGGCGCCCGGGCCTCGACCGGCGCCGCGAAGGACGTCGCGTGCGTAGCCTGCAGCGTCGGCTTGTAGGGAGTCGTTCGGCCCGCCGAGGAACCTGGCCACCCGGACGGGCCCGACCAGTCCCGCACGGACGAAGTCCCGCCTCAACACCTCGCACGCCACGTCGATCGCCTGGTGGGCTCCGAGCGCGGCGATCCTGCGGCCGATGTCCACGGCGCCGAGCGGGTGGTGTCGGAGCACGTAGTACAGGTCGTACGCGTCCTTGTCCGCGCCGCGATTCCCGAAGGCGATCGCCTTCAGGACGGTGAAGGCAGCGGGACCGCAGACACGGATGGTCCGTGCGGCCTGGCCGCCGCTCGGAAGGTCGTCCTCGATCGTCACTAGCGAGGAGTCCCGAAACGCCAACTCGAGTCCCGGGATGATGAACGCCGCGAGGTTCCGATCGAGATTGCGGAGTCGCCCGCCTTCATCGCCGGGCTGAGTCGCCTCGATGAGGAAATCGACGGTCACGCCCTGCGGCGATCGCCATCGCTGGGCGGTGACGTTGCCTTCGCCGTTCCGGTCGGGAGCGAAGCCGGCCTGCTGCAGCCGCTTGGCAACCTCGTCGTACCGCCGATCGGCGAGGAGGGCGACGGAGAAGCCGAGGTCGAGGTCGATGGTCCCCACGTGCGGATCCTCGCCGTCGCGAAGCTCCGATTGGGGAACGATGAGCGAAGGGACGAGCCCGCCGACGATGCAGACGGAATCGAGGAAGTCACCAAGGCGAGTGGCGACCTCGAGGCAGGTCTGGCGGACCAGGCGCCGCGACGTCGGCGTGTAGTCGGCGGCGACGATGGGATCGGGTCTCACGCCCATGGCAGAAGCTGCTTCCGCACCTGGTCCGCCGCCTCCTGCGACCGCTCCGGCATGCCTTGGAGGTCAAGATAGGCCTGCACCGCGCACACGCAGCGCATGCCTCCGATGTCGGAGGATCCCTGAAGGACCCCTGCGTCCTTGGGCCTCACCAGCCACAGGTTCGCCCCCGCGCTCTCTTCGTGCCACGACAGGGCGCTGAGGAGCGAGTCGTCGAGCCGGTCGGCGATGTACACGGCGACGAGTCGGAAGGCGGCGAAGGGGGCCATGCGCCAAGCCGCGGGCAGGCCAGTGAGGGCGTGACGCGTGCCTCGCTCCCGCAGCACGTCGCTCACCCGTTGGGCGAGCTCTTCCCCGCTTCGCGCGGACACGTGTCCACGCCGGATCTCGTGCATGCCGAACCGATACTCGGCCTCCCACGCCCGCAGCAGCAGCTTCGGGTCCCGTGGGCGCAGCTCTCGTGCCGAGTTCCGCTCGACCAGCCCATCCTGCTCGAGGCGGCGGCAGATGCGGCTGACGTATCCGGTGCCCAACTCGCCCGACTCGGCGATCGCTCGCTGACTCCACCAGCGAGTCGGATCGAGCAGGAGGATGCGAGCCACCCGCGAACTCTTCGGAGCGAACACCGACGAGGGCCGCCCGCGCTCCTTGAACGCGTTGGTCCGCCCCTGCACGTGAATGACGAGCGGCGGGGCCTTGATGTCCGCGTTGCCGGAGAGGTCGACATACGCGACCCCTGCCTCCTCGCAGATGCGTCGGCCCACGTCACCCATGAAGGGAACAGCGAGCACCGGTACTGCTCCTTCGCCATACCGCCGAGCGATCGAGGTGACCGAGCGAACCGCGTCCGAGAGGACGGCGGCACGAGCGTTGGCCTTGGCCTCGACGACCAGCACGTGACCGGCGAGATGGACGACCGCGTCCCCGCCCGGGGAGGGATGGAGCTCGATCCGTTGGGGACGAAGCCCCGGCAGTCCCCCGAGGAGCGCCGGGAGCCGCTCCAGGATGTCCTGCTCGCGAACCATGCTCACTAAAATACTCGACCTGACGTATACGTCAACACTTGCGTTTTGATGATTTCCCGCTCTCGTTTCGCGTTCACAGCCCCGGTGCCGCGAGGTCAGGTCCGAGAAATGCTACCCGCCGGACAGTGGGCGTCGAGGCTCCCGAGTGGTCGGGGCGTCAGCGAGGACCGAGCCCTCGGGCGCTCACATCCACGTGTCGCTTGCCTTCTTCGAGCTGCGCAGGGTGGCCTTGGCCGGCGTCTTGGCGGAGGTCTTCTTCTTGCCCGCTGAAGGCGCCTTCCCGTTCGCCTTCCCGTTGGGGTGCGCCCCGTTCGTGGTGGGCTGCCCGAGCGTGGCGGGGAAGTGCTCGCCCTCCCAGCTCTTCGGGTAGTTCAGGTCGTCGATGTCGAGGGCGGCCTTGGTCGGGTAGAGCGGGCGGAAGGTGTCGCACATCACCGCGAGCTCGTTGGTGAAGGTCGCCCCGATCGAGGCCCCGATCGAGGCCCTCATCGTCCCCGGGTGCGGGCCGTGGGGGATGCGGAGGCGTGATCGTCGCCGCCGGGTCGGGGAAGGGGCCTCTGGCATCGCGCTCGCCGCGTGGGCAATCGCGGAGTGAAGCGGTGGATTGCAAGGAGTTAGCCGCTCTCGAAACACCGCTGGATCTGGGTCAGAGTTCTTGCGAATGCTGGAATGCACCTGGCCCGACCCTCGTGGCCGCGCTACCTGCCCCACTTCCCTTTGGGGAGTGGCCCCTCGCGTTCGGCCGGTCTCGCCCGGTGACTTCGGTCGAGAGGGCGAGACTGGGATTCGGGCTGGGGCGACGGGCCGCGTGACAGCGGAATTGGAGGTTCAACGTGTTCGCAGAAGAGCTTGCTGAGTGGGCGGCGTCCGCGGACCCCGGGCAGTTGGCGGCGGTGGGCGACGCGATGGCCGCAGTGGTCGCCTCGGCGAGCGGGCAGGAAGGGGGAGGCTGAAATGAAGGTCACCGCGGCATCGGTGCTGTGCGCAGCCACTGCCTGCATCCTCTCGTCCTCGATCCAGGCCTCTGTGACGCTGTACGAGGGGCCGTCCACGTTCGGCGATTGGTGGTCTGCGGCGTCCTCGCCGACGACCATCGACTTCACCGCGTTCCCGCAGGGCACGTGGGTCACTGACCAGTACCTCGATCTTGGCGTCACGTTCACGTCCGCTGATCCGGACATCATCGTGTTCGGCGAGCAGACATTCCTGCTCGACGGCGTCGGCATCAACGGCTTGTCGCAGGTCCAGATGACGTTCGCGTCCCCGACCTTCGCGTTCGGCTACCACCACCCTGGGATCCATGGGATCCAACTCTGGAGCGGGAGCACGCTGCTCTATGCGAGCCCGGCGCTTGGGCAGAGCGGGATGTTCGACTTCTCAGGAGTCACCACGACGACTCCGTTCGATCGGGTGGTGATCGTGCCGGTCAGCTTGCAGGGGAATGTGAGCATCGACAACATCTACTTCTCCAGCGTGCCGGCCCCGGGCGCGATCTCGCTTCTTGGGGTTGGATCGTTCATGCTCGGCCCGAGGCGTCGACGGACAGCGGCCTAGCGCGGCAAGCCGGCGCGCGGGCCTGCGACGCGGGCCGCCCTTCGCCGGACGGAAAGCACAGCCGGGCGGCCTCTCTCAGGCCGCCCGGCTGTTCGATGTCCGCGTCGACGCTCCTCACTCCGCGCTCAGACCCAGGTGTCGCTCGCCTTCTTCGAGCTGCGCGAAGTGGCCTTGGCCGGCGTCTTGGGGGAGGACTTCTTCTTGCCCGCCGAGGCGGCCTTCCCGTTCGCCTTCCCGTTGGCGTGCGCCCCGTTCGTGGTGGGCTGCCCGAGCGTGGCGGGGAAGTGCTCGCCCTCCCAGCTCTTCGGGTAGTTCAGGTCGTCGATGTCGAGGGCGGCCTTGGTCGGGTAGAGCGGGCGGAAGGTGTCGCACATCACCGCGAGCTCGTTGGTGAAGGTCGCCCGATCGAGGCTTCGATCGTGCCCGGGTGCGGGCTGTGGGGATGCCTTGTGGGTGGAGGGTCAGCGAGCTTGACCCTGATGTTCCTTCCGGGCCTTGTAGTTACTCGATGTAGTAGAGGACTTCGTCGGAGTCGAGGTTCGAGTGGTTGTAGGGGACGACGATCGCTTGCGGGTGGAAGTCGAGCATCCGCGGGCAGAAGGAACAGATGACGAAGTTCTCGCCTTCGAAGGTCTGGTGGATCGGCGGCGGCAGGTGGTGCTTGCCGACGATCGGCGAGAAGTCGTCGATGTTGAAGATGTAGGGGTAGTAGCAGCCGTCCCAGCCGACCACGTCGAGCGGGTGGTACTTGTAGATGTAGCCGTGGACGAGGCGCGACTTGATCCGCACCTCAGCTCCCCTTCTTGTCGAAGGTCAGCGGCAGCTCCGCCGTGCGCAGGTCGCCTGCAGTAGGGGGCGTGCTCGAGGAACTGGGCGGTCTTCTTCGAGAGGTAGCGGGGCGGCGGCAGGATGTGCGAGCCGTTGGCGGTCTCGATCACCAGGAAGCGAGGCTCTGGCTCGCCGTCCTTCGGCTCGTCGAAGACCATCCGGTAGATGGTCCCTTGGGGGATGATGATGTAGTCCTGGGCCCGAACTTCAGGTGCCGAAGGTGCGCCACCAGCCTGAGCCAGTGGATGAAGAGGCACTCGTCGCCTTGGGCGTTCTTGAAGTGGTAGTCCATCCCCTCGGCCGGGACGCACACCGCCATCTCGACGTCGGCGTTGCCGTAGAGGACGGTGCGTCCGGAGACGGGGTCGCCCTTCGCGGCCATCTGGGAGCTCTTCGCGTGCCGCATGCGCATCACCTCGCGCTCCACGTATTCCGGTTGCGTTCCGTAGAGCGGCTTCCAACCCATCACCTGGGTCGGCGTGTGGATGTGGTAGAGGTCGAGGTGGGGCCCACGGAAGCCCTCGGTGCCGAAGACCTCTTCCGGAGTAGAGCGCCGGCACCGTCGGGGCGGCGGAACTGGATGTGGCGCTTGGAGGGGAGCTTGCCGAGCTTGGTGTAGAAGGGCATGGGGTGGATCCGGTGAAGCACCGTCCCGGCCGCGGGCCGGGGCGTGGTCAACGACGAAGAGTCCGCGATTGTACGGGGGTGTGGGGCGATGCCGCCGAGGGGCCGATCGGCGCGGTCAGCGGGTCCAGGCCCCGAGCAGGATGGCCAGGTCGCCCGCCCCGATGGTGCCGTCGCCGTCGAGGTCGTTGGGGCAGTCGGCCTGTTCCCAGCGGCCGAGGAGCTCGGCCAGGTCGGCCGGCCCGATGGCGCCGTCGCAGTTGAAGCCGCCTGGGCCGCACATGGGGACTGACTCGACCAAGACGAGCGAGGTCAGCGTCTCGCTGTGGGCGTACATGGTCAGGTCGCCGAACTCGACCGTGTTGGGATGGTCGCCGTTGTAGCCGGGGTTGTCGGTGAGGAGGGTGGTCCCGTCGACGCTCAGTCGGACCGTGTTGCCGATGAACTCGAGGCGGTAGAGGTGTGGCAGGTTGCCGGGGATAAAGGGGGCGACCTGGTCGCCGGCGCTACTCGACGACGTCTGGAGCACCACCCGCATGGACGAGATCCCCATGCGGGCCCAGCGGCCGTTCGCGTCGGTGAGGGTGACCGCGAAGCCGCAGCGGCGGATCGATCCGAACTGGACGAAGTTCGAGGTGACGACCGTGGTGTCGATGGTCACCGCGGCCCCGTAGTCGACCTCGAAGGGGGTCAGCGGACGCGTCCAATAGTCGCGGGCGCCGGTCATCGTCGGCCCGAGGTGAACGGCTCCGTCGACCATGGTCGGCGTGGCCCCGCCGGAGACCTGGACGAACTCCCAGCACTGCTCGTTGGGCAGGGTGCCGAGCGAGCCGTCGTACCAGACAAGGTCGCTGGCCAGGTCGGCGAGGCGGCGGAGACGACAGCGAGGACGAACGCGGCGATGCGCATCGGAGAGGAACCCCTCGATTGGTCCCGCCGCGCAAGGCGGGAACCGATGGCTCCAATCTACTGCCTGCCGGGGGGCTTGCCGCATCCTCTTTGCTGGATTTCCGGCCTCCGAGCCAAGGCCGGTGGCTTGGCAGCCGTTCCCGGACAGCCCTGGTGCTGGCCGGGGCGCACCGATCGCCGGGCTGCGATCTGGTACATCTTGGTGGGTGGAGCCCGTGACGAGCCACGAACCCGCCATCCTCGCCGAGCATGCCGGCTGGCTCGTCGTCGCCAAGCCGGCTGGCTGGCACACCGTCCGCGGCAAGACCGAGTCCGATGACGCCGGGGGAGGGGTTGTCGAGAGCTGGCTAGCGACCGCCCGCCCCGATCTGGCGTCGCCCTCGAGTCGGGCCTCGTCCACCGCCTCGACCGGGACACCTCGGGTTGCCTGGTGGTCGCTGGCGACCCAGCGGCGTACGAGCGGAGCCGCCGCCGCCTTTGCCGCGGCAACCGGCCTCCGCAAGATCTACCTCTCGCGCGCCGCCGGGCTTGCCGAGCGACGACCGCCACGCTCTTCTTCGCGAGCCGCCACAAGGGCTCCGCCAAGGTCACCGTGCGCGAATCCGGCGCGGCCCGCGAGGCGGGGCGCTTGCGGTGGCACGTCCTCGACCGCGGCGCGGGCGGCGACCTCGTCGAGGTCGAACTCATCGGCCCGGGGCGCCGCCACCAGATCCGGGCGGCTCGCCTACCTCGGCCATCCGCTGGTCGGCGACGAGCCAGGCGGCGGCGGGCGGGTACGCCGCTCTTGCACGCGTGGAAGGTCGAAGTCGATGGCACCGAGGTCGAGGCCCCGAAGCCGGCGTGGGTCTCGTTCGACGAGACAGGCCACCGCTCTCCCGCGTAGCGCAGCGAAACGGGGGAGCTGCCGAGCTCCCGTCTGCGGGGGCGAGGCTGAGGGGGCGGTGGGCGACTCGACGGCTCGTCCGGCGCCACAGGCGGCGAAGGTGTGAGGACATCGTCACGCCCGGCTGCCGCCAAGATCGGCGCGCCGTGCCGCGGTTATGGCGTCCAAGCCCCGAGCAACACAGCGAGGTCGGTGGCATCCACGGTTCCACTCCCGTCGAAGTCCGCAGGTCCCGTGCCCGCGCCCCAGACCAAGAGGAGGGCAGCGAGGTCCGCGCTGTCAACGCGGCAGTCGCCAGTGAGGTCAGCCAACGGTGGCGTTTCGCGCACGATGCTCCAGGCTCGCCGGCGGTTGGACGGATCCCAGCCGTACCCCACAAACATGCGTCCGTTTTCGCTGACGTCCTCGACGGTGGTGAAGCTCCAGCCGGGTGTCGCCACGCCCCATTCGTTGGCCAAGGCATCCTGAAGGAACCTCGCCCCGTGCGCCGCATCCCAGATGATGACGCCGGTCGGGCCGTTGGCGACCAACTGGCCGACCCCGATGACGACCGAGCCGTCGCCGCTGACGCCGGTGACGCCTTGCCAGCCACCGGGAGCGTCACCATGCCGCTCGCCGCCGTCCAGCGAAAGAAGCCCTTCTCGAGAGCCCTCGATCGAACCCACGATCACGCTCCCGTCGGTGGAAGGTTTCCGGCAAGGACGGCCCAGCTGGTGTTCGGTGGAAGTGGCTCGAGGCCAATCGCCGTCCCGTTGCTCCAACGCACCGGCGAACGCGACGAGAGGCTGCCGCTCGTGCGGCTGACTCCCACCACGGTGCTGCCGTCAAGCGAGATGCCTTTCGCTTCGGCTGCCACGTCGCCTGGTAGGGGAGGGAGCAGGGAGGGCGTGCCGTCCACGATGACCATTGCCTGCTCGCCAGCCGAGAAGTTCGAACGACCGACGATCCGCGTGCCGTCCGCCGAGATGTCGGACACCTCGCCGGAGACCGCGCCGGCGAGGAGCGGGAGGAGGGCGTAGCCGTTGGTCGGATCCCAGCGGAAGGGGAGGTTGCCCCCGATCGGGTTGCCCACGACGAGCGAGCCTCCTGCCGACGAGGCCACCGCCTGCGCATTCGTTCCGGCGGGGACGATCGAGCCGCCGGGGCCGTCGATCGACCAACGCCATGCTTGGCAATTGCCTTGGCAGGCAGGCCCGCTCAGGCCGTTTCGCCCCACGGCGTGACTTCCATCCGGCGAAACGCCGTACGCGAAGGTCTCGTTGGCGGGACCGAGCACCGCAGGACGTTGAAGGTCGTGGTGCAGCCGTCGGCGCAGGCCCCTGCGGTGAGGAGGAGCGTGAGGAGCGTTGTCGAGGCGTGCTCCGTGTGGCGAGTGGAGTGCATCGCCCCACGGTATCAATGCCGCCGCACCAGCCGAAGCACGTTGTCCTTATTTCTCGCCGCGCATCGAGACGCTCGTGTAGCTCGCCGGAATCGCATCGAGCACCGGATCGAGCCCCGCCTCGGACCGGCAACGGGCGACGACGCGCACATAGTCAGGGCTCGCAGACCTCGCAGAGGAGTTGCGCGTCGGCGGCGCACAGTCCGTCCCAGGCGACTTCACAGCAGAATGGATCAACCGCGCAGATGAGCGCGCAGCAGAGCACGTCGTTGCAGCCGGGATAGCCTTGGACGCTCTCCACGCAGCAGTCGTTGGGATTGTCCACGCAATAGGAATCCACGGCGCATGCGGCACACAGGTAGGTCGCGAACTCGACGCAGGTCGCATCCCAAGCGACGGTGCAGCAGGTCGGGTCGAGCGCCGTACAGATCGTCGTACAGCAGGCCGCATCGAGGCAGCCCGGAGCCCGAGAGGGCTGGCAGCAGTCCTGCTCGGCCCCGCAGCTCGCTGGAGGCGGGCAACGGCAGGCGAACTGCGCGGCGGCGACGCATGCCGCGTCCCATGCTTCGACGCAGCAGTAGGGATCGCTGGCGCAGACCAGCGCGCAGCAGGTCGTTTCGGCACAGCCCGGCGCAGCGTGGGGGATGCAGCAGTCTTCGCCGCCGCAGGCTGGCCCGCCCCACGCTCCGAGGAGGAGGGCGAGATCCGCCGCATCGACAGCCCCGCTAGCATCGAGATCGGACGGGCAGGCGAGGCAGGCGCCCCACGCACCCAGGAGGATGGCGAGGTCCGTCGCTCCCACGACGCCGTCAGCGTCGAGGTCGGCGCTGAGCTCGCATTCGTCCGGCACGAGGTTGTTGTTCCGGTCGTCGCTGCGCCCGTCGGCGATGTCACAGGCGTCGTCGGTGCCGTTCCCGTTGCAGTCCACAAGCCCCAGTCCGCCGAGGAGTCGAACCGGTCCAAACAGTTGATCCGCCACTACGCCGAACCCAGCGTCGACGGCCAGATCCGAGCCGAACCAGCCTGCCGGCAGCGGGGCGAACTTGGCTGTCTCGATCCAGCGATCTCCGTCCCGTCGAAATGCATACACCGCGCCCGTCCCGACTCCGCTCGAATCGTCCATGGCGTCGCGCACCAACATCGTGTGCCCGGCCGGGTCCAGGGCGAGGTTCCCGCCGAAGCCCGTGAACGCGGGGCCGTCGTCACCGAAGATCTCACTCGTCTGCTGCCACGTCGCGCCGACCTTCTCGAAGATCCAGAGGTGGGCGTGGTTGTCGATGAACCCGCCGAGGACGACGAACGAGCCCGTACTCGGCGTCCCCACGTCGCTTCCATACACATGCACGTCTGCCGGAACGGCCAACGGCTGGAGGGCCTGCTCCAGCGTCCAGACGCCGCCCACCAGACGGAAGACCGTGGCGGGGCGCTGGATGGAGTTCGGATTCTGGAATTGGAACGCCGAGCCCACAGCGATCTCGTCGCCGAGGGCGACCTCGGCGCCGAACACCTCGCTCGATTGCGGACGAGGCAAGCTGAGCGTCGCTGTGAGATTCCAGTGGATGCCGTCGAAGTCGTAGACGTGCATCGCACCGGCCCAGGAATGCCCGCTGACCGTACGGTGTAGCTCGCCGACGAGAAGCCGGTTGCCGCGCAGCGCCAAGGCCGCGCCGAAGGTCAGTGCATCGGACGAGCCAGGTGGTTGGGTGAGCGTCGCTTCATGGATCCACGACCCGGCCACGAAGCGGTGGAGGTGGACGACGCCGGCCCCGGAGCAGTTGCCGCCGAAGGCCACGCGGTCGCCGTCGAGCGCCACGTCGCCGGTGGCCACGCCGCACGGGAGGTCGTCGGCATCGAGCAGGCGTTCCATGACCAGCTGGGAGCCGACCCGGCGCAGGAGGAGCACACCAGCGAGATCCGGGCTGCGGATTGCGACGCGGGAGCCCACGCTGACGTTGGCGATCGCGACCTCGGCAGGCGAGGCCGAGTGCGGGTAGGGCGGCAGGACCGCCGTGAGCTCGCACTGGGCGTGGGCGAGCGAGGCAAGGGACGTCGCGGCGGCGACCAGGAGTGAACGATGCATGACGCGGCAGCCTCCACGCGCTGGACCTGTGCCGGCACTCGCCAGCGACTCCTCGCCCCAGCCATGCACTCCTCGGTGTCGCGAGTCTAGCCGTTGCGCCCGGAGGGGCGGTCAGAAATGCACGCCGCAGCCGGCTGTACAGAGATCGCGATTCGACTGGCAACGCCTGCCACCGGAGCGGGCGGGGCGCTCGCTGTTCGCCCCAGCGCCAAGGTCGCAGTCGTTCCTGCACGTCGCCGCGGCATGGACAATCTGTCCTTGTGAAAGGACCAGATTCGTCACAATCGGGCCTTCTCAGAGGGACAGATGCGGTCGATGATGCTGTCATGCCGCTCGTGCCACCCCTCGCGGAGAAACTGAACGCCGCCCTCGAACCCTCGCGTCGCGTCGACATCACGCCTCGCGACGCACGCCTGGCTGATGTGCGGAACAAGGCTCACGCCGTCATCGCGGGCCTCGGTCAGTTCCGAGCGGGCGGTCTACCTGAGCTTCGACGACGACCGCCTTGCCGACATCGGTGCTGATCAGCTCGACGAGCTCTTCGAGGAGCACTATCGGCGGTTCCCACGCCTGCGGGGGCGGGAGACCGTGTCGTGGTTCCTCGACGAGATCCAACTGGTGGCGGGTTGGGATCGCTTCGTGCGTCGCGTGCTCGATACCGAGAAGGTGGAGCTTGTGGTGAGCGGATCCTCGGCGAAACTCCTCTCCCGGGAGGTCCACAGTTCCCTGCGCGGCCGGGCCATGGCCACCGTCATTCGTCCCTTCAGCTTTCGCGAATTCCTCCGCCATCGTGGAGACGAGCCAGCCAAGGCTGCGTCGCGGATGACGGCGGGGGAGCGATCGGGGATCGAGAAGTCGCTGCGGGAGTACCTCCGCTGCGGCGGCTTCCCGGAGGCCCAGGGCCTCGACCAGCCGACCCGCGTCGAACTCCTGCAGGGCTATGTCGACACGGTGCTCTTCCGCGACATCGTCGAGCGACATCGCGTGTCCCAGGTGGCAGGGCTTCGCTGGATCGTTCGCCACGCCCTCCGCAATCCCTGCGGCAGCTTCAGCGCGAAGCGGCTGTATGACGACCTTCGCTCCCAGGGGCATGCGGTGGCCAAGGACACGGTGCATGCCTTGCTCGACCACGTGTTCGATGCGTTCCTCTTTGGCGCCGCGGCCGTGGCCACCGAGTCGGAGCGTCGTCGCAATACGAATCCGCGGAAGCTCTACCCCGTGGACCATGCCTTGATCGACGCGTTCGACACGAGCGGCCGCCCGAACACCGGGCACATCCTCGAGACGGCGGTCTTCAACGAACTCGCTCGTCGAGGGGCAGAGGTGGCCTACGTGAAGACGCAGGACGGGTGCGAAGTCGACTTCCTGGCCCGTGGCGCCGACGGACGGGAGGAGCTCATTCAGATCTGCGCCGATCCCGCGGAGCCGTCGACCTGGAGGCGCGAGGTCGATGCCCTCGAGTCCGCGGCGAAGGAACATCCGAGGGCCAGTCGGCGGGTGGTTGTGTTGGAGGCAGGCACCCTAACCCGGGAGAGACCGCCGCGCGTGGAGGTGACGCCGGCCTACGCGTGGTTCCTCGGGGCCGAGTGAGCATGACGCTCCACGGTCGGCGAAGGGACCGAATGGGCACCACCCCGAACCAGCCTCAGGTTCCGCGGACGATCGGCACCCTCACGTAGCTCGCCGGAATCGCATCGATCACCGGATCGAGCGCTGCCTCGGTCCGGCGCCGGGCGACGACGCGCACGTAGCCAAGGTGCCGCCCGCGGTCCGCCTCGAGGGCGGCGATCTCGATCGCGTTGTCGGGGAACCCGGTCGTCTGCCACTCGAGCCACCGGCGCCAGCCGTCGGGCATGGTGTCGGCGAGGACGACGTCGACGAGTCCCGTCTTCTCCCAATGCCGTCGCCACCACGCCGCGGAGTGCAGGCTCCACGCGGTCGGCGACCACATGGGGCGGAGATGCTCGGGCAGCGGGCCGTCGAACTCATCGACCAGGCCCGAGCCTGCGATGGCGATCGTGCCGCCCGGCTTCACGAAACGCAGGAGGTCGTTGAGGGCGAGGTCGTCGGTGCCGAAGTAGGGGAAGGAGTCGATGCCGAGGAGGAGGTCGAAGAAGCCCTCGGCGAAGGGCAGGGCGCGGGCCTCGACATGCAGCGGATAGACGCCGTCCTCGACGCCGGCGTCCCGGATCCGGGCCAGGTTCTCCGTCGGGCTGAACCAGCGGTCGGCGGCCCACACCTCGACCCCGAACTCGCGGCGAAGGAAGATCGACGAGCAGGCTCGCCCGCAGCCCAAGTCGAGGACGCGCAAGCCGGGCCGCAACTCGAGCCCTTCCGCCAGCCACTCGGCGAGCCAAAGCGGATTGGCGCCACCGCTGGCGTGCGTGATGAGCCAGTCAGCGTGGTAGCGCGACGAACGCGGGAAGCGGTCGGAGTGGAGGCGTCGATCGGTCATGTACGGATCCACAGGCGAAGCATCGCTCTCCCGCGTAGCGCAGCGAAGCGGGGGAGCTGCCGAGCGCTAGCGAGGCTGAGGGGGTGGTGGACGACTCGACGGCGCGTTCGACACGGCCCCCTCTGCTTCGACAGGCTCAGCATCTCCCCCAACGCGAGGCGCGTTGGGAGAGAGGCGCCCGTCTGTCGGCTGCGCCGACATCTCCCCCGACCTCCTCGGGCGAGACGCGCCGTCACAGGTTCCCGCGCCGCCCCTGCTCGATCTCGAGGCTCTCGAAGAGGGCCTTGAAGTTGCCCTTGCCGAAGCTCTGCGAGCCGCGGCGGCAGATGATCTCGAAGAAGAGCGTGGGCCGGTCCTGGAGCGGCTTGGTGAAGAGTTGGAGCAGGTAGCCCTCGTCGTCGGCGTCGACCAGGATGCCGAGGTCGCGGACGCGCTGGTGGTCTTCCTTCACCGCCTCGTGGCCGTGCTGCTTGAGCATGGTGTCGACGCGATTCCAGACGCTCTCGTAGTAGGTCTGGGGAATGGTCAGGAAGTCGACGCCGCGGCGGCGGAGCTCGGCGACCGAGTGGAGCTCGTCGTCGGTCCGCAGGGCCAGGTGCTGCACGCCCGGCGTGTTGTCGTGCCAGTCGAGGTACTCCTGCACCTGGCTCTTCTTCTTGCCTTCGGCCGGCTCGTTGATCGGCATCTTGATCAGGTGGTTGCCGGAGGCCATCACCTTCGACATGAGGGCCGAGTACTCGGTGGCGATGTCCTTGTCGTCGAAGTGCTTGAACATCGAGAAGCCCAGCACGTTCTCGTACCACGCCACCCAGTGGTTCATCTTGCCCATCTCGACGTTGCCCACGCAGTGGTCGAAGAACTTGAGGCCGCAGGGGTTCTTCTTGTTGAAGTCGTTGAGGGCGAAGGACTCGATCTTCTTGAAGCCCGGCATGAAGGTCCCGCCGGCCTTGACCGTGGGCAGGGCGTAGCCGCCGCTGCGGCTGACGAAGGTGTGGACGACGCGGCCGTAGGTCTGGATGCCGGCCATGGTCACCGTGCCGTGCTCGTCCTTGATCGTCCGCGGCTCGTAGGCCGAGGCGCCGCCGTTCTTGCGGGCCGTCTCCCAGGCCTTCTCGGCGTCGAAGACGGTGAGGGCGATGTCCTTGATCCCGTCGCCGTAGCGCTGGATCTCGCCGCTCGCCGGGTGGTCCTTGGTGAGCGGGGTCTCGAGGAGGAGGCGGATGTTGCCCTGGGTCAGCAGGTACTGGGCGCTGCCCCGGTTGCCGGTGGTGAGGTCAGCGATCTGCTCGACCTGGAAGCCGTAGGCCGAGGCGTAGAAGAACGCCGCCTGCTTGGCGTTGCCGACGTAGAACCGGACGTGGTCGACGTCGATGAGGGCGAGGGGGTCGGTCGAGACGGCGCCGCGGGCGGCCGGAGATGGGTTGATCGTGGTCATGGGGGAGTCCGCGTGTGAGGACGCCCCATAGTAGCCGACGAAGGATCCGTGATTCGAGGGGGGCGCCTGCCCGGGAGCCGAGCCCGATCAGTAGGTCAAGACGGGGTGGACGTGGTGCGGCGTCAGCCGCGATCGCCCGCCCAAGCTGGCCAGTTCGATCATCACCGTCACGCCGACGATCTCCGCCTTCAGGCGCCCGAGGAGGCCGAGGCTCGCCCGCAGCGTGCCGCCGGTGGCGAGGAGGTCGTCGACGAGGAGGACCCGCTGTCCCGGGGCCACCGCGTCGGCGTGGATCTCGAGGGTGTCGGTCCCGTACTCGAGGACGTACTCCTCGCGGAGCTTCGCCGCGGGCAGCTTGCCCGGCTTGCGGATGGGGACGAAGCCCGTCCCCAGGGTCTGGGCGATCGCGGTGCCGAAGATGAAGCCGCGGCTCTCGGCGGCGCAGACGAGGTCGATCTTCGACTTGCGGAAGGGGTTGGCCATCAGTTCGACCGCCAGGCACAGCCCGGCGGGATCGCCGAGGAGGGGCGTGATGTCCTTGAAGACGATGCCAGGCTTCGGGAAGTCGGGCACCGTGCGGATGAGGGCGTCGAGCTGCTGGAGGAGTCCGGGCACGGTGGCGGGCATATGGGTGCGGAGCGTACCGCAAGGCCCGGGCCGCTTACACTCCCGCCATGGCCGACACGCGCAACGAAGGGAAGTCTGACGCCAAGGGCCGCTCGCTCGAGACGGTGGAACCGATCGGGAAGCGGGTCCTCATCCGCAAGGACGAGGACAAGAAGATCACCAAGGGCGGCGTCCATCTCCCCGACAAGATCGAGATCCCGACCCTCACCGGTCGCGTGGTCACCGTCTCGGCCGAGGTGTCCCGCAACGCCGACTACCCGATCGAGCAGTACGACCGGATCCTCTTCAATCCCAAGCACGCCATCCCCGTCGACTTCGAGGGCGACAACCGCCTCTTCGTGGTGCCGGTCGAGGACATCGTCGCCGTCTTCCGGAAGTCGTGACCCGGTGGGCGCCGACCGGGGCTCCAGTTGCAGCTTGCCCGATCCCTGGCCGGTGGTCGCCCTCGGCCGGCCGGTGCGCGGCGCGATCCGGGTGCCCGGCTCGAAGAGCCTGACCAACCGGCTCTATGTCCTCGCCGCCCTCGCCAAGGGGCGGAGCGTGATCGAGGCCCCGCTCGCGTCCGACGACACCGATCGACTCCTCGTCGCCCTCGAGCGGCTCGGGGCCACGGTCGAGCGCTCCGTGGGGCAGGTGACGATCGACGGCTGTGGCGGGCGCTTCCCGGGCGGTGGCCGCGTCGACCTCGGGGACGGCGGCACGCCGACCCGCTTCGTCCTCGCCCTCGCCACCTTGGCCCGGAGCGCGGTCGAGGTCGACGGTAGCGAGCGGATGCGGGAACGACCGGTCGACGAGGGCATCGCCCTCCTGCGGCGGCTCGGGGCGTCGATCGACGCCCGCCGCGACGAGGCCGGCGTCGAACGCCTCCCGGTCGTGGTGCGGAACGGGACGGGCGGCATCGCCGGCGGTGAGCTCGAGGTCGGGCGGACCGCGTCGAGCCAGTTTCTCTCGGCGCTCCTTCTCATCGCCCCCAGCCTCGCCGGAGGGCTCCATCTCCGCTACCGGGAAGCGCCGACCAGTGCGAGCTACCTCGACCTCACCGTCGACGCCATGCGCTCGGTCGGCCTGCGTGTCGACGAGGACCGCGACAGCACCGGCCGGCTCCTCGCCCATCGCGTGCCCGAGCAGGCGGTCGCCGCCGGAGCCCGCATCGTCGAGCCCGATGCCTCGAGCGCGGCCTACTTCGCCCTCCTCGCGGCGATCGTGCCCGGCTCGCGGATCGAACTCCTCGGGCTGTCCCGTTCGAGCCGCCAACCCGACCTCCGCTTCCTCGACGCCTTGGCCTCGATGGGGGCGAGGGTCGAGGCGAGCGAGGGAGGAGTGGTCGTGGCCCACGCCGGGCCGCTCGCAGCGGTCGACCTCGACGCCTCGCTCTTCCCCGACGCCTCGATGGCCTTGGCCATCGCCTGCGCCACGGCGCGGGGCCGTTCGGTCCTCCGCGGCCTCGGGACCCTGCGGGTCAAGGAGAGCGATCGCGTCGCAGCGTTGGCCACGGAGCTCACTCGACTCGGCTGCGAGGTCGAGGCCACCGCCGACACGCTGGCCATCGGCTCGCTGCCGCCGCGGAGCGGGCCGCCGGTCGCCGTCGCCACCTACCGCGACCACCGCATGGCCATGAGCTTCACCACCCTCGGGCTCCTCCGCGGCGGCATCGCCATCGTCGACCCCGGCTGCGTGGGCAAGAGCTACCCCGGGTTCTTCACCGATCTCCACCGCTTGTGCGGAGAGGGCTCGAGGCCCGATACTGCGAACGGCCCATGGCACGACGCGTGACAGCATTCTGGCGGTTCGCGAAGGGGATGCTGCGCTACCGCGGCCTCCTCCTCGGCACGCTCGTCTTCTCCGGACTCTCGGCCGGCGGGTTGGCGGCCGGGCTGATGAGCCTGGGGCCGCTTCTCCGACTCCTCCTCGAAGGAGGCGAGAAGAGCGAAGGACTGCGGACCTTGGCCCAGCGCTGGGTCGCCGACCATGGCGACGCGATGGGGGCGTTCCAGAACCTCGGTGCCCGGGTCGCCAACCAGCTCCCCACCGATCCCTTCTACGGCGTCGTCCTCATCATGGTCGGGATCGCCATCCTGACCGTCTTCGGGGCCATCGCCAACTTCCTGCACCAGTGGTGCTCGCTGACCTTGGTGACCAAGGTCACGGCCATGATCCGGGTCGAGGCTTTCCGGCATGTCCTGCATCTCCCCCTCGGGGTGGTGGTGCGTCGCGGGCCGGCCGAACTTGTCTCCCGGGTCAACAAGGACACGGTCGAGCTGCAGCGCGGCTTCCTGGCCCTGACCAGTAAGACGCTGGCCCAGGTCACCAAGGGCGCCGCCGCGTTCATCACCGCAGTCGTCTTCGACTGGCGGCTCACCGTGGTGGCCATCGTCGTGACCCCGCCGCTGGCCATCGTCCTGCGTCGCTTCGGGAAGCGCATCCGCCGCGGCAGCCGCGGCTCGCTGAAGGCCCAGGAAGACCTGCTCCGGACGAGCAACGAGGCGGTGCAAGGGCTTCGAGCGGTGAAGACCTCGACCGCGGAGCGTTCGGCCATGGCCCGCTTCGCCCGGGCCAACCGGATCGCGGTGCGCGAGGAACTGGTGGTCCGCACCGCCCGGGCCGCCTCGGCGCCCTTGGTCGAGACGCTCGCGGTCTTCGCCATCATCGTCCTCGCCATCGTCGCTGCCCGCGAGATCCTGCACGGGCGCATGGCCTTCGATCGCTTCGTCCTCGCCCTCGGGGCCTTGGGCGTCGCCGGCGCCTCGTTCCGCCCGGTCACCTCGCTCGTCAACGACATCCAGGCCGCCGAGGCCCCGGCCCAGCGCCTGGCCGAGGTGTTGGCCATGCCGATGGAAGGGCTTCGCGAGCGATCGCTCCCCAACCTGCCGCGGCATCGGACGAGCCTCGCCTTCGCCGAGGTCCACTTCCGCTACAGCGACGAGGCGCCGTGGACGCTCCGCGACGTCTCGCTCTCCATCCGACACGGCGAGATCGTGGCCTTCGTGGGCCCCAACGGCTGCGGCAAGACGACCCTCGTCTCGCTTCTCCCTCGGCTCATGGATCCCACCGAGGGCCGCGTCGAACTCGACGGCATCGACCTCAGGGCCGGCAGCCTCCGCTCGCTCCGCGACCAGATCGGGATGGTGACCCAGGACAGCGTCCTCGTCGCCGACACCATCGCCGAGAACATCCGCTTCGGCCTGGCCGGCATCGAGCCCGGCCGGATCGAAGATGCCGCCCGCCGGGCCCACGCCGACGGCTTCATCCGCCAACTTCCGAAGGGCTACGCGACGCCCGTCTCGGAGCAGGGGGCGTCGCTCTCTGGCGGGCAGCGGCAGCGGATCGCGATCGCCCGGGCCATCCTCCGCGATCCGGCCATCCTGATCATGGACGAGGCCACCAGCCAGATCGACGCGGAGAGCGAAGAGGAGATCAACAAGGCGGTGCGGGAGTTCGCGGTGGGCCGCACCGTCCTCGTCATCGCCCATCGCCTCTCGACGGTCCTCGCCGCCGATCGCATCGTGGTCATGGACGGCGGCCGCATCGTCGACCAAGGGCGGCACGAGCAGTTGCTCGCCCGCTGCGACACCTACGCCCGCCTGGCCCGCACCCAACTCGTCGGAGGCCGCTGATGCCCGACGCCGCCAAACCGGTCGCGGCCGCGCCGCCCGCGACGTTCGAGGTCCGCCTGGCCGCAGCCCACGACGCCGAGCGATTGGCGTCGCTGGCCACGCAACTTGGCTATCCGATGGACGAGGCGACCGCTCGAGCCCGCTTCGCCGAGGCGGCCCGCGACCATCGCCACGCCTTGGCGGTGGTGGAGCGGAAGGGGGCCGTGATCGGCTGGATGGAACTCGAAGTCCGCTCCAACCTCGCCGGCGGCAGGGCCGCGGAGATCATGGGGCTCGTCGTCGACCAGGCCGAGCGGCGCTCCGGCGCCGGCAAGGCCCTGCTCGCCTTCGCCGAGCGGTGGGCGGCGGAACGGCACCTGCCGACGCTCCGCGTGCGTTCCAACGCCAAGCGCGAGGAAGCGGCGTCCTTCTATCCCGCGGCAGGCTTCGAACTCGAGAAGATGCAGCGGGTCTTCGTGCGAAAGGTCGGCGGTGGCTAACCGGAGGCACGTCGCGTGGGCCGTCGCCGTGGCCTGCCTCGCGGGGTGCGCGAGCGATGCCCCAACGCATGCCCCGACGCCAGCGGCCGAGCCGCGCCCCTGGCCCGAGGCGGAGGCGACCTTCCACCGCGATCCACGCTGGCTGGGCGGCGACGCGGTGTCCACGCTGCCGGTCGGGCACCGGCGGTCGATGGTCTTCTTCGGCGACACCTTCGTCTCGACCGATCCGTCCCTCGCTGCCCGCCATCGCCGCGGCGCCTCCCGCATGCCGAGGAACACGATCGCCCTCTTCGATGGCCAGAACCCGGCCGCAGCGGGGACAAGCTTCGCATGGGGCCGCGACGCGGACGGCCTGCCCGCGTCATACGTTCCCGACCGGAACGACCGCTTCTACTGGCCGGGGAACGGCTGCCTCGACGGCGAGGACCGGGCCCATGTCTTCTACTACCGCATGAAGTCGACGCCTGGAGAAGGTCTCGGCTTCGCCAACGACGGCTACGCAGTGGTCACCTTCACCGGGATCGACGGCCCGCTCGAGCGCTGGCAGGTGGCCACGGTCGATGCCCCGCCCATCCCTTTCGATGCCGTGCCCGCCACCGCCGTGGTGGTCGACGGCGAATGGGCTATCGGCCTCGCCATTCGGCAAGAGGGCGTCCACAGCGGCGCCCTCATGCGGACCCGGATCGCGGATCTCCGGGCCGGTCGGCTTGGCGAACGCGAGTGGTGGATGGGCGACGCTCGCGGCTGGGTCGCGGAGCGCGAGGTCGGTCCGCACGGACCGCTCTGGGTGCTCGAGGACGCCGGCGCCGAGTGCTCGCTCCATTTCGACCAGCGGCTCGAGCGGTGGGTGCACGTGACGAGCGACGGCTTCGGGGCGACCGAGATCGCGGTCCGCACCGCCCCCGAGCTCACCGGCCCCTGGTCGAAGCCGGCCCATGTCTATCGCCCGCCCGAGTCGGACGGCCCGCGACCGCTTGTCTACGCGGCAAAGGCCCATCCGGAATGGACGGTCCCTGGCGAGGACGCCCTGGTCGTCACCTACGCGACGAACAGCCTCGAATTCGCCGACCTCTTCACCGAGCCGGTCGAGACGCAACGCTACTGGCCGCACGTCGTGATCCTGCCTCGCGACGTGATCCCGACCGGCGAGTGAGCGGGGAGCGCGTCACTTGAGGTAGGAGAGCGTCGCCAAGGCGATGGCCAAGGCGGCGCAGCCGAAGGCGAGGAGCGTCATGTACCAGGTGGTCTGGTCGCGCGTCTCCCGCGGGCGGTCGAGGAGTTCCTCGAGAAGCGTCTCGGTCCGCGTGGTCGCCACGCTCAGCCGGTCGACGGCGGAGCGGAGGCCTTCGAAGCCTTCCGACATCTCCTTGGTCGCGTAGGGGATCGTCCGCGTCGCGGCATCCTCGGGGCGGACCTCGGCGAGGTTCGACTGCAGGAGGCCGAGCGTGTCGGACTGGGTCCGCGTCGCCTCCATGAGTTCGTCGAGCCGCTCGTCGACTTCCCGGATCCGGTCGCTCGCCTGCCGCAAGGTCACCGAAAGCGACTGCACGAAGTCGTCGAGCTCGCGGCGGAGGAGAGGGAAGTGCTCCGAGACGCGGGCCAAGGGGACGATGGCGTCGGCGATCCGGTCCTGGGCCTTGCGGGTCTCGGTCCGGACCTGCCGGACCTCCTCGGCCAGTTCCTCGAGCCGACGGCGGTTGGCGCCGGGGGGGGAGGGGAGGTAGCGGCGGATGGAGGAGAGGATCGTCATCGCGGGCGTCGGGCGGCGAGTCGGGACCACAGTCTACCCAGCACGGTCGCCGGTTCCGCCCGCAAACCTCCGACCGCCGTCACCTCATCCCCATCGGGGCCGCACGCACCGGCCACGGATCACCCCGTAGGATGCGAGCGGTGGCAACGAGGCGAGCGATTCTCGGGCTTCTGGCGGCGGCCGGCCTCGTCGGAGGCGGTCTCGGAACGGCGTTCCTCGCAAGCGGCTGCGGGGCGAACGCCGGCCCATCATCGGCGAATCCGCCCGCTCCGCCGCAAAGCCCGCGCATCGTCTCGCTCAGTCCGGCCATGTCGCAGACGCTCGTCGACCTCGGGCTCGGCGGCGCCGTGGTCGGACGCACGCCCTATTGCGACGCCATCGATCCGGCCGTCCCGGTGGTGGGCTCGCTCATCGAGGTCGACTTCGAGCGCTTGCATCACGCGGCGCCGACCCACCTCGTGGTCCAGCCCTCGGCGAGCGGACTCGACCCGGCTCTCGAGCGCGTGGCGAGGGAAGCGGGCTGGAAGGTGCACGCCCAGCGGCTCGATCGACTCGACGACGTCGAACGCTTCCTCGCCGCCATGCCCGCCTTCCTCGCCGAGGAGGGCGCGGAGCGCGACCGCCTCGCGGCGCGGGCGGGCCAATTGGCGGCGGCCCTCGCCGGACTGCACGCCCAGCGTCCCGCGGCCGACGCGCCGCGGGTCCTCCTCGCCGTCTCGGTCGACCCGATCGCAGCGGCGGGGCGGGACACCTTCCTCTCGGAACTTCTCGAAGGAAGCGGCCGCCGCAACGCGATCGAGGAGCGGGGCTATCCCGAACTGACCCTCGAAGATCTGGTCGCCTTGCGGCCCGACGCGATCGTCCTCCTGCGGGAACGGGAGCCGGGCGAGATGGAAGGAGCCCGCTTGGTGGCTGCCCTCCGCGTCGGGGCGTCGACGGCGCCGATCACCGTCCTCTGCCACCCCGCCTCGATGCTGCCTTCGAGCGCCGCGACCGGCGTGGCCCGGGCCTTGGAGGACGCGCTCCACTCGATCGAGGTCCCGACCCGCTTCGCCGACACGCCGAAGGAACCCGCACGGTGAACGACGCCGCGCGAGGCAGGGCGACGGTGGGGTTACTGGCACTCGCGGCCATCCTTGCGGTCGCCTTCGCGGCCCGTTGGCTGATCGGCTCGACCGGCTTCGGCTGGCCGATCGCCGAGGTGGCCGGCTTCCGGCTCGGGGCGGCGACCACCGCCGCGGCGGTGGGGGCGGCGCTCGCGATCGCCGGGCTCTTCCTCCAGGTCCTCCTCCGGAACCCGCTGGCCTCGCCGTTTGTCCTCGGTCTCTCGAGCGGGGCCGGCTTTGGCTACATGCTCGCCCTCTGGATCGCCTGGCGCTTCGCGATCGACTGGTCGGCCGGCGCGGGCACCGCACTCGGCGTCGCAGGTCCTGTCCTGGCGGCGACCGCCGGCAGCTTGCTCGCCCTCCTCGTCGTCTGGCGGCTCGGAATGCGGAACGGCGTGGCCGATCCGCTTTCCCTTGTCCTCGCCGGCGTCGTGGTGAGCGCGATCGCCGGGGCTGCGACGACCGCCCTCCAGTCGATCGTGCCGAACGGGCTGCGCGGCGATTTCGTCGGCTGGATGATGGGCCGGATCCCCGAGTCGCCGCCCACGGGACTCCTCGTCGTCGTCGCCGGGCTCGCCCTGGTCGGCGTCGCCGCCGGTTGCTGGCTCGGTCCTGCCCTCGACGCGGCCAGCACTTCCGACGACGAGGCGGCCAGCGTGGGCGTGCCGCTCGCGGCGCTCCGACGCTCGCTCTTCGTCCTCGCCGGGCTTCTCGCCGCTTCGACGGTGGCCTTGGCTGGCCCGATCGCCTTCGTCGGCCTGGTCGCTCCCCATGCGGCGCGCCTGCTGCTCGGGGCCCGCCATCGACCGCTCGCCGTCGGGTCGGCCCTGGCCGGGGCGGCCTTGCTGGTGGCGGCCGACGCGGCGCGGCAAGCGATCGACCTCGGCGGCGGCCGACTCCCGGTCGGGGTGCTCACTGCGATCGTGGGCGGACCGATCTTCCTTTGGCTCTTGCGGCGCTTGCCGTGGGCAGGACGGGGGGAGCCATGATCGAGATCCGCGACCTCGAGGTGCGCCTCGGCGGGCGAGCCGTCCTCCGCGCTGTCGGAGCGCGGGCCATGCCGGGCGACGCGATCGCCCTCATCGGGCGGAACGCGGCGGGCAAGACGACCTTGGTGCGGGCCATGGCGGGGCTGGTGGCGCCCTCGGGCGGATCGGTGGCCCTCGACGGGCGCGACGTGCGGACCTTCACCCCGCGCGAACGAGCGAGGCGCATCGCCTTCGTCGCCCAGCGGCCGGTGGTGAGCGCGGCCTTCACGGTCCGCGAGACGGTGGCCCTCGGGCGCTTCGCCCTGCCGAGCGACCCGACTCGGATCGACCGGGCCTTGAGCGACCTGGGCCTCGCCGACCTCGCCGATCGGCCCTACCACGCCCTGTCGGTCGGGCAGCAGCAACGAGCGGCGCTGGCCAGAGCCTTGGCCCAAGCGGAGCCGACCTCGGTGCTCCTCCTCGATGAACCGTTCGCTGCCCTCGATCTGGCCGAGGTCGGCCGCTCCCTCCACCTGGTCCGGCGGCACGCGGAAGCGGGGGGGATCGTGGTCGCTGTCCTGCATGACCTGGCCGTGGCGGCGGCCCTCGCCAAGCGGGTCTGGATTCTCGACGAGGGCACGCTCGCCGACGATGCGAGGGTTGAGGTGGCTCTCGACCCGGGGCGCCTCGAGGCCCGCTACGGCATCGCCTTCGAGCAGACCGCGTCGGGCCTGCCCTGTCCCCTCTGGACGCGCCCGGCGAGTGGACGCGACGGTTGACAGGGCGGTGATCCCCGGGCGTACACTGTCGACGTGGGCTCGACGGAGATCATCATCGCCATCGTGGTCGTGATCGCGAACGCGGTCCTTGGCGCGGTGGCCAAGCGGAAGGCGGCGCAGCGCAAGGTCGCCGGCGGGGCTGGCGCCGGGACCCCGACCGGTCCTTCGGCCGGCGGCAGCAAGGGCACCGCCCGCACCATCTTCGAGGAGCTGTTTGGCGAGGGCGATGATGACGAGGAGGCGGGCGAGGAGAAGACCGCCACGCAGGTCCGCGTCCCGCCGGCCCGTCCCGTGCCGCCACCGATGCCGACCCGGGGCGTGTCGACGCGCGCCGCGCCGCCCGTTCTCGGGATGCCGCCGATCGCTCGACCGCCGCAGCGGGGAGCGACGCCCGCGCCGCCTCGCGTGGCGATGCCGCGTGGACCGCAGCAGCCCAAGGTCCCCTCGTTGAAGTCCCCATCGGCGGCGCCCTCGGCGTGGGCCTCGAAGCGAACCTCGCAGATCGCGGAGCGACAGGCCGCCCTCAAGGCCGAGCGCGACCGACGGATGGCCGAGCGGAAGGCCCGCATGGACGCCCGCCGGGCGGCAGCCGAGGTACGGAAGCGCCGCGGCATGGCCTCGCGGGCGGTGCGGACTCCCGTCCGGAGCGCCGAGAGTCGCCTCAGCCCGGCGGCGGCCGATCTCCGCTCGAAGTTCGCCGATCCCGCTCTCCGCCGCTTCGCGATCCTGACCCACGCCATCTTGGGCCGTCCGCGGGCGGATGGCGACGAGGGATAGCGAGCGACGGGTGGTGAGCTCGGACGGCGGCGATCAGCCCGGGATGCTGGGTCGATCGGGCCACGATGTTGCTTGATCGTGCTATGCTCACCTTTTCTCCGGTCGTCTCCAGCCTCGGCAAGGGCTGGCACGGGGGGACGCCCGATCGAGGCGCCGCCGTGGGACGGCCGGGGAGCCATCCGATCCCCAAGTGCTCCCATGATCGACATCCGAAAACTCAAGGAACTCGTCCGCCTCATGGTCACCAGCGACCTGACCGAGCTCGACGTGCGCGACGAGCACGAGCAGGTGACCATCAAGCGGGCCAATCCGCAGTGCGCCCCGGTGGTCATGGCCCCGGTCCACGCTGCAGCCCCGGCCCCCATGGCCATGGCTCCGGCCATGGTCGCCGCTGCCCCTGCTGCGGCTGCACCGAAGGCCGCTGCCGCGGCGATCGACGACGACACCGTCCCCATCGAGAGCCCGATGGTCGGCACGTTCTACACCGCCCCCGGCCCCGGCAAGCCGGCCTTCGTCCAGGTCGGCTCGAAGGTCGGCCCGGACACGATCGTCTGCCTGATCGAGGCCATGAAGATCTTCAACGAGATCAAGGCCGAGACGAGCGGCACGGTCGAGGCGATCCTGGCCAAGAACGCATCGGCCGTCGAGTTCGGCCAGCCGCTCTTCCGCATCCGCCCGGACTGAGTCACGCCTCGCTCCTTCGGTGGCGGCCGGGGCCGATGGTGCCTCGGCGGTCGCCTTCCCTTCGCCTCGAGATCTTGGCACCGCGCGATGTTCAACCGAATCCTGATCGCTAACCGCGGCGAGATCGCCCTCCGCATCATCCGTGCGGCCAAGAGCATGGGCATCGAGACCGTGTGCGTCTATTCCGAAGCGGACAAGAGCGGCCCGTGGCTGGCCTACGCGGACCAGACGGTCTGCATCGGCGGGCCGCCGTCGAGCGACAGCTACCTGCGGATCGAGCGGATCATCGCCGCCGCCGAGGTGGCCGGGGCCGACGCGATCCACCCGGGCTACGGCTTCCTCGCCGAGAACGCCCACTTCGCCGAGGTCTGCCGGGACTGCAAGATCGCCTTCATCGGACCTTCGCCCGAGGCCATGGCCCTTCTTGGCGACAAGGTCTCCTGCAAGAAGATGGCTCGCCAGACCGGGACACCGGTTTTCCCGGGCACCGACGGGGCGATCGAGGACGTCGAGGAAGCGGTGAAGGTCGCCCACGAGATCGGCTTCCCGGTCATCGTGAAGGCCTCGGCCGGCGGCGGCGGGCGCGGCATGCGCATCGCTCGCGACGAGGCCCAACTCCGGGCCGGCATCGACGCCGCTCGCCAAGAGGCCCAGGCGGCCTTCGGCAACGGCGCCGTCTACGTCGAGAAGTTCCTCGAGATGGCTCGCCACTTCGAGGTCCAAACCATGGGCGACCAGCACGGGAACGCCGTGCACCTCTTCGAGCGCGACTGCTCGAGCCAGCGTCGCCACCAGAAACTGATCGAGGAGGCGACCGCCCCTGGCGTCGACCCCAAGAAGCGCGACGCGGTCTGCAAGTCCGCGGCGGAACTGATCCGCAAGGCCGGCTACTCGGGTGCCGCCACGGTCGAGTTCCTGATGGACAAGAAGCAGAACTTCTACATGCTCGAGGTGAACACCCGCGTGCAGGTCGAGCACCCGGTCAGCGAGATGATCACCGGCGTCGACATCGTCGCCGAGACGATCCGCGTCACCGCGGGCCAGAAGCTCTCGGTGAAGCAGGAGGACGTGAAGGCCAACGGCCACGCCATCGAGGTCCGCATCAACGCCGAGGACCCCGACCGCAACTTCATGCCGCAGGCCGGCCTGGTCGAGTCCTTCGTGGCCCCCGGCGGCCCCGGCGTCCGCTGGGACAGCCACGTGCGCCCCGGCTACCGCATCCCGCCCAACTACGACTCGATGATCGGCAAGCTCATCGTGCACGGGAAGGATCGCGAGACGGCGGTGGCCCGCATGAAGGTCGCCCTCGAGGAGTTCGTGATCGGCCCGATCAAGACGACCATCCCGCTCCACCGGCGCCTCATGGAGAATCGCGACTTCCTCGAGGCCACCCACGACATCCACTTCGTGGAGCGGTGGCTCAAGGCCGGCGGGCACTGACCCCGCTCGCGGCTCGCCCCTTGCTAGCACCGTGACGCCCACGGTTGGAGCTCGCCATGGCCCATCGACTTGACGAACTCGCCCGGAGCGTGACCTTCGACGACATCGTCGCCGCCCGGCAACGCATCGCGGACGGCGTATTCGCCACGCCTTGCCGCGACTCGTTCGACCTCTCCGAGCTCACCGGCTGCGAGATCCACTCCAAGCTCGAGTTCACCCAGCGGACCGGATCGTTCAAGGAGCGCGGGGCCCGGAACGCGCTCCTCCTTCTCGAGGCGGAGCGGCGCCGCCGCGGCGTGGTGGCAGCGAGCGCGGGGAACCACGCCTTGGCCCTCGCCTTCCACGGGCGGCAGCTCGGGATCCCGGTCACGGTGGTCATGCCGACCTTCGCCCCGCTCGTGAAGCGAGCCCGCTGCGAGCGGCTCGGGGCCCGGGTCATCCTGCACGGCGACACCATCGCCGACGCCAAGGTGCTGGGCGACGAGCTGGTGGCCCGCGAAGGGCTGACCTACGTCCACGGCTTCAACGACGCGGCGATCATCGCGGGGCAGGGGACGCTGGCCCTCGAGGTGTTGGAGCAGGTCCCGCAGCCCGACGCGATCATCGTCCCCGTCGGCGGAGCCGGGCTCATCGCCGGAATCGCCCTGGTGATGAAGCACCTCTCGCCCCGCACCGAGGTGATCGGGGTCGAGCCGCGACGCTGCGCAAGCTACTCCGCAGCCCTCGCCGCGGGGCGTCCGGTCCGCGTGCAGTCCTCGCCCACCTTGGCCGACGGCCTGGCGGTGCCCGAGGTCGGCGATCGGGCCTTTGCCATCGCCCGCGACAAGGTCGATCGCGTCGTGCAGGTCGACGAGCAGGAGATCTCGCTCGCCATCCTCCGCCTCGCCGAGTTTCCCCCGAGAAGGGCGTCGTCGAGGGCGGCGGCGCCTGCTCGCTGGCCCTGTTCCCGACCGGGCAACTCGCCGACCTCAAGGGGAAGCGGGTGGTCCTGAGCCTGTGCGGCGGCAACATCGACCCCACGGTCCTTTCCCGCGTGATCGAACACGGCCTCACCCTCGACGGCCGGCTCACCCGCTTCACGGCCGTCATCCGCGACCGTCCGGGCGGCCTCGCCGCCTTCGCCACGGCGGTGGCGGCCGCCGGCGCGAGCATCAAGCAGATCCAGCACGAGCGGGCCTTCGGCGGGCCGGACATCTCGACGGTCCTCGTCGACTGCACGGTCGAGGTCCGCGACGTGAGCCACGCTCGTTCGCTCTACGCATCGCTCGAGACCGACGGATTCCGCGTCTTCTCGAAGACCCACGCCTGACCGCGACGACGGGCGATAACGGCATCCCCGGTTTCTTTGGAATGGCCGAATCTGGCCGCGTTGGTGAATTCGCCGGCGCAAAGCGTCGATCCCTTGCCCCACGCGGAGGCACACCGGCCGGGGGCCGGACCACTGCCGACGTAGGGGACCCCGGCCTTCGGGGGGCGATGAAGGATCGAGTCATGCGCGAGCATTCCTTCCTAAACGACAAGGATGTCCTGACCACCGGCGAAGTGGCCAAGATCTGCAACGTGGCGAGTCGAACCGTGAGCAAATGGTTCGACTCCGGCCAACTCAAGGGGTATCGCATCCCCGGCTCCAAGGACCGGCGCATCCCGGTCTCCAACCTGCTGGCCTTCATGCGCAAGCACAACATCCCGATGGACGGCCTGATGTCGGGGGCGCCTCGCGTCCTCGTCGTCGACGGCGACCGGGAAGTGGGCGAGACGCTGAAGCGGGTGCTGGCTGAACAGACCAACTACGACGTCCGCGTCGTCGCCACCGCGTTCGCGGCCGGCGTCGAATGCGAACGCTTCCGGCCCCACGTCATGCTGCTCGACGTGCACCTCGCCGAGACCGAGGGCTCGACCCTCTGCCAGATGGTCCGCTCGAGCGAGGACCTGCAAGGGACCCGCATCATCGGGATGAGCGGGAAGATCACCGACGGCCAGGCCACCCAGCTCCTCACCAAGGGCTTCGACTCGATCCTCCGCAAGCCCTTCAGCGTGCGGCAGGTCATCGAGTCGATCGAAGGCGTCCACGCGGTGGTCTGACCATCGCCAAACATTCAGCACCGACGCGACGCGGTCCCGACCGGGGACCGCGTCGCCTTTTTGCCCCATAGGAGAGGCGATGGGGCTTGTGCCCGGCCCTCGCGTTGACCAGAATGCGGTCGACGAAAGGAGCCGCATGCGCCTCGACCTGCTCGCTTCCCTGGTGGTCGTCTCCCTGCCCGCCTTGGCCCCGGTCCGCACCGAGGCCGCCCCGCTCGGCGGCCGCTCCGCGGCCGAGGCCCCGCGGGTCCGGTACTTCAAGGACCTGCTGCCCACCACGGTCGAGGCGGGCCGGGTGGCGATCCGCCTCCGCGAGGGGGCGTCGCTCGGGCCCCTTGCGAACGCCGTCCTGCACCCCGATCCCGAGTCGATCGGTGCCGTCGGCTACACGCAGTGGACGTTTGCCCCTCGTGATTCGGCGCGGGTGGCGAGCCTCCTCGCCAACGACCCGGGCGTGGCGTTCGTCGCCCCCATCCTCCGCGATGGCGACGGGTATGCCCGCATCCCGACGTCGGAACTGATCGTCGCCTTCGACCAAGCGGTCGCTCCGGAGGCAGCCGAGTCGCTGCTCGCCTCCTGGCAGGTCGGCTCGATCCGCGAGCGCGACGCCTTCGGCTTGCCGAGGGTCTATCTCCTCGAGACCGGACTGACCGACGGGGCGGACGTCGTCCGGGTTGCCGATCTCCTCACCGACCTGCCGATGGTGCGCTTCGCCGAGTCGAACGCCCTGCTCGAGGCGTGGCCGGGCGAGATCCCGAACGATCCGATCTTCGGCAGCCAGTGGGGGCTCCACAACACCGGGCAAGTCATCACCTACTGCAGTGGAGGACCGACCAACGGCCCCGACTCGGACATCGACGGCCCCGAGACCTGGGACCTGGCGAGCGGCAACCCGAGCGTCCTCGTGGTGGTGATCGACAACGGCGTGCAGATCACGCACCCCGACCTCCAGGGCGACACCCTCTACGGCTTCGATCCGACCGGGCAGAATGGCGGCGGCTTCCCCGTCTCGAGCTGCGACAACCACGGCACGGCCGTCGCCGGATGCGTCTGTGCCAAGCGGGGGAACGGCATCGGCGTGGCCGGGATCGCCTCCGGCGTCTCCTTCGGCTCGGCCCGCATCTCGACCGTCTCCCCGGGCTGCGGGACGTGGACCGTCCAGCCCTCGTGGGTGGCGAGTTCCCTCACCTGGTCGCAAGGGATCGGGGCCCGCATCACCAACACGAGCTGGTCCTTCGCCGTCTCGAGCACCATCACCACGGCCTACGACTCGACCGCTAACGCCGGGCTCCTCCACTTCGCCTGCTCGCACAACCAATCGGCTGCCGCGGTCACCTATCCCGCCAGCTTGGCCTCGGTGGTGGCGGTGGGCGGCATCGCGCCGAGCGGTGCCCTGGCCTGGTTCAGTAACTACGGCGCCGACCAGGAACTGGTCGCTCCCGCCGAGACGATCGTCTGCACCGATCGCACCGGGACGGTCGGCTACAACAACCTCGACTACGCCTGCGTGGACGGCACCTCCTTCGCGTCGCCGGCGGCAGCGGGGGTGGCGGGTCTCATGCTCTCGATCCGCCCGTCCCTCACCGGCAAGCAGGTGCGGGTTCTCATGCGCACCGCGACGGTCGACCTCGGGGCGAGCGGCTGGGACAACAAGTTTGGCTGGGGGCTGGTCAACGGGGTGAAGGCGGCGCGGGCCGCGATGCACCCTGGCGACCTCAACTTCGACGGCGCGGTCAAGGCCAGCGACCTCGCGATCCTGCTCGGAGCCTGGAACAGCGCCGGACCGGTTGGCGACCTCGATGGCAACGGCACGGTCGGGCCCAACGACCTCTCGATCCTCCTTGGCGACTGGACGGGCTGAGTCGGCCAGCGAGGACATCCGGAGCTGTCCTCTCCTCGCGGTACGATCCGCCGCGGTGGCCACGCTTCCGCAACTCTCGCTCGTCTTCCTCGGTGGCGCGATTGGCGGTGCGGCCCGCTACGGCTCGATGCGGCTGGGCACCTGGCTCGGGGGCCGGGCCTCGACCGCTCTCGTCTTCGTCAACCTGGTGGGTTGCGTCGCCGCCGGCATCGCCGCGGCCCTGGTCCGCGATCCGGACGCCCAACGGGTCCTGATCGGCGGATTCTTGGGCGGATACACGACCTTCAGCGCCGTGGCCCTCGAGTGCACCAGCCGCGGCGCCGATCGTCGCCGGCCGTGGATCGACGCCGCGCTCTCGATCGTCCTCGCCTTGCCCGCCTTCCAGCTCGGCTTCCTCGCCGCGGGAGGCGAGCGGTGACCGGCTTCCTCGTTCGTCTCCCGCCGGTCGTCCTCGTCGCCCTCGGGAGCGGGGCCGGGGCGGTGGCCCGTGTCGCGGTCCTCGAGTCGTCGCGTGGGGCGGAGCGGGCCTGGCTGGCCACGACCCTGGTCAACGTCGTCGGCTGCCTCCTCGCTGGCTTCCTCTACGCGTGGGCCCATGGCGGGGCCCACCTCGATCGGCAGCGCCTGGCGTGGGTGGCCTTGGCCATCACCGGTTTCTGTGGCGGATACACCACGTTCTCGGGGTTTGGCATCGAGACCGCCAACCTGCTCGGTCGCGGCCAACTCGGGATCGCCATCGGCCAGCTCTGGATCGCCCTTCTCGTCGCCATCTTCGCCGGTCGCGCTGGGATCGGGCTGGCCCGGCGGCTCGGTGTCGCCCCGCCGCCGTGAGCGACCGCTATCCTCCCCGTCCCGTGCGCGCCACGCTGGCCCAACTCGACCCGACCATCGGCGACCTCGACCACAACGCCGAGCAGATCCTGGCCGCGATCGAGCGGGCCTCGCACGACGGCGCCGATCTGGTGGTCACCCCGGAGCTCGCCCTCCTCGGGTACCCGCCGCGCGACCTGCTCCTCCGGGAGGGCGTCGTCGAGCGTTCGTGGATCGCCATGGAGCGGATCGCGAGGCTCTGCACGCGGACCACGGCCCTGGTCGGCCTTCCGGTCCGGGCCGAAGGCAGCAGCCGTCCGCTCCGAAACGGCGTCGCGGTCTGCCGCCACGGTCGCATCGAGGCGGTCTACGCCAAACGACTTCTCCCCACCTACGACGTCTTCGACGAGGACCGCTACTTCAGCCCCGGCGACCGGCCGCTCGTGGTCGAGGTGGCCGGCGAGCGGGTCGGGGTTCTCGTCTGCGAGGACTGCTGGCAGTCGGACGATGTGGGCGGGCTCCGGCACTACGCCTCTGATCCGGTCGCCGATTCGCTCGCAGCGGGGGCCACGACGCTCGCCGTCCTCTCCGCCTCGCCCTACACCCGAGGCAAGGACCGTCGCCACGCCGCGCGGCTCGCCTCGATCGCCCGGCGCGGCGTGGCCTTGGTCGCCGTGAACCAGGTCGGCGGCAACGACGATCTCGTCTTCGACGGGCGCTCGCGGGCCTTCGCCGCCGACGGCACGCCGCTCGCCGAGTTGGCTGCGTTCGAGAACGAGGTGCGCACCGTCGACCTCCGCGGCACGCTCCGCCAGCCCGCGACGCATGCCATGGGCGAGGAGGAGGAAGTCGTCCGGGCCCTCGTGGCCGGCATCCGCGACTACCTGCGGAAGACCGGGCACCGCGAGGCGCTCCTCGGGATCTCGGGCGGCATCGACTCGGCCCTCGTGGCCACGCTCGCCTCGATCGCCATCGGCGCGGAGCGGGTGACCGGCGTCCTCCTGCCGTCGCGGCACTCCTCGCAGCACTCGATCGACGATGCCCTCGACCTGGCGGGCCGGCTCGGCCTGAAGGCTGCCCCGAGCGTGCCGATCGAGCGGGCCCATGCCGCCCTCCAGGCCACGCTCGGCGAGGCCCTGCCCCCGCTCGGCGGGCGATGCGACGGGCTGGTCGACGAGAACCTCCAGAGCCGGATCCGCGGCGTCCTCCTCATGGCCCTCTCCAACGCGACGGGGGCGATCGTCCTCTCGACCGGCAACAAGAGCGAGATGGCGGCGGGCTACGCGACCCTCTACGGCGACATGAACGGCGGGCTGGCCCCGCTCGGCGACGTGCCGAAACTTCTCGTCTACGCCGCGAGCCGCCACCTCAACGCCCACTTCGACCGCTACGGCTTCGCTTCGCCGCCCATTCCGGAGCGGTCGATCGAGAAGGCCCCGAGCGCCGAACTCAAGCCCGACCAGACCGACCAGGACACGCTGCCACCCTACGCGGTACTCGACGCCATCGTCGAAGGCTGGATCGACCGCCAGGAGTCGGCGGAGGCGATCGCCACCCGGACCGGGATCGACCTCGAGCTGGTGCGGCGCTGGGCGGCGACCATCGACCGCATGCAGTACAAGCGGGACCAGGCGGCGGTCGTCCTGAAGGTCTCGCCGCGGACCTTCGGGCGCGGTCGGCCCATGCCGATCGCGTCGCGCTGGAAGCCTTGACCGACCGGACCCCGCGCCTCGATGGTCAGTCGTCGCGCCCGGCGGCGACGTGGTCGCGATGCCCGCTCGAACGGCTGGTTCGCCGCGTCGTCGAGCCTAACTCGTCGGCCGCCCGCAAGGCCCGGAACTGCTCGCCGCGCTCCTGGCGCGAGGGGACCTGCATCAGATGGTCGGCCTCGACGAGGTAGGCGGTGAGGATGTTGCCGTAGACGCAGCCGGTGTCGATGTTGGCGACGAGCGCCGTCCCGTCGCGGCGGCGGAGGATCATCGGTTCGAGGAGCGGCTTGTGGCCGACGATGATCAATCCGTCCTCGCCGCGATAGCGCTCCCACCAATGCGGCTCGCCGTCCTCGGCCTTGATGTGGATCTTCACCTGGTCGGGCGTGCGGGCCAGCCCGAGCTTGGGCTCGATGCCGCCATGGACGACGGTCCACGGGCGCTCGCCGCCGCCGCGGTACTCGACCGTCTCGTTCGCTTCGACCAGCAGGCGGAAGGCGTCGGGCACGCACTTCCGCTTGTGCAACGTGTGCCAGCACTGACGCTCGGCGCGGCCGAGATGCTCGGGGTCGAGCCCCGACTGCACGCGAACCATGGCGAGCAGCATCCGCTGGTCGTGGTTGCCGCAGACGATCGAGATGCTCTGGCCGCTGTTCCGCCGCTCTTCGATGGTCTCGACCACGACGTGCGGCGTCGGCCCCTTGGTCAGGAGGTCGCCGACGAAGATGAGTTGGGGGGAGCCGACCGAGCGGTCGATGTCGGCGAGCAGCTCGCGCAGCTCCTCGCCGCATCCGTGCACGTCGCCGATGACAGCGGTCTTGGTTGGGTAGCCGACCATCCGTGGCGCTCCCGGAGCCGCGCTGGCGGGTGGCCGGCGCTGACGGACGGCATCCTACCGTCGCTTCGTGTGGATTCCGTGAACGAGCCGCCGCGGGCCGTAAGATGCCGCCGTGCCCGAGCGACCGCCGATCCGCGTGCTCCCGCCTCTCCTCGTCAACCAGATCGCCGCCGGCGAGGTGGTCGACCGGCCGGCGAGCGTGGTGAAGGAGCTGGTCGAGAACGCCATCGACGCCGGCGCTCGACGGATCGAGGTCACCATCGAGGGCGGAGGCCGGGACCTCATCCGGGTCACCGACGACGGCTGCGGGATCCCGGCCGACGAACTCCCGCTGGCCCTGGCCGCCCACGCCACGAGCAAGATCCGGACCGCCGACGACCTGGTGGCGATTGCGACCATGGGCTTCCGCGGCGAGGCCTTGGCATCGATCGCGAGCGTCTCGCGCCTCGCGGTCCGCTCCCGCACCGCCGACGCCGTCGCCGCGGCCGAAATCCTCGCTGACGGTGGCCAGGTCGACGGGCCGCGTCCCGCCGCGGGCCCGACCGGCACCTCAGTGACCGTCCGCACCCTCTTCCACAACGTGCCGGCTCGGCGCAAGTTCCTGAAGTCGGAGAGCGCCGAAGGTTCGCGCATCGCCGACACGCTCGAGTCGATCGCCCTCGGCCATCCGCAGGTCACCTTCGTCCTCCGCTCGGCGAGCCCGAGCGGCGAACGCACCCTCCTCGACCTCCCGGCGACGACCGACGCCCGGCGACGGGCCCTCGACGTCCTGGGCAAGGAACTCGCCCCCAAGCTCCTCGAGGCCGAAGGCGAGGACGGCGGGGCGACGGTGTGGGGACTGGTCGGCCTGCCCGAACTCGCCAAGCCCTCGGTGCGGCACCTGCGTGTCCATCTCAACGGTCGCCCCGTCGCCGACCGCTCGATCATCCACGCCCTCCGCGAGGCCTACCGCGGCCTGGTCGAGCCGGGCCGCTCCCCAATCGCGATCCTGCACATCGAGATGGATCCCCGCGAGGTGGACGTCAACGTCCATCCCGCCAAGAGCGAGGTGCGCTTCCGCTCCCCCTCGGTCGTCCACCAACTCGTCCTCCGCGCCGTGCGCCGCGCCCTCCGGGCCGCCGATCTCGTCCCCGCCTTCGAGCTGCCGGCGACCGCGATGCCAGGCGCGACGCCCTCGGCGGGTGCCATCTGGTCCCGACCGGGACCTGGCGCCGTGGCGGCTCCGGCCGCCGCGCCGATCCCGCTCGAACTGGATGTGGTGCGCGAGGCCCTCGGGGCGATGCCCGCCTTGGCCCCGACCTCGCCGGCCGCGAGCATCGTCGAGCCGAGCCTGCCCACGGTGCTCCGCCCGCTTGAGATCCTCCAGATCCACTCCTCGTTTGTCGTCACCCACGACGAGCAGGGGATCCTGATCGTCGACCAGCACGCCCTGCACGAGCGGGTGATGTTCGAGAAGCTCCTCGAGCGCGTCGCCCGCGGCGACCTCGAGAGCCAACGGCTCCTCGTCCCGACCATCGTCGAGGCGACGCCGGCCGAGGTCGAAGCGTTAGGCGACCTCGGCGAACTCCTCGCCCGGATCGGCCTCGACGCGGTCGCGGCCGGCCCGCGGGCGGTGGCCGTCCACGGCTACCCGAGCTTCCTCTTCGAGCGGGGCGTCGATCCGGTCGACTTCGTGCCCGAGCTGTTGGGCAAGGCGGCGGACGGGACGCTGGCCGCGACCGGGCGGAGCAGCGGGGCCCGCAAGGAGGCCATGGAAGCGAGCCTCGCCGCCACGCTCGACATGATGTCCTGCAAGGCGGCGGTGAAGGCGGGGGACCGGCTGAGCGTCGACGAGCTGCGCGAACTGCTCGCCTGGCGGGAACGGGTGGAGCGATCGACCAATTGCCCGCACGGCCGGCCGACCAGCCTGCGGATCACGATCCGCGACCTGGAACGGCAGTTCGGACGGAGCTAACCGCTGCTTGGGGCCTCAGGCGGTCTGCCGCGAGTGGCGATCGACGCGGGCCCGGCGGCCGCGGCCGGAGGCGGCGCGGCCTTCGACCATCAGCTCGTGGAAGACCGTCTGGCCGGTGTCGAGCATGGCCCGCAAGTAGGGGACGCAAAGGCCGCAGGACATGCCGCAGCCCGTCTCCTCCTGGAGCCGCTTCAGGTCGACGACGCCATCCTTCGCGACCTCCTTGAGGTCTTCGAAGTAGAGCCCGGTGCAGCAGCAGCGATCGATGCAGAGCATGGGTGGTCGCGGCGACGGATCCATGGCCCGTCCCTTCGCTCACCGGACAGAGTGCGATTCAGGGCCGGCGTTGTCAATGCGCTGCACCCGGCAAGCAACGAGTTGCGTGGGCTCACCGCGGGTCGTACGCCCGGTCGTCGTCGGAGAGGAAGCCGTTCAAGGGATATCCGAGTAGTTGATCCAGCAAGGGCTGGCTGGCGTGCTCCCCTTCGCACGCCATCGTGCAGGCACACACGTGACCGTCGAGGTGGACGACGTTGCAGCAGCCGCTGTGGCGGAAGGCCTGCCCGCCCGAGTAGACCACGGAGAGGTCGTTCTCCACGTTGCCCGACGGGGCCCGCATGAACTTGTTGGCTCCCCCGACCCAGCCGGCGTCGCCGAACATCGCCGTCTCCGCGGGCCGGCGATGCTGCGATGGCGGCACGCCGCGGCGGGCGTTGGCCCAACCGTCGACCCATCGCCCGTCGGCCCCGAGCTCGGGGAATCGGCCCTCCGCCCCGAGGTAGGTCGTGTTGTAGTTGTAGCCCGTGGCCGGATCGTTCCCGAAGGTGCTCGCCCCGAGGAAGCTCGGGCATTGCATGGTCTGGGACGGATCGTCGGTGAAGGACCACATCGGGCCGGGCTTGACGTTGCCGAGGGCGTCGTGCTCGAAATCCCAGGCGATCGTGGCCAGTCCCTCGGGGCGCAGCCGGTAGATGATCGCCGCGGGCAACGTCTCCTGGTGGTGCATCGCGTAGCTCTCGGCCGCGGTGAACATCTGCCGAAGGTTGGCCGAGCAGCTCGCCGACCGGCTCGCTTCCTGCAGCGAGCGGAGGCTCGGCACGATGATCGCGAGGAGGAGCGTGATGATCGCCATCGTCACCAGCGTCTCGACGAGGGTGAAGGCCCGACGGTGCTGCGGCGTCCTCATGCCCACGCTCCGAGGAGGAGGGCGAGGTCGCTGGCCCCGACCGCGCCGTCGCCATCGAGGTCGGCCGCGGGACCGGCGGTGCCCCAGGCCCCGAGCAGGAGGGCGAGGTCGCTGGCCCCGACCGAGCCGTCGCCGTCAAGATCGGGCGAGGGCGAGGCCGGTGCCACGTCGGAGACCGCGTCGACCTCGGGCGAGATCCCGAAGGTGGTCGGGCCGTCGATCCGCACGTAGCGGATGGAGGTGAGCCCGATCGTGGCGAGGTCGATGCCCGCCCCGCCGCCCGAGCCGTCGTAGGCGAGGAGGAGCGTCGACCAATCGAGCCCGACCATCCCGGCTCGGCGGAGGGCGGGATCGACCGGGCGGGTGAAGTCAGTGGGGGCCGTGCCGGGCGTGGTCGCGTAGGGGGTGGTGTCGAGCCAGCCCAAGGTGGGGAACGCGCCGTCCGCTGCGATCGAGGGGACCAAGGTCCACGTCACGCCGTCCGGACTCACGGCAATCGTGCCGCCCTCGGCGAAGAGCCCGCCGACCACGCCGGCCGGGGCGGCCATGTCGCCGAAGAAGGCGTTCCCGAAGAGGAGGAGATCGATCCCGAAGGGGTTTCGAGGATCGTCGACGACGTCGTGGTCGAAGGCGAGGACGAGCGAGCCGCCCATCCCGATCGAAACGACCTCGTCGGGTCGGAAGGCGGGCTGGAAGGGGGTGACCGCTTGGGGGATCAACCCCTCGCCCGTAAAACGCTCCGGGGAGCCAAGGGCCACGGCGGGGTTGGTGAAGCCAGCGGCCGGCCCGATGCCTGGGGCGTAGGAGGCGACAGCGGTGGCGAAAGGGGAGTCGGCCGTGGCCAGCGCGGTGAGGGCGCAGGCCACCAAGCACGCCCACGGACGAGGCGAGAGGAACCGTCGATAGGACCGGGACACGGTCGATCCTTCCCGAACCGCGGCGCGGGGCCACGGCCCGTTGGGCCTCGACCGTGTGCGCGCCGGCGAGGCGGGTACTGCCGGCTGCGGGTCGGGAGGTCGTGGACCTCCGGCCAGCGGGCCGACGGGGCGTGCCGAGGAAGGTCTTCCGGCTTCGGGTTCCTCCGATTCGGCCTTCCCACCGGATGCCCGGCAGTGGCCCTCTGAATCGGCGGTGCGAGGCCTCGAGCGGATGCTCGGAGCCACGCCTTCACCCGTCACGGCGGCGCGTCCGCGGCGGCTTTTCACCGCCTTCCCTTGGCGTGGCCCTCCGACGCAGGCCGTCGCGCGGACGGACTCGTTGGATCGATGGAATCGGCCACGTCATCGGCGACATCCGGTCGCCGAGCGCCTCGGCGCGGTGAGTATACCGACGGCCCGGCCGGCTTCGGGGCAGCGCTTCGTTGACACTTCCCGTCAACCTCCCGTAGATTCCGGGTTTCCCGTCCGGCGGGCGAAGCCGATTCGGGGTGCGTCGGGCTGCCCGGCGCGCTCCCCGGAAGCGCGATCCGAAGCGCGATCCGAAGCGCGATCGGCGACCCGCGTCACTCGACCCAACTCCTCCATCAGCCCTCGGAGCCATCACCGATGCGACCCTTCGTCCGAGTCCGTTCTGTCCTGACCGCCGCAACCTTGCTGGCGACCGCGACGGTGACGGGGCTCGTGACGCCTGTCCACGCCCAAGCCGATTCGGCTCCGGCCACGACGGCGCCCGCCAACGACAAGCTCGTCAAGCTCCTGCCCCAGCTGAAGGAGTTCCTGCACCTGATCCAGATCGCCAAGCCCGACGTTGCCGCGTCGCAGGCCCAGGCGATGCTCGATGCAGGCCTGACCGCCTCCGACCTCGCGGTCATGGTCGACGAGAACGACCTCGCCGAGCGGTTCGACAAGGCCATGACGCGGGCCCGGGGCATGTCTGGCCTCGAGGACCTCGCCCCGCGATTCGAGCAGATGCTCCGCGACGGGCGCTTGGAGCTGGCTCGCCAGCCGAAGCGGATCGACGACGCGATCGGCATGCTCACCGGCACGCTCCGCGAGCAGATGTTTGCCAAGGAGCGGCTCGCCGCCGCTGGCGAATACGCCATGCCCGCCCTCCTCAAGACCATCACCTCCGGCAAGGACCCCTCGCTTGAGGTCGCCGCGGTGCAGGTGGTCGAGGGCATGAAGCGCTACGCGGTGATGCCGCTCGCCGCCGCCCTCGGCAAGCTTGATCCGACCAACCAGCGGAAGGTCGCCGACATGCTGGGCGAGATCGGCTACCCGGCTGCGGTGCCGTTCCTCCTCGCTGTCGCGAACGACGAGAAGTCGCCGGCCGACGTGCGCGACGCCGCCCGGCGGGCGGTGGAACGGATCGGTGCGACCAGTATGAGCACCTCGGCCCAGTTCACCGAGCTGGCCCGGCGGTTCTTCGACGGCGAGGAGTCGCTGGTCAGCTACCCGAGCGAGCGGACCAACAACGTCTGGAGCTACGACCCATTCGGTGGCCTGACCCTGACGCCGGTCCCGACCGAGATCTACCGCGAGGTCATGACCATGCTCATGGCCCGCAATGCCTTGGCCCTCGACGCCTCCGATTCGCGGGCCCTCGCCCTCTTCGTGGCGGGCGACCTCCGTCGCGAGAATCGCCTGCCCGCCGAGGCCAAGGACCCGATCTTCGGTGAGAGCCCGCGGAGCGCGAGCTTCTACGCGATGGCCGCCGGCCCCGACATCGCCCAGTCGGTGATCGCCCTGGCCGCGGATCGGAGGGACACCGCGCTCGTCCGCGACGGCATCGCCGCCGTGGCCCAGACCGGTGGCTCGACCAACCTCCTCGCCGGCCAGTCGGGCCGGGCAGCGCTCCTCGAGTGCCTGCGCTACCCCGAGAAGCGCGTCCAGTACGAAGCGGCCCTCGCCATCGGCGAAGCCCTTCCTGAGCAGACCTTCCCCGGCGACTTCTCCGTCGTCCCCATCCTCGCCTCCGCGGTGCGCGACGCCGGCACGGTGATCGCGGGCGTGGTCGCGACCAGCGAAGAAGATCGTCGCCAGGTCTCGGGTCGTCTCGGCACCATCGGCTTCACCACGCTCACCGGCGCCGGCAGCTTCGCCGAGTTCGAGCCGGAGATCGCCGCCTCGGTCGGCCTCGACCTCCTCGTGGTCCAAGGGTCGCCGGAGTCCGCGAAGGTCGCCGTCGACGCTGCTCGCCTCGCCGGCAGCACGGCCGCGGTGCCCATCGTGGTGGCCGTCGCCGAGGGCGAAGTCGCCCGCACCATGCGGATGTTCGAAGGCGACGCCGGCGTGGTGGTCTGGCCCGCCGGTGGTCCCGAGGACGCCTTCAAGGCCGCCATCGACGCCGCCTTCGCCAAGCAGTCGGGCGGCAAGATCACCGACGACGAGGCCATGGACTACACGGTCCGGGCCCTCGGCACGCTGCAGAAGATCGCCGTGGCCAACAGCCCGGTCTTCTCGATCCGCGATGCGGAGAAGCCGCTCCTCGACGCCCTCAACCGTCGGACCGGCGGCGTCCGCCTCCTGGTGGCTGACGTGGTCGCCCTCCTTCCTGGCCCGGCCAGCCAGCGGGCCCTGATCGACGCCGCGATGGCGTCGCAGGACGAGGCGGAGAAGATCGAACTCCTCACCCGCGCCGCGGCCAGCGCTCGCCGTTTCGGCAACCAGGCCGAGGCTCGCCAGGTCGAGGCTCTCCGCACCTTGGTCGGTGCGTCGAGCGGTACGCTCGCCGAGGCCGCCGGCCGCCTCTACGGGGCGCTCAACCTGCCCACGGACGAGACCATCAAGCTCATCACCAAGGGCTGACCACGGGGACCGATCCCGAGCGGCTCATCGCTTCTCGGTACCGCAGGCACTGCCGGCGGACCGCTTGAAGCCCCAGAAGTCACGCCGCCCCGCCGCGCACCCCGTCTTCCGACGGCGGACGTGGCGGGGCGGCGGTTCGTCTAGTAGACTCCGGGACTCCTTGCCACGCCCCGGACCCGCCTCGGGCCCGTGTGTTGCCACCCTAGCTCAGCCGGTAGAGCGGCGCTTTCGTAAAGCGCAGGTCGTGGGTTCGAGTCCCATGGGTGGCTCTGGAAGCCGACGCCGCGGAATGGTCCGCGGCGTTGTGCGTTGGGGGCCGGCGAGCCATGGCGTCCGGGCCCGGGCCACGGAGAATGTCGTCGCCGGGGCGGGAATCGGCCCGCCGACGGGCGGGTCGCTGGCTCGCTTCCCGAAACCGCTGCGTCTCGTGGCGGAACAATCGGGACCTCGTTTCCACGGAGCAAATCATGATCACGGAGAGAATCGCGTCGGGTCGGACCGGGATCGTTCGTGCCACGGCGATGCTCGGCTTGGTCGCCAGCTGCGGCCTCGCGGGCGGATGCATCGTGGTCGGAGGCAGCACCACCAAGTCGCCATCGCCGACCGTCGGCCAGCAACTCATCGACCTGCACCGGGCCCAGCAGGACGGCGCCATCACCCAGGAAGAGTACGACCGCGAGCGGAGTCGCCTGCTGCGCGGCGACGGCACCTGAGCGCAATTGACAGGTCGAGGCCGCGGACCAGAAATCCCGTGGAAAATCGAAGGACCCCCTTCGGGGCGCGGTAGGTTTCCGCCGTCGAACGCATGGTGCGTCGACGGTGAGACCTGCGGACGGGCGCGGAGCGCCCGGCAACCGCGCACACGAGGGGGTTTTCCATGGACGGCTTGCATGCGAGGAAGAGGGTGGTCGCACGCGCAGTGGGCGTCGGCCTCATGCTGGGGTCGCTCGGTGCTCTCGAAGGCTGCGACTGCGACGGGGCGAAGCAGGAGATGGACCAGACGGCGGCCCAGGGGTTCGCCGACGCGTGGCAGTGCTGCGTCGTGCTGCACGAATCGGATCCCGAGGCTGGCCTCGAGTGTTTCGAGGACCTGAAGGAGTGGCGACAGTCGGTGTCGCTCCTCATCATCGAGTGGTACCAGGCGTGCCTCGACGGCAACCAGTCGACGGCGCGGCAGATCTTCCAGTCGTTGCGCGACCTGTTCCGGGGCGGCCTCGCCGCGAAGTGCGGACCGCTCGAACCGGCCGCCGGCGGCGGGTACCGCACCGCGGGCGTACCGATCGCGCCCGACGACACGATCCGCTTCGATGCCCACTGGCTGCCGGTGCGGCCCGCCAAGCTCGGCGATCCGGCGGAGGACGATCTCGCCGCGTTCAGCTTGTCAGGGACCTTCAGCCTGCGGTCCTGGGCTGGCCCCTTCGCCGGCGACGTGGAGGGCGAACTGGTGCTCGAGGCTCGCGCCGGGGATGCCGAGCAGGCAGTGAAACGGCTGCGGCTCGAGTGCCGCGTCGGCGGCGAGAGCATTGTCCTGCGCACCGCGCCGACCGACAGCGAGAGCCACCTTGAGCTGACTTCGGATGGCCTGCTCCTACGGGCCCGCGTGTCGCTCGATGCGACCGGGCCGCTGCCCGTCCTCTTGGGGCCGGAGGCCTGGATCGAGCTGCCGCTCACCGCTACCGGTCGCGGCTTCGACCTCCCGAGCGGGGCCTTGGCGCTCGAGGCGATCCTGCCGGTCGCGTTCGGCTATGCCGATTGGGACCACGACCGCTTCGTGACCCAGGGCGACCGCGACGCGTTCTATGCGACGCCCGAGTCTGGGCGCGACCTCGACCTCAACGGCTGGTACGACGATGAGGATGAGCGGCTCTTCCTCGAGTCGTGGCGGCGGGCCACGGTTCGCTGACTCTCCCGCCGGCCGCGCCGTCACGGCGCGGCCCTGGAGGGGAAGCGGCCGACCGTCGCGCCACGACTGGTGGAGGTCGCTGTAGTGCAGACTCTGCGGGTCGGCGCTCTGGCCGCCAGGGGTCTGGATGGTCGCATGTGCTTCGTCGCCCACCCGCACCACCAGACGGTCGCTCGCCCCGAACTGCGGGGAGGCGACCCGGACGCATGTCGAATGGCCTGGTTGCTCGTGGGTAGGAAGGCCGAACTTGTTGGCCAGCAGCGGAAGGGCGGAGGCAAGCGGATGACCAAAGCTACTCGTGTTCGCCTTGCCCCACCGGAGGAACCCGTCGCGCCCGGCGCACTCCGCCCCGGCCTCGATCGCCAGTCGGGCGTAGAAGGCATCCCACGATCGCTCGCTCGGCGGAAGGAGATGGTCGGGGCGGGCTTCGGCGATCTGAAGGAACCGCTCGTCGAGGGCCGGCACCCGCCCGAGACGATCGGCACGTGCCACGTACTCCGATCGTGCCAGCCCCGGCTCCCGGGCCGCCATCGCCGCGACCAGGATCTCACGCTGCAACGCTCGCCGGAATCGCCGCCGCATCGCGTCGACCAGGGCGACGGCCCGCTCATCGACGTCGGTCTCGCCCGTCCACGGCGCGATGGCCTCGACCAGGCGGCGCAACTTGGCGGCCCGATCGGTCGGCTTCCCGTCGGCTCCCGTCTCCTCCGCTCCCGCCTGCAAGGCCGGAAGAAGTGCGTCGCGCCAGGCGAGCAGCCGCCGGCTGTAGGTGTCGAGCTGGATGCGAGCGCAATCCGCCTCGCTGATCGGAGCGCCGCTCGCGGCCTTCTCCTCAAGCAACGTGCGGATGCGATGGGCTCGGTCCGGCTCGTCGTAGAAGCAGCCCAGCCGTCCGCTCTGGTCGACGGGAAGAGTCCGCTGGTTCGCTGTGACGATCCAGCCTTCCGGCGGATTCTCGATCCTCGGGCGATCGGGGCCGTCGAAGAAGCCATCCCATCCTGCTTTCCCGTCGGCCCAGGAGACCGGGACGAGTCCGTCGAAGCCGACACGTTTGGGCAGGAGCCCGGAGATGGTCCAGCCGATCGACCCGGCTCGGTCCGCGACGAGGACGTTCTGTTGCGGTCCGCGCCAGCCGGCGGCGATGTCGAGCGCCTCGGCGGTCGAGGTCGCCGCGGGCAGGTCGAGCAACGCGAGGTTGAGGCCCTCTGGCTCAAGGGCGGTCCAGCGCAGGGCCAAGGGCCGCTTCTGGCGATCCTCGCCAGTCAGGGGTCCCCAGCGCGTCATGCGAATCTCGAACTCCTGTGGCTCGGCGCCGCGGACGGCGATCCGCTCGTTGACGATCGTGAACGGCTCGCTGGTCCCGCCGGGAACGCGGTAGCGGGTAGCGTCGGTCGGGTCGGGCTCCACCACCACGAAGTCGATGAAGTCGCCTTCGACGTTGGTGAAGCCCCAGGCGACGCGCCCGTTACTCCCGCTCACGATCGACGGCACGCCGGGAAGGGAGACTCCGTCGAGGCGCATGGGGTCCGTTCCCCGCACCACCAGCGAGATCCGGTACCAGATCGACGGCACCGTGATCGGGAGGTGCATGTCGTTGGCGAGGATCGCTGCTGCCCCGCCTGCCTTCGCCCCTGCGACGACCCAGCCGTTCGAGCCGACTGGGGCGTCGAAGGCGCCTCGCGGGCGGACCCACGCGGCGAGGAGGGCCGACGCCGGGTCGCTCACCTCGGTCTCGGCGAGCATCGTGGCGTCGGTGTCGGCCTCGTCCCGGCGCGAGCGGGGCGACTGCTCGGGGATCGAGGATGCTGGCGCCGGTGCGACGGCGGGGCGGAGCGAGAGGGCCTCAGCTGTCGGGATCAGAGGCTCGGCCACGTGCTCTGGATCGGGCACGACCGGGGCGTTCCATCGCGAGACGGGCGAGCGCAGGTAAGCGATCCAGGCCGCCGGGAGGAGATCGCACACTGGCTCGAGCGACGCTTCGATCCGCGCCCCGTCGTTGAGCATGGCGCACATCGAAAGGGCGATCAGAAAGGTGTCCTCGGGGCGCCATGGCGCCGGCGTCACCTGCAGGAACTTGTACTCAGGGGGCGGAGCCGCCAGCGAGGCGAGGCCCGCGTTCACCCCTTCCGCATACGCCTCGAGCAGGGCCCGCTTGGCGGGATCGAGTCCGTCGAACGCGGCTCGTGCCGCGGCGCGGCCACGCATGACGCGCTGCTGCTTGTCCTGCGGCACGGCAAGCGGCCCGAGCAGCTCGGCGAGTTCGCCCGCGGCGAGGCGGCGCAGGAGGTCCATCTGGACGAACCGATCGCGGGCGTGGAGGTAGCCCTCGCAGCGGACCGCGTCGGCGAACGAGTCGGCGGTGACGAGCGGCACCCCGAACTCGTCGAGGTCAACCGAGGCAGCGGCTCGGAGACCAGGCAGGGCGATCGGTCGACTGGGGACGGCCGCGCCGGCCGAAGCAGATGCAGCGGGGGCTGCCGGTGTGGACGCTCCGGTGGCCTGTCCATGCGTCGCGCTGGTGACGGTTGGCCACGCGAGGAACGGCATGGCGAGGGCGAGGAGGGCGACGAGGGGCGTTCGCATGGCCCGACTCTACCCGCAAGGCGGCGCCGTCACGGCGCGATCCTGGCGCCGTGCGGGCGACGGCCCGGCTCACGGACCTGCGACGCTCCGATCCGCCCATCGCCAGTAGGATGCTTCCGCGATGGCGACGCCGCAGCCAGCCCCGAGCGAACGAGCCTCTCGGCGGACGGAGGACCCGAACCCGACCTCCGATTCCCGAGCCAGCCGATCCGCTGTCCCCTCTACCTGGGCGGTCGCCATGACGACCCAAGACAGCATGCGGACGCTGCCGGCCACGCTCGCCCCCTTTGCAGGTCTTGGCGAGCGGCGCCCTCGCTTGGTCGTGGTCGACAGCGGGTCGCGGGATGGAACGGTGGCCGCGTGCGAGGCGGCGGGGGCGACGGTGATCCACCGGGCCTGGGCCGGGCACGTGGCCCAGAAGCAGTTTGCGATCGACCAGTGCGCGGGGGCCCGCTGGGTGCTCGTCCTCGACTCCGACGAGTCCCCGGACGCGGCGCTCCTGCAGGCCATCCTCGACGCGATCGAACGGGACAATCCGCTCGTCGCCGGCTACAGCCTGCGTCGAGCCTTGGTCTTGCACGACCGACTCCTTCCGAACACCTTCCAGCCCGAGTGGCGGACGCGTCTGGTGCGCCCCGATCAGACCAAGGTGGCCGGGACGCCGCCGCACGACTACCTAACCGTCGATGGGGGCGTCGGGCGGCTGCCGGGCATCCTCTTGCACAACTCCTGGGCCGACGTCGACGACATGCTTCGTCGCCATGTCGGCTACGCCAAGGTCAGCGCCGCGGGCGACACACGGGGTGGCGGGCTGCTCGACATCCTGGTTCGACCCGGGGCTGCCTTCTTCAAGCAGTACCTGCTGCGCGGGGCGTGGCGCGACGGCTGGCGGGGCCTCGTGGCAGCGGGGGGGGCCGCCTCGTCTACCCTGATGAAGCACCTCGCGATCGCCGAGCGGCGCGGGCTGGCCGGCGAGTCATCGTCGCGCCCTTCCGACGAGAACCGCGATCGCTCGGGCTCGACGTCGCCCCAGTGAGTCGCCCTCGTGCGTGGCGAGGTCCCCGAGTTCCCACCTCGTCCGCTCTCCACGGCGGCCGGCTCGACGTACGCTGTTGTCGCGGCGTCGCACGCCGTATCGCGCCGATCCTCCGGATCGTGCGTACTCCTGCGTCCCCTCCGGCCGCCGTCCCCGCCACCCATCGCGCCATGTCGTCCCTCGCCACCCCATCGCCGTCGCCGGCTCCCGGCCCGCTCTCGCGCCGCACCTTCGCCCAGCGCGTCCTTGCTTCGATCCCCGTCGCCCTCGCGGGCCCCGCGATGATCGGCGCTGCACGGTCGGCGTTCGCGCTGGCCGACGATCCTGCCACGCCGCCGCAGCCGAACCCGATCTCCCTCGCCCAGTGGTCGTTCCATCGCGCCCTCTACGATGGGAGGCTTGATCCGCTCGATTTCCCGAAGGCAGCCCGGCGCCTCGGCATCCCCGCGGTCGAGTACGTCAACTCGTTCTACGTGGAACTCCTCTCGCGTCCCGATTGGGCCCGCGAACTGCGCCGGCGCTGCGAAGGCGAGGGGGTGCGGAGCGTCCTCATCATGTGCGATGGCGAAGGCGACCTCGGCGATCCCGACGCCGGGCGCCGGGCGACAGCAGTCGCCAACCACGAGAAGTGGCTCGATGCCGCGGCGATCCTCGGCTGTCACGCCATCCGCGTGAACGCTCGCTCGAGCGGCTCGCCGGCCGCCCAAACCGAGTTCCTCGACGACGGGCTCGGCGCCTTGGCCGACAAGGCTCGCTCCCGTTCGCTCTCCGTCATCGTCGAGAACCACGGCGGCCAGAGTTCGGACGGGGTCTGGCTGGCCGCGACCATCAAGGCCGCGAGCCGCCCGAACCTCGGCACGCTGCCCGATTTCGGCAACTTCCGGATGAACGACCGCGAGTGGCGGGATCGCTACGCGGGCGTCGAGGCCATGATGCCGCTCGCTCGTGCGGTCAGCGCGAAGAGCTACGACTTCGATCAGGCGGGAGCCGAGACCACGATCGACTACCCGCGCATGTTGGGCATCGTTCATCGCGCCGGCTACACGGGCCACGTCGGCATCGAGTACGAAGGTCGCCGACTGAGCGAGGAGGAAGGGATCCTCGCCACCAAACGCCTCCTCGAACGCTGCGGCTGCCGGGCCCAGGTCTGACCGCTCCCTCGCCGTTCGATGGGAATTCCGCCCGATCGAGCACCGGACCTCGAGCGACGCGCTCCCGCGCCGGCTCTCTTGGACCAGGCCCGAGGCCCGCGGCGGCGTTGCGACCCGCCCACGAGTCGGCCTGCGACCCGGCGGTCTTGTCCGCTCGCCGCCCCCGGTGCCGTCGGGGATCGGTCGGGGACCGGTCGGGACCGGTCGGGATCAGCTTGGGTCGGTCGGCGGCCTCCGCGCTCCCCTCCAGCCTGCTTCCGGCACCGCTGACTCGCTCCGCACACGGCCGGTTGGCAACCCTCGTCCGTACAATGCCTCTTCTCGCCGGGCGGCGACTCGGACTCCCCGCGTCGCCCGCCTCGCGCTCCAGGTCGCACCCCACGAAACCAGGCCTCTCCACCATGAGTGTCGCCACCATGACCCCAACCACCACGACCGTGCCTTCCGGCGGCCGCCGCACCGCAGCCATCCTCGTCACCGGCGCCGGCGGCGAGATGGGGCACGGCCTCCTTTCCCGCCTCTCCGCCCGGGCCCGTGAGCAGGGCCAGACCGTCGTCGCCATGGACGTCCGCGAGCTCGACGAAGCGAGCCGTCGGCACGCCCACCACACCTTGGTCGGCGACATCTGCGACCGCTCGCTCCTCGAACGCGTCCATGCCCAGTTCGAGATCCACGAGATCTACCACCTCGCCGCCCTCCTCTCGACCCGCGGCGAGTTCGTCCCCGAGACCGCCCACGCCGTCAACGTGGTCGGCACCGTGAACCTCCTGAAGCTCGCCGCCGACGAGGCCCGGGCCCACGGCCGCTCGGTGAAGTTCATCTTCCCGAGTTCGATCGCCGTGTATGGCATCCACGACCTCGCCACCAAGCGCTCCGCCGGCGCCGTCACCGAGGATCAGTTCCTCGAGCCGCACACCATGTACGGCGTCAACAAGCTCGAGGGCGAGCAGCTCGGCCGCTACTACGCCCGCCACTACCGGCTCCTCGCTAAGGATCGCATGGAGCGGCCCATCGATTTCCGATCGATCCGCTTCCCCGGCATCATCTCGGCCGAGACCATCCCCTCGGGCGGCACCAGCGACTACGGCCCCGAGATGATCCATGCCGGCGCCGCCGGCAAGCCCTACGCCTGCTTCGTCCGCCCCGACAGCCGCATCCCGTTCATGACCATGCCGGAGGCGATCGACGCCCTCCTCCAACTCGCCGCAGCGCCGGAGTCGTCGCTTTCCCGCCTCGTCTACAACGTCGGGGCCTTCAGCCCGAGCGCCGACGACTTCGCCAACGCCGTCCGCAAGGCCTTCCCCGGTTCCCAGATCACCTTCGCCCCCGACCTCCAGCGGCAGGGCATCGTGGACAGCTGGCCCGAGGACGTGAACGATGCCGCCGCTCGCCGCGACTGGGGCTGGAAGCCGACCCACACCTTCCAGACCGCGTTCGACCAGTACCTCGTCCCCCAGATCCGCGCCCACTACCTCTGATCGACCTCTCTACGCCCACTCCGACGCCCGCCGGTCCTCCGGTGGGCGTTATCCTTTGGGATTCCCCGCGAGGTACCACCATGACCGTTGCCACCGCCAGCGCATTCGACCGCCGCACCGACGAGACGCTTCGCACCCTCCGCGATTCGGGGCAGCTCAAGACGCTTCAGATGATCGAGGGGCCGATGGACGCCACCATCCGCCTCCGCGGCTACGGAGACGTGGCCTGTTTCTGCTCCAACAACTACCTCGGCCTGGCCAACCACCCCGAGGTCGTCGAGGCCGGCATCAAGGGCCTCCGGGACTACGGCGCCGGCACCGCCAGCGTCCGCTTCATCTGCGGCACCTTCGCGCCGCACCACACCATCGAATCCTCCATCGCCCGCCTCATGGGCACCGAGTCCTCCTACACCTTCGTCAGCGCCTGGACCGCCGCCGAGGCCCTCTTCCCCACCCTCTGCGAGCCCGGCGACATCATCATCTCCGACGAGCTCAACCACGCCTGCATCATCGACGCCATCCGCCTGGCCACCGTCATCAAGAAAGGTGTCCACAAGGGCCTCTACAAGAACAACCG
>JBGAKK010000027.1:0-58478 GCA_044224425.1 Phycisphaerales bacterium
GGGCGGGAAGCCGGCCGCGGCCGGCGGGCAGATGGTAGCGGGTCGGGTCCGATGGCAGGACGGGCCTCCCCGGGGCTCTTGGTGCGTCCCGACCGTCAACCCGGTCCTTCGACGGCGGAACACTAGGATGCGGAATCACTCCCCCTGCGGCCGTGTCGGGCCGCCACCCGCGACTCGCGCCGTGACCCTCGACCGCCGCACCTCCCAACCCTTGCTGCTGGTCGTCCTCGGCCTCCTCTGGTCGGCGTTGGGCGGGTGCTCGGCCAACCGCGAGCAGATCGAGCAGGCCCAAGCCCTGCACGGGTCGGGCAACTTCTCCGCCGCGTACCAACTCCTGAGCGGGCCCGAGGCGGCCGATGCCCACCTCGAGACCCAGGACGCGCTCCTCTGGATGATGGAGGAAGGGAAGTGCGGGATCGATGCCGGCCAGTTCCGCCCGAGCTACCCGGTCTTGACCCAGGCCAGCAAGCTCGCCGACCGCTTCCAGGACGAGTGGGCGAAGACCTCGGTCGGCGAGGAGCTCGGCTCGATCGTCATCAACTCGCGGGTGCGGCCCTATCGCGGCACCTACGCCGATCGGATCGAGATCGAAGTGAACCGGATGGTGGCCGCCATCCTGGCCGGCGACCAGTTGCAGGCGGGCGTGGCGGCTCGCCGGGCGATCGAGCGGCAGAAAGACACCCAGATCGAGGAGGCGAAGCGGATCGAGGCGGTCAACAAGGAGATCGCGAACCGCGGGGGCACCGATTCGGTCAAGGCCATCCTCGCCTCGCAGGGGATCGACCTGACCGCCGCCTACGCCCCGTACCTCAATCCAGTGGCGTCTTGGCTGAGCGGGCTCCTGCAGTCCTCGACCGGCGACGGCAACGACCGCCAGCGCGGCGAGACCGACCTGCGGCGGGCCTTGGCCATGGTGCCGACGAGCGTCGTCCTCGCCGCCCAGACCAGCACCAACCCCTACGACCAGGCCCGCAACGGGCAGCCGCAGGTGATCGTCCTCTTCGAACTCGGCAGCGCCCCGCGCATCGATCAGATCACCATTCCCCTGGTCACGCCGTGGCTTGGGTTGAGCACGATCCCCATCCCGGTCATGAACTTCGAGCCGCGCCCCGCCGAGGCCCTCGACGTGACCGGCGGTGGGGTGACCGTACGGACCGAGACCCTGGCGGTCATCGAACAAATCTGGAAGCGGGACTTCGACCAGCGGATGCCGGAGATCATCCTGCGGACCGCGGTCATGGTCGCGGCCAAGGAAGCGGCGACCTACGCTGCCTCGGAGCCCTTCCGCCGCCAGGCCAACCAGGGCAAGACCTCGGGGCAGGTGGGGCAGGTCCTCGTCCTCCTCGGGGCCAGCCTCTACAAGGCGGCGACCAACCAAGCCGACCTTCGCACCTGGCGCTCGATCCCCGCCGAGGTGCAGATCGCCCAGCTTCCGCGCCCGGCCAACGGCGAGGTCACGCTGCAACTGGTTCGCGGCGGGGTGCCCGCCACCCCGGCTATCGTGAAGCTACCCGAGGCGCCGGTCGTCCTCGTCTGGGCCCGCTGCGTGGTGCCCAACCAGGTCGTGGCCTGCGCCGCGCCCCTCCAAGCCAACTACTCGCTGGTGCCGGGACCGCCGCCAGAGTTCGAGATCGAAGCCAAGCCCGTCCCGCAGCCGAGCCCGGCCGCCCCCGCACCGCCCCAGCCAGCCCCGTCACCCACTCCTCCGGAGCCCTCCTGATGCAGCGTCGCCGCACCGCCCTGATCGCCCCGCTCGTCTCCGCCGCCTTTGTCCTCGGGGGACTCGGCTGCTCCTCGAGCAACGTCTACGAGACGAAGAAGGCCCGCCCCAACGCCATCGACTTCAGCGAGAAGATCTCGAATCCCTTCCTCAAGGAGCGGGTCGATGTGCAGTCGGCGTTCGTCGGCGAGGCCGACGGACTGCTGCGGGTCCAGGCCAACATCGAGAACCGCTCCTCCGCCAACGCCCTCTACATGTACAAGTTCACTTGGTACGACAAGCAAGGGCTGAAGGCGTCGTCGAACTCCGACTTCTGGACTCGTCGCGAACTGAACGCCGGGGCTCGGGGCGAGATCGTCGGCCTCGCCCCCTCCAGCGACGTGGTCGACTGGCGCCTCGAGATCCGCCCCTGGGATCGCTGACCGTCGCCCTCGCGTCTCGCTCGCCTCCTCTCGCTTCCTCGGCACCCACCGGAGCCACCCATGCCCGCCAGGACTCGCCTGATCGCCCTCCTCGCCGTCGCCACGCTCGCCTCATCGGCGTGCAACTCGCCGCCCAAGCGCATCGACCCGACCGGCCCCGAGGCGGTCACCACCATGGACCTCGACTACAGCGACCTCCGCGAGTGGGCCGACAGCCTCACCCAGGAGATGCTGACCGACGGCTTCCTCCAGAACTACCCGAAGCCGGTGATCATGCAGGTCTCGAAGGTGGAGAACAAGACCTCGTCCTCGGACATCCCGACCGAGATGGTCTTCGGCCGGATCCGCTCGGGCCTGCGGAAGGACAACCGCGTCCGCTTCGTGGCCACACTCGGCACCGACGCCCGCGACGACACGGTGCGGGAAAACACCGGCCTCTCGAACGACCCCATGTTCAACCAGCAGCAGGTGCAGGAGCGGACGGCCCAAGGCACGGCCACGGTGCCCATGCTCTCGGTGAACGCCCAGATCCTGAGCGCCTACGAGCGGACCAACAACGCCAAGCAGAAGAACTACGAGATGCGGATGTGGGTCGTCGACCTCAGGAACGGCGAGACGGTCTGGGAGGGCTTCTCCAACACGGTCGGGAAGAAGCAGTGACAGCCCGGGGTCGAGCGGCAGCGGGGGGATGGAGGAGATCGCGATGAACCGGTGGACCCGAGTCGGTTGGTTGGTGGCGATGCTGGCGGTGCTCGTGGCCTTGGCAGCAGCTGCGCCGCAGCAGGTGGTCGAGACCCAGCTCCTCGGCCGCGGCCCGAGCGCTGCGGCGGCGACCCGCGGGGCGGTCATCGAGGCCGTGCATCGGGTCAACGACTCGCGGGTCTCCTTCGACCAAGCCAAGAAGCGGCGCTTCGACGACTCGGTGCAGGACCTCGACCGCACCTTGGCCGCGGATGACGTGACGATCGAGCGGATGCAGGCCGAGATCCGCACGCTCAGCCGTGGGTTGGTCGACAGCCTCAAGGTGCTCGACCAGCGGGCGATGCCCGACGGCACCAGCTTCGAGGTCACCGTTCGGGTCGGGGTGGTCCCCTTCGCCACGCAACTCGCCACGCGGAAGACGATCGCCATCACCACCTTCCAGCCGGCCCGGCCCACCTACACCTTCGGGCCTGCGACGGTCGACGGCAAGGAACTCTCCCGCCGCCTGGCCGATGCGACCATCGAGCACATGGTGCAGGCCGGCGTCCTCACCGTCCTCGATCGCCAGCACATCGAGGACCTGGCCCGGGAGAAGAACTACGTCGAGCTCTACGGCAAGAGCCCCGAGGAGCTGGCTCGCTTCGGCAAATTGTTGGGGGCCGACTACCTCGTGGTCGGTACGGTCGAAGGGGCTGGCCTCGACATCATCACCGAGTCGGTGAAGGCCTCTGGCTACACCTTCTCGCGAGCCCTCGCCGGGATCGAGGTGAAGGCCCGGCTGCTCGAGGTCGAGACCGGCGCGATCCGCTGGGCGGATACGGTCCGCGTCGACTACTCCAACAGCGACCTCGCCCGCATGTTCGGCGGGGCGGCGCCCGACCCGAACGGCACGCTGGGCCGGCTGGTCGAGGACGCCTCGATCGAACTGACCGGGGCCCTTGTCGAGTCGATCGCCCCGATCAAGGTCGCCCTCGTCGATGGCGAGACGGTCTGGCTGAACCGCGGCATCGGCCGCCTCGCGCCCGGCATGCGGCTCCTGATCCGGGGCGGAGGCCAGGAGGTGCGGGATCCCGACACCGGCGAGAGCCTGGGCCCCGCCGAGCGCACCGTCGCCGTGGTCGAGGTGGTGACCGTCGACCCCAAGAAGGCCCAATGCCGGCTGGTCGAGGGCGACAAGGACGCTGTGCAGGTCGGGCAGATCGCCCGGCCGATGGCGACGGTGCGGTAGCGAGGCCGCGGAGGGGGCGGAGGGCGGGGAGCGGTCTGAAAGGCCCGGATTGACGCGGGGTCGCCTGCGGTGATGCAGCCAGATTGCCGCGGAGGCGCAGAGGCCGCAGAGCCGTCGCGGAGGAAGGCAGGAAGGCAGGAAGGCAGGGTGGCCGTCCGCGCGGTGATGCCGCCGCGTGGGATCGAGCGGCCATGAGGGCTTTGATCCGAAGCCCCAATTCTCCTATCTGCTCCGCGACGGCTCCGCGTCCTCTGCGCCTCCGCGCCATTCCGGCTGGCGGCGACGATCGCTGGGAAGCACCCAGATTGCCGCGTCCTCTGCGCCTCCGCGCCATTCCGACCTCTGCGGCTCTCCGGGCTCGCGGCGTCGCCTGCCGTTCCGGCGATTGCCCTCGCCACCTCAGCTTTCGCGGGATCTCCCGACCTCCCCCTTGCGGTTGGCGGGCCGATCGGCATGCTGTTGGATGAAAGCGGCCTCGGGCCGTGCGCGGCGGGAGGTGTGTGTGGAGCTGGCCGATCTCTGCGAACTCGTCATCCCGTGCCTCGCCTTCCTCGGCGTGGTGCTGCTCGTGGCCGGCATCTGGGGCCAGCCGGACCAATCGCGGCCGGTCTGCCGGGTCTGCAAGGCCGATGCTCGGCCGTCGGCGTGGACCGAGCCGTTGACCTGCGTGTGCGGGGCGGCGCTCGATAGGCCCGGCGCGGTGCGCACCAAGGGCCGGGTGCGGCGGCCGTGGCGGAGCGTGGTCGGGGCGGTGCTGCTGGTGGCGGGGTGCCTCCTGGCGTGGGATGTGGTGCGTTTGGCGAAGCGGAGGATGGAGCTACTCGATCGCCTGCCGCTCGCGGCGCTACGCGTGGCCCTTGAGCAGGAGTACGAATGGGCGGGGGCATCGCTGGAGCGGCGGCTCGAGGCCAAGGACCTCGATGCGGCCGACGCAGCGTCGCTCCTCCGTCCCATGCTCGTCCCGCTCCCTGGCGGCGGAGCGAAGCTCCAACTCAACCAGGCGGCTCTTGCAGCCGCGGAGTGGATCGATCCCATCTTCGATCGCTGGTCCGAGGGATCCTCGATGGGCGATCCGCTCCTCGACCTCCTCTGCACCTGCCAGGCCACCGAGGCTGCGGCGGCCCACGCTGCGGGGGAAGCCTTGGTCGACCTGCGCATCGCTCCGGCCGACCAGTGCACCGACCAGTGGGGCCTGCGGATCGAAGCGATCCGGGTCGACGGCACGCCTGTCGATCGCTTCCAGTACGAAGGGTCCAAGGTCGAATCGGCGTGGGGGTGGCGCCGAACGTCGCGTCCCGAGTCGTCCCGCCTGGTCTCTGCCCTCGACCGAGGCGCGATCCGGATCCCGTTGCCCGACGACGATCGTGCCACCGGCCATGTCGTCGAGATCGACGGCCTCCTGATTCGCTCGCCCGCGTTTCTCCAGGCGTTCGGCGACGCTTTGGTCGACGGGACGGCGCCGCCTGCCGAGTGGGGGGTCTGGGCCCACTGCAAGCCGATCACGCTCCGCGTCGAGTTGTCCGCCAAGGCTTCGCGCGGCGGCCCGGAGGGGCAGCCATGAATCCTGCGAACTGGGCGGATGGAATGAACGCTCCGGGGGGCGACACGCTCGCCGTCCTCGCGGTCGCCATCCTTGGCGGCCTCCTCGCCTCGGCCTTCGCCCTCGGCGGGCTGTGGGCGCTCCGGGGTCGGGCCGCGTTGCGCGTCCCGGAGTGCCGCCGCTGCCGGTCGCTGCTCCGCGGCGAGGGCCTCGAGGTGCCCGCCCGCTGTTCGGAGTGCGGCGCCGACCTCGCGCCCCGTGGCGCCGTCCGCTGGCTTCGCTTCCGGCGCCAGCCGACGACGTTCCTCATCACGGCGCCGGTCGTCCTGATCGGCGGCAGCGTGCTCGCCCTCTGCCTCGCCGCGTTCCTCGTCTTCGGCCTCGGGGGCCTGATCAGCGATTTCGACCGGATGGCTGCGGCGCGGCGAGAGCTCGCCCAGCCCACGCGTCCGACGCCGAGCAATCCGCAGATCGTCCTACCGGCCGAAAGCGACGAGTGGTCCGACCCTTCGCTCGCTCGCGACATCGCCACGGCGAGGGCGGGCGGCTCCGACGGTTCGGCCGCCTTTGCATCGCTTGCCGCCCGTGCTGCAGGGCTGGTGATGCCCGAAGGCTCGGACCTCGTGCGGAAGGTGAAGCGACAGGAGGCCGACTCGCTCCACGCGCTGCTCCGCGACTACCTCTCCGGCACGATCCCCGAGAAGCCCTTCCCGGCGGATCGCCAGTGGGGCAGGCATTACGCGCTAGCCCTGCAGGCGGTCCAGGCCCTGCAGTGGATGACCCGCGGTGGCTTCATCACCCGCGAGGAGCTATTGGCCGACACCGCCCGGTTCCGAGGCTCGATTCGCGTCCTGGCTCCGCAAGAGGTCGAGCCGGGCACCGTCATCCCGTTCCACCTCTGGTGCGACGAGCCGGCGTTCCTGCAGGACCTCCGCATCGAAGGCATCCGCCTCGGCACGTCGACCGTCTATCGCCAGCGCTTCGAGGGCGAGCTTGCCAGGTGCAAGACGCCGCAACGGGAGGGGAGCATCCGGTATGACGTCGGGTGGGCGCTGGGCGACTCGGAGGGAGGAACCCCCGATCCGAAGACGGATCCGGGGCGGTTGCGCGGCGTGGTCGCCGTCGACATCGAGGTGTCGAGCCGTCCCGGTCGCTATGCCAGCGCGGAAGAGTCGGACCTGGCGGTCGCTCCGACCCTCGATCGCGTCGAGACCCAGGTCGTGCTGCGCCCGCTCGGGGGGCGAGACGGACTGTGGTGGAGCGTACGGAGCAGCGCCGACGGCTTCATCGAGTTGGCCGGCTCGTGGACGCTCGAGGCGGGCGAGCGTTTCGAGCTCGGAGCGCAGGATGGCAACGGATCCGCAGCGGGAAGCGCCCTCCTGCGGGCCCCGGCGGGCGGCTGGCCCGAGAGGCTGGCTCTCCACTTCACGCCGCGGGCGGATCTCCTTGGCGAGCTGCCGAGCGGCGCCCTGCCTGGCGCGCCGTTTCTGCGTTGGACCGAGCCGTTCACCCTGCACTTCGAGCGTTGGTCGGGCGACGACGGATTTCGCCAGTACGGCTTGGTCCTTCCAGGCTCGAGCCCGCCAGGCAAGTGAGCGGCCCGGCCCATGGGGCAGCCGGCCGTCGCGCCTACCGCTTCAGCCAGCCGGCCAGCTTCGTCGCCGTCCACGTGTTGATGCAGCGCTCCGCCGTCACCCAACCTCGACGCGCCGTGGCGATGCCGTAGCGAGCGAACTCGAGGTGGTCGCGGGCGTGGCTGTCGCAATTGATGGCGATGAGGGCTCCGCCGTCGATGGCCATGCGGACGTGGGTGTCGCGAAGGTCGAGCCGCAAGGGGTTGGCGTTGATCTCGAGGGCCACGCCGTTCGCCTTGGCCGCGGCCACGATCGACTTCATGTCGGGCTCGAGCCCGGGGCGGCCGTTGATGATGCGGCCGGTGGGATGGCCGAGGATGTGCACGCGGCCTGACTCGATGGCCCGGAGCAGTCGCTTGGTGGCGTGCTCCGGATCTTGCTTGAGGGCGGTGTGGGGGCTGGCCACCACGATGTCGAGCGAGGCGAGGAGTTCGTCGTCGTAGTCGAGGTGCCCGTCGGCGAGGATGTCGACTTCGCTGCCGGCGAGGATCTGCATCCCCTTGTGGCGCGGGCGGGCCGCATGGACCGCCTGGACGTGGGCCCGCAGCCGCTCGGGCGACAGGCCATTCGCTTGCACGCTCGACTTCGAGTGGTCGGTGATGGCGATGGTGTGGTAGCCCTTGGCCTTGGCGGCCTCGATCAACTCGTCGATCGAGAGTTCGCCGTCGCTCGCCGTGGTGTGGGCGTGCAGCTCGGCCTTCAGGTCGGCAAGCTCGATCAGGGCGGGCGGCGGATGGTCGATCTCGCCGCGGTCCTCGCGGGCCTCGGGCGGGATCCAGGGGAGCTTGAGCTTGGCGTAGACCTCTTCCTCGGTCTTTCCAGCCACGGCGACGACGCCGCGGTGCTGCGGGGCGGCATCGCCGTCGTCCGGGAAGAGTCCGTACTCGTTGAGCCGGTAGCCCATTGCGATGGCCCGCTCGCGGAGCTTGACGTTGTGCTCCTTGCTGCCCGTGAAGTACATGAGGGCGGCCCCGAAGCTGTCCTTGGGAAGCGTGCGGAGGTCGATCTGGACGCCGTGCTCGGTGACCACGCTCGTCTTGGTGTCGCCCGAGACGAGCACCTTGGCGATCCCTGGCATGGAGCGGAAGACTTCATGGGCGGCCGGGGCGTCGTCGCAGGTGCAGAGGATGTCGATGTCGCCGATCGTGTCGCGCCCGCGGCGCAGGCTGCCCGCCGCTTCGACGCGGTGGACGCCGGGGACCTCCTTCATCCGCTCGACGACCGACTCGGCGAGGGGCGCCGCTTCGCCGAGCCGTATGCGACCCGCGGAGCGTTCGCTGAGTTCGAGCGACTCGCGGATGTTCTGGAGCGTCTTCTCGCCCATCCGCGGCAGCCCGGCCAGTTCGCCCGAGGCGAGCTTGGCTTTGAGCGAGGCTTTGTCGACCACGCCGCCTTGTTCCCAAAGGAGTTTCAGCGTCTTCGGCCCGAGCCCCGAGATGCCGAGGAGTTCGAGGAGGCCATGCGGCACCTTGGCCCGCAACTCGTCGAGCTCGGCGACGTGGCCGGTGGTGGCGAACTCCCGGATCTTGGCGGCGCTCGACTCGCCGATCCCTTCGATCGCCTCGAGCGCCCCCGGCGTCGCGGAGAGGGACGCCGCGTCCTCGCCCAGCGCATCGAGGGTGCGGGCAACCTTCTGGAAGGCGATCACCTTGAACTTGTTAGCCCCGAGGAGCTCGAGGATGGTGGCGAACTCCTCGAAGATCCTGGCGAGCTCGGCGTTGGTGGCCATGGGAGGTGGGGAGGAGGCGGAGGTGGGGAGATCGGATTGCCGCTGGGAGTCGGCAGAGGTTACGCAGAGAGAGGGATCTTGGGGGTCGCGGATCGGCTGCGGTGGTCGTCCGATGCGACGACGCCGTCCGTCCGCCCGGGCGGTCGCCCCGCTCGAGGGAACTCGCGAGCCCGGATAGCCGCAGAGCCCGGATAGCCGCAGAGTCGCAGAGGCCGCAGAGTCCTCGCAGAGCAGAAAGGGAATTTGGGGCTTCGGGTCAGGCTTTGATGGTCGTTCGATCCCACGAGGCGGCCGCACCGCGCGGACGGCCACCCTGCATCCCTGCCTTCCTCTGCGAGGGACTCTGCGGCCTCTGCGACTCTGCGGCTGTCCGGATCTCCCGACCTCCCCCCGCCCCTCTGCGGCCTCTCACCCGACGTCGGCTAACCCAAGGGCGTCCCCGTAGGCGTGCAGGAGCTTGCGCTTCAGTCCGTGGTGCTGCGGGGCGGAGAGCGTGGGGTCGGCGCGGACCATCGCGGCCGCGTCGTCGCGGGCGTCGCGGAGGATGGCGAGGTCCTTCATCAGGTCCGCGACACGGAAGGGGGGCAGGCCCGATTGACGGGCTCCGACCAGTTCGCCGGGGCCGCGGATGGCGAGGTCGAGCTCGGCGATGCGGAAGCCGTCGGTGGTCGAGGCGATCGCTTCGAGGCGTTGGCGGGCCTCGTCGGTCACCGGTTCGCCGATCAGGATGCAGGTGCCGGGCTTGGCCCCGCGTCCCACGCGGCCGCGCAACTGGTGGAGCTGGGCGAGGCCGAAGCGCTCGGCGTGCTCGATGACGATGACGGTCGCCTCCGGCACGTCGACGCCGACCTCGATCACCGTGGTGGCCACGATGGCGTCGAGGTCGCCGCGGCGGAAGGCGTCCATGGTCGCATCACGCTCGGCGACGGCCAGCCGCCCGTGCATGGCGGCGAGGCGTCGGCCGCGGAGCGGGCCCGCGGCGAGGGCCTCGAGGTGCCCGGTCACGTCGGCGAGGCCGCTCGCACTCTCGTCGATCGCGGGGACCACGATGAAGGCCCGCTCGCCGAGGGCGAGCCGCGTCTCCACCCAGCGATAGACCTCGTCGCGGCCGGCGGGCCCGATCACCTTGGTGGCGACCGGCGAGCGGCCGGGCGGCAGATGCTCGATGGTCGAGACGTCGAGGTCGCCGAAGACGGTCAGGGCGAGCGTCCGCGGGATCGGTGTCGCGGTCATCACCAGGACATGGGGGACGACCGTTCCGCCGCCGGCCTTTCCTTGGGCCTTCTCCCGCAGGATGGCCCGCTGGGCGACGCCGAAGCGATGCTGCTCGTCGATGATGACGAGGGCCAGGCTGTGGAAGTGGATGCCCTCGGCGAGGAGGGCATGGGTGCCGACCACGAGGTCGGCCTCGCCGGCAGCGATCCGCTCGACGATCGCGTTCTTCTTCTTGCCCTTGACCGCCGCGGTGAGGAGTTCGATGCGCACCTCGCTCCCGGCGAGCAGGCTGCGGAGCGACGCGGCGTGCTGTTCGGCGAGGATCTCGGTGGGGGCCAGGAACGCTGCCTGGTGTTTGGCCGCGACGGCCAGCAGGCTGGCGTAGGCGGCGACCGCCGTCTTGCCGCTGCCGACGTCGCCTTGCAGCAAGCGATTCATCGGCGTCTCGCGGGCGAGGTCGGCGGCGATCTCGCCCAGCACCTTGCTTTGGTCGGGGGTGAGGGTGAACGGGAGCCGGGCCCGGATGCGGCGGTCGATCTCGGTGGTGGTCGGCAGGGGCAGGGCCCGGAGGGCGGTCCGCAGGTGCCAACGCTTGACCATCACCCCGAGTTGGAGGAGGAAAAGTTCGTCGTAGGCGAGGCGCCGTCGGGCTTCGGGGATCTCCGCCTCGTCCGCCGGGCGATGCAGGCGGCGATAGGACTCATCGAGGGGGAGGAGATGCCGCGCCGAGCGGAGGGACTCGGGCAGGGCGTCGACGATCTGCGGCAAGGCCTGGTCGAGGACGCCCGCCACGGCCTTCTCGATCCGGCTGCTCGCCAGTTCCTCGCTCGAGGGATAGATGGGGCGAAGGCGATCCTCGACGAGAGGGCGATCCTCGTCGGGGCCTTCGAGCGGCGTCCACGTCGGGTTGGTGAGCTGGAGGTAGCCGCCATAGTGCGACGCCTTGCCTTGGGCCAAGCCGCGCGAGCCGGGGTGGAGCTTCCCGCGCATCCACGGGGCGTTGAACCAGACGAGGCGAACCCGCCCAGTGGGATCCTCGAGCGTGGCCTCGATCCGGGCCCGTCGTCCGGGATGGACGCGGAGGGCGGCGATCTCGCCGCGCACCGCGACCACCTCGCCGCGGCTGCGGGCGCCCTCGACCAGGAGCGAGGCATCCTCGATGGCCTGCTCCTCGTGGTGCCGCTCGTAGCGGAGCGGCAAGTGCTTGAGGAGGTCGCCGACCGTGGCGATGCCGAGCCGGGCGTAGAGGCCGCGGGAGCGCGGACCGACCCCGGGCAGGAGGGCGATGTCGCTCGCGAGTCGGATCGGGTCGGCCATGGGCGGGTCTGTTGCATTCTGCCCGATTCCCGGAGCGGATTCAGGAGGCGAAGCAGGGCTGCCCTCCCCGTATAGTGCCCCGCGTGGCTGCCAAGAAGACGTCGTTCCTGGATGCGATGCGGGCGATGAACGAGGCCCGGGAGAGTTCGCTGTTCGGGGCTGGCGCCGGCAGCGCCGGCGGCGCCGGCGGCGAGTCGGGCGGCAACGCCGGCGGCGGGCGGCGCGAGCAGCCCAGCGAATCGGTCTCCCAGCTCGCCGAACGGATCAAGGGCGCCCTCGAGGGCCTCGGCTCGACGGTCCGGGTGCGGGGCGAGATCTCGAACTTCTCGCAGCGGAACCACTGGTACTTCTCGCTCAAGGACGAGAACGCCGTCATCGGCTGCGCCATGTGGCAGTCGGATGTCGCCCGCCAGCTTCGGGCCGCGAACGGTTGGATGCCGAAGGAAGGCGAGGCGGTCGTCGCCACCGGCTCGGTCTCCTTCTGGGCTCCCCAAGGGCGCACCCAGCTCTACGTCCGCTCCCTCGAGCGGGTCGGCATGGGCACGCTGCAGGAACGCTTCGAGGCCCTGTGCCGCGAACTTCGCGAGGCCGGGGCCTTCGACGAAGGCCGCAAGCGTCCGCTGCCGGCCTTCCCGCGACGCATCGCGATCGTGACCAGCGCGAAGGGGGCCGCCCTCCAGGACTGCCTGCGCACCGCGAAGAACCGATTGCCGGCGATCGAACTCGTCCTCGTCGATGTCCGCGTGCAGGGCGAAGGGGCAGCCGAAGAGGTCGCCCGTGCCGTCCGGGCCCTGGACCGGGCCAGCGGGCGGCTCGGGATCGAGGCCATCGTCGTCACCCGCGGCGGCGGATCGATCGAGGACCTCTGGGCCTTCAACGAGCGGGTGGTGGCCGAGGCGATCCTCGCCCGGCGGAACGTCCCCGTCGTCGCCGCCATCGGCCACGAGTCGGACACCACGATCGCCGAGCTCGTCGCCGATCGCCGGGCCAGCACGCCGACCCAGGCCATCACCCTCCTCGTCCCCGATCGCGAGGAGCTGGGTGAACAGCTCGACCAGATGGGCGATCGACTGGCGTCGGGGGCGAAGCGGCTGCTTCGGTCGCGGCGCGACCTCCTCCAGGCCGTGGCCAGGCATCCCTTCCTGCGCTCGCCGCTTGCGCCGGTCCACGCGGCGCGAGAGTCGCTCGGCGGGCTCCGCACCTCGCTCGATCGGGCCATCGCTTGGCGGGTCGATCGCGAACGGCAGCGGCAAGGGCATCTGGCCACGCAGATCGTCGGTCTGCAGCCGGCGACGAGGCTCCGGATCGCCGCCGACGCGCTCCTCCAACGCCGCCGTCGCCTCACGCTCGCCCTCGAGCGGACCGTCCGCTCGGCCCGCGACGGGCTCCTCGCCCGGGAGAGGCAACTCGAAGCCCTCGGGCCAAGCCAAGTGCTCGCCCGCGGCTTTTCCTACACCCTGACCGAGGAGGGCAAGGTCCTTCGCTCGGTCGACGAGGCTCGCTCCGGCATGCACCTGACGACGGTGGTGGCCGACGGCTCGGTGCGCTCGGTGGTCGCCGACCGGAGCGGCCGGACCGCAAGCCATCGCTCGGCCAGCGGGCCGCCCGCCGGCGAGTCGAGCCTCTTCCGCTGAGCCGCCCTCCTCGCGATCTCAGGTAGAGTTCCGCCATGGCCTCGAAGGGTGAACCGAAGGGACCGCGCAAGGGGAACGACGCCGCTGGTCGGGCGGCCGACGCCGAGCTGGATCGCGAGGTCGCAGCGCTGTCCTACGAGGCCGCCCTCGAGGGGCTCGAGGGGATCATCGAACAGGTCGAACACGGCGAGGTCGGCCTGGAGCAGTCGCTCGCCGCCTACCGCCGCGGGCGGGCCCTCCTGCGACGCTGCCAGTCGATCCTCGACCAGGCGGAACAGGAGATCCGCCGGCTTTCGCTCGACGAGGTCGAGGCCGAAGCCGACGAGGGGGACGACGACACCTCCGAAGGCGCGACGCGGTCGCGGCGATAGCGACGTATGTGGACCTCCGCGACCGTGGACTACTCGGCTTGGGGCGGCTCCCTCAACTCCCTCGAGTTGATCGGGCGGATCGTCTCCACCTTCTTCCTCTTCGCCTTCGGGGCGTGCGTCGGCAGCTTCCTCAACGTGGTCGTCTACCGGCTGCCGGCCGGACTCTCGGTGGTGACTCCGCCCAGCCGTTGCCCGCTCTGCGGCGGGCGGCTCTCGTGGCGCGAGAACCTGCCGGTGATCGGTTGGCTCCTCCTCCGAGGGCGGTGCAAGCACTGCCGGGAGCCGATCTCGATCCAGTACCCCCTGATCGAGACCCTGATCGGGTGCCTCTTCGCCGGCACCTACCTCCTCTTCTACGCCTCCCCGAGCGAGAGCTGGCTGGCCCAGATCGGCGGGGGATGGTGGCGGGGGCAGGGGTTCGCCTATAGCTGGCCGGCCTACATCGCCTTCATGTTCCTCTTCGCCGGGCTGATCGCGATGACCTTGACCGACGCCCGCACCTTCACCATCCCGATCGAGATCACCCGGACGGTGACCCTGGTCGGATTGGCGGCGGCCGTCGTCCAGCCGCTCATGCCCACCATGTGGAAGGCGAAGGGGCTCTGGTTCGTGGCACCGCTGCCGGGTTGGGTAGGGGTCGGAGTCGGGATCGGCGGGGCGGTCGGGGCCCTCTTGGCCTGCCTCCTCCTTGCCTTCGGACGCCTGCCGGTGAGCTTCGCCGACTACGACCAGTTCGTGAAGGAAGACGACCCCCTGAGTTCTTACCCTCACGCCCGCCGAGAGATGGGAAAGGAACTCCGCTTCGTTGCAGTGATCCTCCTCGGCTGCTTCCTCGGTTGGCTGGTCGGCCGGGCCCTCGGGCTGAAGCAGCCGCCGCTCTTTTGGAGCTCGGTCGGCAGTTCCTGCCTCGGGTTCGTGGTCGGCGGCGGCATCGTCTGGACCATCCGCATCCTCGGGTCCTACGCCTTCAACCGGGAGGCGATGGGGATGGGGGACGTCCATCTCTTGGCAGCGGTCGGAGCCGTCCTCGGCTGGCGCGACTCCCTCTTCATCATGGGGATGGCCCCGATCGTGGCCCTTGCCTGGGTCTTCGCGGGCTGGCTGGCCAAGCGGATCCTGAAGCTCCGCTTCCACGAGATCCCCCTCGGTCCGCATCTGGCGGTGGCGACCTTCCTCCTCGTCTTCCTACGGCCCGCGCTCACCTCGGGCGCCTTCGCCTTCATGGAGTGGGAGCAGGGGATCGTCGAGTGGCTCCGCGGCCAAGAGTGAGCCGCGGGCGGTGGCTCCGACCGGGGAGCCTTTTGGATCCGGTGTGGAGAACCGGCCGGAAGGCGCAGAACTTGCGTTTTTGGCCTCCCTGTCCTGAAATGCCCGCGTCTCGTTCGACCTTGTTGCCCTAGGAAAGGATGCCACCACCCATGCGTCACCGTGTTTGGATCATTGGCGCCGTGCTGACCGCCGGCGCGCTCGTCGGCTGCGACAACAAGCAGAAGGACGAGCTTGCGATGCTCAAGGACAAGAACTCGCAACTCACGCAAGAGCTCGACCAGACGAAGACGGCCCTCGACAGCAGCGAATCGTCGCGCCGTTCGCTCGAGGAAGAGAACAGTCGCCTCAAGACCGCCGCGGCCGACGCCACCAGCCAGCCGCAGGCCGGCACTACCGCCAATGCCCCGCAGCTTCCGACCAACCTCCCGGCTGGCGTGACCGCCCGCATCGAGGGCAACGCGGTCGTCCTCGACATCCCTGGCGATGTCCTCTTCGACAGCGGCAAGGCCACCCTCAAGAACGACGCCAAGAAGACGCTCGACCAGCTGGCCAAGGCCGTCAAGGCCCAGTACGCCGGCAAGCGAATCTCGGTCGAAGGCTTCACCGACACCGATCCGATCAAGAAGAGCAAGTGGTCGGACAACTGGGAGCTCGGCTACGAGCGGGCTCGCGCCGTCGGCAAGTACCTCGTCACGAAGGGCTTCTCCGATAGCCAGTTCCGCTACGTCTCCTACGGTCCCTCCGAGCCCAAGAACTCGAAGAAGGATTCGCGGCGCGTGGAGCTGGCCATCGTCGACGCCGGCAGCGCTCCGTGACCGACGATTGACCTGAGACGACTCGGGCCCTGCCGCGCAGGACGAACCGGTCGCGCCATGGATGTTCACGTCCCCCACGACCCCGCGCTTGCCGCGGGGTTGTGTTTTCAAGGCGAGTTTCCGGTCGCAGCGGTTAGCCTGATGGCATGCTCGGCCTCGCCTTGGCCATCCACCTTCTCGCCGGACCGGCCTCGGACGGCGGGTACGTCGTCCTCCTCGATCGCGCCGCCGATCCCGCCTACCGCCCCGCTGCGGAGCGCTTGGCCGCCTTGCACGGAGCCGAGGTCAAGACCTTCGACGGCGGCGACCTTCCGTCGCTGCGCGGCGTGCTCGGCTCGACGCCGCCGCGCTACGTCGCCTTCGTCCTTCCACCGGCACGGATCGATGCCCAGTTTGCCCAGCAACTCTTGGTGACGCTCAGTGGGCTCGACGAGGATCCATTCCTCGATGTGGCTTACGCCTTCGTGACCGGTCGCGACGGCCCGCATGCCGAGCGCTTCGTGGCACAGGTCGAGGCGGCTCGACAGCGGCCTTTCGGGCGGAAGGCCTTTCTCTTTGGCTCCTGGGAGGGAGCGGCCGAGCCGCCCGCCGCGGCGCTCACCGCCCTCGCGGCCCAGGGCTTCGACGGGCGCGAGGGTTACCTCCTCGCCTCGCTGGCCCCGGCGGCGCGCATCGAGCGGGCCAGGGCGCTCCTCGCCGACGCGGCATCGAGCGACCTCCTCCTCTTCTTCTCGCACGGCTATCCCGACCGCATGGAGGCGTGCTACAGCGGCGCCGAGTTCCGGGCTTGGGGCGTTCGCTTCGGGCCGGGCCTCCTCGTCCAGTGCGCCTGTTTCAACGGTTGCCCGGGACGGTGGTGGGACAACGCGCCGGCCGGCGTGGTCGAGCGGCCGGCGCCCGATCCCGAGCAGTCGGTCGCCCTCGCCCTGCTCGACAGCGGGATCGCCGGCTACGTCGCCGGCGTCGACATGTGGCATGGTCCGCTGGCCATGCAGTTCACCGCTCGCCTTCTCGACGAGGGGCTGTCGCTCGGCGAGGCGAGCAAGGCCTCCTTCGATCGCCTGGCCCTCGACTTCCAGCCCGAGCCACCGCGCTACGGCCCCATGGCGGAGCGCGGGCCGCGCAGCGAGGGCAACCAGAACCGCCGCCTGAACGCGGCGGCGATGGTGGTCTACGGCGATCCAGCCTGGGCTCCGACCGCGGGCCGCGCCGCGAAGCGGGTCACGGCGCAGCGAAGCGAGGTCGACCGCCGGAACCGGATCACGATCACCGCCCAACCGCTTGTCGAGGGCGGCATCGGCAACGACTTCCAGCTCGCCCAGGCCTTCACCACCGACTACTTCAGCGTGCGCTCGAACGACTGGGCCAAGGAGGCGAGCCTCGAGATCGTGCGGCAGGTCGATTGGCCGGCAGGAGCCGCCGACGCCCCGCGGTTCCGCGTAGTCGAGGCGACCTGCGGGCCGGATCGCATCCCGACCGGCGAGCCACAGGCGGTCGTCGAGACGACGCCGGGCGGGAGGCGGCTGCATCTGCGGGTGCCTTTCCGCGTCCCCATGCTCCAGTCGCCGTGGCCCATGGGGCTCGCGGTGCGCGGGTTCCAGGTGACGCTCGAAGAGACTCGCTAGCGGTCAGAACTGGATGATGATCCCCTCGGCCCGCAGCTTCTCGGCGACCGCCTGGATCGCCGCCATCGCCGCGCTCAGGCGCCGCGCCGTGTCGGCCAGGTTCTCGTAGAGCTGCGGGTCCTTGAGCAGGCGCCCCACCGTGCCGTTCCCGCTCGAGGCTTGCACCATCAGGCTGCGCACCTCGCCGAGGGCGCCGCTGGCCTGGTCGAAGACCTGCACCAGGCGGGCCACCAGCACGTGGCGGTCAGCGTCGAGGTTCGCGGCCAGTCCGCCGATCACGTTCACCGTGTCGGTGGCCCGGGCGATCAGTTCGTTGGCCTTGGCCACGGCGCCCTTCACGTCGGCCCGCAGGGCATCGTCGCCGAGCCACTCGCGAGCCAGGCGAATCGCCTCGTCGGCGCCGGTCAGGGCCTTGTTGGCCCGGGCCACGGTGGTCCGCAGGTTGGTCTCTGCCTCGGGGCTGTCGGGATCGACCGGCTTCACCAGGTCGTTGAGGTTGGTGCCGAGCTCGGTGTAGGTCTTCACGAAGCGATCGAAGCTGGTCAGCGTGCCGCGGATACTCTCCAGCCGCTCGTCGAGGGCGGCGATGAGCCTCTGGTCGATCGGCCGGTAGTCGCCGTAGAGAAGCGGCACCTTGCCCGACTCGAAGTAGCGGCCGCTGTTCGTGGTGCCCGCGGGTTGGATCTCGAGCCGGGCGCCCGAGCCCAGGAGCGAGGTCTCGACGGCGGGGGCCGCTGGGTCCGGAATGCTCACGTCGCGGTCGACCACCATCCGCACCCGCACCGGATAGGCCGCGTCGTCAGAGGCGATGCCCACCGTCTCGACCAGCCCGACCGGAACGCCGTGCAAGGTGACCAGGCTCCCTTGCCGCAGGCCGCCGGCGGCGTTGAGGGCCACCTCGACCTGGTAGCGGCTCTCGAGGACCGTGGAGAGCTCGCCGAAGAGGAGGAGAAGCGCCGCCAGCCCACCGAGGCCGGCGATCGCCACGACACCGATCGAGAAGTTGCGGACGTGTTCGCGCATCGGGCGTGGCGAGTGTATCGGGTCGGGACCGGTCCGGGGGGGGCCGCTACGGACGCCGGTTGGACTGGGCGGAGCGGATCGCGGCGAGGTCCTCCTCGCTTGCCTCGCCGCGCAGGAAGCGAACCACCGACGGATCGCCGGTCCGGCGGAAGTCCTCCGGCGTCCCCTCGAGGATGACACGGCCCTCGAGCAGCATGACCATCCGGTCGGCGACCTTGAAGGCGCTGGCGAGGTCGTGGGTCACCACGATGCTCGTCACTTCCATCTGCCGGGCGAGCTTGAGGATGAGTTCGTTGATGACGTCGGAACGGATGGGATCGAGGCCGGTGGTCGGCTCGTCGTAGAGGATGACCTGCGGCTCGAGGACGATGGCCCGAGCCAGGGCCACCCGCTTCTGCTGCCCGCCGGAGAGCTCCGAGGGCATCTTGTCGATCATCTCCTCGAGCCCCACCATGCGAAGCACCTGGTGCACCCGCTGGTCGCTCCACTCGTCGACCGGGACCCCCGCCTCGCGGAGCGGGAAGCGGACGTTCTCCCGCACCGACATGGAGTCGAAGAGGGCGCCCATCTGGAAGAGGAAGCCGAAGCGCCGCCGCACCGGGCCGAGCTGGTGCTCGAGCAAGGTGTCGACCCGGATGTCCTCGAAGTAGACGCGGCCGCGGTCGGGCTTGAGGAGCCCGACCAGGTGCTTGAGGAGGACGCTCTTTCCGCACCCCGAGGGACCGAGGACCACGGTGGTCTTGCCGCGGGGGAAGTCGAGGGTGACGTCCTGGAGGACGGGCTGCCAGCCGAAACTCTTGTGCAGCCCCTCGACGCGGACAATCGTGTCTGGCGGCGGCGTGCGCTCGGTCCGGGGGGGCGGCAGGGCAGCGCCCCCGGGGGAGGTGCTCCCCTCGGACGCTCCGCGTCCCGGCTCGGCCTTCGCGACGTCGCTCATGCGGGCCGTATCATCCCCGCGCCGGATCCGCATGCAAGCCGACCCCACCCCGAGCTGCGAACGCTTCGTCACCCACACTGGCCCCGTCTTCCGCGTGGAGAGCATCACCATGCTCGACGCGAGCGGTCGGCGAGTGCGGCGCGACATCGTGCGCCATCCGGGTGCGGTGACCGTCGTCCCCGAGCTCGCCGACGGGCGGCTGGTCCTGATCCGGAACCATCGCGTGGCGGTCGAGCGTCGTCTGGTCGAGTTCTGCGCCGGCAAGCTCGAGCGGGGCGAAGATCCCGCGGTCGCCGCGGGACGGGAACTCGAGGAGGAGTGCGGCTACCGGCCGCGCTCCATCGAGCGGATCGGCGCCTTCTACACCTCGCCAGGCTTCGCCGACGAGTGGATGCACGTCTTCCGGGCCAGCGACCTCGAGGCCATCCCGCGCCGCCTCGAGCCAGGCGAGGACATCGAGGTCTTCACCGCGACGCCCGAGGAGGTCGCTGCGATGGTGGCGACGGGCGCGATCATCGACGGGAAGACCATCGCCGCGTGGGCCCTCTGGCGGGCTCGCCGGGCAACGGGAGGAGCGCCGTGAGCCGCGACGACGAGGACTCGTCCCAGGACGACGATTCGCCCGAGGGCGGGGAGTCGGGCTCGGAACGCTCCGACCTCGAGCGAGCCCGACGCGGCTTCGCCGGCTCCTGGGCCCATGCCCGGCCGCGGCTCGACGACCCGATGAGCTGGTCGTTGCCGTTGGGGCGGACCTTCGGGATCGGCATCCGCATCCACATCCTCTTCCTCGTCGTCGTCGCCGTGCAGCTCGGGCGATCGGTGATGCCGGCGAGCGACGGCACGCAGGTCCGGCTGGCCCTGGCCTACACCGCGATCGGCCTCGGGGCCCTCTTCGTGGTGGTCCTCCTCCATGAATTCGGCCACTGCATCGCCTGCCGCTGGTGGGGCGGGCTGGCCGACGAGATCCTCATGTGGCCGCTCGGCGGGCTCGCCTTCTGCCAGCCGCCGCGCGATTGGCGGGCCCACCTCTGGACCGCGGCGGGCGGTTGCTGCAGGCGAGCCTCTGGCCGCGCCTCGGCTACGCCCGCTCCATGCGGGTGGCGGCACGGGCCGGGCTCATCGGGGCCATCGTGCTGGGCGTGATCGGCCTCTGGCAGTCGACGCTCTCGCTCATCCTGATCGCGGTCTTCGGCGGCCTCACCTCGTTCCAGACCATCAAGCAGCTCGACTTCACCGAGGAGATGATGGGCTTCGAGGATTCCGAAGGCGGGGTCTTCGCCACGCTCGGCGAGGACGAGGAGGAAGAGCGGTCGGCCGGCGACGCCGACCGGCGGCGTCGGGAGGAAGAGGAACGCCGTCGCGGCGAGGACGCCGCCCGGCGGGCCAAGGACGAGGCGGAGTTCGACCGCATCCTCGACAAGATCCGGGAGCAGGGGATCGGCAGCCTCTCGGCGTCCGAGCGGCGGGTGCTCGAACGGGAGACCGAGCGGCGGCGGCGTGCAGGCGGCTGAAGACGCCCCGGCTTCGCTGCATGCCGCGCCGTCGTCGCGCCGATGAGCCGCTACACTCCCCGCACCTCCAATCCCCGCACCACCCTTGGGCATCGCCGATCGCGACTACTACCGTGAGGAATCCCGCTCCGCCCCCCGCGGCGGCCGGATGTCCGTGATGCCGGCCAAGCTGAAGGGCTGGTCGGGGACCACTTGGATCATCGTCCTCTGCAGCCTCGTCTTCGTCCTCGACCGGGTCGGCATCCTGCCCCTCGGCAAGGCTCCGACCGGGCTGCCCGAACTGGTCGAGAACGCCGACCTCTACCGCGAGCTGCACCGCATCCCGCGCGACCAGCTCAAGGAGTCGGTGGCCCGCCCGGTCTACATGATCGACGGGCAGTTCACCGACAACCGCGGTCTCTTCGAGGCCGCCGCCCGCGACCGGCAACAGAAGCACGCCCTGCGCAGCCTGCTCGCGGTCACCAAGGTCTACGTCGGAACGAATGGGCAGTCGGTGCCGGTGGTGACGACCCTCTACGACCCGGTGCCCTTCCTCCAGAGCTGGCTCCAGTTCACTACCGCCCAGGCCATCATGTACCCCTCGCCGACCCGCGGACTCGAGGGCTTCGAGTTCTGGCGGCTGATCGGCTACATGTTCGCCCACGCGAACGTGACCCACATCTTCCTCAACATGCTGGGCCTCTTCTTCTTCGGCCCGGTGGTCGAGGAGTACTTGGGGCGGAAGCGGTTCCTCGCCTTCTTCCTCCTCTGCGGGATCTTCGGGGCCCTCCTCTACATGGTGCTCAACCTGGGCGGCATGGTGGCCCAGAGCATGATCGGGCACACGCCGGCCGGGCTCCTCCCGAACAGCCCGTACTCGCCCTTGATCGGGGCCAGCGCCGGCGTCTACGGCGTGATCATGGCGGGTGCCTTCCTGCTGCCCGACTCCCTCGTCTACCTCTTCTTCGCCATCCCCTTGCGCCTGCGGACGCTGGCCATCGGGATGATCGCGATCTCGGTCCTCACCGTCTTCATGAACGGCAACAACGCCGGCGGCGAGGCGGCCCACCTCGGCGGCGCCGCAGCAGGCTGGTGGTTCATCCGCCGGCCGCATCTCCTGCACGGCTTCTTCGACTTCCTCGGGCATGCCGATCCGACCTCCCGCTCCGGCAAGCTGCGGCGGGCGAGGAAGGGCGGACGCATCGCCGACGAGGCCGAACTCGATCGCTTGCTGGCCAAGGTGCGCGAGCACGGGCTGCAGAGCCTGAGCGACGCCGAGCGTCGGCGACTGCAGGACATCTCGCGGTCGCTCTAGCCGTTCTTCGTCCCCTCTCCCTCTCCGCACCTTCCGGCGACCCCGCGTGGCGATCCGCTTCGAGATCCTCGGCCGCACCTCCACCAACCGAGCCCGGCTCGGTCGGGTGACCACGCCGCACGGGACCTTCGACACCCCGGCGTTCATGCCGGTGGCGACCGCCGCCGCGATGAAGGGGCTCCTTCCCTCCCAGGTGGCCGAGACGGGGGCCCAGATCATCCTGAACAACGCCTACCACCTCTTGGTGCGGATCGGCGTCGAGCGGATGAAGGCGGTCGGCGGCTCGCACCGCTTCATGCGTTGGCCGGGGCCCATGCTCACCGACTCGGGCGGATTCCAGGCCTACTCGATGTCCGACATCAACTCGCTCGACGAGGATGGCGTGACCTTCCGTTCCTTCGTCGACGGGTCGCTCATCCGGCTTGGTCCCCGGGAGAGCATGGCCATCCAGAACGCGATCGGGGCCGACATCATCATGGCCTTCGACGACTGCCCGCCGGCCCGCGCCGAGGGAGGCGAGGGGGCCGCGACCTCCCGCCGGCCGGCGTCGGACGCGGCCAAGCACGCCCGGCGGATCCGCGAGGCCCACGAGCGGACCCTCCGCTGGCTCGAGGCCTGCGTGGTCCACCACGCCCGCAAGGACGAGCAGGCGCTCTTCGGGATCGTGCAGGGCGGGACCGACCTCGACCTCCGCCGACGGAGCGTGGAGGGGGTCTGCAGCGTGGACCTCCCGGGCTACGCGATCGGCGGGGTGGCGGTCGGGGAAGGGCCCGAGGAGATCCGCACGGTGGTCGAGTTCACCGCTCCGCTCCTTCCCGAGGCCAAGCCCCGCTACCTGATGGGGGTGGGATACGAGCGGGACATCGCCATGGCGGTGGCAGCGGGGGTCGACATGTTCGACTGCGTGCTACCCACTCGAAACGGACGGAACGGCTTCGCCTTCACCCGCACCGGGCCGCTTCGCCTCCGGAACGCCTGCCACACGCTCGACCCCGGGCCGCTGGACCCGACCTGCGACTGCGCCGCCTGTGCGGGGGGCTTTTCCCGGGCCTACCTCCGCCACCTCTTCATGGCCGACGAGATGTTGGGTCCCATCCTGGTGAGCCTCCACAACCTCCGGCACTACCAGCGCCTCATGCTGGACATCCGTCGGGCAATCAGGGAGGATGCGTGGTCTTCCTTCCTCGCGGCATGGCCGGTCGCCAGCCCCGACGCGGGCCGCCCGGCCCCGGGGTCGTCGCCGACCAGCGACGTCGCTGATGCCGCGGGGGACGAGTCGGTGCCCGCTCCGGAAGCGGGCTGAGACCTGCCCATGCCGGTGACGAGCCCCCGAGCCCTCCTCCGCACCCTCCTCCATCGCGTCCTTCCCCTCGTGGCCATCGCGGCCGTCCTGACCCTGACGGCCGGGGCCTTGGCCCAGGACGCCCCCGGCTTGGCCGGATCGGCCTCCGCTCCAGCCGCGGGCGGCGGCGCCGCCGCTGCGCCGGCCGGCGGACCGCGTCCCGCCGCCCAGCCCGACGGCGGGCTCCTCTTCTATCTGCTGCCCGCGGTGGTCGTCCTCTGGATCGTCATGCTCATGATGGGCCAGCGGCGCGACGGCAAGAAGAAGACGGCGATGCTCGACTCGCTCAAGAAGCACGACCGCGTGCAGACCGCGGGCGGCGTCATCGGCTCGGTGGTCGAGGTGAAGCCGTCGGTCGTCGTCCTCAAGGTCGACGAGTCGTCCAACACCCGGATCACCTTCGCCAAGAGCGCCATCGTCGGCATCCTCAAGGAGGACGGCGAGCCGGTGAAGGAATCTCCGTCCGGCCGGTCCTCTTGAGCCGATCACGTCAGCCGCACCCCGTCCGACCGAATCCTCGTCGCCACGAGTCGTAATGAACAACATCCTTCTCCGTCTGCTGGTGATCGTCCTCGTCTGCATCGGCTGCGGCGCAGCCCTCTGGACGAAGTCGGTCCGCCTCGGCAAGGACCTCCGCGGTGGGGCCAGCCTCATCTATGCCGTCAAGCTCCCCGAAGGCGGCCGCCGCGAGGAGATGCTGACCCAGGTGATCGACGTGCTCAAGCAGCGCGTCAACCCGCAAGGCGTCCTCGACATCGCCATGAACCCGCAGGGCCTCGATCGCATCGAGGTGGTGATGCCGCTGCCGAGCCCCGAGGTGCGGGCTCTCCAGCGGGCCTACCAGGACGCCCTGCACGAGTTCATCGCCTCGATGCAGATCAGCCCGACCGAGCTCGACCAGGCCCTCGCCGCCGGCAAGGCCCCCGAGCGCTACGGCTCGACCGGCACGCGGGGCGACGACGTGAAGGCCCTGCAGAAGGCCTACGACGACGGCAAGGCGGCTCGTGAGGAGTTGACCCGGGCCACTGCTGCGGGCGCCGACCCGGCCGCCATCGCCGAGGTCGAGAACCGCGTGGTGACCGCGGAGCTCGCCGAGACCCGCCTGCGGAGCAAGCTCCTCGGGCAGACCCTGGCCGAAGCCCGGCTGCTCAAGACGCTGAGCCTCTCCACCGAGCCCCAGCCGCAACGCGATCCGGCGACCGGGGCGGTGCTCAAGGCGACCGACGGCAAGGTCGTCATGGGCCCGTCGCTTCGGGCTCGCGAGTTCGACCTGATCAAGGCCGAGTTCCCGCACCTCGGGGCCGGCCTCGACGCCCTGATCGCCAAGCACGACGCGTACTACGCCAAGCGCACCGGCCTCGACGACCCCGAGGACCTCATGCGCTTGCTGCGCGGCGCTGGCGTCCTCGAGTTCCACATCGCGGTCCAGCCCGGCAGCCCGTTGGGCGTCAACGTCGACCAGATGCGGGAGCAACTCGCCAAGCGCGGCCCCCGCAACACCGATTCGGCGACCGCCCGCTGGTACGAGATCAACGACCTCAAGCAGTGGTACGAGACGCCGGAGCAACTCGAGGCCCTGACCCGCGACCCGATCGGCTACTTCGCCGCCCGCGGCCTGGCCGCGGCCCAGTACGCCGGCACCTACTGGATCCTGCTGTACACGACCGACGCCAAGAGCATGACCCACTCGGCGGGGGACCCCTGGTCGCTGCAGCGAGCGTTCCGCACCACCGATTCGCGCTTGGGCGGCGTGGCGGTCGGCTTCCAGCTCGACTCAAGCGGCGCCACCCGCATGGCCAAGCTGACCGGTCCGCACGTGAACCAGCCGATGGCGATCGTGCTCGACGACCAGGTCTACTCGGCCCCCAACCTCAACAGCCAGATCTCGGGTTCGGGCGTCATCACCGGCCGGTTCAGCGACTCGGAGATCAAGTACCTGATCCAGGTGCTCAGCGCCGGCGCCCTCGAGGCGAGCATCTCCTCCGACCCGATCTCGGTGAACATCCTCGGCCCGGCCATCGGCAGCGACAACCTCGAGAAGGGGAAGGCGGCGGTCGTCCTCTCCATCGCGGTGGTCTGCGCCATCATGTTCGTCTTCTACTTCCTGCCCGGCCTGATCGCCAACATCGCCCTGGCCATCCACGCCCTCATCATCTTCGGTGTGATGGCCGCGATCGACGGCACCTTCACCATGCCCGGCCTGGCCGGCATCGCCCTCTCCATGGGTATGGCGGTCGATGCCAACGTGCTGGTCTACGAACGCATGCGCGAAGAGCTTGTCTTGCGAGGCGAGTCGGTGCACGCGGCCGTCGCCCTCGGCTTCCGGCGAGCTCTCTCGGCCATCGTCGACAGCAACGTCACCAACCTGATCGCGGTCGTCGTCCTCTACAAGATCGGTGCGACCGAGGTGAAGGGCTTCGCCCTCACCATGTGCATCGGTGCGATCGGCACGGTCTTCACCGGCGTCTTCGTCAGCCACACGCTCTTCATGGTCGCCGACCAATGGCTCAAGGTTCGCCGGCTGCCCATGCTGCAGACCGTCTGGCCGGCGGTCACCCGGGCCCTCACCCCGCGCTTCCGCTGGGTCGAGAACCGCGTCTTCCTCTTCGGCATCGCCGGCACGCTCTCCACCATCGCCATCGTGGCCATCGCCACGCGTGGCCGAGACATCTTCGAGACCGAGTTCCGCGGCGGCGTGGCCCTCACCCTCTCCACCCGTCCGGCCGCCTCCGGCGAGGAGGCGACGCCGGAAGGGACCCTCGTCCTGCTGCGGCAGGACGTCGAGGACCGGGTGCGGAAGATCGGCGAGAAGGCCGGCACCGCCGACCCGATCCTCTACGAGCTCCGCACCGCGAACGTGGTCACCCTCGGCGAGGCCGGCGCAGAAAGCCGTTCGGGCCGCTTCCAGATCCGGGTGGGCAATCCGCCGACCCTCGTCGACCAGGCGATGGAGGCCCAGATCTCCCGCAAGATCGTCGAGGCCATCGTCACCGAGTTCGCCCAACAGCTCGCCGTCCAGTTGCCCCTCAAGTTCAAGGGGGCAGGGGATGCCGACCACGCGGCGCACACCCATCCGCTCGACAAGGACCTTCTCGGCGACTGCATCGGCCGCCCCGACATCAAGGAGCCGCTCGGGGACTTCCGAGGCGGCGTGGTGGTGGTGGTCGACGACATCCAGCCGCCGGTGACCACCACCGACGTCGAGAAGCGCATCACCCGCATGCGCTCCCAGCCCGACTTCTCCGACATTGCCGGCCGCAAGGCCCGGGCTGTCGGCCTGACCCCGGCCGACCCGGCCGATCCGTCCAAGGGCTACACCTCGATGGCCATCCTGGTCAGCGACCCCGCCATCAACTCGCTGACCGTCGAGTTCGAGGGCTGGGACAAGCAGCTTGCCGCGACCGAGTGGCGGCTGATCGCCTCCGCCCTCTCCCAGCAGGCCAGCCTCGACGAGGTGTCGAGCTTCTCCCCGATCGTCGCCGAGAACCTCGCCGCCAGCGCCATCGTGGCCGTCGTCATCAGCCTCATCCTGATGCTGGCCTACATCTGGATCCGGTTCGGCTCGCTCCGCCACTCGAGCGGCGCCGTCCTCGCCCTCTGCTTCAACATCAGTTGCTGCATCGGCTTCCTGGCCATCTCGCCCTGGCTGGCCCAGACCGCCGTGGGACGCTTCCTCCTGATCGACGAGTTCCGCATCGACATCAACGTCATCGCGGCCCTCCTGACCATCGTCGGCTACGACATCATGGACTCGATCGTCATCCTCGACCGCGTCCGCGAGAACCGCGGCAAGCTGCCGTACCTCTCGGCCAAGGTGATCGACGACTCGGTGAACCAGACCTTCAGCCGAACGCTGCTCACCGGCGGCACCACCTTCAGCTGCGTCGTCATCCTCATCATCATGGGTGGCACCGGCATCCGGCCCTTCGCGTACACCTTCGCGATCGGCCTCCTCGCCGGCACCGCCTCGTCGGTCATCGTCGCCGCTCCGCTCGTCTATAGCCGCAGGGCCGAGGAGGAGGAGCGGGCCAAGGTCGAAATGTCCACGCCGGGCAGCGGGAAGCTGCCGGCCCCTGTCTGATACCCTCGCGTCGATCGCATCGCTCGCTCCTCGCTTGCCTTGCGGGCCGGGAGCCGACCACTCGGAGCTCACCCATGTCATCCGGCGTCAAGCTTGTCCTTGGCCTGGTGCTCGCCCTTTTCGTCGGGACCGGCCTCTACATCGCATTCGTCGCACCGCCGCCCGCCAATGCCCCCGGGACCGGCAAGGGTTCGGCGGTCACGCCGCCCAAGCCGAGCGCTCCATCGGTGGGGCCATCGGTGGGGCCATCGGTGGGGCCATCGGTGGGGCCATCGGTGGCCCCGGCGAACGGCTCGCGAGTCAGCCCGGCGCCGGCGAACCCGACGCCGCCAGTGACCAACAACCCGCCGGCTCCGAGCGCCACGCCGACCACGCCAAACGAAGGGCCGAAGCCCGCGCCGGCGGGGGTGAGCGACCCGATGGCCAACAAGCTCCCCGAGCGTCCCGCAGTCGATCCGTCGCGCGGACCGGAGACCGGCGGGAAGGGCGATGCTCCGACGCCGCCTCCTCCGACGGCGCCGAATCCAGGCACGCCTCCCGCCACCACGCCCACCCCCGGGGCTGGAGGCACCACCCCGCCGGGCACCGCGCCCGCGAACGGCCCGACCACGCCGCCCACCACGAACCCGCCGGCGGCGAATCCAGCCGCGCCGAAGCCCGGCACCACGCCCGGTGGCCCGACGCCGGTGACGCCGGGACCGAAGCCGGCGACACCGAACGCCCCGACCACGCCTCCGCCCGCGCCAGCGGCCGGGGAGAAGAGCCACACCATCGCCTCCGGCGAGACCATGATGACGCTCGCCGAGAAGTACTACGGCGACAAGAACAAGTGGCAGGCGATCGCCAAGGCCAACCCGCTCATCGATCCCGCCCACATGAAGATCGGCACCAAGCTGGTGATCCCGCCGCTCCCGACCGAGGCCCCGAAGACCGCGGGCGGTAGCGGCGCTCCCGCCACGCCGACGGCCGGCCCCAACGGCGAGAAGATCCACGTCGTCGCCACGGGCGACACGCTGGCCGGACTCGCTCGCCAGTACTACGGCAACCCCGGGCTCTGGGAGACGATCTACAACGCGAACAAGGCGTTGATCGGCGAGGACCCCGAGGCCCTCAAGGTGGGGATGAAGCTCGTGATCCCCGCCAAAAAGGGCTGAACCAGAACGGTCTGACCGGCCGAACGCCGCGGCCGCGCGGTCAGTGTCGCCACGCTGCGGCCAGCAGTCCGAAGAGGACCGCGTCCTGCCACTCGCCGAGGACGTGGTAGCGCTCGCGGAGGAGGCCCTCGCGCTGGAAGCCGTGTCGCTCGAGAAGGCGGATGGAGCGTTCGTTCCGGGGATCGGTGTCGGCCTCGATGCGGTGCAAGCCGAGCTCATCGAAGGCGAAGCGGAGGAGGGTCCCGAGGGCATCGGTCGCCGCACCGCGTCGCCATGCATCGCGGGCCAAGGCGAAGCCGACCTCGGCCCGAGCGTGATCGAGGTCGAGGCGGTGGAGCGTGATCGTGCCGAGCAGGCGATCGTCGCCGCGGTCCGCAATGCCCCACTGGAAGAGCGTGCGGAGGCGGAAGCAATCGTGGATCTCCTCAAGGAGGGCCCGAGCGGCGGCGAGGTCGGCGATGGGCGGCGAGCTCCAGTAGCGGACCACCTGGGCATCGCCAAAGATGTCGTAGAGGCGACCGAGGTCGGTCTCTTCGAGCATCCGGAGGTGGACCGCGCGGCCGACCAGAAGCGGCAGCCGGTCGCCCCAGTCCATGGCGCGGGCCAGGACGCTCATGCGTCGGCCTCCTCGGTTAGGCGAACGGCCTCCGCGAAGTGCTCGAGCCGCAGGCCGCCGAGGGCCACGCTGGCCACGCCCGGCCCAGCCAAGGCGAAGGGGATCGCGGTGCGCGGATCGAGTCGCCCGCTGGCCAGGGCCTTCTTCACCACCACACCGATGCCGCGACGGGCCGCTTCCTCGAGGACCGGTGCCATCGACGGATCGGCCTCGTGGTACTCGACCATCAGAACCTCGTATCCCGATTGCATGGCCAGGTGGAAGCCTTCGGCCGTCTTGCCCGAGAAGCCGATCCGGCGGGTCAGGCCTCGCGACTGGAGGGTTCGCATCGCCTCGGTGGTCGGCCCGCGGAGGATCTCGACGTCGCGTCCGTCGGAGTGGACGAAGAGAAGGTCGACCCGCTCGGTCCGCAGTCGAGCCAGGCTCGACTCGAGGCTCGTCGTGATCGCAGCCGGCGAGAAGTCGTAGTGCGAACGGCCGCCCTCGAAGCGTTCGCCGACCTTGGTCGAGAGGACGACCGCGTCGCGCCGCCCCGCCAACGCCGCCCCGAGCCGTTCCTCGCTGAGCCCGTAGGCAGGGGCGGTGTCGAACCAGTTGATTCCGAGGCCGAGCAAGCCGTCGACAAGTGCGGCAACGGCTCGCTGGTCGGGGAGGCCGTAGCCTTGGGCGTACTTGATGCCTTCGTTGCGGCCGATCTTGAAGGCCCCGAATCCGATCGGAGCGAGCAGGTAGCCAGTCGAGCCGAGTCGTCGGGGGATCACGGCAGGGTCCTCCAGCCGGCGGTCTCCCAAGGCGGCAACCCGAGGCCCGGACGCTCCCCGTCGATGGCGATCGCTCCGCTGGGGGCGACGCCCGCGGCGCGAAGGGCGACCAAGGCCTGCTCCGCCGCCCGGGGTGCCAAGGCCAGCTTGGTGGGCCAGAGCGTGACCAGCGTCTCGTGGTCGACGACGCACTGGGCGTCGTCGGGCCGCTCGCCAGCGCTGGCCAGTTCGGCCCGGTCGACGCGATACGTCGCCCACTCGTAGCCGCGCGGTTGCCACGCGGGCAGGACCGCCGCGAGTTCCTTCACCGCGAGGTCGACGAGGGCTGGAGGATCGAGCTCGACGCCGCGCTCGGCGAGCTGGCCGCCCACTTGCCAGACCGGCTGGCCGTCGGCGGCCCGGTGGGTGGTGATGGTGACCCGCGTGGCGGCCCCGTCCACGCAGTGGCCGAACAGCGTGTCGAGCGGCTGCGAGCCGCCGCGGACGAGCACCATGTGGAGCGGGCGGCGCTGCATGCGGTCGGGCAGCCCGAGTGAGGCGCGGACGGCCGCGTTGTGGCCGCCTGCGGCCAGGATCACCGCCCGGGCCGCAAAGCAGAGAGGGCCCGACGTGACGGTCCAGCCGCCGTCGGCTGCGGCGAGGTGGAGGTCCCGCGCCGCGAGCAGTCGCGAACCATGCGTGGCCCGGAAGGCTTCGACCAGGGAGACCGTGTCGAGCACCGGCTCATCGACCCGGTAGAGCGTCCCCGCGGCGCGGGCCAGGATCGCCGGGCGTTCCGCCTCGGGCACTGCGACCGGCGTGGTTCGCAGGCCAGCCCTGGCCCCGAGCATGGCGAGCTGCGATCTCCAGCTCGCGCTCCGCCAGAGGAAGGTCGAGGGGCTCGCCACCCGCACCGCACGGAGATCGGGCCGCCGGCGCCCGGCGAGCGATTCGCGCCAGCGGCCGGGCATCTCGCTGACCGCCGCAGCCGAGGCGTTGAAGAGCCCGCGCAGGGTGTACTTCAGCCCGCCGTGGATGATGCCTTGGGCGGCGAGGGTCTGGCCTTGGCCGAGGGCCGCCGGCTCGAAGAGGACTGTTGCATACCCCGCCTCGTCGAGCGCGTCGAGTGTCCAGAGGGCGGCGATGCCGCCACCGATGACAGCGACATCGATCGCCTTCGGCGGACTCACGAAGCGGAGGGTAGCGGCGGGCAGCCCGACGTGGGGCGCGAGGTCACTTGGGGAAGAGGAACGTGAAGTTGAAGCGGAGGCCCCACTCCGGCCCGCCGTCGGGCGTCTCCGCCCAGTAGCGGCCGCCGAGCTGGATCGAGACCGGCAATCGCCCAAGCCGCATGACTTGGGAGACCATCAGATTGAGCGGCACGCTCCACTGGCTGTCCTCCCAGTCGTAGGTCGACTCGGTGTTCACCATGAGGGTCGTCGCGGTGGGGAAGGTGTAGCCGACGAAGGGCTGCAGATAGGTCGAGTTCACGCTCGGGCGGCTCTCGGGCCCGGCGAAGGACCAGATGTGGTTGGCGAGGACGCCGTAGGTCCAGCCCGCCTCTTGCCGCAGGGCGACGATGGTCGGTCCGGCGCCCACCTTGCCGCTCCCTAGGTCGTACTCGGTGGCCGTCGGCCAGAGGAACGCGGGACCGAAGCCTAGGATCCATCCGCCGACCGGGTCCTTCGGCGAGAGGAAGAAGCTCTGCGTGGTGTCCCCGAGGCCGAAGTCGCTGCTCACCCCGTTGGCGGGCGAGCCTTCGTAGATCACGGGGAGGATGGTGCGGATGATGAGGTTCCAGTCCTCGGTGATCCCGATGGGGACGACCGGCTGGATGTTGAGGAGGATCCGCCCCGCGTTCTTCGGGCCGTAGCCTTCGTCGTAGTTGAACTGGAAGGGGACGCTGATCAGGTCGGCGACCGGGTTGTTGAGCTTCTTGGCCAGTTCATCGTCGCCCTCCGCCTGCTTCTGGGCGGACGGCGCGGGGGTGCCCGCCGGCGGAGCGGTCGCCGCGTCGTCGATCGCGAGCGGCAGGGCGAGGCTCGCCGGGTCGAGGGCGAAGCTTGCCGCCGGGGCGGCGGGGAGGGCGAGCGGAGCGACGAGGTCGACATCGACTGCCGCCGAAGCAGTGGCAGCGAGGTACGACGCGAGTCCGAGAGCCAGGGTGCCGGTCAGGTGCATGGGATCCGTTTTCCGAGGCGTCGTGGGCGTAGCGATCGAGGCCGGGGTCAGTCTTGCCAGGCGTCGGCGAGGGCCGCCGAGGGCGCGGTGGCCTCGGCGGGTCGGCTCTCGATGAGCACCGCCGGCTTCGGGGCGGCCTCGGCGGCGGCCGCCTCGTCGCGCTCGATGCGGTCGGTGGCGCTCTTGTTGAGCTTCCCGTCGGCCCCGACCTCCTCGAACTTCACCGCCACCCGCTTGCTCACCCCGCGCTGCGGCATGGTGATGCCGTACAGCATGTCGCAGGCTTGCATGGTCCGCTTGTGGTGGGTGATGACGATGAAGTGGCTGCGGTCGAGGAATTGGTGCAGGGCGGCGCAGAACCGCTCCACGTTGGCCTCGTCGAGGGCGGCGTCGACCTCGTCGAGGACGCAGAAGGGGCTCGGCTTCGACTGGAAGATGGCCATGAGGAGGGCCACCGCGGTCATGGTCTTCTCGCCGCCCGAGAGCTGGCTGATGACCCGCGGCTCCTTGCCCGGCGGCTTGGCCCGGATCTCGACGCCCGACTCGAGCCAGTCGGTCTCGCCCGCCTTGGGGCCGTTCTCGAGCGGCAGGAGGTAGAGGTCGGCGCTGCCGCCGCCGAAGAGGCGCCGGAACATGCCGTCGTGGCCCGCGAAGTGGTCGCGGACCATCTTGAAGGTCTCCTCGAAGCGGTTGCGGCTGACGTCGTCGAGGCGGGTGATGAGCTGCTCGAGCTGGGTCTTCGCCTTGTCGATGTCCTCGAGCTGGCTCTCGAGCTCGATGTTCCGCTTCTCGAGGACGGTGAGCTCCTCGATCGAGTCGAGGTTCACGTTGCCGAGCCGCTTGATCTCGTCGCGCAGCTCGTCTGCCTCCTTCTCCGCCGACTCCCGGTCGATGGCGGCGAAGGCGGGATCGTGGCGGGCCTCGCGATGGGCCGGATAGTGGGTCGGAAGGTCGAGCTCGACCTCGCGGAGCGTGTTCTCCTCGAGGTTTTCGCGCTTGATCTCGAGCTCCCGGCGGGACATCTCGATGGCGTGCCAGTTCCGTTCGATGACCGAGGCCGCGCTGCGGGCGCTGGCCAGCTCGCCAGCCGCCGCCTCGACCGCCGCGATGGCCTGGCGCATGGCTGCCTCGACCTCGCCGAAGCGGCCGCTCAGCGATTGCAGTTCCTCTTCGGCTGCCCGCACCTGGGCCGAGGCCTCCTCGATCGAGTGCTCGCAGCGCTCGATCTGGCCGCTCCGCCGCTCGACCTGCTCGCGAGCCGATTGGGCCTGCCGCTGGCTCTGGTCGAGCGAGGCCTGCAGCGAACGTCGCTCGCGGCGGGCCCCTTCGAGATGGGCGTTTGCCTCGCTGAGCTTGGCCCGGGCCGAGCCCAAGGCGTCGCCCGCCGCGGCCACGGCGCCGGCCGCCTTCTCGGTGAGCGAGCGGGCTTCCTCGGCCTTGATCCGTTCGTCGGAAAGGAGACGGTCGATGGAGGCGATGCGCCCCGCCGTCTGCTCCCGGTCGCGCTCCACGTTGGCTTCGCGCTCGGCCAGCTCGTGGTCCTCGGTGTCGATCGCTGCCCGCTCGTGTTCCACGCGGCGGATGAGCTGCTCGAGCCGCTCGCACTGGTAGGTGGCGTCGATCTGGCCGCGGCGGGCTTCCTGCAGCCGCTCGCCGAGCTCGCGCATGCGGACCTTCTGCTGGCCCGACTCGCTGGCCACCTGGGAGACGTCGAGTTCGAGGGCCGCGATCCGCAAAGAGAGCGTGGTCAGGGCAGCCACCAACTGGACCAGCTCGGCCCGCCGGGCGAGGACGCCCGCGTAGCCGGCGCCGCCATCGCCGGTCTCGGCCGGATGGAGGACGAGCGTCCCGTCTTCCTCGAGCAGCTCGCCCTGCCGGGTCACGATGCGGGTGCCGGCCAAGGCGCCGCGATGGAGACGCATGGCGGTGGGGAGGTCGTCGACCACGAAGGTCTCGGCGAGGAGCCGTTCGAGGACCGCCCGAGCCGAGGCGTCGCTGCGGACGAACTCGAGGATCGGCGTGGCTCCCTCCACGCCGCCGATCGCGGCGAGGCGTCGCCTGGCAGGCAGGGCCAGCGGCACGAAGGCGGCGCGGCCGTCGAGAGCCCGGAACTCGGCGACCGCCGGTTCGATCGCCTCGAGCGATTCGACGAGCAGGAGCTCGAGCCGTTCTCCCAAGGCCGACTCGACCAGCGAGGCGTGCTCGCGGTCGGTCTCGATGAGGTCGGCGAGGACGCCGCGCACGGCCGGGTGGCGCTCGCGGTCGGCGAGGATCGCCTTCACCGCGTCGCCCAGACCCTCGCGGCTCGACTGCATCTCCTCGAGGACGCGGCGGCGGCTCTCGATCCCGGTCCGCTCGTCGCGGAGCTGGGCAAGCTGCCCGGCCAAGGTCGACTGGCGATCGCCGAGCTCGTTGGCCAGGCGGGTCCGCTCGTCGAGCTCGCGCTGCAGGAGCCGGATCTGGTCCTCGGCGACTTGCGACTTGACCACCGCTGCGTTGCGGGCCACGCGATGCTGGTCGAGTTCGCGGGCGAAGGGTTCGCGGCGCGAGGCGAGCTTGACCCGCTGCTCGGCCAGGGCGTGCCCGCGAGCCTCGAGGCTGGCCAAGCGCCCGGCCAGCGAGCCGCGTTCCCGTTCCATGCCGGCGATCGCGTCGCGGATCCGGTCCCACTGCGACTTCGACTCGAGGGCCGAGGCGCTCGCCTTGGCCCGCTCCTCGGTGGCCTGGGCCACCTCGCGCTCGCCCTCGGCGGCGGTCTCGGCGCAGGCGGCGATGGCGGCTTCGGCTTCGGCGATGCGCGAGGCGAGCTGGGCGATGCCGGCCTCGAGATCGGCGAGTCGCTTGCTCTCGTCGGCGATGCTCTGGCGAGCCTCGGCCAGGGCCCGTTCGCTGAACTCGACCCGCTGCCTGGCCTGCGTGGCCTGCCCGGTGAGTTCGAGCCGCCGCTGCTCGAGGTTGTGGTGCTCGGACTGGATCGTGGAACGCTCGATCTCCGCCTGGTTCTTGGTCTCCTCGAGGGTGACCAGGGCCGCCGCGGCCCGGTCCCGCTCGTCGGTGAGGGTGGCGATCTCGCTGGTCAGCCCATGCAGGCGGTCCACGATCTCGTGGTAGACGTCGAAGGCGAGGGCGGTGCGCAGCTCGCGGCGGCGGGCGTCGAGGACCTGGAAGCGCTTGGCCTTCTCGGCCTGGCCTCGCACGATGCGGAGGCGGCGCTCGGTGCTCGCCGCCTGCTCGCGGAGGAGGACGAGGTTCTTCTCGGCGTGCTCGAGCTTGCGGGAGGCCTCGACCTTGCGGGCCCGGAACTTGGCCACGCCGGCCGCTTCCTCGAGGATCGAGCGGCGCTCGGTCGGGTTGGCGAGGAGCATGGCGTCGACCTTGCCCTGCTCGATGATCGAGTAGGCGTCGTTGCCGATGCCGGTGTCGAGGAAGAGCTCGCGGATGTCGCGGAGCCGGACCTTCTTCGCGTTGATCAGGTACTCGCTGCGGCCGTCGGCGTAGAGGCGGCGCGTGACGTCCACCTCGTCGCTATCGATCGGCAGGCGGCGATGGAGGACTGCCGAGCGGCGGACGATCGAGACCTCGCTGTCGCCAAGGGCCTGGGCCGCCGCGTCGTTGGCCTCGTCGTGCTGCTCGTCAAGCTCGACGCCGCCCGAGGCCTTGGCCCGCTCGGCGCGGATGATGGCCTCGTCGACCACCGGGTTCTCGAAGGAGAGGGTGACCGCAGCCATCCCCGACGGCTTGCGCGAGGCGCTTCCGGCGAAGATGACGTCGAGCATCGCGCCGCCGCGCAAGGACTTCGCGCTGCGCTCGCCCAGCACCCACTTGATGGCGTCGACGACGTTGCTCTTGCCGCACCCGTTGGGGCCGACCACGCCGATGATCGGCAGGTCGAAGCGGAACTCGGTGGTGTCCGCGAAACTCTTGAACCCGCTCAGGGTCAGCTTGGCGAGACGCATCCGTCACGACCTCCTGTCGGTCCGGCGCCCGCACGACGTCGGGGCCCATCCATGGAATCTCGTGGTGGGCTTCCCGCGAGGGCACCTCGCGGGTTGCGCGGGGCACGATCCCCCGCCGGCCGTCCTCCGACGGCCCCGCCCACCGAACCCGGCGAGTGGCCCGGGTCGCAACGCCGCCGAGGGTGCGGCGGGTCAACGCGGCACAGTATCGCGTTGGATGCCCGTCCGTTCAACGACCGTTGCCCCGCTCGCCCCCGGAACCGGGGTGTCGGCGTTGATGTGGGCAAGATCGCTGGTCGGCGCGGTGCTCGGCTTGTCGCCGGCCGTCGTGGTCTCCTCGAGCGAGTCGAACTCCGGCCGCTCGATCGCCTCGTCCGGCTTCTGGCTGCGGATGATCGCCGCCAGGATGCGGTCCTGCTCGGCCTTGAAGTCGCACTTCAGGTAGCCCTGCCGCCAGAGCTGGTGGAGGGCCCCGATGGTCTCGGAGTAGCTCAGGCCGAGGCCCGGCATGGGCCGTTCGATGGTCGTCTGGTGGCCGAGGAAGGGGATGAAGGCGATCAGCTCGGGGTTGACGGTCTTGTTCTCGGCAGGGGCCTCGGACGTCGGCCGCCAGAAGACCTGGAGCTGGGAATCGCCGACGTTCGCCTTCATCATCAGGCGGTTCGACCAGGCCTGGAAGGTGACCGGCCGCTCGACCGAGACCTCCTGTCCGAAGACGACCACCTTGGGCCGCCCGGTCTGGGCGATGTAGATCATGGGCTCCTTGCTCGGGACGAGCAGGAACTCGAACTTCTCGTCGACCACCATCCGCTGGATGAGCGGGTCGCGGCGCTGGTCGAGGGCATCGAAGGCCCCCAGGCGGATGTCCACGTCAGCGTCGTCGAGGAGGGGTCGGAGGCCCAGGTCGATGGCCGGGTTGACCCCCATCTTGCCGAGGAGTTCGATGGCCAGGAGGCGGTTCTTCTGCTCGCCGCTCTTGGCCATGTCGAGGAGCGGGGTGACGGTCAGGGCGTCGTCCAGGCTGGCCCCGGCCACGAGGGCGGCCATGCGGACCTGCTCCTCGGGGTAGGCGTAGAGGTCCTGGATCATGGGGATCGCCTTCTTGCCGATCGCCCGCCACCGCCAACTGGCTGCCTCGGCCATGCCGGGCGTCGCCAAAAGGGCCCGGCGGACGTAGAGCGCCGTCTGCTCCGGGGCCTCGACCAGGAGCGGGGTGTGCTGGACGAGCTGGACGAAGGTCTCGGGATCGTCGTGGAAGGAGGGCGGAACGGTGATGTCGATGGCGTCGCCGCTTCGGCCGTGGGCGGTGTCTTCCTTCTGGCCCGACTCCTTCGGGTACATCGAGTTGATGGCGGACTGGATGGTGCTCGCCCGGCTGTGGCTCGTGGTCGCCAAGCGCAGACGCAGGAGCATGTCGTGGTCGACCGTGCCACCGTCGAGGATCCGGCCGCTCAGCCGGTTCACCGCGTCGCGCTGCGTCGACTTCGGCTCGACGAAGGGGTTGAGGAAGATGTCGCCGTGGGCGACCGCCAAGGGGCGGGCCTGCCGGTTGCCGGTCACGAGCGGCCCGGGCCGCAGGTCGGTCGACCAGAGCTTGCCGTCCTCGAGGCTCGTGGTGCCCGAGCCGGGCACGGCGAAGACGCGGACATCGAAGAGGCTGTCCTTGGGAGCCCCGGGAGGAATCACGCCCTCGACCACGACCACGGCGCAGTTCTCGCTGTCGAGCATCTTCTCCGGCGTGACGTCCGACCCCATCGACGGGTTGCCGACGCCGCGCTTGGCCATCTCTTGGAGCATGTGGGCCCGGACGTCGGCCGGCATCAGGCGGCTGCCCGTGCCGTGGAGGCCGACCACCAGGCCGTAGCCGCGGACGACCGTCGGGGAGAAGCCGGTGACGATGGTCTCGCTGGCCACCGTGCCGCGGAGGATCGGCTCGACGTCGAGCTCGAAGTTCCGCTGGTTCAACTTGTCCATCTTCGGCTTCGGCGTGGCGCGCTCCACGATCTCGCCGCAGCCGGCGAGGCCGATCGCCAGCCCGGCAAGGAGGAGGGCGAGCACGGCGGCGAGGAGGAACCGATAGGTCGGAGGGAGAGGGAGAGCCATGCGTGCGAGGGCGAAAGGTGCTGGTGCCGCCGGAGGGCAAGCCAGCTGAGGGGACCGAATGGGCGCTACAGGATTCGAACCTGTGACCACCGCTCTGTAACAGCGGCGCTCTACCGCTGAGCTAAGCGCCCGGGACGAACCCTCGTCGAGCTGTCGACGAGGAGGAGGCGCTCCCCCCGCGCCGCCCGCGGAGGCTCTCCGCTGGACGAAGCGTGCCGAGGGCGGCGATTGTACGGGCTCCCTCCAAGGAACCCAGCGACGCGCTCCGTAGAATCTCGCGACTCGCCCCGTGGGCGAGGGGAGGGGAGGTCGTTCGCCTACCCGCCCGCCGGTCGGGGCGTGCCCACCCCTCGACGCTGCCCCACCCTGACGACGTCCCATGACGCCGCCCGATCCGACTCACGCTGCCATCGACCGTCTGGCCCAGACCCTGCGGGCCGCCGCCGGGCGCTGCACGCTGTCCGATGCCCGGCGGCTCTGGCGCGGCCTGCGCGGCTTGCGGGCGGCTCGTCCGGGTGGCTTCGAGGAGGCCCTCGCTCGCTGGAACACCGCCCTCCGGCGGGCCGAGGCCCGCTACGCGGAGCGCCTGGCCAGCGTGCCCCGGCCGACCTACCCGAGCGACCTGCCGGTGGCCGAGCATAGGGCGGAGATCCTGGCCGCCCTCCGGGCCCACCGCGTCCTCGTCCTCTGCGGCGACACCGGCTCGGGCAAGAGCACCCAGCTCCCCAAGCTCTGCCTCGAGGCCGGACGCGGCGTGGCCGGAGCCATCGCCCACACCCAGCCTCGGCGGATCGCGGCCCGGAGCGTCGCGGCCCGGATCGCCGAGGAGCTTCGCGTCCCGCTGGGCGGGGTGGTCGGCGTCAAGACCCGCTTCGACGACCGCACCGGGCCGGGGACGCTCCTCTCGGTGATGACCGACGGGCTCCTCCTCGCCGAGACGCGGCACGACCGCGATCTCCTCGCCTACGACACGATCATCGTCGACGAGGCCCATGAACGCAGCCTCAACATCGACTTCCTGCTCGGCTACCTGACCCGGCTGCTCGAGCGGCGGCGCGACCTCCAACTGGTGGTCACGAGCGCCACCATCGACCCCGAGCGGTTCAGCCGCCACTTCGGCGATGCCCCGATCCTCTCCGTCGCCGGGCGCATGTACCCGATCGAGACCCGCTACCGGCCGATCGGCCAGCGCCACGAGAACGACGAGGAGGATCCTGACGTCCTCGAGGCGATCGCCTCGGCCCTCGAGGAGATCGACCAGTCGCCGCGCGACGCGGCGAGCGGTCGCAAGCGCGACGTCCTCGTCTTCCTCTCGGGGGAACGCGAGATCCGCGAGACGGCCGACGTCCTGCGGGGACGGGCCAAGGACTCGGAGGTCGTCCCGCTCTACGCTCGCCTCTCGAGCGAGGAGCAGGACCGCGTCTTCCGCCCCTCGGTCCGGCGGCGGATCGTCCTCGCCACCAACGTCGCCGAGACCTCGATCACCGTGCCGGGGATCGACGCGGTCATCGACCCCGGCCTGGCCCGCATCTCGCGCTACAGTCCGCGGGGCCGCGTGCAGCGGCTGCCGATCGAGCCCGTGGCCCAAGCCAGCGCCGACCAGCGGAAGGGGCGTTGCGGCCGGACCGGTCCGGGCCTCTGCATCCGCCTCTACGGTGAAGAGGACTTCGCGGCCCGCCCGCGCTTCACGCAGCCGGAGATCCTCCGCACCAACCTGGCCAGCGTCATCCTCCAGATGGCGTCGCTCGGCCTCGGGCGGCCGGAGGAGTTCCCCTTCATCGATCCGCCCTCGCAGCGCCTGATCCAGGCCGGCTACGAGACGCTCATCGAGTTGGGGGCGATGTCCCGCCGCCACGAACTCACCCAGCTCGGGCGGCGCATGGCCCACCTGCCGATCGACCCGCGGCTCTCGCGCATGGTGTTGGCGGCGATCGACGAGCATTGCCTCGAGGAGGTCCTCGTCATCGCCGCCGCCCTCTCGGTGCAGGACCCGCGGGAGCGGCCCATCGAGAAGGCCGAGGCGGCCGACTTCGCCCAGGCCCGCTTCCGCGACGAGCGGAGCGACTTCCTCGGGTTCCTCAAGCTGTGGAAGGCGTGGCGCGAGCAAGGCGAATCGCTCGGCTCGTCGGCCCTCCGCCGCTGGTGCCGCGACCACTTCCTCTCCTGGCTCCGCATGCGGGAGTGGGGCGATGTGCATCGCCAGCTGCGCGAACTGGTCCGGGAGCGGATCCTGCCCGGCTATGCCCAGGCCTCCGCCGCCCGCGGCGAGGTCGCCGCGACGCTGGCCGAGGGCCCCGATCCGAACCCCATCCACCGGGCCCTCCTGGCCGGGCTGGTCGCCAACGTGGGCACGAAGGGCGAGAAGAACGAGTACCGCACCGCGGCGGGGAGCGAGTTCTTCCTGCATCCGTCGAGCGTCCTCGCCAAGCGGACGCCACCCTGGGTGATGGCCGCGGAGATCGTCGAGACCTCGCGCCGCTACGCCCGGCTCTGCGCCAAGATCCAAGGCGACTGGATCGAGAAGATCGCCCCGCACCTCTGCCAGACGGCCCACTTCGAGCCGCACTGGCTGAAGGACGCGGGGCAGGTCGCGGCCTGGGAGCGCGTCGGCTACGGGGCCCTCACCGTGGTGCCCAAGCGCCGCGTGCCCTTCGGGCCGATCGACGCGGCGAGCGCCCGCGAGATCTTCCTGCGCTCCGGGCTGGTCGACGGCGAGATCCGGACCCAGGGCGCCTTCCTCGCCCACAACGCCAACCTGCGGGCGGCGATCGAACGGATGCAGGAGAAGAAGCGCCACGCCGGGCTCTTGGTCGAGAGCGAGGCCCGCTTCCAGTTCTACGACGCCCGCGTCCCGCCCGAGGTGCACAGCACGCCGAGCTTCGAGAAGTGGCGCCGCGAGGCGGAGCGCCGCCAGCCCGACGTCCTCCGCATGCGGCCCGAGGATCTCCTGAGCCCCGGGGCCCCGACCATCGATGTCAGCCGCTTCCCCGACGAATTGACCTGGCAGGGGACGAGCTACGAGCTTCGCTATCGCCACGCACCGGGCGAACTCGACGACGGCGTCACCATGCTCGTCCCGGTGGCCTTGGCCAATCGCGTGCCGGTCGATCGCCTCGAGTGGCTGGTGCCCGGGCTCCTTGAAGAGAAGGTGGCGGCCCTCCTCAAGGTGCTGCCCAAGCGGCTCCGGGTCCGCTTCCAGCCCGCGGCCGAGTTCGCCAGCGGCGCGGCCGAGCAGCTCGCCTTCGGGGAGGGCAGCTTGCCGGCGGCGCTCGCTGCGTATCTCGGCCGGCTCACCGGCGTCGCGGTGGCGGCGGCCGACTTCGACCTCGCGGGGCTGCCGGCCCACCTCCGCATGCGGCTCCTCGTCCTCGACGACCAGGGCAAACCGCTCGGCGACGGTCGCGATCCGGTCGAGACGCTGGCCCCGTTCCGCTCGCGGGCGGCCCTCGACTTCCATCGCGCCGCCCGCGGGGCCCAGCAGATCCAGCGGCTCCTGCGGAGCGGGATGCGGGACTGGGAGTGCGAGGCGATACCCGACGAGGTGCGCTTCCAGTCCCACGGCGTGGCCTTCGTCGGCTACCTGGCCTTGGCCTCCGAGCCCTCCCGGAAGGGCCCGCCGGCGACGGTCGGGGTCCAGCTGTTGGAGCGCCGCGACGAGGCGTTAGCCACCCACCGGGCCGGGCTGCGGCGGCTCCTCGTCCTGCGGGCGAGCGGGGCCCTCCGGCACCACGTCGAGTACCTGCCGAACCTCGAGTCGATGGCCCTCGCCTACAGCCCGCTCGGGAGCCGCGAGGAGTTGGAGGACGCCTTGGCCGAACTGGCGGTCGAACTCGGCTTCCTGGCCCGGGTGCCGTCCTTGCCGCGCGATCCGCAGGGCTTCCTCGCCTTGCTTCGGGTGGGCGAGGACCACCTCTTCGAGGCCACCCGTGACGCCGCGGCCCTGGCCGAGGCGGTGCTCCGGGCCCGCCACGAGACGGCCAAGGCCTTGGACGGGGCCCACGCCGCCTCGTGGGCTCCCGCCGTGGCGAGGATGCAAGCCGACCTCGCCCGCCTGGTCCCCAAGGACGTCTTCCGCACCGCCTCGGTCGAGCGGCTCAGGCAGTTGCCGCGGTACCTCGCGGCGATCCGCAGCCGCCTGCGCAAGCTGGCCGGCCACGTCGACCGTGACCGCGAGCTCGAGGCCGAGGTCGACGCCTGGCGGGCCCGCCGCGTCGAGATCCCGGCCAGCGCCGACCCCCGGGCGGTCGAACAGTTCGACACCCTGCTCGAGGAGTTCCAGGTGCAGCGCTTCGCCGGCGAACTCCGCACCGCGACGCCGGTCTCGCCGGAGCGGCTGGAGGCCGCGCTGCGCGGCCTGGTCGAGCCGGTGGTTCGCCCCGCGCCGGCGAGGCCGGCCGCTGGTTAGGCCTGCCGCTTCCCGAGGGCCGCCTTCACCGTGGCCAGGTACTCGTCGGTCGGCATCGACCAGGGGCGGAACTTCTCGATGGTGCCCAGCTCTTCGCTGTAGAGGAGGGCTCGCTGCGGGCCGAGGCGGGCCGCGGCGGGATTGTCGATGAGCGTGCTGGAGTCGGTCTGGGACAGTTGGAACATCGCTCGCCAGTCGAATTCGCGCATGGCGGCGCGGTCGATCGTCCGCTGCAGGTTGGCCACTGTGTCGCACCAGGTGACCACGTGCACGCCGAGCGGGGCCCCTTCCTTCAGGATGGTCGCAAACAGCTTGCTGGCGCTGACCGGGCCGTCGGAGGAGCTCGAGAAGCCGAAGTCGTCCTCGTCGCGGCGGAGCTGGCGGAAGCGCTGCAGGCCGTGGATGTGGAGGTAGATCGACTGGCGATCGTCGCCGTCGGCCTGGCGGCGGGCCAACTCCTCGGCCACGGTCCGCACCGCCTCCTCGGTGTCGCGCCAGGGGATGACCTTGGCGTCGTGGGGCAGGGCGGCCACGATCGTCTGCAGGTAGCCGAACTTGGGGTCGTCGGCCGGAGTGCCGTCGAAGACGAGGAACTTGGCGTCGCTCGGGGCCCGCTGGGCGGCGAGGCCGATGATCGACATGGCCATGAGGGCCATGGCCGGCTGGTCCTGCTGGCCGACGATCATCAGGTTGGCCCCGGCCTGGCGGCGCAGCACCGCGGCGCTCGGGTCCTTGATGGCGATGGCGTCGCCCAGCCAGACCTGTCCGGCGGCGCTCGACGGGTCGTAGGTCGGCGCGGCCAGCTTCTGGGTCAGGAGCCGGTTGGTGGCGGGGTCGGCTGGCACGTTGCCTTCGAAGACGATGGTGCCCTTGGTCTTGGCGTGGCGCTCGACGGCCAGCTTGGCGGCGTGCTCGAGGTACTCCTCGCGCACCGTCTCCGGCAGCCAGACGATCTGGAAGGGGCTGTTCCCCTCGAGCAAGCCGCCGGCGTCGTTGTAGATCGCCTCGCCGGGCCGGGAGAGGAGCCGGGCGGCGCTGTTGTCGTCGGAAAGGATGAGCTGGGCGTCCTGCTCGTTGCACTGCAGGGCGATGCGGACGCCCATCTGGCCCATGGTGGCCCGGGCGATCGAGTAGGCCCCGCCTAACGTCTGGGAGCCGAGCAGGACGTGGATGCCGAAGGCACGGCCTTGGCGGACCAGGCGGTCGAGGAGGAGCGAGGCCTCCTGGCCCACCTTGTCGTCCTCCACGAAGAGCTCCTGGAACTCGTCGACGATGAGGAGCGTGCGGGGCATCGGCTCGGGATGGCCGGTGCGCCGGTACCCGGCGAGGTCCTGCACGCCGAGCGAGCGGAAGAGGTCGCCGCGCCGCTTGAGCTCGACGTCGAGCCCGATCAGGACGCTCAAGCCGAACTCGCGGTCGCTCTCGATGGCCACGGCCCGGGCGTGGGGCAACTTGTGCGTGGCGTAGGTCTTGAACTCGACGCCCTTCTTGAAGTCGATGAGGTAGAACTCGACCTCTTCCGGCGGATACCAGCAGGCCAGGCTGGTCACCAGGGCGTGCAGCAAGGTCGACTTGCCGGAGCCGGTCTTGCCGGCGATGAGGGCGTGCTGGGCCGTGCCTTCGCCTAACGTGAGGTACTGGAGCTTGCTGGCCCCGGCCCGTCCGAGGGGGACGCGCAGCCGCTTGGCGCTCGACTCGGTCCACCACTGCTCGCCCTGCGGGGCGATGGTCTGGAAGGGGACTTCGACCCGTCCGGCGTCCTTGGCGGCCCGCCCGATCTGGCGGACCAGCGACATCAGGAGGTCGGCCGGCGGGGCGGGGTCGGCCTTGAAGGGGAGCCGGGCGAACTCCTCGCCTTCGATCGCGAACTGGTCCTTCTCCCGCTTGACCACCACGGCCAGGCGTCGCAGGTCCTCCTCGGCGATCCCCGCCGGCAGCTCGGCCTTGGCGCTCGTCCTGGTGCGGAGGATGATGGTGTGCACGCCGCACCGCGGGCCGGAGGCCAGGATCGACGCCAAACGTTTGGCAGCGACGTCGGTGATGTTGGTGGGGAAGTCGGTGATGACCAGGTAGCGGAGGGGCTCGGCGATCTCGCCGGCCTTCTCGTTGTAGGCCTCGATCGAGTCGAACTCGTTGCGGAGGTACTTCTGGATCACCGTCTCCATGTGCTCGGTGAGATCGGTGAGCTTCTGCTCGATGTGCCGGGGCTCGGTCCAGATGCGGTCGCCGACCAGGGCCTCCATCTCGTCGGCGAGGTGCATGAAGCCGGCAAACGATTGCCCGAGGCCGACCGGATCGACCAGGACGAGCCGCACCTTGGAGGGCGGCACGCGGGCCAGGAGCCGGAGCAGCACCGACTGCACCATGCCCACCGCCTCGTCGCGGTTGGCCAGATCGGTCTCGATCAGGAGGCTCGAGCGGTGCGGGAAGGCCAGGAGGGCCGGCAGGTCGAAGGCGGTCTCGCGGTGGACGGCGAGCCGCGGGTCGCTCGACAGGCCGCCTTCGTAGGCAGCGAGGTCGAAGCGCTGCCGCCCGATCCGGATCGCGTCGGGCGGCGTCTTCGAGCCCGACCATTGCCTCCAGGCCGGGGCGTCCCAGGCCGGAAACAGCGCCGTATCGCTCGTCCGCAAGGCCTCGAGCTCGGCCAGCCCGCGCTCGCTCGCCTCGTGCCATCCTGCCCGCAAGGCGTCGAAGCGGGCCTTCTCGCGCTCCTCGATGGCCAGCTTCTCGCGGGCGTAGCGGGCGTCCTCGGCGGCCAAGGCCTCGGTCGCGGTGCGCTCGATCTCGGCCTTGCGACGGGTGTGCAAGGCCTCGTTCTCCGCCGTCTCCCGCTCCCGCGTCTCCTCGATCTCGCGGCGGGTGACGGGCACGCGCTCCGCGAGCTTGCCCAGGCGTTCGGCGCACTTCCGCTCGAACTCGTCCTTGAGGGGGCCGAACTTGGCTCGTGCGTCGGCCACCTCGCGGTCGCGGGTGACGATGAGCTCCGCCTCCTTCTCCTTCCGCTCGAGGGCGGCGATCTCGAGGGCCTTCGAGGCGCAGGCCCGGCCCACCGCGATCGACGCGGCGAGCGGCTGCCAGGCCCGGCGGATCTCGCCTCGCGCGAGTCCATAGAGGACGATCGCTGCGAGGAGCATGGCCACCGCACCGGCCCCGCCGCCGATCCCGAGCCCGGTCGAGTCGTTGCCGCGGATGGCGTAGGCGGCGGCCACGCCGAGTCCGGCGCAGAGGGCGATCGGGACGAGGAGGATCGGGCCGCGGAAGAGGCCGGCGATGCGAAGCGACTTGAGTCGCCGCAATTCTTCTTGGGCCATCCCGAGGGCCATGGTCAGCCCGGTGTCGGGACGGGCGCAGGCCGAGGCCAACCGGTCGGCGGCCGGCTCCGCCGCGTGGGGCACCGCCTGGCGGTAGCGGTGGATCATGGAGCGGGCCTGCTCCTCGATCGAGTCGAGCTCCTCGGTCTGGACCCCGACCGTCTCCCGGGTCTTCTCGAAGTCGAGCCGGGGCTGGTTCTCCGCGCCCTCGTAGACCGTCTCCGCGACCCAGATCGTCTCGTCCATCTTGTCCCGGGCGGCCTTGAGGTTGGCCTCGGTCTTGGCCAGGATCTCCGCCCGGTGGGAGCGCTCCTCCTCCTGCAGGGCCCGCAGGTCGTCCTGGTAGATGGTGGCGATCGCCTCGCGGCGCGTGGTGTAGCGCTCGTCCTCGGACTTGGTCTCGTCGCTCTTTCGCTGCTTGGCGGCCGCCACGGTCACGTCGCGGGTGCGGTCGTTCTTGGTCCGCTCGGCGCGGGCGGCATCGACCAGGGCCTTCTCTTCCGAGGCCCGGGCGGCAACGGCTAGGCGGAGCGAACGAAGCGTGGAGTCGAGGCGCTCGAGGGCGTCAGGCACGGCGGCCATGGTACGGCAAGAGCCGGCCTGCGGATGCGTCGGAGCGGGTGGAGTCAGCCGGCCTTGGCGCGCTGGGCGTCAGGATGGATGGCCAGCTCCTGGACGCCGCCCGGGAGGGCCAGATCGGCGATGGGCGTGCCATCGGGGATCGGTCGGCCATCGAGGCGCTTGATCACGATCGGCGGATGGGCCTTCTCGTGGGCAGCGAGTTCGCGCTCCAGCTTGGTCCGCAGCTTCTCCTCGATCTTGGTCCACGCCTCGCGTCCCCGGCACTTCGGGAAGCTGGAGCACCCGAGCCACGGGCCGCGCTTTCCGTTGCGGAGGTTGAGCGGCGCCTTCCCGCACTTGGGGCAGGTGATCTCGGTGAGGAGGGCGGGCGGGGCCGGCGTCTTCAGGCGCCCCTTCTTGTCGAGGTTGAGGACGCACTTCACCGCGGGGTAGTTGACGCTGGCCAGGAACTTCCCGAAGCGCCCGGTGCGGAGCACCATCGGCGAGCCGTCCTCGGGGCACTTCACGTCGACCCGCTCGGGGAGCGTGGGCCGCCCTTGGCGGTCGATCTGGGCCGCGTAGTCGCACTCGGGGTAGCCGGAGCAGGAGAGGAAGCGGCCGTTCTTGCCGAAGCGGTAGACGGTCCGCGTGCCGCACTTCGGGCAGGCGTAGGGGGCCGGCTCGAGCTCGGCCTTGGCATGCTTGAGCTCGGCGCCGGCCTTGGCCAGGTCGCGCGAGAAGCCCGCGTAGAAGGCGCGGAGCATCGCCTTCCAGTCGGTGTGGGCGTCCTCGATCTTGTCGAGTTCGCCTTCCAGCGACCGGGTGTAGCCGACGTCCATCAGGCTGGGGAAGCCTTCGACCAGCTTGTCGGTCACCACCATGCCGACGTCGGTCGCGTGGTAGCGGCGCTCGAGCTGCTCGACGTAGCCGCGATCCTCGATGACGCGGAGGATCGAGGCGTAGGTCGACGGCCGGCCGATCCCTTCCTCCTCGAGCTTGCGGATGAGCGAGGCCTCGTTGTAGCGGGGGGGCGGCGAGCCGAAGCGCTGGGCGGCGCCGAGGAAGAAGGGAGCGACGATGTCGCCTTCCTTCATGGCCGGGAGCGACTGCTCGTCCTCCGCGCTCGGGGCCCCCGCGACGCGATAGAAGCCGTCGAAGACGAGGACGCGGCCGGTGGCCTTGAAGGTCGCCCCCGTCGGGCGGTCGGAGCGCTCGAGGAGGATGGTCGTCCCGTCGAACTCCGCCGGCGTCATCTGGCACCCGACGAAGCGGTTCCAGATCAGGCGATAGAGCTTCCACTGCTCCTCGTTCAGGGCCCCCTTGAGCGACTCGGGCGTGCGCCGCGGGTCGGTGGGGCGGATCGCCTCGTGGGCCTCCTGGGCGTCCTTGTTGCTCGAACCGAAGAAGTTCGGCTTGGCCGGCAGGTAGCGCGGGCCGAACTCCTTGGCGATGAAGTCGCGCACCGTCCCGAGGGCCTCTCCCGAGAGGTGGGTGGAGTCGGTGCGCATGTAGGTGATGAGGCCGACCTGTCCTTCGCCGGGGACGTTCACGCCTTCGTAGAGGCCCTGGGCCACGCGCATGGTGCGGTCGGCGCCGAAGCCGAGGAAGCTCGACGCGGCCTGCTGCATCGAACTCGTGATGAAGGGGCCCCAGGGCCGCGTGCTGCGCCGCTCGGTCTCGATCGACCGCACGCGATAGCGGGCGGCGGGATCGACCCGCCCGCGGAGGACGCGCTTGGTCGCGGCCAGGCCCTTCCCCTTGGGGTCCTGGGTAGCCTCGACCTCGACGCCCACCAGGCCGACCGCCTCGGCCACGCTGCGGAGGGCAGGCACCAGATCGCGGGGGCGATCGGCGGGCGATTCGAGTCCCGGCTCCTTGCCGCCCACCGCGACGAGGTCGGCGCGGATCGCCTTGGCCTCGGCGAGCCACTGGAATTGGGCCTTCTGGGTGGGCGGATTGCCGCGCTCGTCGCGTTCGGCGAGGAAGCCGTCCCAGGCGGGGCCGAGCGAGGCGGCCCGGGCCGGATCGGCGAGTCGAGCGGAGATCTCCCAACGCTCATCGGGGAGGAAGGCCTCGATCTCCCGTTCCCGCTCGACCACCAGGCGCACCGCGACGCTCTGCACGCGACCCGCGCTCAGGCCGCGGGCGACCTTCTTCCAGAGGAGCGGCGAGACTTGGTAACCCACGATCCGGTCGAGGATGCGGCGGGCCTGCTGGGCGTTGACCTTGTAGAGGTCGATGGGATGCGGCTGGTCGAAGGCCCGCTCGATCTCGGTGCGGGTGATGGCGTTGAAGATGACCCGCTTGGCCTTGGTCGGGTCGACCCCCAGCGCCTGGGCCAGGTGCCAGGCGATCGCTTCCCCTTCGCGGTCCAAGTCGGTCGCGAACCAGACGGCGCTGGCCTTCTTCGCTGCCGCCTTGAGGTCGGAGACGGTCTTCTTCTTCTCGGGCAGGATCTCGTAGGAGGGCTCGAAGTCGTGCTCGAGGTCGACCCCCGGGACCGGCTGCTTGGTGCCCTTGGCCGCCTTGGCCGGCAGGTCCGCGACGTGGCCGACCGAGGCCATGACGTGGAAATCGCCGCCCAAGTACTTGTTGATGGTCTTGGCCTTGGCCGGGCTCTCGACGATCACCAGTTGCTTGCCGCCGCCCACGGTCGCCTTCGGCTCGGCCGGAGCCTGGGCCCCGTCGCCGGCCTTCGCCGCCGCCTTCGATGGTCGCTTCGAGGTCGCGGTGCTGCGGGCGGAAGAGGTGCTACGCGTCGGCTTGGCCATGAGGGGGCTTTCGGGGCGTCGGTCGGACGGTCGGGTCGGCTGCCGAGCGAGCCGGGAACGGCGGGGGTGGCAAGGGAACCTCCCACCTCCTCCCCTTGGAGGGGGTGTTCATCGCGTCCCCAGATGCCCGGATCGGTTGGTCAGCGGGGCGAGATTGAAACCAGATCGACAAGTCCGCGTCAAGCGGGCAGGGACCAGAGGCGGAGATTTGCGGACCCGGGATCGGGATTCCCCGGGGCGCCGTGGCCGGCGGGGCGGTGGACAACCGGACGGTCACCGGGGGCGTGCGGCGAGGGCCTCGAGCGTGCGTTCCACCCATCGCTCGAGCGGTTCGCGATCGGCCTCGATCCACACGCTGCCCGGGAGACCGCGGAAGCGGCGGAGCCAGGTGCGCTGCTGTTTGCCGTAGCGGCGGGTGCGGATCTTGGTGGCCTCGATCGCCTCGTCGACGGTGGAGCGGCGGTCGAGCGCGGCCAGCGCCTCCTGATAGCCGACCGCTTCGCGGGCCTGCCGGCCGAGCCCGCGTTGGGCGAGTGCCGCCGCCTCCTCGAGGAGTCCCGCAGCGAACATGCCCTTGACCCGGGCGTTGATGCGGCGGTTGATGGCCTCGACCGGCCAATCGAGCCCGACGATCAGGGCGTCGCTCCGCACGTTGCGCCCGAGGTCGTCGGACCACTGGGTCTGCAGGGCGCTGAGCGGCGTGCCGCCGAGTCGGAACACCTCGATCGCCCGCACCGTGCGGCGCACATCGTTGGGGTGGATGCGTTCCGCGGCCCGCGGGTCGATGCGGAGGAGTTCGTCGCGCAGGGTCTCGGCCGGCAGGGCCTCGAGCGCTGCCCGCAGCGCCGGGTCTGGCTCCGGACCCTTGAAGAGCCCTTGCAGCAAGGCCCGCACGTAGAGGTTGGTGCCGCCGACGACAATGGGCAGGCGACCGCGTGAGCGGATCGCGGCGATGGCGGCTTCGGCCCGCTCCAGCCAGTCGTCGACCGTGAATCCGTCGTCGCTCGGCTCGACGAGGTCGAGGAGGTGGTGGGGGATGCCCGCCTGTTCGGCGAGTGAAGGCTTGGCCGTGCCGATGTTCATCCCGCGATAGACCTGCATTGAATCGGCGGAGATGCACTCTCCGCCGAGCGGGCAGCGCTGGGCGAGGGCGATCGAGAAGGCCGTCTTGCCGCCTGCGGTGGGCCCGACGATCACGACGAGGGGCGGAGTTGCGGAGAGTTGGTCGGGCTTGGTGGGCATCGCGAGCGAGGCGGCGGGGGAGGGCGCGGCGGTATCATCGCCGATCCTCCCCGCGACGCCGCTTGAGGTGCTCGCGACGGGCGGAAGGGAGCCACGAGGCCATGCGCAAGAAGACCATCGAACAGGTCGACGTGAAGGGGAAGCGGGTGCTGGTGCGGGTCGACTTCAACGTCCCGCTCGACGAGCACGGGGCGATCACCGACGACCGTCGCATTCGGGCATCGCTCCCGACGCTGCGTTCAGTCCTCGCCCGCGGCGGGAAGCTCATCCTCATGAGCCACCTCGGCCGCCCCGAAGGGAAGGGATTCGAGCCCGACGGGACCCTCCAGCCGGTCGCCGTCCGCCTCGGCGAACTGCTTGGGAAGGACGCCCCGCACGGCGTCCAGTTCCCCTCCCACGATCCGGTCGACGATGCCGCTGCCAAGGCGGTGGCAGCCCTGCCCGAGCGGGGCATCGTCCTCCTCGACAACCTCCGCTTCGTGAAGGGCGAGAAGAAGGGCGATCCGGCGTTCGCCGCGAAGCTCGCCGCCTATGGCGACCTCTACTGCAACGACGCCTTCGGCACCTCGCACCGTGCCGACGCCAGCATGTACGCCGTGCCGATGGCCATGAAGCCGAAGCCCTGCGTGGCGGGGTTCCTCCTCGCCCAGGAGCTCGAGTACCTCATGGCTCGCCTCGAGAAGCCGGCCCGGCCCTTCGCCGCGATTCTCGGCGGGGCCAAGATCGCCGACAAGCTCGCCGCCATCACCAACCTGATGGCCAAGGTCGACACGCTCATCGTCGGCGGGGCCATGGCCTACACGCTCCTCAAGGCCCAAGGCGTAGGCGTCGGTAGCAGCTTGGTGCAGGACGACTTCATGGGCCAGGCCAAGGAAATCCTGGCCCGGGCCACGTCGGGCCCGTGCAAGCTTCTCTTGCCGGTCGACCATGTCTGCGGCCGCGAGTTGAAGGCCGGCACGCCGACCCAGACCGTCACCGGGGCGATCCCCGACGGCTGGATGGGGCTCGACATCGGCCCGGCCACGGTGAAGCTCTTCTCGGAGGCCATCCGGGCTTCGAAGACGCTGGTCTGGAACGGCCCGATGGGGGCCTTCGAGACGGTCCCCTTCGACCAGGGGACGCGGGCCATCGCCAAGGCTGCCGCGGACGCCACCGGCCAAGGCTGCGTCACCATTGCCGGGGGCGGCGACACCGCCGCCAGCCTCGAGGAGTTCGGGCTGGCCGAGCGGTTCAGCCACGTCTCGACCGGCGGAGGAGCCAGCCTCGAGGTGCTCGAGGGCAAGCACCTCGTCTGTCTCGACGCTCTCGACGACGGCTGATCCCGTCGGTGGTGGGCTGCCAGCGGCCCTTCCCCACAGAAGTCGGCGGAGGACGGGAATGCGCCGCCCGGCCTTGCGTTCCTGCACCGGACGAGCCCGTGCTCGCGATTCTCTCGCCAGCCACTGGTTCGCCTTGACCGATCAACGAGGTATATTCCGGATAGCGGTCCGTTACCCACTTCGGGAGTCTCATTCATGCGTTGGCTGCACGGTCTCCTCATCGTCCTGGTCTCGATCGCCACCTCTTTCGTTACGGCGAACGCCTCCGCCGAAGGGAAACTCAAGGTGGGCGACAAGGCCCCCGCCCTCAGTGTCAGCGGCTGGCTGAACGGCAGCGGCCCAAGCTCCTTCGACCCGACCAAGGTCTACGTGGTCGAGTTCTGGGCGACTTGGTGCGGCCCCTGCAAGGTGTCCATCCCGCACCTCAACGAGCTCCACAACGAGCTCGCCGGCAAGGTGACCATCATCGGCGTCTCGAACGAGAAGCAGGAAGTGGTCAAGCCCTTCGTCGACGCCAAGGGGGCCTCGATGGCCTACCTCGTCGCCGTCGACGACAGCAACAAGACGAGCGAGGCGTGGATGAAGGCCGCCGGCCAGGACGGCATCCCCTGTGCCTTCATCGTCGGCCGCGACAACCGCATCGCCTACATCGGGCACCCGATGGACGAGCGGTTCGAGAAGACCCTCAAGGCCGTGGTGGCCGGTCGCTTCGACCCTGCTGCCGAGGCCAAGGGCCGTCCGCACCTCGAGGCCGCTCGCCGGGCCGCGAAGGTCAAGAACTTCAAGGACGCCTCCCTCCACTACGACAACGCGATCGCTGCCGACCCCAAGAGCTTCGCCTGGGTCGCTGGCGAGAAGTACAAGATGATCCTGAACGACGAGAAGAACTCCAAGGCCGCCGCGGCCTACGGCCAGACGGTCCTCCAGACCTTTGCGAGCGACCCCTCGGCCCTCGGTGACTTCGCGATCATGATCCTCACCGACCAGGACATCAAGGACCGCGACACCGCCCTGGCCGAAGCCGCTGGCAAGGCCATGGTCGCCGCCGGCAACAAGAGCGATCCGGCCATGCTCGATCGCCTGGCCACCATCCAGTTCAATACCGGCAAGGTCGCGGAAGCCGTCGACACGCAGATGGAAGCGTGGATGGTGGCGAGCCCCGGCGACAAGGCCGCCTACAAGCTCCGCCTCGACGCCTACCGGGCTGCCATGAACCGGAAGTCGGCGGAAGCCAAGGTCCACTGATCGAGCCTTCCGAGGCTCGGGACAAGACTCCCCCCGGCGGGAGCGGCACCAGCCGCTCCCGCCGTTCTTTTTGCCATACTGTCTCGCCATGACCGCCGCAGCGAGTTCGCCCGCCCGCACGCTCCGCAACGATCTCTTCCGTGCCCCGCCGCGCCTGCCGCTCATCGCCCCGAGCATCCTGTCCGCCGATTTCGCCCGACTCGGCGAAGAGGCGAGGGCGGTGATCGAAGCGGGGGCCGACCTCCTCCACCTCGACGTGATGGACGGGCACTTCGCCCCCAACCTTTCGATGGGGCCCGCCCTGTGCCGCTCGCTGCGGAAGGCCTTGCCCGGCGCCTTCCTCGATGTCCACCTCATGGTGAAGGACCCCGGCTTCTTCCTCCAGCCCTTCGCCGATGCCGGGGCCGACCACTGCACGCTGCACATCGAGGTGATCGACGACCCGCGGCCGCTCGCCGAGCGCTGCCATGCCCTCGGGATGTCCGCCGGCCTGGCCTTCAACCCTGACACGCCGGCCGAGCGGGTGCTGCCCTTCGCCGAGCCGTTCGACCTCCTCCTCTGCATGAGCGTGGTGCCCGGATTCAGCGGGCAGAAGTTCAAGCCCGAGGTCTTGCCCAAGTGCCGAGCCATCAAGCCGCACCTGCGGGCCGACCAACGGCTCGAGATCGACGGCGGCGTGGCCCCGGCGACGGTCGAGGGCTGCCGCGCAGCGGGCTGCGACGTCCTCGTGGCGGCAACCGCGGTGTATGGCGAACGGGACTACGCTGCCGCCATCCGCCTCCTGCGAGGATCCTGATGCCACGCCCGAACGATCGCTCGCGGTATCCTTCCGGCACGCGGCGTTGGCGCGAAGGTTCTCCGCAGGAACCGGCGCCGGGCACCGCCACCTTGGTACCGCCTGTGGCAGAGCCGCCGACCAATCCCGCCGAGCCCGCCCGCACCGACGAGGTCCCTGGACCGCCGCCCTTGGCCTCGGCCGCCGACATCGTCTTCGAGGCGCCTGAGAAGCGGGGGGTGCCGGAAGGCCTCTTCATCAAGTGCCCGGGGTGCGCCGAGACGGTCTTCAAGAAGGCGGTCGAAGCCAACCTCCTGGTCTGCCCGAAGTGCCAGCATCACCTCCGGGTGGGCGGCCGCGAGCGGGTCCGCCAATTGGTCGACCCCGGTTCCTTCGAGCCGTTCAACACCGACATGGCCCCGGCAGATCCGCTCGGGTTCGTCGATGCCAAGCCCTACATCCAACGGGTGCGCGACGCCCAGAAGAAAACCGGCGAGAACGACGCCTGCCACACGGGCTTCGGCTTCATCAAGGGCCGCCGCGTGGTGCTCGGCTGCATGGACTTCCTCTTCTTCGGCGGCTCGATGGGCTCGGTGGTCGGCGAGAAGCTGACCCAGGCGATCGAGCGAGCCACGGCCGCCGACCTGCCCCTCGTGGTGGTGAGTTGCTCGGGCGGGGCCCGCATGCAGGAGTCGGGCTACTCGCTGATGCAGATGGCCAAGACGAGCGCCGCCCTGGCTCGCTTCCACGACGCAGGCGGCCTCTTCATCAGCGTCCTCGCCGATCCGACCACGGGCGGCGTGACGGCGAGTTTCGCCATGCTCGGCGACGTGATCTTCGCCGAGCCCAAGGCCTTGATCGGTTTCGCCGGACCGCGGGTGATCGCCCAGACCATCCGCCAGGAGCTGCCCCCCGGCTTCCAGACCGCGGAGTTCCTCTTGGACGCCGGCTTCGTCGACCGCATCGTCCACCGCAAGGACCTGCGGAGCGAGATCAGCCGGGTGATCGACTACGCGAGCAAGTGATGAACGACGCATCGCCGGGCCGGGTCGCCTCGTGGTTCGTCACGCTCGGGCTGGCCTTGGCCTCGGCTCTTCTCTTCGCCATCGCCTGGCCCCCCATCGGGGCCTGGCCCGCTGCATGCGTGGCCCTCGCTCCCTTCGCCCTGGCCTGCCTGCAGGCCCGCTCCGCATGGCACCTGGCGATCGCCCTGCTCGTCGCGTGGTCGCCAGCCTGGCTGTGGCTCGAGTGGTGGATCGTCCAGCTCACGCCGCCGGGCCTGGCCCTTCTCGTCGTCTACTGCGCCCTGTACGTGGTGTTGGCCGGGATCCTCGTCCGGCGATTCGCCCGGGCCGAAGCGACCCGCCGCTGGCCGCTCGCCGTGCTCGTCCCGTTGGCGTGGGTGGCGGTCGAATTCCTGCGGACGACGCTCGTCCTCGGCGGCTACCCGTGGTTCCAACTGGGCACGGCGCTCGCCGGCGGGCCGACCGGCGACGCGCTGGCCGCCCAGTCGGCGTCGCTCATCGGAGCGAACGGCCTCTCGCTCCTTGCCGCGGCGAGCGGAGGGGCGCTCGCCGACCTCCTGCGCGGGCGGGAGCATCGTCGCCGAGCGATTCTCGCCTTCGTCGCGGTCGCCCTCCTCCACGCGGCGAACATCGGCTTCGGGGTCTGGCTGGTCGGGCAGGACGGCACGCGGCCCGGGCCGCGCGTCCTTGGCCTCCAGACCAACCTCTCGGTCTCCAACAAGATCGGCTGGAAGCCCGAGGACCAGGTGCGCGACGTGCGGCAGTTCCTCTTCACCACGCACGATGCCGTGGCCGAGCGGGTGGCCCGTGGCGAGACGCCCGACCTCGTGGTCTGGCCGGAGACGATGGTGCCCGGCTTCGGTCTCGAGGAGCAGGCCCTCGACCTCCTCGACCGCGGTGGCTACTACCCGCGCCGGGCATACGCCGACGCCTTGGCTCGCCTGCACGAAGCGATCCACACGCCGCTCCTGGTCGGCGCCGGGAGCTACCTCGGCCTTCGCGTCGAGCCCGAGCTCGAGGAGTTCCGCTGGGACCGGCACTACAACAGCGCCTACCTGGTGACCGGCGCGCCGCCCTATCGCCGCTACGACAAGCTCGTCCTCACACCTTTCGGCGAGGAGATGCCGCTCATCTCGCGGTGGGATTGGCTGGAGTCGAGACTCCTCTCGATCGCCGCCCCCGGCATGCGCTTCGATCTCGACGCGGGCGAGGCCCCGGTTCGCTTCGACATCCCCTTCGGCGGCGGGCAGTCCGCCCGGGTCGCCACGCCGATCTGCTTCGAGGACACGGTGCCGAGCCTCTGCCGCCGCCTCGTCTACGAGGGCACCACGAAGGTCGCGGATCTCCTCGTGAACCTCTCGAACGATGGTTGGTTCGGCTGGAGCGCGACCGGTCGGGCCCAGCATGTGCTGCACGCCCGGCTCCGCTCCATCGAACTGGCGGTGCCCATGGTCCGCTGCGTCAACACCGGACTCAGCGTCCTGATCGACGATCACGGACGGGTCACGGCCTGGATCGGGACGCAGGCCCCGGGGGACAGTACGATTGCCGGCGTCCTCGACGCTCCGACGCGTCTCAGCGACCGCTCGACACCCTACGGCTGGCTGGGCGACATCGGGCCGTGGACGGCCCTCGCCGGCGCAGCGTTCCTCGTCGTCCGCTCCCGCCGAACGGGCGGGACCCCCACGGCGGCCGAGGCCAAGTGACCGACCACCCCATGCGGGACACGGACAAGGACCAAGGACCAGGCCCTTCTGGAGGATCACGGATGAGGAGCACCTACGCCCCCCTCGGCACTCGCTTGGGCTCGCTCGCCGCGTGCGTGGCGATCGCCGCCTCGAACGGCTGCAAGAGCGGCACGTCCGACAGCACGCAGTGGAGCAGCAAGTCGCAGAGTACGACCCGCGGCCCGGCCGCACCGGCGGTCGGCGACGCCCTGCCAACGCCGACCACGCCGCCACCGCCGGCCGCGCCATCCAGCGAGCCGATTCCGGTCGGCGATCCCGCTGCCCTCCGCACGCGGGCCATCTCGATCCTCGAGGAACTCTCGCGGAACGAGTGGGCCCAGGTCCGGGCCAATGCGATCGAGGCACTCCGCGGCGCGCCGGCCACGTTGGACGTGGTGGCGGCCAGGGCCTTGGTCGACCCGAACCGCGGGGTGCGCTACACCGCGGCCCGCACGCTGGCCCTTTCCCATCGCTGCGACGTGGTCCACCTCGCCGAGCCGCTCCTGAACGACCCGAGCGACTCGGTGCGGGCCGCTGCCATCACCTTCCTCGCCCTCTGCGGGCGCAACCCCGACCAATCGCCGCTGGCCCGCATGGTGATGAGCGACGACCCCGAAGTCCGGGCCAACGCTTACGTCGCGCTTGGGGACATCGGGAACAAGTCGGCGGTCGGGCTCATCCGAGCGAGCTTGGGGCATGGGCTCGAACTGGTCCCGGCCAACCGACTGAAGATCGTCAACCTCCAGGCCGCCGAGGCCCTTGCCCTCCTCGGCGATCCCCTCGAGCGCGAGCCGATCCGGGCCGCCCTCTTCGCTCCGCCCGAGCAGGGGGAATTGACCGTCCTCGCCTGCCAGATGGTGGGGGAGTTGCGGGACGAGCGGTCGGCGCCGCTTCTCTACCGGCTCTTCGAAGTGAAGGAGGGGTACGTTCGACCGCCCGAGATCCGCCTCGCGGCGGTGACCGCGTTGGCCCGGATCAGCGCCGGGCAACTGACGCCCCAGGAAGTGGAGCGGCTCCTGGTCGAGATTCGGCCCACCATCATGTCCCCCGATCCCGGGGTGCGTGCCCAGGCTGCGACGGCCTTGGCCGCAGTGGGCGGGCCAGAATCCGTTCGCCTCATCGGCGCCCTGCTCGGGGATGCGCACCCGGTGGTCCGGGCCGCTGCCGCGGGGGGCGTCTTGGTCCTCGTCCAGCCCTGACTCCGCCCCTGACTCCACTTCGTTTGGTCCCCTCCCCGGACGGTCCGCGCAGCCACTCGCATGAGGTGGCTGCCAGGACGATTGACACGAAGTCCGGGCACGGTTACAACCTCCGTCTCGACAGCAGGATGCCGTTTCCGAGCGTCAAGAGGCTTCCCGGGAGACCGTCCCGGCGGGCCGCCAGAAGCTCCCCGACGACCTCCGGCGCAGGCCCCAGTTCGCATCAGCCGGCCCATGCTGCGGTTCGGCTTCTCCTTCGGTGAGGTACGCCCCCGTGCACGTTCTGACCAAGATCTTCATCGTGCTCGTCTCCCTCCTGGCAGTGGCCATCGTGCCGCTCGTGGCGGTGCATGCGACGAATGAAGGGACCTTCAAGAAGAAGTGGCTCATCGAGCAGAGCAACGCCGCCGCCGCGTCCACTTCGCTCGCCGCCCAGCAGGCTGGCCACGCTGCGGCCGAGCAGGCCCTGCAGCAGACGATCAGCTCGCTGCAGGCCGAGATCGCCCAGCTCAAGGGCGACGCCGCCAAGAAGGACGCCATCGCCCGCAAGCTCGAGAGCGAGATCGCCTCAGCCAAGGCGATGCAGGCCAGCATCAACTCGAACATCGAGATCCTGGCCCAGACCGGCAAGGCCGGCGCGGCCCTCAACGAGTCGCTCGTCAAGGAGCTCCGCGATCTCCGCTCGGAGGTCGTCCTCACCAAGCGTGAGAACGTCGAGCTCGACGAAGCCGTCTCCAAC
>JBGAKK010000118.1:0-7784 GCA_044224425.1 Phycisphaerales bacterium
CGTTCGGCGGAGGAGACGACTCCCGTGAGCGACGTAGGCTGGGACCGGATCAAGGCGGCGTTTGAAGCGGCGATCGCGGCGCCTGCCGAGGATCGGGCTGCCATCGTCGAGCGGGAGTGCGGCGAGGATGCCGAGCTCCGCCAGGAGGTCGAGTCGCTCCTCGATGCCCGCATCCGGGCGGTGGTGCGGACGGCCGGGGCGGCCCGGGCCTTGGTGGACGCGGCCGCGACGGTCCCGACCCTCGAGCAGGCGGGTTCGCAGATCGGTCGCTACCGGCTCCTCCAGCCCATCGGCGAAGGGGGCTTCGGCATCGTCTGGATGGCCGAGCAGCGCGAGCCGGTGAAGCGGCGGGTGGCGCTCAAGATCATCAAGTTGGGCATGGACACGCGGCAGGTCATCGCCCGCTTCGAGGCGGAGCGGCAGGCCCTGGCCATGATGGACCATCCGAACATCGCCAAGGTGCTGGATGCGGGGGCCACCGAGACGGGGCGGCCGTACTTCGTCATGGAGTACATCCGGGGCGTGCCCATCTGCGAGTACTGCGACGCTGCCGACCTCGACACCAAGGGTCGCCTCGAGCTGTTCGGGTGCGTGTGCCATGCGATCCAGCACGCCCACATGAAGGGCGTCATCCACCGCGACATCAAGCCTTCCAACGTGCTGGTGACGATGCACGACGGCGTGCCGGTCGCCAAGGTGATCGACTTCGGGATCGCCAAGGCCACCGGCATCGAGCTCACCCAGCGGACCCTCTTCACCGAGCATCGCCAGCTCATCGGGACGCCCGCCTACATGTCCCCCGAGCAGGCCGAGCTCTCCGCCCTCGACATCGACACCCGCAGCGACATCTACTCCCTCGGCGTCCTCCTCTACGAGCTGCTCACCGGCACCACGCCCTTCCCGAACGACGAGCTGCTCGGCAAGGGGTACGCCGAGATGATGCGCATCATCCGCGAGGTCGAGCCGCCCAAGCCCTCCACCCGGCTCTCCTCGCTCGGCGCCACCGGCCTGCGTCTCGCCCCGAAGCGGCGGGCCGGCGACACCAAGCGGCTCGGTGTCCTCGTAGGCGGCGATCTCGATTGGATCGCCATGAAATGCTTGGAGAAGGACCGCACGCGACGCTACGAGACCGCCGCGGGCCTTGCCCTCGACGTGCAACGCTACCTGGCCGACGAACCGGTGGCCGCCTGTCCTCCTTCAGCCCGATACCGGTTCCGGAAGTTCGTGCGCCGAAACCGCGGGGCGGTGGTCGTCTCGGCGGCGATCGTCCTCCTCCTCGTCGCCGGCATGGCCGGGACGACCTACGGCCTCCTCCGGGCGGAACACCGGCGGGCCGAAGCGGAACGTGCCGAAGAGGAGACCCTGGCGTCGTACCGGGCGAGCATGGATGACGCCATCATCCAGCTCATAGGCTCGAAGCCGGAGCTGGGCCCGTCGGAGCGTGCCTACCTCGAGGCGGCGCTCGGCCGCTGGAAGGCGTTTGCCGAACGCCAAGGGTCCGACCAGCGCAGCCGGGCGATCCGTGCCGAGGGGCACCTCCGAGCGGCCAGCCTCTGGAGCCGCCTCGACCGGGGCAGCGAGGCCCGGGCCGCAAGCGAGGCGGCGCGATCGCAATTCGGCGCCCTGGCGAGGGAGTTCCCCGAGACGCCGTCCTACCGGTTGAACCTCGCCATCGCCAGCATGTCCCTGGCGACCGTGCTGTCGGGCAGCGGGGAGCGGGGCGCGGCCCGCTCCGAAATGGAGACCGCCCGCGATCTGCTGCAGCAACTGCTCGATGCGTCGCCGGGAGTGCCTGCGTACCAAGCGGAGCTGGCCAAGGTCCATCACAACCTGGGCACCCTGCTCTTCGCGATCGGAGAAAACGTCGGGGCCCGCAACGAGTACGAGGCCGCGTGTGCCCTCAGCGAGAAGCTGGTGGCGGCATTGCCCGCCGTGCCGGGGCACATGGAACGATTGGCCAACACGCACCACAACCTTGGCGTCCTCCTGGGAAGCTCGGGCCAGCGCGAGGCGGCGCGACGCGAATACGAGACCGCCCGCGATTTGTTTGCCACGCTGGTCTCGAAGGTTCCGGCCAATCCGGAGTACCGGCAGGGCCTCGGCAGCAGCAGCGGGAGCTTGGGCCTGGTGCTGTGCAATCTCGGCCAGCCGGAGGCCGGATGCGTGGAGCTCGAGAAGGCGAGGGACGTGCAGCAGAAGCTCGTGGGCGACTTTCCGGGCGTGGGCCGCTACCGGCAATCGCTGGCCCGGACCCGCACCAACCTCGGGGTCGTGCTGGACAGGCAAGGTCGGCTGGACGAAGCCCGCGTCGAGTGCCAGGCGGCCTGCGACCTGTGCGGGGAGTTGGCCGCGGCATTCCCGAACGTGCCCGACTACCAGCGCACCCTCGCCGCCGCCCATTGCCGGCTCGGCACGCTCCTCGCCAAGCGGGGGCAGCTCGAGGCGGCGCGGTCCGAGCACGAGCTGGCCTGCGGCATCCGCGAGAGCCTCGTGGCGGCGCAGTCCGAGGTGCCGCAACTCCAGATCGAGCTGGGCATGAGCTACGGCAACCTTGGTCTCGTGGCCCGAGACGACGGCAAGCCCGCCGAGAGCGTGCAGTGGTACGACCTGGCGATCCGCACCGTGGCGCCGATCCACGAGCGCGATCCCCGCGGCGTCCTCGTCACCGAAGCCCTTCGCGACAGCCACGCGGGACGGGCCGCCTCCTACGACGTGCTCGATCGCTTCGAGGAGGCGGTCAGGGATTGGGAGCGGGCCATCGAGCTCGATCCCACCCAAGAGGAGCCGAGCTATCGCGAGAGCCTCGCCGCCTCGCGCCGGCGCGCCGAAGCCTCCGGCTCCAAACCGGCCGCTGCCGGCTCAGCCGGACCGAAGCAGCAGTAGGTCCCGCCGCTCGTCCGCCGCGGATTGCCTTGCCCTCGGCCGGGCGATCCGTCGCTTGGCGATCAGCGACCCGCACCGTGCAGGTCGGCCACTGATGTCGTCCTTCGCTTCTGGAGCCTTCCGATGCTGTCCGTCCATCGAACCGTCCTTGCCTGCGCGGCCGCTGCGATCGCCGTCGCGGGCCATTCCTCCTCCGCCGACGCCGCCGGCCACATCGTCGCCGGCACGCTCGTCTCCACGCCGCAGGGCACCTACAACGGTGTCCCGTACCTCCGCTACGAAGCCATGTTCGAGGGCTCGACCTCGAACGGGCGTCCCTACCTCGTCCCCTGCCAGTTCATCGCTCCCCAGAATCCGACGGCGGGAAGCCCCACCCTCCTCTTCGACTGGCTCGTGGCCACCACCATCGTGACAGTCGTCGGCCAGGAGCAGGCCGATGCCCGCTACACGCTGACCGACGAGTTCCTCTTCGGCCTCGGGTTCCGCTACGCCACCGTTCGCTGCGACCCGGCCGGCATCGGAAAGCGCTCCCCGGTCGCCGACCCTGCCAGGCCGTGGTCGGACGGCTTGCTCGACACCTCCGGCGAGTTCATCACCTCGGCGGGCGACGAGTTCGACATCGTGGTGGACTACGTCAAGGCGCTCAAGACCGACCCGGTGGCCGCGCCGCTTCTGGGGACCATCCAGCGCCGCGCCGCGTTCGGCTACTCCGCTTCCGGCTCCCGCCTTCGCGGGCTGCTCCGCATGCCGGTGGGCAAGGGGCTGTTCGACTTCTCCCTGGTCGGAGGAACCGGCAACGGCTATACCCATCCGAAGGGCAACAGCATGGGCATGTGCAACGCGGAGAAGCCCCCGCTGCCCGGTGCGGGGCTCGAGATCGACTTCCAGTCCGAGGCCGACGTGCTGGTGCTCGATGCCTTCAAGACGCGGCATGAGGAGGCCAACTACCGCGTCTATCAATTCGCCGGCGCCGCCCACATCCGCGACATCGATGTCGCCGAGTTCGGCCTCCCGGACCCCGAGTTGGCGAACCCGGCGGAGTGGACGCCGTTCTTCCGGGCCTTGTTCGTGGCGGCCAGGAACTGGTGCGATGGCGTGGCTCCGCCGCCGAGCATCTGGCTTGGCGCGCCGAACGACCCCTCCATCGCGCGGGACTCGAACGGCAACGCCCTGGTGCGCTTCGTGGGCCAGCAACCCGTCGCGACCGCCGCGTACCGCCTGCCCGCGGTGGCGGTCGGCGAGAACCAGTACCTTCCGCTCGATCCTTCCTACAACGACGGCACCCTCCTGGGACTGCTACGGACGATTGCCGGCGGGCACATCGATCTGACGGCGAACTTCACCGACCACGCGGCCTACGTGGCGGCGGTGACCTGCCACGCCCAGGCCCTGCAGCTCCAGGGCTACCTCCTCGCCGCCGACGCCAACGCGATCATCGAGCAGGCGATGCAGTCGGACATCGGCTACTGACGAGCCCACGCCATCGGCACGGCGGGGGGGGGGGTCGCCTCCGCCCCGCAACGAACGCGGCCCGCGACGATCGTCGCGGGCCGCTGCTATGTTGGGGGGGCGGGCCTCGTCAGCCGAGGTCGGGGTCGTCGCGCACGTCGTCGGGGTTCGGCTCGACGTGCTCCTCGGCTAGCTCGCGCATGCGCTTCCAGTCGTCGAGGGTGATGATCACCTCGCGGGCCACCGAGCCGTTGTGCTCGCCGAGGATGCCGGCGAGGCCCATCTGGTCGACGAGCCGGCTGGCCCGGCCGTAGCCGATGGCCAGGCGCCGCTGCAGGAGGCTGACGCTGCCGCGGCCCGACTCGATGATGATCTCGACGGCCTTCTCGAAGAGCGGGTCCTTCTCGATGCTGACGTCGGCCCCGGACTCCTCGCGGGATTCGGCGGCCTGGGCCTGGGTGCCCTTGATGGCCACCAGGGTGCGCTCGAAGCTCGGCAGGGCCACGTCCTTCAGGAACTTGGCGACCTTGCGGGTCTCGGTGTCGGTGACCAGCGTGCCCTGGGCCCGGCGGAGCTCGGTCGAGCTCGGGGTGAGGACCAGCATGTCGCCTTGGCCGAGGAGGAGTTCCGCCCCCTTGTGGTCGAGGACGATGCGGGAGTCCATGCCGCTGGCGACCTTGAAGGAGACGCGGCAGGGCATGTTGCTCTTGATGAGGCCGGTGACGACGTTGGCCTGGGGCCGCTGCGTGGCCAGGATGAGGTGGATGCCGACGGCGCGGGCCTTCTGGGCGATGCGGACGATGGAGGTCTCGACCTCCTTGTTGGTCATGATGAGGTCGGCCAGCTCGTCGATCACGAAGACCATGTAGGGGAGCTTCTTCGGCAGCCGGGCCTTCTCCAGGTCGTTGGCCGGCTGCAGCCGGGAGAAGAGGTCCTCCTCGCCGAGGTCGTTGTAGGCCCGGATGTTCTGGACGCCTGCCGACTTGAAGAGCTCGTACCGCTCTTCCATCTTGTTGACCGCCCACTCGAGGATGCCGGCGGCCTTGTTCATCTCCGTCACCACCGGGCACATCAGGTGCGGGATGTCGGAGAACTGGCTCATCTCGACCATCTTCGGATCGACGAGGACCAGCTTCAGCTCGTCGGGCCGCTTGGTGTAGAGCCAGCTCATGATGATCGAGTTCATGCACACGCTCTTGCCCGAGCCGGTGGTGCCCGAGATGAGCATGTGGGGCATCTTGGTGAGGTCGAGCACCAGGGACTCGCCGGAGGAGTCCTTGCCCAGGAACATCGGGAGGATCATGCCTTCCGACTGCTTGCCGGACATGAGCTCCTTGAGGCGGACCTTTTCCTTCCGCGGGTTGGGCACCTCGATGCCGACCGCGGTGCGGCCGACCATGTTGGGGATGATGCGGATGTTGGGGGCCTGCAGCGAGCGGGCGATGTCCTTGGCGATCGTCTCGAGGCGGGCCACGCGGGTGCCGGGAGCGAGCTCGACCGAGTAGAGGGTGACCACCGGGCCGCTCTCGATGCCGGCCACTTCGCCCTCGATGTCGAAGGTGTGGAGGGCCTGCTCGAGCTTGCTGGCCTGCTCGCGGACGAAGGACTCCATCGACTGCGAGTAGTTGTGCTCGGGATCCTCGAGGAGTTCGAGGGTCGGGAAGCGGTAGCCCTCGAAGTTCTGCTCGCGGGGGATGTCCTCGTCGCGGGCGATGGTCTTGGGGGCCGAGGCCATCTTGATGGGGAGCTTGGCGATCTTGGCCCGCAGCTCGTCCTCGGTGAGGGGAGCCTTGGCGGCGGAATCGCTCGGCGCTCGTCGGCGTCCTCGTCTGCGTCCTGGTCCTTGGCGACGTCCTTGGCCTTCGCCTTGGGCTCGGGCTTGGCCCGCTTCGACTTGGCGGCCTTGCGCGGGGCAGGGGAGGGGGTCTCGTCGGCCTCGTCGCCCGCGTCCGACTCGTCGTCGGCGTCGCACGTCATCTCGTCGAGTTCCTCGACCTCGTCCTCGACCTCGTCCTCGTCGGCATCCTCGTCGAGGGTGGCGACGGCGGTCGCCGCGTCGAGCTCGTCGTCTTCTTCCTCGACGTCCTCCGCCACATCGGAGGCGGGCGGCGTCTTGTTCAGCTTCTGGGCCTTGGGGCCGCTCCGCTGCGGGCGCGGCGAGCCGGCGCCCATGCCGACCACGGCCGGCTGCGGCCGCGGGGCGAGCTTGCTGCGGAGCGAGGCGACGAGGCCGGCCCAGTCGTAGTTCCAGACCGGTTCAAGGAAGGAGAAGGTCCGGCTCAGGACCTGCGGCATGGCGAAGACGACCTCGTCGATGGCCACGATCGCCCCGAGGAGGAAGGCGAAGAGAAGGAGCATGCTCGAGCCGGCGCCGCCGAAGCGGATGGCGAGCTGGTCGGAGGCCCACTGCGGCAGGAGGCCGGCGTCGGCGTTGGTGAGCGGGCCGACGTTCGGCAGCCACTTCGCGTGCAGGCAGGAGAAGGCGAGCATCATGATGATCGCCCCGATGCTGCGGACGACCGGATGCACGACGCTGCGGCCCATGGCCACGAAGGCGAGGGCCACGCCGGCGAGGAGGAGCGGGATCCACACGCCGACGCCGAGGACGAGGTACGTCCAGTAGGCGAAGGCGGCCCCGAGCCGACCCATCAGGTTCGCGGCCGGGTCGTTGTGCACGCTGACCACGTGCGACGGCCAGTCGGCGACGCTGAAGCTGGCCAAGGCCACGAAGGCGAAGACCCATGCGCCGGCGGCGGCCAACCACGCCACGCGGCGGGTCAGTCCGGCCTCGGGCAGGACCCCGCCAGCGGCGGTCCGAGCGGTGGACGAAGACGAAGCGGACGAGCGACTCGCCGCGGACGAAGGCTTCCGTGCCTTGGTGGTGGCCATAGCGGGGCTTTATCGACCGGCGAGAGCAAGGCTTGTGAGATTCGAGAGAGCCCCGCCGGAGGAGTCCGGAGGGTAGCGAACCTGCCCCCCGCCGGGGGTCGGGGGGGGGTCGGGCGAGGAAGCTGTCGGGGGTGGCGAGGGGTGCGGGGAGAGGGAGAGGGTGGCGGTTCCGTTCTGGGGGTGGGTGGTGCGGTGCCTCGCCGGTTTGGGCGAGGGGTAGGCCCGGCAGAGGTGTCTGTCCTGTTGCCGGTCGCGAGGCAGAATGGTGTGTCCAGTGCCGACGGAATGGTGTGTCCACTGCCGATCCGGGCCCTGGCATCTGGGGTCGTCCGCTGGCGGGAAGGGCGCGATTCCGCCTCTCCGGCCGATTGCCGGATTCGCGGCGCAAGTGCTCACGCTGTCAAAGAAAGCCGCCGGTGACGCTCCTGGTCGCTAGCGGTCGCGCGAGCGTGGAGGCAGAATGGTGTGTCCAGTGCCGACGGAATGGTGTGTCCACTGCCGATCCGGGCCCTGGCATCTGGGGTCGTCCGCTGGCGGGAAGGGCGCGATTCCGCCTCTCCGGC
>JBGAKK010000028.1:0-56142 GCA_044224425.1 Phycisphaerales bacterium
AAGGGCTTGATCACGTAGTTGTTGACGCCCGCCTTGATGGCGCAGACGACCTTCGTCTTCTCGGCCTCGGTGGTCACCATGATGATGGGCATGGTGAAGCCGCGGCTCCGCACTTGCTTGACGAACTCGAGCCCGTCCATGTTGGGCATGTTCCAGTCGACGAGGACGAGCGTGGGCCGGAAGGCCCCGATCTTGCTCAGGGCGTCCTGACCGTCCTGGGCCTCCTCCATCTCCTGCACGCCCATCTGGCTCAGCATCGTGCGCTGGATGTTGCGCATCGTCTTCGAGTCGTCGACGAGCATCACTCGCATGGTCGCATCCATGGCCTCTCCTTCACGCGGCCTTCGCCGCGCCCTCCGCATTCGAAAGGACGACCTCGACCGCGAAGGTGCCCGCGGCGATCGTGAACGGGATGGTCATACACACCGCATTGGGCTGGGCTTTCGCCGCCGGGGTCGGGCTCACCGCGACGCTCGGGCAGCTGATCGCCACCCGCCGTCCGGGAATCCGCACCGCGGCTCCGCCCGCCACCATGTTGGCAAGCTCGCCGACCGCATCACGGTAGTCGGCACCGCCGAACGTCGGGACGCGGCCGATGAAGGCCTTGATGGCCGCCTCGGCCGTCTTCTCCGGGAAGATCAGGGTCACCGCTCCGAGCACCTGGCCGGTCAGTTTCACCGTGGCCCGCACGTGCTTCTCGCCTTCGGTGTGGGCGCCATCCTTCGGCGTTCCGGCGGTCACCGGAAGCTTCAGCATGGTTCGGAACACGTTCTCGACGCTGGACGTGAACGGCTCCATGCAGCGCAGATCGCCAGGCTCGGTCATGTGGCCTTCACTCCGCCAGCTTGGTCCCCCGGGATACGCTCCCGCACCGGGCTTCGGATGGTGGTTGATCGGCCGGGTCCTGCGTTCGCTGAGCGCATTGTCCGGGCCCCCGGCAAATCCCTTCGCCGCACAACCGGCACATCTGGAACGACCGCTGAACCCCGCCCCTCCGGGCAGTAGGATGCCCCCCATGCTCCGCATCATGGGCGGCGAATACCGCTCTCGAATCTTGGATTGCCCGGAAGGGACCGACGTCACCCGGCCCATGACAAGCCGGGTCAAGGAGTCCATCTTCAACCTGCTCCGCGGCTGGTTCGAAGGGGCCCACGTCCTCGACCTCTTCGCCGGCGTCGGCACGATGGGCCTCGAAGCAGTCTCCCGCGGCGCGGCCAGCGTGGTCCTCCTCGAGCGGGACCGCGACGTCTACGCGGCCCTGCAGCGGAACATCACCCGACTCAAGTGCGGTGATCGGGCCGTGGCCCTGCAGGGCGATGCCCTCGGCCCCCTGCCCCTCGAGCGGGCCCCGAAGCCGGTCACCCTTGCCTTTCTCGACCCACCGTACGAACTCATGATGGACCCGGACCGCCGCCGGAAGGTCCTCGACCAGGCCCGCCGGCTGCGCGAGGTGATGGCCGATCGAGCCTTCCTCCTGCTCCGAACGCCGGTCGACCTCCCCCCGGTCGAGGCCGCCATCCCCGGCTTCGACGGTCCCGAGATCCATCGCTACGGACAGGAGATGAAGGTCTATCTCTACATGCCGAGCGCCGCCCTTTCCCCGGCCGCTTCACCCTCCTGAGCCCACCCCGTGCCCGCCCTTCCCTCAACCCTCCTCCTCGCCGCGAGCCAGCTCCTCCAGCCGGTTCCCACCGCCCCCGTCCCGGCCCGCATCGACGCCGCGGTGCGGGAGTGCCTGCCCAAGCTGGTCGCCATGCAAGAGGGCTTCGACGCCGCCGAGCCGCGCGACGAGTGGCCCTACGAAGGCGTCTATCGCGTGGGCGGGCAGATCCCCTACGGCTACCGCGTCGGCGGGACCTCGATCGTGGCCCAGACGCTCCTCGAGGTGCCGGGCTACGCCGACGACGCCGGGCGCCGCGAGGCGGTGGCCCGAGCCACCGACTTCGTCTGCGCCGCGATCGACGAGCCGCTGATGAGCCCGGATCCCACTGTCTACAAGGGTGGCTACGACGTCCGCGGCTGGGGGCACTGCTACGGGCTGCGATTCCTCCTCGCCCTCGAGCGCCAGCACGCCATCCCCGCCGGCCGCGAGGCCGCGGTGCGGAAGGCGATCGACTGGTACCTCCACGCCCTGCAATCGACCGAGATCCCCAAAGTCGGCGGATGGAATTACGCCCGTTCGCCTGGCCTCGAAACGCCCTGCCCGACCTCGCCCTTCATGACCGCTCCGGCGGTGATGGCGCTGTACGAGGCGAAGGCCTCTGGACGAACCATCGACGAAGGCGTCCTCGAGCGGGCCCTCGAGGCCCTCGAACATTGCCGCGGGGCGAGCGGCTTCATGGCCTACTCGGCGACTCGTCCGACCCGCGACACGCCGGACCAGATCCCCGGTGCGATCGGCCGCATGGTGGCCGCGGAGAGCGCCCTCTTCCTCGCCGGGCGGTCGAACTCCGACCGCCTCCGCTTCGCCCTCGACCGTTTCATCGAACATTGGGGCGAACTCGAGAAGCGTCGCCAGAAGAACGGCACGCACATCCCGCCCTACAACGTCGCCCCCTACTACTTCTTCTACGGCTTCCACCACGCCGAACTCGCCGTGCGGCTCCTCCCGCCAGCGGAGCGCGAGCCCTACCGGGCCAAGCTCGAGGAACTCCTCTTCTCGGTGCGCGATGCCGACGGCACCTGGAACGACCGCGTTTTCAAGCGAAGCGCAAACTACGGCACGGCCATGACCGTCTCGGGCCTCCTTCTCGCCTGGCACCCGCAGCCGATCGGCCTCGCTTGGTGGAAGAAGTAGGTCGACGCGTGCCCCACTTCGCCGGCGTCCCCGCTTCGCTCGCCGTCCACACCCGCTGGCTACGCCTCGCTGTCGATGGCCACGAGGTGCCGGCCATGGTGTCGCACCCGGCGTGGAGCGGCGAATCGCCGCCGGGCGAGTTGCCCATCCGCCCTTGGCTCCTCTGGATGCACGGCCGCACGGTGCGGAAGGAGATCGACCCCGGGCGCTTCCAACGGCTCCTCCGGGCCGGCATCGCCACGGTGAGCGTCGATCTCCCCGGCCACGGCGAACGCCTCGAGGCCTGGGCCCAGGAGCCGTCCAACACCTTGCAGGTGGTGGACCAGATGATCGGCGAGATCGACGGCGTGGTCGACGCCGTGCACGCCCTCGGCGGCTTCGACCTCGAGCGCATGGCCCTCGGCGGGATGAGCGCGGGCGGCATGGTGACCCTGGCCCGCCTGTGCCGACCGCACCGTTTCAGCGCCGCGGTCGTCGAATGCACGACCGGCTCCTGGCGCTGGCAACCGAACGTCTTGCGCGGGAATCCCGGGCTCCTCGAGCGCTGCAACCCGATCGGCCACCTCGACGGCTGGCGGCCCATCCCGCTCCTCGCCCTCCACAACCGGCACGACGAATGGGTGGCCCTCGAGGGACAGGAGGAGTTCCTGGCCGCGCTCCGGGCCCGCTACACCGATCCGTCCCTCGTCGAACTCCACGTCTACGAGCGCACCGGCGCCCCCTACGAACACGCCGGCTTCGGCAAGATGGGCGCCGACGCCAAGGACCGCGTGGCGAGGTTCGTGGCGGAGCGGCTGGCCTAGCCCCGCGCCGCTAGACTCGGGGAACATGGCCTTCACGCTGCCACCGCGCATGGTCTTCCTCCCGGCCCTCGGGATTGCGGTCCTCCTCGCCGCCGGCTTCATCGCCCATCGCGCCTCGCACGCTCCGCGGTCGGCCGATCCTTCCATGAACCGGGTCTCGATCCGCGAGGAGGGCGAGGCCCGCGTCATCGAGGCGAACGGCATCCCCGACCACACCACCGGGCTCTTTCCGAACGCCAACGATCCCTTTCCGCTGCGAGCCCAAGCCCATCGTTTCCGCGTGCCGCTCCATCCCCAGCCGAACGCCGAGTCGGCTGCGATCGGCGTGGTCCAGTTCGGGGTGGCCGTGAACGGCGTGCCCTTCGACCCGGCGGGCCCCTTCCTCCGCGGCGACCAGGCCTCGGGCTGGGAGTTCGAGCCGCTCCACGCGTCGATCGGCCCGCACCTCGGAGTCGACGAGCACCACGCCCACGTGCAGCCGAGCGGGGCCTACCACTACCACGGCCTCCCCACCGGCCTCTACCAGCGGTTAGCCGCGGCGAGCGACGAGCGGCAGGCCATGATCCTGGTGGGCTGGGCGGCCGACGGCTTCCCGATCTACGGACCGTTCGGCCACGACGTGGCCAGCGATGCAGCCAGTCCGCTGCGGCCCATGCGGTCGAGCTATCGGCTGCGGCAAGGCCTTCGCCCGCCAGAGGTCGGCGGCAGCTTCGACGGGTCGTTCATCCAAGACTACGAGTACGTCCCCGGCCTCGGCGACCTCGACGAATGCAACGGCTGCCTCGGCCCCACGCCCGAGTTCCCCGCCGGCACCTACCACTACCACCTCACCGCCGACTTTCCCGTTGTGCCGCGGCGCTTCCGCGGGACGCCCGACGCGAGCTTCGGCCACCCGGGCGGCGGCCCGGGACCAGGCGAACTCCCGCCGGGGCTGCGCGACTTCCCGCGCCTCTCGCCACCCAATGGTTAGTTCGGCGCCTTGGCACCGCGCTTGGCGAGCCCCTTTACCGGGTCCTCGCCGCGCCAGATGTAGTCGCCGGCGCCGCGGGCGAGGAGCGCCGTCTGGAACGCCTCGTAGCCCGCCTCGAACTCGGCGAAGTCCGGGTTGAAGTAGACGAGGACGAGGGCCTTGCCGAGCTTCGCTGCCGGGGCATTCCGCAGGTGGCGCGGGAGCCGCTCGCTGGTGGCCACCTTGCTCGCGATCCGTCCGGCGACCGCGTCGCGGAGGAGTTCGGCGAGGGCCTCGCGGTAGCGGCCTTCTTCTCCGTCGGCGAGATAGTGGGTGAGGCACCAGACCTGGGCGTAGTAGGTGAGGAGCTTCGATTGCCCGTCCCGGCGCAGGAAGGCTTGGGGCATCCCCTCGAGAAGCTGCTCGAGCGGGATGAGCTCGTCGTCGCGGTTCGCCTCGCGGAGGGCCCCGAAGCGTTCCATGTTCCGCCACGGGGCGAAAAGCGGCCGCTCCTGCCCGCGGTCCCAGCGATGCCCTTCCATGTAGGTCGCCAGGCCTTCCTCGAGCCAGATGGGGAGCGGATGGCGGAAGGTTGCCTGGGTGTACTGGTGCCAGCCCTCGTGGGCAGCGAGGGCCAGGGTGTCCCAGCGGCCGAGATCGAAGAGGACCGCTTGCGAATCGAGGGTGTAGCCGCCGCGCTGCAGGGCAAGGTAGGTGCCGGCGTCCTCACCGAGGCGGAGCTTGGTGTAGTCGGCCCACTGGTCGCGGGTGCCGAAGACGTAGGTCTCGAGCGGCTTGGGCGGCTCGGGGAGTTGGCAGATCTCGGTCGTGTAGTGCTCGAGGGCCGTCTCGTAGAAGACCGGAAGCGAGCGCCGCACCGAGCTCTCCTGGCGGCTTGTCGTGTAGAGCCGGAAGTGCTGGGTGGCGTAGACGTCGCCCTGCACCGGCCCGACCGGGGATTGCCAGACCCAAGGCTCGACCGCGACCGCGGGTGTCGGAGCCAGCGCCGCGGCGGCACCGCGGGTCTCGGTGGTCGGCTTGCTCGAGCTGTCGACCACCGCCGGGCTCGGCGCGGGGACCGGCGGAGCCGTGGCCCCCCCGCCCTGGCAGCCGAGGAGGACCACCCAGAGGGCGCAGCCGAGGGCCACCGCCAGGGGTGTGCTCGGGGTCCTCGGACTGCTCGCGATGCCTGGCATGGTCACTCGTCCTCCGCGGTCGGGACACGTTCGACGCCCGGTCGGCCAACGCATGACGGCCGAGCTTCTTTCGGCCTCCTCGTACCCGCGGGTCAGGACAAGGCCGCAAGCAACCGTCGGGCCGCGGCGCAATCGGCTTCGGCCTCGGTCAGGAGCCGCCGGGTCTCCTCGACCTTGTCGGGCGGGGCCTTGGCTAGGTAGCCCTGGTTGTCGAGCTTGGAGCGGAAGCCGGCGATCTGCCGCTCCCGGTCGGCGATCGTCTTCTCGAGCCGGACCCGCTCCGCCCCGGCGTCGACCGCGTCGACCAGGCCGGAGAGGACCACTTCGCGGCCCTCGAAGGCGAAGGCCACGGCGTCGAGCGGGCGATCGGGGCCGAGGGTCGAAACGCTCTCGACCCCGGCCAGGTGCTGCACGATCCCCTCGCCCGCTTCGATGAGGCCGAGGACTTCGCTGGGGGCGGCCAGCTTGATCTTCTTCTTGGGCTGGACCTGCCGCTCGCCGCGCTTGTTGCGGATCGCGTTCACCAGCTCTTGCACGCGGGCGAAGAGGGCCGCGGCTTCGCGGTCCTCGACCGCGCAAGCGATCGAGGGCCACGCCGCGGTGGCCAAGACTTCGCCGGGTTCAAGCTCGACGCCGGGCAGCCCCGCCGGGCCGGTCGCCGAGACCGCCGGGAAGAGCGTCTCGGTCACGAAGGGCACCACCGGATGGAGGAAGCGGATCGCCGCGTCAAGCGTGGTGCGGAGGACGCGGCGCTGCCGCGGGTCGGACTTCACCGTGGGCTTGATGGCCTCGAGATACCAATCGCAGAAGTCGCGCCACACGAAGTCGTAGAGGGCGTCGGCGTACTCGTTGAAGCGGTAGCCGGCGAGGGCGTCCTCGAGGGCGTGCTGGGTGCGGTGGAGGCGGGCCAGGATCCAACGGTCGACGAGGGGCAGCCCCGCCACCGGAGCCGGATCGCCCGTGCCTCCCGCGAGGTTGGTCAGGGCGAAGCGGGTCGCGTTCCACAGCTTGTTGCAGAAGTTCCGCCCGAGGTCGAACTTGCTCGAGGTGTTGCGGGCGAGCGGCATCTCCTCGCTCGGCGTGGCCACACCGCTCGCCGAGCCGTAGCCCGAGACCATCTTCTTCGAGGGATCCTTGGGCGAGACCTGCACGGCGTCGGCCACGGTGTGCCCGGCCGCGGTCACGATCGTCTTGGGGGCGAAGGTCTCGCCGGAGTGCGGATCGATCATGTCGACCGGCATCCGCACGTCCTGCGTGTCGGTGGCCATCGAACAGAGCGTGAAGCGCATGGCATCCGCGCCGTGGGTGGCGATGATGTCGCGCGGGTCGACGCCGTTCCCGAGCGACTTCGACATCTTCTGCCCGAAGCCGTCCTGGATCATGGCGTGGATGAAGACGTCGCGGAACGGGAGCCGCCCGCCGAGGAAGTAGCGGTTGAACATCACCATGCGGGAGACCCACAGGGTGATGATCTCGCGGGCTGTGCAGAGGACGTCGCTCGGATTGAAGGTGTCGAGGAGTCCCGGCTCGAGGCCGACTGCGGCCGGGTCGGGCCAGCCGAGGGTCGAGAGCGGCCAGAGCGCCGAACTGAACCAGGTGTCGAGGACGTCGGGGTCTTGGGCCAGGCCTTGGCCTTCGAGCCACGTCACCAGCTCGCGATCGTCGGCCTTGTGCACGCAGACGTGGGTGGTGCCGTCGTGGCCCTTGAGCTCGGCGGCGCGGTGGCTCTTCGAGAACTCGGCCATCCGCGCCGTCCAGTCGGGCGCGGTCGGTGTTCCCGACCAGACCGGGATGCGATGCCCCCACCAGAGCTGCCGCGAGATGCACCAGTCGCGGATGTTCTCGTGCCAGAGCTGGAAGGTCTTGGCGTAGCGCTCGGGCCAGAAGCGGAGTTCGCCATCGCCGGGGGCGGCGAAGCCCTTCTTGAGCGCCGTCGGCGAACCGTCGACCTGGTCGGGGGCCATGGCCCGAAGCGCCGCTCCGGCCAAGCGGTCGTCGGTGACCCGCACGTACCACTGCTCGGAGAGGTACGGCTCGATCGGCACGTGGCTGCGATAGGAGTGGCCCACGCTGTGGGCGTAGTCGCGGACCTTCTCGAGGAGGCCCTTCTCGCGGAACCAGGCCACGATCGCCTGGCGGGCGTCTTCGCGGCTCAAGCCGACGAAGCGGCGGGCTTCGTCGCTCACGTCCTCCCACCCGTGGCGGTCGGAGATGGAACCGTCCGGGGCCATCACGTTCACCGCCGGCAACTGGTGCCGCTGCCCGAGGTCCCAGTCGTTGGGGTCATGGGCCGGAGTCACCTTCAGGAACCCGGTGGCGAAGGCGGCCTTGGGGTCGCTGGCGTCGCCGCCCACCTGTTGGGCGAGGTCGGCGGGCAGCACCACGTAGTCGTCCTCGATGATGGGGATCACGCGGCCCACGATCGGCAGGCGGATCTTCTTTCCGCGCAGAGCCTTGGCCCGCGGGTCCTTGGGGTTCATGCCGACCGCGGTGTCGCCGAGCATCGTCTCCGGGCGGGTGGTGGCCACCGTCACGTGCCCCGAGCCATCCTCGAGCGGATAGCGCAGGTACCACATGTGGCCGGCCACTTCCTCCATCTCGACCTCGTCGTCGGCGAGGGCGGTGCGGGTCACCGGATCCCAGTTCACCAACCGCTTGCCGCGGTAGATGAGCCCGTCACGGAAGAGGCGGAAGAAGGCCTCGCGCACGGCGGTCGCGCAGACCGGATCCATGGTGAAGCGGGTGCGGCTGAAGTCGCAGGAGCAGCCCATGGCTTCCAGCTGCGAGATGATGGTGGCCTCGTACTCGTCCTTCCACTCCTGCACCTTGGCCACGAAGGCGTCGCGGGTGAAGTCGGTGCGGCGCTTGCCTTGGAGGAGGAGCCGCTTCTCGACCACGGTCTGGGTGGCGATCCCAGCGTGGTCGGTGCCCGGCATCCAGAGCGCGTTGTGCCCCATCATCCGGTGGGCCCGGGTGAGGAGGTCCTGCAGCGTGTTGTTGAAGGCGTGGCCGAGGTGGAGGGCCGCGGTCACGTTGGGCGGCGGGATGAAGATCGCGTAGGGCTCGCGATCGCCGCGCGGGCCGTGCCCGGCTGGCTCGGCCCGGAAGGCCCGGGTCTCCTCCCACCGCTCGCGGGCCACGGGCTCGGCGTCCTTCGGCGTGTAGGATTTGGCCAGTTCCGTTCCTTGGCCCCCCGCGCCGCCGGCGACGACGGCCGCCCCGCCGGTGGCGGAAGGCGAAGGGTGTCCCGGGCGCGAGCCCGCCGTCGGTCCGTGTGCATGAGCCCCGTGTGCAGGAGACATAGTCCGGCCATCTTACCGCTTCGCGGGCCATCTCCCGCCAAGCGGATCGTGGCCTTGCTCCTTGCCGCTTCGGCGCTTGCCGCCTGTTCCGGCGGTTCGACGCCCCCCGCCGCCGCGCCGCGGGCAGCCGCTCCGCTCACCGCGAAGGAGCGCGACGAGGCGATGGCCACCGCGGAGAAGGCCTTGGACGACGGCCGCATCGACGACGCGGTGCGGGTGGCGAGTTACCTCGCCGAGCGTTCCCCCGACGGGCAGAGCCTCGAACTCCTCGCGCGCGTCCAGCTCGCCAAGGCTTCCAACACACGCGGCCCCGAGGCCACCGTGGCACGGCAGGCGGCGGCGGATGCCTACCGCCGGGCGGCCGACCTCGAGCCTTCGAACGCTGGCCTCCAGGACGCCGCTGGCATGGTCGTCGACAACACCGGGGCGGTCGAGGCCGCCCTCCCCTACTACGACCGCGCCGTCGCCCTCCAACCTTCGAGCCCGATGTTCCTTCTCCATCGCGGCAACGCCCGCTTGCGGAGCGGCGATCGGGCCGGAGCCCTGGCCGATGCCGCCGCGCTCCTCGCCGCGGCGCCACGGGAGCCCTGGGCCCACGCCCTCGCCGCGGAGTGCGCCTTGCCCGGCCCGGAGGGCGGCGGCGATGCGAGCAAGGCGATCGAGGAAGCCAAGGCCGCCCAACAGCTCGCACCGAGCGAGGTCGGGTTCCGCCTCCTCCACGCCAAGGCCCTCCGGCTCGCCGGGCGGCCGCACGAGTCGGTCGAACTCCTGACCGCCCTCGAGGAACGCGACCGGGCCGGCCAGGCCGTGGCTGCCGAGCTGGCCCTCGGTTGGATGGCCATGGATCGCCCCGACAAGGCGGGCGAGGCGTGGGAACTCGTCCTGCGGGCCAAGAGCGACGACCTGCGGGCGGCCCTCGAGGCGGGCAAGGCCCGGCTCAAGGCCGGCGACCGCATGCGGGCCGGGATGTGGCTCGACCGAGCCAAGGCCATCGCCCCCGAGTCGCCCGAGGTGGCCGAACTCGCCGCGGCGATCGCCGCCGCCCCGGCCGGCTAACGGTTGGCAAGCCGGGCTACGCGGAGCGCGTCTTCCGCACCAGGTAGTTCGGGTACTTCCCGACCAGCTCGTAGCGGCCGAGTCGTAGCACGTCGGCCACCACGCGGCAGACTTCCCAGGCGCTTCCGTCGGCCGAATCGTCGAACAGGATGTGCCCGCCGACCTCGAGCCAGCGGTCGGTGTGCTCGAAGTCGCGGCGGGCGAAGGCCTCGGTGTGGTTGCCGTCGATGAAGGCGAAGGAGAGCGGACCGCCCAAGCGGATGGGGCGCTCGAGGACGTCCTGCGTGGCCCGGCCTTCGGCCCAGGCCTCGAAGAAGGCGTCGGAGTCGAGCTCGATGGTGAAGGGCAGGTCGCCCTGGCAGAAGATCCCGATGTTCCGCAGGTAGCTCGAGCGGACGAACGTGCGGTAGTCGTCGTGGGTGACGTGCGTGGCGTCGCCCAAGGGTGCCCCTAACGACTGCCCCTCGAAGGCCCAGCGGTCGCAGGTCACGAGCGGCCCGGCCGCCCCGTGCTTCCGCCGCAGGTAGGAGAGGACGCAGGTCGAGAGCCCGCAGAAGGAACCGATCTCGAGCATGGGGGCCTCGCTCGGGCGATGGGCGATGCCATGGTCCATGGCTTCGACGTTGCCGCGGTTGAGCATGCCGGGCACGGCGAAACTCACCCAGCGGAGGTACTCCGTCCACGCGGTCGTCTCGGGGTTCGGTCGGCTGGGCGGCGGGGCGATGGTGTCGGGGGTCATGCGAACAGGCTCCGGATCGCGAAGTGGACGGACGGTCAGCGCAGCCAGCGCCCCCCGTCGAGGCGGACGATCTCGCCGGTCACGTAGGAGGCTTCCAACAGCAGCCAGCGGACCAGGGCGGCGGCCTCCTCGGGCGTGCCCGGACGGCCTAACGGGATGCGCGACTCGTAGGCGGCCCGCTCTTCGGTCGGGGCGTCATCGGGCCAGGCCACCACCCCGGGAGCCACGCCATTGACCCGCACCTCGGGGGCCAGCTCGAGGGCCAACGTCGCCACCAGGTCGCTGGCCGCCGCCTTGCTCAGGGAGTAGGCGGCAAACCTCTTGCGGGGGCGGCCGAGGACGTGGATGTCGGAGAAGAGGACCACCGACCCGCGGGCCTGACGCAACGGCTCGGCCAGGCCTTGGGTCAGGAGGAGCGGAGCGAGGGCGTTGATCCGCAGGTGGCGAAGGGCATCAGCCGCCTCGATCGAGCCGAAGGAGCTCGGGGCATAGCTGCTCGCGTTGTGGACGAGGCCGGCGAGGCGGGCGGAGGCGAGCGAGGCAGCGAAGCGCTCGACCGCCGCCAGGTCGTCGAGGTCGAGCTGGTGGATGCCGACCTCGATGGGGCCGCCGGCCCGAGCCTTGGCCTCCCGGGCTGTGGCTTCGATGGCCTCGCCACTCGTCCGATAGGTCAGGTCGAGGTCGCACCCCGCCTCGGCCAAGGCCAGGGCGATGGCCCGGCCGACCCGCTTGGCAGCGCCGGTGACGAGCACCCGGGGCCGCGCAGGGTCAGGCATCCTCGTCCCCGCCTTCCCCTGCCACGGTGCGACGGCCGGCCTCGCGCCACGCGTCCGAGACCACGGTGGTCGACCGCTTCCCGCCGCCCGACCGTTGGGCCCGGCGACGCATGGCCATCAAGACCCCGACGAGCAGCATGACGAGAGCGGCCACCCCCACTGCCAGAACGACGATCGGGAGGGAGAGGGACGCGGCCCGGGGCTCCGTCGCCAGCCCGAGGGCCAGACCGAGTGCCAGCCCCGTGATTCGCTCCATGCTGGGCATGGCGGCGAGTATAGGGAATCGGCACCGGGATCATCGAGTCGCCCCTTTGCGGTTGGGCCTTGGTGCAGCCTTCCGTAGAATCCGCACCACCGCGATGCCCATCGAGGAACGAGACACGCCGGCCCCGCCGGAGTCGGTCGCGACAGCGGCCCCGGCCCGGCCCAAGCGGCGATGGCGGCGTCGCCTGGTCATCCTTCTCATCTTCCTCGGCACCGGCCTGGCGATCCTGACCCGCCCGTCGGTCCTTCGCCGCATCCTCGAGCCGACCTTGGCCCACGCCTTCGGCGGCGACGTCCATCTCGAGAACGTCTCGCTCCAGGGGCTCCAAACCCTCCACGTCGGGTCGATGATCCTGTCTGCCCCAGGCTGGACCGGCCCGGCGGCCGAAGTGGTCCTCGCGGAGGAGACGCGGATCGACGTCTCGCTCCCCTCCCTCCTCCTCGGTCGCGTGCGGATGGACTCCCTTTCGATCGGCCGCCTGCGGGTGCGGGCCGTGGAGCGGATGGACCAGCCGGGCGTCTTCAACATCCTCGAACTCCGCCCCGACACCGCCGCGGGCGACGAGCCGCTTCGACCGCTCCCCGTGGCCATCGACCGTCTCGAGCTCGAGACGGGCGTACTCCTCCTCGACGGTACCTACCTGCGGAGCGGGGAGCGCGTCTTCCGCGGCATGCTCGGCCCGATGCCCAACACGAAGGGGCCGGAACTCTTCGGCTTCTCCCTCTTCGACATCAACGGCTCGGCGCCGATCCTTGCCGGCAGCTGGGATGAACGGACCTTCGCCTTCTCGGCCAAGGCTGCGGCCACCGACATCGGCGCCGATTGGCTCGCCCTGGCCCCGTCGCGCATCCAACGCACCGCGGAAGCCCTCGGCTTCGTCGGCAAGCTCTCCTCGGCCACCCTCCAGTGGTCACCCGAGACGTCCTTCCAGGCTGCCCTCGACATCGCCGAGATGCGGCTGAACCTGCCCGCGGTCGGCATCGCCGAACGTTGGAGTCGCGTCGAGAACGGCCGCCGCCTTCCGTCGAAGGGCGTACCGACCATCGCGGTCAAGGAGGGGCAGATCCGCTTCGACGGCTCGCGAATCCTGCTCAACCAGGTCCGCGGCGAGCTCGCCTCGAGCGCCGACGACCCCGGCCTCCTCCCGGTGCCGGTCGAGACCACGGCCTCCTTCGACCTCGACCTCGCACGACTCGGCTCGGTCGATTGGCGCGACAGCGAGGCCCGCGACGCGTGGATGCGGGAACTCCTCCGCACCATGCCCTTCGAGATCGCCGTCGCGATCCGCGGCTTCGACTCCTCGGCCACGCCGCCCGGGCATGCCCCGGTCCTCGAGGTGCCGCGAGCCGTGGCCGGAGCCCTCGAGGCCTTCGGCGTCGTGGCGTGGCACCTCGACGTCGAAGCCACCTTCAGCCGCTCCGCCCCCACCACCGCAGCCGACGGGACGCTCCTCCCGGCTCGCCTCGAATCGAAGGGCCAGGCGATCCTCTCCAAGGGCCGCGGGGCCTACGAGCACTTCCCCTATCCGCTCGAGGACGTGAAGGCCCACATCTCTTTCGACCAGGCGGCGGACGGCGAAGACCGCATCACGATCGACTACCTGAACGGGGTCGGGCCCGCTGGTACGCACGTCTCGGTGCGCGGCACGGTGGAACGCCCCACCACCGAGGCCCGCGTCGACGTCACCATCGTGGCCAACGACACGCCGCTCGATCCCCAACTCCTCAACTGCATCGAAGGTCGGGCCCGCCGCGGACTCGAGATGCTCCTGAACTCGCCGCTCGAGGCGACCATGCGGGCCCACGGCCTGCTCGACCATCCCGACGACCTTCCCAACCTCCGAGCCAAGGCCCTCCAGCTCGAGAACCTCCTCGGCACCACGACCGACGACGCCGAGCGCACCGAGATCGCCCAACATCTCGCTCGCGTCCGCCGGCAGATCGAGGCCCGCCCCTTCCAGGTGGGCGGCGTCGCCAACCTCGAGGCTCGCGTCACCCGCGAACTCGGCCCCGACCAGCCGCTCCACACCTCGGGCAAGGTGGCCCTGAAGCGGACCTGCGTCATGGTCGAAGCCTTCCCCTATCCGCTGGTGGTCACCTCCGGCACCATCGCCTTCGACCAAGGCGGCGTGAGCATCGCCGAGCCCGGGCTCGAGGCGGTGACCCTCGATGGCGGCGTGGTCCGGGTCACGGGACGCGTCGACCGCACCATGATCGAGGGCCGCGAGGAACTGGAGCCCTACGTCACCGTCCTTGGCGTCGGCGACCGCATCTCGCCGACCCTCCTCGCCGCCATCCCACCGCCCGACGAAGAGCCCGTGGCGGGCTGGCCCGGCGCCGCCCTCGCCCCCGCCGCCAAGCTCCTCGACGCGGCCCGCCTCGCCGGCGACATCGACTTCCGCTGCGCCCTCGAGTCGATCAAGGGCAACACCACCTTCCAACTCGACGTGGCCCTCTCCAACGGCTCGGTCGACGCGGTCGCCTCGAGCGCTGCCCAGTTGGCGTTGCCCGCCCGTCTCAAGCTCGAGGACCTCACCGCGACCCTGCACGTCGACGAAGAGGCCGTGACCATCCGCTCCCTCGAGGGCCACGGCCCCGATGGCGGCGGCACCATCACCGTGACCGGCCGCTACGCGACGCACAGCCCGGAGAAGGAACTCGACATCCAAATGCGGTCGATGCCGATCGCCTCCTGGATCCCCGAGACGCTGACCGGCCGCGGCCGCGACGAAGCCCGGCGAGCATGGGACATGCTCTCGCCGGTGGGGCGCTTCGACGCGGGGATCCTGGTCGAGAGCGGGCCGGACGGGCAGCCGCACGTCACCGCCACGCTGCATCCGACGCGTCTTGAGTTCACCGCGGAAGGCGAGACCACGATCCTCACGGCGCCCGAGCAGGAGCCTGGCGGGCTGCTGGTCGAGGCCCGCGGCGGCGTCGGACGGGCCACGCTCCAGAACCTGACGCTCGAGTCGAGCGGTGGGCGGATGGGCCTCGACGGCTTCGTCGACTTCGGCACCGATGGCGTGCGCGGCTTCCGCCTGAACGGCCGGGTGACCGACGTCCCCTTCGAGCATCCCTTGCTCCTCGCGGTGCTCCGCCTGGCGGCCGGAAACGGCGCGGCGGACGGCTATCGCGACCTGATGCCGCGCGGACGCTTCGACGGCCGGGCCCACCTCGCGAGGGCCGAAGGCCAGCCCCTCGATTGGTCGGCGACCATCGAGCCCAAGACCTTCGGCTGCCGGATCGGCGACGCCCGGCCGGAGGCGAGCTTCGCCCCGTCCACCTCGATCACGGTCCGGCCGAGCGGCCTTGATATCCGCGGCCTCGATGCCACGGTGGACGGCGAGCGGGTGACCGGCGAGGCCACCGTCGACCTCGGCAGCACGGTGCACCGGATCAGCGCCGACTTCGCCATGGACGCCGATCGCTGGACGCCGGCGGTGATCGCCCTCCTCCCGCCGCCCTTGGGCGAAGCCCGCAAGGCGCTCGGCTTCGCCGCCTCGACCCTCGAACTCTACGACACGCACATCGACCTCGACTGGGATCCGAACTTCGGCATCACCAGGCCGCTCCGCTACCAGATCGCCACCACGGCCACCACCAGCGACGCCATCTTCGACGTCGGCGTGCCCTTCTCCGACGTCGATGGCGGGGCGGTGATCCGTTTCGGCTACGACCACCCGCTCGACGGCGACCCGAGCGCCACCCTCGACGCCACGCTGCGGGCCAGTTCGCTTGAACTCTACGGACGAGACGTGCGCGACGGCACGGCTCGCCTCGTCCTCGAGAACGGCGGTCGCGTCCTCGCCGTGCGGAGTTTCGACGCAGCCTTCGCCCGTGGCCGGGTGGCAGGCGAAGGGCGGGTCGACCTCGTCAATCGCCGCTACGCCGCCGACGTGCGGCTGGCGGGCGCCGCCCTCGGACCTCTGACCAACCCGCTGGTCGAGGACACCGACGACACCGGCTCGGTCGACGGGCGCCTCACCGTCGAGGGTCCGGTGGGTGACATCAACGGACGGACTGGCCGCGGCCGGATCTCGATCCGCAACGCACGCATGGCCAGCGCCCCGATCACCCTCGGCATCCTCCAGATCACGCAGCTCATGCTGCCCCTCTCGAGCTCGCTCAGCGAGGCCAACATCGAGTTCTTCGTGCGCGGCCCGATCGCCACCTTCGAGCGGCTGCAGCTCCAATGCAACTCGCTCGAGTTCGACGGCACCGGGACGCTCGACACCCGCGACTTCAGCATCAACGCGACCCTCCGCACCCGCGGCCGCATCCCGGTGGTGAGCAACGTCCTGGCCGCCGTCAGCAACCAGCTCTACGACATCGAGATCACCGGCCCGCTGGCCGACCCCCGCACCCGCTTGCGGCCGCTGCCGGTGTTCGCCCCCTCGAGCAACCGCTCGACCACCGCCATCACCGACCGCGACGAGACGCGGCGCTGAGCGGGTACCATCGCCTCCCCATGGCAGCCCCGAGCACCCCCCGCCCCGCCGACCGGCCCGAGCCCTCCCGCGAGACCGCCCTCGCGGTCGAGGCCCTTCTGCGCTCGCTGGGCGTCGACCCCGAGGCGACCGAGGCGGTGTTCGTGGGCGAGATGGTCCAGACCGCCCTCAAGTTCCTGAAGGACGGCGCCGACACCGGCCAGCTCAAGCTGGTCACCGCCGCCCTCAAGGAGATGCGCTACGCCTACCGCGTCTTCAACCGCTATCGCGGGACGCGCAAGATCTCGATCTTCGGGAGCGCCCGCACGCCGGAGACGCATCCGGACTACGTCGCCGCCAAGCGTTTCGGCGAACTCATCGCCAGCCACGGCTGGATGGCCATCACCGGCGCCGGCCACGGCATCATGAAGGCCGGGCACGAAGGCCCCTCCCGCGAGGCGAGCTTCGGCCTCGCCATCCGCCTGCCCACCGAGCAGGCAGCGAACGCGGTGATCGACGGCGACCCCAAGCTCATCAACTTCCGCTACTTCTTCACCAGGAAGCTGATGTTCACCTCGAACTCGCACGCCGTCGCCGTCTTTCCCGGCGGCTTCGGCACGCAGGACGAGCTCTTCGAGGTGCTCACCCTGATCCAGACCGGGAAGAGCGGCATGGTGCCGGTCGTCCTGGTCGAAGGCGAGGGCGGCGACTACTGGGAGACGTGGGAGCGCTTCAGCCGCGACGACCTCCTCCGCCGCGGATGGATCTCGGCGGCGGATCCGGCCATCTATCGCCGCTGCCCGACCCCCGAGGCGGCGGTCGAGGAAGTGGTCCGCTTCTATCGCCGCTACCGCTCGAGCCGTTTCGTCGGCGACCGCTTCGTGCTCCGCCTCGATGCCCCGCTCTCCGCGCCGCAGGTGGCCGAACTGGGCCAAGAGTTCGGCAAGCTCGTGCGGAGCGGCCAGTTCGAGCAGCACGGCCCGCTGCCCGGCGAAGACGACGCCTTGGACGCACCGCGGCTCTCCTTCGTCTTCACCCGCCGCGACTACGGCACGCTGCGCCGCATGCTCGACCGCATCAACGCCCTGCCCCACGAGGGCTGCAGCGAGGTCCCCGCCAACCATGCCTGACCCGAGACGAGTCCACGGGCCGAGGGCCCGACTCGTGGGGAGCCCGCTTCTGGCCGCCTGGCTGGCGAGCGGCTGGATCCTCGTCGGCTGCGCCACCTCCGGCTCGGGCGACGACCAGCCGAAGACGGCCCTCGAGGCGGCGGCGACGATCGTCGACCGTCCGGTGACGGCGGGCGAGGAGAACGGCCTCGAAGTCGTCAGCTGGTCGATCGCCAATCGCGAGCCGGCCATCCGTCGGACCTTCCTGCGCTACGCGGTGCGCGGGGCCAAGCTCGGGGCCAGCGCCGAACAGCTCGCTCGCCTCGGCCTGCGGGCAGCGGTGGTCAAGGAGGACGATCTCGCCGCCCTCCTCGCCGACCTCGGCGGGACGACCACCTCGCTCGGCACCTGGCACGGCCAGGTCACGGCGTGGCGGGAAGTGGCCCGGTCCCCGCTCGACAACGGGCGGGTGGCCATGGTCGGCGGACGGGCCGAAGTGTTAGGCGGCGGCTGGCTCCGCCTGATGATGCGGGCCTGGACGGTCGAACTCGAGGACGGGGCGGTCCTCTCCCTCCAACTCGCTCCGCAGTGGATCGGCGAGGCCAGCGACCTCTCCGGGCTCACCAACCGCGACACCTTGCGCGGCCGCGTCTTCAAGGACGCGGTCATCTCGACCGAGCTCGACCGCGGGACCGCCCTCATCGTCATGGCCGCGCCGGCCAAGGTCGAGGAAGAGGAAGACCCGGAGGGTCCGCCCAGCGCCGCCCCCGGCTCGAACGGCCTCGGCCCGCCGGTCGACCTGCCCGAGACCCCCGGCGAGATGCTCCTCACCGACCACGCCGCATCGCCCCCCCGCCGTACGGTTCTCGTCTTCCGGCCGCGGCTGCCCGATATCCTCTTCGCAGCACCCGCCGGCGCCGCGGCGACCGAGACGGGCCAGCCGAAAGGAACGCCGTGATCGACACGCAGCACCCCCAGCACGGATCCGACCAGGGCCAGGCCCCGGAGCGCAGCAAGATCCGCGAGCGGCGGCTTCGCGACCTGATCCGCCGCCGGCACATGGGCGGGCGGCGGATGCGCCCCATCTCCTTCGTCCCGACGCTCCTCACCTTGGGCAACCTGGTCTGCGGCTTCGCTTCGATCCACTACGCGACGAAGCCGGTGGGGCCGACCCAGATCTTCGGCTGGTCGACGCTCACCGTGGCTGGCCTCCTCCTCTTCCTCGGGATGTTCTTCGACGCGATCGACGGGAGCGTGGCCCGCCTGACCCGCTCGACGAGCGACCTCGGAGCCCAACTCGATTCGCTGGCCGACGTGGTGAGCTTCGGCGTGGCCCCCGGCTTCATGATGCTCCGCCTGGTGAGCCACTACTACGGGCCCGCCGGCTCGGTCACCTTGCTCGGGCCCGACGCCGACGTCTTCTACGGCAAGATCCCGTGGACGATCGCCGCGGTCTATGTGTGCTGCGCCGCCCTGCGGCTGGCCCGCTTCAACGTGGAGACGCCCGGGGCAAGCGAAGAGGACCACCGCACCTTCAAGGGCCTGCCGTCGCCCGGCGCCGCCGGGGCCGTGGCCAGCCTCATCGTCCTCCACCAGCACCTCCTCGCCGTGCGCGAGGGTGTCGAGGAGAACCAGACCTTCGCCCGCATCGCCGCCCTCGGCATCCCCTTCATCACGCTCCTCTGCGCCTTCGCCATGGTCTCGACGGTGCGCTACGTGCACTTCGCCAACCGCGTGCTGCGGGCCCGCCGCGACTTCCCCGGCATCGTCCGCCTCGTGGTCCCGGTCATCGCCTGCATCGCCTGGCCGCAGATCTCGCTCGCCGTCGGCTTCACCTTCTACGCCGTGAGCGGACCCGTCCGCGCCCTCTGGCTGCGGACCCGGCAGCAGTCGGCACCGCCTCCGGCCCCCCACAGCCCATGAGTCCCCTCGCCCCCGTCCCAGCGAACCCCTCGTCCAGCGTTCCCGATCCGAACGGCCGCTTCGGCGCCTTCGGCGGCCGCTACGTGCCGGAGACGCTCATCGCCGCCCTCGACGAACTCGACGCGGCCTACGCGGCGGCTCGCCGCGATCCTTCGTTTCAAGCCGAGGTCGACTCCCTGCTGCACGAGTTCGTGGGTCGGCCCACCCGCATCACCGAGGCCCGGCGGTTGAGCGACGCAGCAGGCGGGGCCCGCATCGTCCTCAAGCGCGAGGACCTCGCCCACACCGGGGCCCACAAGATCAACAACACGATCGGGCAGGCCCTCCTCGCCAAGCGGATGGGGAAGAAGCGGATCATCGCCGAGACCGGGGCCGGCCAGCATGGCGTGGCCACGGCCACGGCCTGCGCCCGCTTCGGCCTCCGCTGCGAGGTCTACATGGGGGCCGAAGACGTGCGGCGGCAGTCGCTCAACGTCTTCCGCATGCGGCTCCTCGGGGCCACCGTCAACGAGGTGCAGGGCGGATCGAAGACGCTGAAGGACGCCACCAACGAAGCCCTCCGCGACTGGATGGGCTCGGTCGGCGAGACCCACTACATCATTGGATCGGTGGTCGGGCCGCATCCCTTCCCCATGATGGTCCGCGACTTCCAGAGCGTGATAGGCCGCGAGTGCCGGGCCCAGTGCCTCGAGCGCTACGGCCGGCTGCCCGACGTGGTGGTGGCCTGCGTGGGCGGCGGATCGAACGCGGCGGGCATCTTCTTTCCCTTCGTCGAGGACCGCGGCGTGCGCCTGGTCGGCGTCGAGGCCGGTGGCCGCGGGGCCAAGCCGGGCGACCACGCCGCGCCCCTCTCCTTCGGCTCGCCCGGCGTGCTGCACGGCTCCTTGAGCTACGTGCTGCAAGATCCCTTCGGCCAGACCAGCGACGTGCATAGCTGCTCGGCCGGACTCGACTACCCCGGCGTGGGCCCCGAGCATTCCTACTGGAAGGACTCGGGCCGCGTCGAATACACCTACGCGACCGACGAGGAGGCCTTGGCCGCGTTCCAACAATTGGCCCGCAGCGAAGGCATCATCCCCGCCCTCGAGAGCTCCCACGCCGTGCACGCCGCCTTGGGCATCGCCAAGGCATTGCCCCGCGATGCCCTGGTGGTCGTGAACCTCTCGGGCCGAGGCGACAAGGACGTGCAGGAGGCGATGCGGCTCCTTGGCCAGCGCTAGCGAGGACGCCCAGGAGGGGTTGGCATGGACATCCGGCGGATCGTGCTTCGCATCTCGCTCGGGTTCCTCGGGCTGACCGCCCTGAGCGCGGTCCTCTTGGTGCTCTCGCCCGGGGGCCGGTTCAGCGAGATGCTGATCTTCTCGGGGCTGGTGGTCACCGTGGCCGGCGGGCTGGCCATCCCCATGGCGACGTGGACCGGTCGCCCCGATCGCCGCTGGGGCGGCGTGGCGGGACTCGCCTTCCTCAGCACCCAGATCGTCCTCTGCATGCTCGCCATCTGGGCCCCAGTGCTGCCGCTGGCGCCGCCGCCCGAGACGGCTGGATGGCTCAGTCTCGTCCTTCTCTTCTGCGCCCCGTCCTTGGTCCTCGGCGGCATCGGAATCAGCGGCTTGCAGCGGGCGGCCGGATGGACCGCCATCGGCTCGGCGATCGGGCTCCTCCTCGTCGGCCTCGTCGACGCCGTGGGGTGGGGCGGCCCCTTCGTCTGGCCCTACCAGCGAGGCGCCGAGCAGCTTCGTTTCATCAGCTTCGGACTCCTCTTCGCCGGCGGCGCGGCGGCGTTCTCGCTCCTCGTGCGACCGCCCGCTCCACGCTCCGCATCGATCGGCCAAGCGGAACCGAGCAGCGCCTTCGGCCGCAACTGGCCTCGCTTCGGCCTCTATCTCGCGGTGGTTGGATTCGTGCTCTTGGCCGTCTTGGTCAGCATGTTCGGCAACGATGACCAGTGGGGCCCGGGGGTCGAAGAGTTCGCCATCAGCATCCCCTCGAGCGTCCTTGGCTTTGCCTACGCCTTCGGCATCGCCAATGCCCTGTTCCTGCCGCGGCTCGACGGCGTCGGCAGCCTGGTCCGCGGGGCCACCGTCGCGGCAGGCTTCCTGGCCGCGCTCCTCCTCACCTTCGCCTTCCAGACCGACGGGATGGAGCCGTTCCCTGCCGCGCTCGGGGCGACCTTCATCGTCCTCGTCTGCGGCTCGATCGCCGTCATCCTCCTGGCCCGCTTCCGCAATGAGCCGGTGATGGTGACCGACGCCACCGTCCTCCAGTCGATCGACCTCGTCTGCCCGCGCTGCAAGCACGCCGCCACTGTCCCGCTCGGGAAGTCCGCGTGCCGAGGCTGCGGGCTCCGCTTTGCGATCGAGGTGGAGGAGCCGCGTTGCAGCGGCTGCGGCCAGCTTCTGGTCGGGGTGCGCGGCGACCAATGCCCGGAGTGCGGGCAGACCATCGCCCACCTCGTCCCCGCCCCCCCGATCACGTCTTCGGGCGGAGGCTCAAGCCAAGGGCCGTGAACTCGGCGCTCAGCCGATCGAGGGCTTGGCTCAGCTTGCCGGCGGCGAGCTTGGCGCTCTGAGCCTCGTCGGCCACCGAGCGCAGGCCGGCCGGGGTGAGATCGGCGGAGAGGACGCGGCGGATGTCGAGAAGATCCTTCTCGAGCGGCTGGTAGGCGTTGCCGGCCTCTTCGGCCAGGGAACGCACCGCGTCGATGTGCGAGCGGACCTCGGCCCGGCGGGCATCGGTCGCCGCCCGCAGGTTCTCGTTGGTGAGCTGGGCCGACTGCTCCTCCCACGACTTCAGATAGGTGTCGGCACGAGTCCGCATGTCGCGAGCCCGTGTCCGCACGCTCTCCGCCGAGCCTTGCAGCCGATCGACGTTCGTGCTGAAGGCCCGGAACGGCGGCCGCAGGTCGCCCTCGGTCGTGCCGAGGAGGGCGTCCAGCGAGTTCATGGTGGTATTGAGCTGTTGGTTGGCGCTGGTGACCTCGCTGGCCACGGCCTGGATGGTGTCGGCGGCCCGCATCGAATGCTGGTTCGGGGTGGCGGCGCATCCCACGGCGAGCAAGAGCGGAAGGGCGAGGAGACTGGCGGCGAGGGTCGTCGAGTAGCGCATGGTGGCTCGGGATCGAGGCGAACGGAACGAGCCGAGATGCTACCGCCGCGAAGCGCCTTCGGGGTCGCACCGATCGGTCCGGCGCCAAGTCGCGATCAGCGGGCCGGCTTCGCATCCGGCGTCAAGTCGATCGCCACCGGGAAGTGGTCGCTGGCGTAGCCCTTGGGCTTGGGCGAGTCGGCCTTGGCTCCGATCGGGGTGCCGAGGACGAAGAAGGTGCCGGGCACAGCGTCCTTGGCGAGCCCGCGGCTCATGAAGATGAAGTCGATCGGCCGGCCCGAGGCGTGGGTGAGGTAGGTGTCCGAGGGGGCCTTCGTGTCGAAGCGGTCGTCGTAGGCGTTGGTCAGCTTGGGATCGCTCGACTCGGCGTAGACCTTGATGCTCTTCTTGCTCGGCGAGTTGTTGAAGTCGCCGAGGATGGCCAGGTTCTCGTCGGGGTGCTTGGCCAGCCGCTCGCGCACGAACTCGAGGACCTGCAGCCCTTCGAGCTCGCGCTGGGCGTCGAACTCCTTCGAGGCCTTGTGGTGGACGACGAAGAGGGTGAGCTCGTAGCCCTGCGGCGACTTGACCCGCACCATGAGCGGACTGCGGGCCCAGCGTTCCGGCCACTTGCCGTCGGCCGGCGTCGACCAGCCCTCGCCCGTCTCCTTGGCTCGCATGTCGTCGATGTGCTCGCTCGGCCAGTTGGCGACCTCGACGATCGGGTAGCGCGAAAGCACCGACTGCTCGATGCCCCGGCGGTCGCCGGCGTCGACGCTAGCTAGGTAGTCGTAGCCGAGGCCCTTCAGGTAGTGGTCGCGGAAAGCCGTCAGGCACTCCTTGCTCTCGACCTCTTCGACGGCGAGGACGTCGGCGTCGAGGGCCTTGATGGTCGCGGCCAGCGCTGCCAGCCGCTCGGGCGGCGTGGTCATCGTCTTGTCCTCGAACTCGCCGCTCAGGGCCGGGTCGTCCTGGTCGTCGAAGAGGTTCTCGAGGTTGTAGGCGGCGAGCCGCACCGTGCCCGGCTTCTTGGGGAGCGGTTCCTTGCGGCCGTACTTGAACCCGGAGGGGTCGGCCGGGGCCTTCGACGTCTTGGCGTTCCCCTTCTCCTTGGGCTTCTCGCCGTCCTTCGCCTTGTCGGTGGCGGGTGGGGCGACCTGCTTGCTTCCCTCGTCGGCGTAGATGGCGCTCGGCATGCCGCCAAAGGGATTGGCGAAGGCCAAGGTCAGGTAGGCGGCGGGAACGAGGACGAGCGGGAACGGACGACGCATCATGCGGGCCAGTCTAGCCGCGGCCGCGCGACGCTCCAACGAGGAAGCCGTTCGTCCCCCTGGTTACTGGTACACGCGAGCGAGCTCCGCCGCGTTGGCCCGCTGCAGCTCGAGCCACCGGGCCGGGTCGCCGGGGCCGAGATTGCCGCCCGGATTGAAGACGACGACCTCGACGCCAAGGGCCCGCAGGCGATCGCGGACGGCCTGCGTCGGCTGGTCCTCCCACACCATCCAGCGGGCGGGATGCTCGGCCAACATGGCCTCGAAGGCGGTCCACTCGGCGTCGCTCGGCAGCTCGCTCGGTTCCCAGTGGACGACCGTGGCGTTGAGGGCGAAGCGGCGCAGGAGGTAGTCGTAGACCGGATGGCTGACCACGATGGGCAGCGACTGCTGACCGTGGATCGCCCCCTCGAGCGTGCGGTCGAGGTCGGCGAGGTCGGTCTTGAGCTTGGCGAGGTTGGCTTCGAACGCGGCTCGTTGGTCCGGGCGGGCCTTGGCCAAGGCCTCGAAGATGGCGATGGCCTGCTCCTCGGCGAGCGAGGGATCGATCCAGGTGGTGAACGCGGTCCCCTTGTGGGTGTGTTGGCCGCTCAGCCCGTGGCTGTGGGTGACGCCGTCCGCCGATTCGATCCAGTCGCTCTTGAAGCGCTCCGCGGTCGGCACCAGCTTCCGCTCGGGAAGCGAGGTGCGGGCCAGCCATGGCTCGTGGCCGGCGGCGTTGAGGACGATCAGGTCGGCGGCCTGCATGGCCGTGACCTCCTTGGCATCGGGCGACCAGAACGCGGGATCTTGGCCTTCGGGGACCGGCATGGTGACGACCACCGCGTTGCCCCCGATCCGGGCCGCGAAGCAAGCGAGCGGCGTGTTGATGGCCACCACGCGGAGGGGAGCGGCCGAAGCGGAGGCTTCGGCCATCGGTGCCGCTGGTCCGCCCGGGATGCTGGGGGGAGCCGGCGTCGCTCCGGCCGGCCGGCCATCGCCGCACCCCGCGATCGCGGCGAGCCCCGCGAGGAGGGCGACGCAGGCCACGAGCCCGTTCACGATTCGACCGCGTGCCGTCGCCATGGTTCCAACCTCCCGAGGTGCTCGCGGTAGCCTACCAACGCATGTTGGCGACGAGCGCCCTCCGCTTCCGCTATCCCGACGGCGTGTTCGAATTGCGAACGCCGCCTATCGCCGTCGAGGCAGGCTCGTCCCTGGCCTTGGTCGGCCCGAGCGGCTGCGGGAAGAGCACGCTCCTTTCGCTTCTCTCCGGGGAACGGGTGCCGACCGAGGGCTCGATCACCTTCGGTTCGACCCGCCTCGACCAGCTCGGCGACAGCGCCCGCCGCGCCTTCCGCATCCGGACGGTGGGGCTCGTCTTCCAGGAATTCCGCCTCATCGAGCACCTCACGGTCCTCGACAACATCCTCCTCCCCTGCCGGCTGCACGCAGCCCTCCCGCTCGATGCGGCGGCCCGGCGCAGGGCCCACGAACTCGCCGAGCACCTCGGGATCGCCGCCCACCTCTCGCGCCTCCCCGAGCGGCTCTCGCACGGCGAGCGGCAGCGCGTGGCCGTGGCGCGGGGCCTTCTGGCCCGGCCGGCCCTCCTCCTCGCCGACGAACCGACCGGGAACCTCGACCCCGAGCGGAAGCGGCAACTCCTCGATGAGATGCTCGGCCTCTGCCGCAGCGAAGGGGCGACCGCGATCGTGGCCACCCACGACCACGCCCTCCTGCCCGCCTTCTCGGCCGTCTTCGACTTCGCCAGCCCGGAGGCCGCGCGGTGAGGCACGCCTTCTACCTCGCCTGGCGACACCTCGCCTACCACTGGGGTCGAAGCACGCTCCTCGTCGTGGCCCTCGCTTTGTCAGGCTTCTTGCCGATCGCCCTGCGGCAACTCATCGATGCGGGCGGACGGGCCATGATCGCCCGGGCCGAATCGACACCGCTCGTGGTCGGGGCCCGCGGCAGCGAGCTCGACCTCGTCGTAGCCAGCCTCTACTTCGCCCCGCCCGCCCCGCGGGCGATCACCATGGGCGACCGCACGCGCCTCGAGGTCGACGACAACCTCGTCGTCCCCCTTCACCTCGGCTACACAGCCCGCAAGCGGCCGGTGGTGGGCACGACGCTCGACTACTTCGCCCTCCGCGAGCGGCCCCTCGCGAGCGGCCGCCTCTTCGCATTGCTCGGCGAATGCGTGGTCGGCTCGCGCGTGGCCCGCGACCTCGGCCTCGTCCTCGACGCCGATGGCGACGGGCCCAACGATCCGCCGCTCCTCACCGACGCGATCGACCCCTACAACCTGGCCGGCACCATCCCCCTCAAGCTTCATGTCGCGGGCATCCTCGCCTCGAGCGGCACCGCCGACGACGACGCCATCTTCGTCGACGTCAAGACGGCGTGGACGGTGAGCGGCCTCGGCCACGGCCACCAGGAGGCGGCGGCGATCAAGGATCCCAACGATCTGATCGGGAACGTCGAGGGCCATGTGGTGGCCAGCGAGCGGCTCAAGCACTACGAGGAGATCACGCCGTCGAACGCGGCGAGCTTCCACTTCCACGGCGACCCGGACTCCTTCCCGGTCCATGCCTTCCTGGTCCGCCCCTCGAGCGAGCGGGCCTCGACCCTTCTCCAAGGGACCTTCCAACGCTCCGACGAACCACTGGCCATCGTCAAGCCGAGTAGCGCGATCGACCGCCTGCTGCGGGAGATCCTCCGCGTGCGCCGCGTGCTCGAGGCGGTGCTGGTCGCGGTCCTCGCCGCCACCCTCACCATGGTCGGGGTGGTCTTCACCCTCTCCATCCGCTTGCGGCACGACGAGTTGGCGACCATGGTCCGGCTCGGCGCCGCCCGTGGCACGATCGCCTCGATGGTGATCGCCGAGGTGCTCGCCCTCGCCGCCATCGCCACGCTGCTCGGATCGCTCGGGCTCGCCACGGCCCAGGCCTTGGCACCGGCGGTCGAGCGGCAGCTGCTCTCCCTGCGCGGCTGAGGCGCCTTCCGCGGAACGCAGATCTGGCTTCGGACGGCCGAGGCGAACGGGGTGCGAACTAGGATCCCCTACACCGTGGGACGCGCCGGTGGGCATCGACTCCCGGTCGGAGCCGAGGCCAGCGCCACGCGAGTTCGCGCCGAGCGTAGGCGGTGACGCCCAGCGCGGGTGGCGACGCCCAGCGGCGAGTCCTCCACATCCAGGAGTCAGCCATGCTCGATCGACGCCGATCTACGCGGGCAGCGCTCTGCGCTGCCATCGCCTGCGCTGGGACTTCTCCGCTTCTCCTCGCCAAGCCCCCTGACCTGCGACCGGCGCATCGTCCGGCCGTCGTCGACCGTGCTGCCCGTGCCGAGTCGCGCGGCGCCTTCGACGCCCCGGACTGCCCGTGCACGGCCGACCTGAACCTCGACCAGATGGTCGACGCCAACGACCTCGCCCTCATCCTCGGGGCTTGGGGGACGCCCGACTTCGACCTCACCGGCGACGGTGACGTCGCCGCGGCGGACCTCGCCCTCGTCCTCGGCGCGTGGGGACCTTGCCCCGTGCCGAGCAACGACCACTGCGGCACCGCCACGCCGCTCGGCGAGTTGGGCACGATGTCGATCCCCTTCTGCACCATAGGCGCCACGTCGGCAGGCCCCGACCTGCCCGATGAGCTCGGGTGCAACATCGCCGGATCGCACACCATCGTCGAGGACATCTGGTACAGCCTCACGGTCTCCTCCGGAGGTGGCCGAGGCATCAAGCTCGAGACCTGCGACAGCAGCTTCGACACCAAGATCGCCCTCTATTCCATCTGGCCTGGAGCGGACTGCACCGCGCCGTACACCCTGAGCCCGCTCGCCTGCAACGACGACATCGGTTCGATCTGCCCCACCAATCCCTACAGCTCACAGCTCTACGCGGCGCTCCCCATCGATGGGGAGTACCTGATCCGACTCGGCGGCTACAACAGCGCCGGGCCGGGGACCTTGGCCATCACGACGTACCCGCCCCACGACCTCTGCCTCAGCGCCAAGGTCTTCTGGCAGGGGTGCGAGACCACATGCACCAACAGCTTCCTGCTCGACTCGACGGGCGCCACCGACGAGCCGGCCGTGGTGCCGACGTCCTGCGCGGGTGAGTTGGACCTGAGCGACGTCTGGATCTACGGGATGTTCGAATGCCTCGGCCGACCGGATGCCGCCGTCCCGGTGACGGTCTCGACCTGCAACGATGCCACCAGCTTCGACACCGTGCTCACCGTCTTCGAGGGTCCCGACTGCGACCATCTGACCGAGGTCGCCTGCAACGACGACGTCCAGTCCGCGGATCCGGCCTGCGTTCTGCCCCCCAACGGCTACGTCCTCAAGTCACGGATCGAGTTCATCGCCCAGCCGAGCACGTTCTACTGGATCCGCGTCTCGGGCTACGGAGGCGCCACCGGAACGGTCCAAGTCGACGTCACCTCGACCTGCAACTGAGCGAGCGGCCCATGCAGCGGTCCTCGCGTGGCGTGGAGGGTGCGGCGGTCACGCCTGAGCGCGACCGACGCTCCTTCCGCCGAACGCGGATCCGCGTTCCACGCTTCAGTCGCAGCGCAGCGAGAGCGTTGGCGCCCGACGCTCGCGCCCTACGATGCCCAAACACACCCGGGGTGCGTCGTGCCTGCGAGCGTCGACCACGTCGTCGAGTCCGAGGCCAGCGTCGTTCGAAGTTCGCGCCGAGCGCGACGAACGGCGTGGATCGCCGCGCATCCTTCCAACTTGGGGAACACCATGCCTGACCGCCATCCGCGCCTGGCCTTCGGCGCTGCCATCGCCTGCGCAGCGCTCACCTCGACCCTCGTCGCCGTCCCGCAATCGAGCCGGAGCGGCCGCGACCTTGCGGCTCAAGCTCCCGCCGCCGACCGCGACGCTCGATTCGAGGACTCGGGCGGCTTCGAGGACCAGCCCTGCTACTGCCCTGGCGATGTCAACCTCGACCACAAGATCGACGGAGCGGACCTGGCCCAGATCCTCGGAGCCTGGGGCACCGCGAGCAACGACTTGACCGGCGACGGGATCGTCAACGGAGCGGACCTCGCCATCGTGCTCGGTGCATGGGGCATCTGCACGCCGCCCAGTAACGACCTGTGCAACACCGCCAAGTATCTCGGCCACCTCCAGACGACGACAATTCCGTTCTGCACGATCGGCGCGACCTCGTCCGGCCCCCCGCTGAGCGACGCTTTCGGCTGCAACATCGCGGGATCGAACACCATCGTCAACGACATCTGGTACGAGTTCGACGTCCAGGGCGGCCTGGGCTGGGGCATCCGGCTGCGCACCTGCGACAGCGACTTCGACACCAAGATCGCCCTCTATTGGGTGCCCTACGACGTTGGATGCACGGGTCCCGGGGGCCTTCAGCTGTGGGCGTGCAACGACGACGTAGGCACCGTTTGTGCGTCGAACCCCTTCAGCTCCGAGCTCTACTCACCGGTGGATTCGATCAGCTACTACGCCATCCGGGTCGGTGGCTACTCCGGCGTCGGCGAGGGCGAACTGGAGATCACCCGCTACCAGCCTGGCGACCTGTGCATCGCGCCCCTCTACGGCGGGCTGACCTGCAACGGCAGTTGCTCGACGTCGCTGATCGTCGACACCACCAGTTCGAACGACGACCCCGCCATCGTGTCCACCTCCTGCGGCGGGGACGCCGACGGCGCCGATTCGTGGATCGAGTTCTGGGTCGACTGCCCTGGCAACCCCAGCGCCACGCCGACGGTCACCGTCTCGACCTGCAACGACACCACCAACTTCGACACGGTGCTCACCGTCTTCCAAGGCAACGACTGCAGCAACCTGGTCGAGATCGCCTGCAACGACGACGAGATGGACCCCGCCTGCGCCTTGCCGCCCTACGGCTACGTGCGGGAGTCGAAGCTCCAGTTCACCGCCGTCCAAGGCACGTACTACATGATCCGGGTCGCGGGCTTCGACGGCTACGGCGGCATCGCCCAAGTCGACATCTCCGCCACCTGCAACTGAGCGCACCCCCTGCAACGACAACCGCCAGCCGGAGGGGCTGGCGGTTGTCGAATTGGAGGTGGGTCGAGGTCACGCTCAGTCGAGCGTCAGGGTCAGGGTCCCGGGTCCGGTGTCGGCGTAGCTGCCGACGCGGAGGTAGTAGGTCTGGCCTTCGAAGACGATGAACTGCATGGTCGACGTGTTGAGCCAGCAATCCGGCGTGTCGTCGTTGCAGCCGACGAGTTCGAGGTTGCCGCAGGTGCCGGTGTAGCCGGCGAGGCGGGTGTCGAAGGAGGCCTGGCCGCAGGTGCTGACGGTGAGGACGCCGGTCGACTCGGGCACGTACTTGAACCAGATGTCGCGGACGAAGACGGTGCCGAAGCCCTCATCGCAGGAGATGGGGAGGAGCGGGCCGCCGCTGGTCGCCCCGGCGGTCGAGAAGTTGGTGTCGCCGAGGCCGATGGGGGCGGCGTCCTGGCAGAAGTCGTTGGACGGTCCGGTGCACTCGCCGCCGCAGGAGAGGCTCACCACGTAGCCGTTCTTGCTGGCCGCGCACTGGTACGGTCCCCACGCCCCGAGGAGGACGGCGAGGTCCGCGGCGCCGACCGCGCCGCTGCCGTCGAGGTCGGCACAGGGATCGACCGTACCCCACGCCCCGAGCAGGATGGCCAGGTCGTTGGCATCGACCGCCCCGCTGTCGTTGAGGTCGGGGCAATCGCAGCCCGGATCCTTGCACGGCCAGTTGAAGGTGATCTGCGGGGCGACGAAGAGGTACCAGGTGCCCGGCTCGAGGCAGGTGGTGAAGGAGGTCTCCACGCAGGGGTTGGCGAGGACGTAGGGGTTGAGCTGCGGGTAGCCGGTGCCCGGGAGGCAGCCGCCGAAGCCACCGGTGTCGGAGAGGCCGATCACGAGCGGGAACTGGGCCACGCCGGTGAAGGTGATGGGCGTCACCTCCTTGACCGTGATCGAGTACCAGTCGGTGTCCTTCACGCCGTTTTCGGCCCACGCCGTGCCGCGGATGGTCATGCCGCAGGAGATCGGCTCGAAGGCCGGCTCGCCCAGCGGGCAGAGCTCGGGGCAGAGGTAGGGCGAGTAGCTGGCGCAGATCGCGTCCCACGCCACCTCGCAGCAGAAGGAGTCGAAGGCGCAGACCGCGTCCTCGCAGACCGGGTCGTCGCAGCCGAGGCCGCCGTTGGCGATGCAGCAGCTGCTCTTCCCGAGGACGGGCAGGTTGCAGCCGCCGTTGGTGTCCTCGCCGCAGGCCTCGACCTCGCTGACCGTGCCCGGAGCGTTGGGCAGGTCGCAGGTCACGCAATAGGTCTCGGCCTCGCCCACGCAGGAGGCGTCCCAGGCCACGTCGCAGCAGTAGGGATTGACGGCGCAGACCGTCTCGCAGCAGGTCTGGTCGGCGCAGTACGGGGCGCCGTGCGGCTCGAAGCAACTGCCGGTGTTCGGCGCGCCGCAGGTCGGTGGCACGCACGTCCCGCCGCAGGCGAGCGAGATGGAGTACTGGTTGAAGCCGCTGTCGCAGGGGAAGCCGTCGTAGGAGGTCGGGGTCACCACCAACCAGTAGGTGCCGGGGGTGAGGCAGGCCGTGAAGCTCGCCGTGCCGCAGAAGCCGGTGTTGGCGAAGGGGCTCTGGGCGAGCGGCCCGTCGCAGCTCGGCACGCCGTCGTTGTCGACGAGGCCGATCTTGATGTCGAGCTGGGAGTTCGCCGTGAAGGTCAGTTCGCGGGTCGTCGACACGACCACCTGGTACCAGTCGGTGTCGTGCGTTCCGCCCGAGGCCCAGGCCGTGCCGCAGATGGTCTTCCCGCACTCGAGGGTGGTGAAGGAGGGGGCGCCGAGGGTGCAGGTGTCGGGGCAGAGCTCGAGCGAGAGCTGCACGCAGTAGCCGTCCCACTCGATGTCGCAGCAGTAGTTCTCGAAAGCGCAGACCGCGATCTCGCAACCGAGGTCGTCGCAGCCCGGGGCTCCGTGGGCGTGGCAGCAGTCGCTGCCGCCGACGATCGGCACGTTGCACCCGCCGTTGGTGTCCTCGCCGCACGGTTCACCCTCGTCGATCGCACCCTTGGGGCAGGTGAAGTCGCAGGGCGGGGCGCCGCAGAGGACGAAGGCCCGGTTCACGCACGAGCCGTCCCAAGCCGCTTCGCAGCAGAAGGGATCCTCGGCGCACACCGCTTGGCAGCAGTCGGCGTCGGAGCAGCCGGGGGAGCCGGTGTTGAAGCAGTCGTGGTCCGATGGCGGGCAGTCGGCGAGGGCCGGCGATCCGGCGAGAAGGAGGATCGCGACGGAGGAGAGGAGTCGTGGTGTCTTCATGGTGACAGTCGCTCGGCCGGGCCGAGGCGAGGTGGGTGAGGAGCGTTCCGATCGGGCGCGGCAAACCGTTCGCCGGGCCTTCCCAAGGCATGGTAGGGGCGTACACCCGACCGTTAGAAGAGGTTCGAGCCGAGTTCGCGGGCCGCCGGCGAAACGCGGACCTCACGGCGATTGGGGGATCACCGCCGCGCGATCCGCGTTCGGTTCGGGCTCAGACGAGGAGGGTGGCCGGGGCCTCGATGAAACCCTTCAGGGTCTTGAGGTATTCGGCGGCCATGGCCCCGTCGATCACGCGGTGGTCGAGGGACAGCGTGGCCTGCATTTCCCAGCCCACCACCAACTGGTGGTTGCGGACCACCGGCTGCTCGATGGCCGCCCCGCAGGCGAGGATCGCGGAGTTCGGGGGGTTGATGATGGCGGTGAAGTGCTCGACGCCGTACATGCCGAGGTTCGAGATGGTGAAGGTCGCCCCGCCCATCTCCTCCATGGTCAGGCCCTTGGTGCGGGCCTTCTCGGCCAGGAACTTGGCCTCGAGGGAAATCTGGCGAAGACTCTTCTGGTCGGCGTCCCGGATGACCCCGACCACGAGGCCACCCCCCCGCTCCTCGGGGAGCGAGATGGCGATGCCCACGTTCACCTGGCCGTGGATCACGATGTGGTCGCCGCCGAAGCTGGCGTTGAAGTAGGGGTGCTTGGCCATGGCCAGGGCGCAGGCCCGGACCAGGAAGTCGTTCACGCTGAGCTTCACGCCGCTCGCGGCGAGGGCGTCGTTGAGCTTGCTCCGCTGGGCCAGGATCTCGTCCATGGCGAAGCGCATGGTGACCTGGTAGTGCGGGATCGACTGCTTGCTCTCGACCAGGCGGCGGGCGATCGTCTGCCGCATCCCGGAGAGTTCGACCTCGCGGCCGCCGACGGTGGCCAAGGCGGTCGCGTTCGCCGCCGGCGTGCGGGCCAGGGCGAGCGGCGCGGCCGTCTCGACCGGAGCCATGGCGCTGGCCGTGTTGGTGGCGATGTTCTCGGCGGCGGCGACGATGTCGCGCTTGATGATCCGGCCGCCGGGGCCGGAGCCGCGCAGGGAGTGGAGATCGATCCCCTTCTCGTCGGCCATGCGACGGGCCACCGGGCTCACCCGCAGGCGGTCGGCGCCGGAGTCCGGTTCTTCCTCTTCCTGGGGCAACTCGCCAGCCAAGGGCGGCACGGCGTGGTGCGGGGCCTTGGTCGGGGCGGCCGCTTGGTGACTGGGCGGCGTCCCGCCGCCGGCGGCGACCTTCGCGACGTCCTCGTTCTTCCCCGCGATGAGGGCGATGAGCGTCCCCACCTTCACCTGCTTGCCCGGCTCGACCAGGATCTTGGCGATGGTGCCGTCGTCGAAGCACTGCATCTCCATGGTGGCCTTGTCGGTCTCGATGTCGGCGATCACGTCGCCGGAGCGGACCTTGTCGCCTTCCTTCACGTTCCACTTGATGACGGTGCCAGCCTCCATCGTGTCGGAGAGCCGCGGCATGGTGAGGGAGATGGGCATCGGTGTGGGTGGAGGAGTGGGTCGAGGGGCGGTCGGTCGGGGTTGCGACGCTCAGCCGTTGTAGGTCGCCTTGCGCACAGCCTCGCAGATCTTGCGGGCGTTGGGCAGCATCTCTTGCTCGAGGTTGTACGCGTAGGGGGCGGGCACGTCGTCGGAATGGACCCGCAGGACCGGGTGGTCGAGGTCGTCGAAGCAGTGCAGGGAGACCTGGGCCGCGACTTCCGAGCCCGGCGAGGCGAAGGACCACGACTGGTCGACCACCACGCAGGAGTTGGTCTTGCGGACGCTCCGGAAGAGGGTGTTCCAGTCGACCGGGCGGATGGTCCGGCCGTCGATCACCTCGCAGGAGATGCCTTCCTGCTCAAGGGTCTCCGCCGCCTCCATGCAGAAGTGGACGGGGCGGCCCCAAGAGAAGAGCGTGCAATCGGTGCCTTCGCGGCGGATGGCGGCCTGGCCGAAGGGGATGGTGTACTCCTCCTCGGGGACGTGGCCTTTGGTGCCGAGCAGGCGCTCGCTCTCGAGGAAGAAGACGGGATCGTCGTCCCGGATCGCGGTCTTCATCAGCCCCTTGGCGTCGTAGGGGTTCGAGGGGATGGCGATCTTGAGGCCCGGCACGTTCGAGTAGAGGCCCTCGACGCACCAGGAGTGGGTCGAGCCGAGCTGCCCGCCGGCCCCGTCGTTCCCGCGGAAGACGATCGGGCAGCCGAACTGGCCGCCCGACATGTAGAGCATCTTGGGGGCGTTGTTGAGGATCGGGTCGGCGGCGACCAGCGAGAAGCTCCACGACATGAACTCGACGATCGGCCGCAGGCCGAGCATCGCGGCCCCGATGGCCATGCCGGCGAAGCCCGACTCCGAGATGGGCATGTCGATCACGCGGCGGGCGGTGAACTCCTCGAGCATGCCGCGGGAGACCTTGTAGGCCCCGTTGTACTGGGCGACTTCCTCGCCGATCAGGAAGATGCGCTTGTCGCGGCGCATCTCCTCGCTCATCGCCTCGCGGACAGCGTCGCGGAACTCGATCTCACGGGTGGTGGTCATGGTGGTGGTGGACGGTCGCCGGCCCAGGAGGCCGGGGAGGCGATCGGTCAGGCTTTCTCGCGAGGCAGGCCGTTTTCGAGCAGCATCTGGGGCAGGCTGGTGCCGGTGTAGGGACCCCACCGCTCGACGTAGACGTCGTGGTAGAGGTCCTCGACGGTCGGCGCCGGGCTCGCATCGGCCCAGGCCACCGCATCGCGGATCTCGTCCTTGATGCGGTCGTTCATGGCCTCGATCTCGGCCGCGGTCATGATCTTCCGGTCCTTGATCAGCTTCTCGAGCTTGCCGATCGGGTCCTCGGCCTCGTAGCGCTCCTCCTCCTCCCGCGTGCGGTACTTGCGGGGGTCGGACATGGAGTGGCCCTTGTAGCGGTAGGTCCGCATGTCGACGAAAGCCGGGCGGCTGGTGCGCCGGCAACGGTCGGCGAGGTCCTTCATCGCGGCGTAGACGTTGACCACGTCCATGCCCTCGATCTCCACCCCTTCGATGCCGTAGCCGACGGCCTTGGAGACGATCTTGTGGGCCATGGTCGTGCCGCGCTCGATGGCGGTGCCCATGGAGTAGCCGTTGTTCTCGACCACGAAGATGACCGGGAGGTCGAGCAGGCCGGCCAGGTTCATGGCCTCGTGCAGGGCGCCCTGGTTCAGGGCCCCGTCGCCGAGGAAGCAGAGGGTGACGCGGTCGCTCTTCCCGCCCTTGATGACCTCGTCCTCGTACTTGGTGGCAAAGGCGAGGCCGGCTCCGAGCGGGCATTGGGCCCCGACGATGCCGTGACCTCCGAAGAGGTTGTTGGCCTTGTCGAACATGTGCATCGACCCGCCCTTCCCCTTCGCGCAGCCGCCGATCCGGCCGAACATCTCGGCCATGCAGTGCTTGGGGTGCATCCCGCGGGCCAAGGCGTGGCCGTGGTCGCGATAGGCAGTCACCAAGGGATCGCGGGGCTCGATGGCAGCCACGCAGCCCACGGCGACGGCCTCTTGGCCGATGTAGACGTGGCAGAACCCGCCGATCTTCTTGTCCTGGTACGCCTGCATGCAGCGCACCTCGAACTCCCGGATGGCGGCCATGTCGTAGAGCCACTTGGTCAGCATGGCCCCCGGCACCTCGGGCCGCTTCGCCCCGCCTACCGGGCAGAACGGAGCGACCAAGTGCGAGGATGGATCGGACGCCAAGGTGGCGGTGGGCATGGGGGTCTGCAACCTCAAACGAACCGCCGGCGGTCGAAGCAGGCCTCGACAGGCGGTGCCGATGTCCGGATGGTCGGATGGCCGGGTATTCCCGACCTCGAGTCCGGCGTTGGCGGAGCCGCGTCGAGCGCCCGGTCGGGGGAGGCCGCCAGCGCAAGCGGGCCTTTATAGGGGATGCCGGGGGTTGGAGGCAACCACAAGTCCTGCCCCGGCGGGGATAAGGGACCATCGATCCCTCGCTCCCAAGTGGCAGCGAGCGGCGGGCGGACGCCTGACGGACCCCGGACAGTCCCGACTCCGTTCCGTACAATCCGCCCCCACGCCCCGCTCGCGGGGGGCGCCCCCCCTCATGCGGAGCGATCGCTTCCGACGCCGATCTGCCGTGGCTGGGGACCTCACCGAGTCGATCGCTGAGGCCCGGTCGCGGCGCGTCTGGGCCGGGTCCTTCGGCGTCTGCGGCCTCGGCTTCGTGGCCGCCTTCGTCCTGGCCGGCTTGGCCATCGCCGCAGGCCCGACCCGCGGAGCCATCGTCTACGGCTCGGGCGCCACCTTGTCCATGGCCCTCGTCCTCGGGGTGACCATGCTGTCGCTTCGGGCTGGCTGCACCCCGCAACAGCACGAGCGGCGGAGCGAGCGACTCGTCCTCTTCGTCCTCCTGATCGGGCTGGCCACCGCCGCCTGCATGCAGGGCGTGGCCGAGACCCCCGGGGCCCAACTCGGGCTCTGGCTCCCCTTCGCCACCGCCTTCGCCATCGTCAGCGCCAGCATCATGCCGTGGACGGTGCTCCAGGCGGCCGGCGCCACCACCCCGGCCTTCCTCCTCTGGATCGTCCTCCTCTTCTCGATCCCCCACTCGAGCCTCGACCTCTTCGCCCGGGCCGCGATCGCCGTGGCCGGCTTGGTCGCCGCCGCGGTGCCGCTCGGGATCGGGTTCTGGACCGAGCAGCGCTTCGCCGAGGACGAGGAGCGGGCTGCCCTGTCCCGCGAGGTCTCCCACACCCGCGACGAGCTCAGCCGGGCCCGCATCGTGCACGACGCGATGTTCAAGCCGGGGCTCGAAGGCGGCCCGGTCGAGGTCACCTACCGCTACGACCCGCTCCGCGAGATCGGCGGCGACTTCGTCCACATCGTGCGCGAGCCGCGCAGCGGCCGGGTCACGGTGACCGTGATCGACGTCTCCGGCCACGGCCTCGCCGCGGCTCTCACCGTCAACCGGCTCTTCGGCGAACTGGAGCGCGTGGTGGCCGAGGCCCGCGGCGACATCACCCCCGGGGCGGTGATGCAGCAACTCAACCGCTACATCTACCTCACCATGTCGGCCCACTCGATGTTCGCCACCGCGGCGTGCGTCCAGCTCGACCCCGACTCGCGCGAGGTGCGGTGGGTGGTGGCCGGCCATCCCCCGCCACTCCTTCGCCGCAAGGCGGGCAACGTCGAGCGGCTCGACTGCACGACGCTCGTCCTCGGAGCCGCCCCGCCCGAGGCCTTCGACCCCGACGAACAGCGCCGCCCGATCGGGGCAGGCGACTGCGTGATCCTCTACACCGACGGCGCCTTCGAGGCCCGGAACCCCAACGGCGAGCGCTTCGGCCTGCGGCGGCTCGAGGAGTCGGTGGCCTTCGATCCCCCGCCCCGCGACTTCCCGACCTTCCTCGCCAACCTCGTCGCTCGACACCACGACGGCAACCCGGACGACGACTTGCTCGTGGCCCAGGTGACCTTCAAGGGCGGCGTCCGAAGCGTCATCGCCGGCGCCGCCTAAGAGTCCTTCGTCGGCCCAATGAAACCGGCCTCGCGGCGAGCGCCGCGAGGCCGGTGATTGCTTCGGATCGGTGCCTGCTCAGCGCGAGGCCTGGGCCATGGCTTCGGCGTCGAGGTCCTTCAGGGCCCGGGCCTGGAGGATGAGGAGGGCCATCTCGAGCTGCGGATCGAGGTTCTTCGAGAGGAGGTCCTTGGGGTCCGGACGCGGCTTGCGGTCCTTCTCGTCCTTCCACTCCTCGATGATGTCGGCGTCTTGCCGCAGTTCGAGCGACTTCTCGATCTGCTCCGGCGTCATCTTCACCAGGAGGTCGGGATTCACGCCCCAGTCCTCGGCCCCGGGCTTCTTGTGCACGCAGCGCCCGTGCGTCGCGTTGCCGACCGGCGGCAGGATGTAGTACTGGGTGGTGAGCTTCACCGCGGCGGCCGCCGAGCGGTCGCTGATGTCGTGGACGGTCTGCACCGAGCCCTTGCCGAAGGACCGCTCGCCGAGGATCACCGCGGCGTCGTGGGCCTGGAGGGCGCCGGAGACGATCTCGCTGGCGCTGGCCGAACCTTGGTTCACGAGGACGACGAGGGGCAGGCCCAGGAGGTCGGCCTTGTTGGCCTGGGCGTCGAGCCGCCAGACCTGCTGGCCGTTGCGATCCTCGCCGCTGACCACTTCGCCCTGCGGGACGAAGGCGTTGGTGAACTCGACCGCGGACTTGAGCAGGCCGCCCGGGTTGTGCCGGAGGTCGAGGACGAGGCCGTTGAGCTTGTGTTCGGCCCTCATCGCCGCCACCGCGGTCTTGAAGTCGGCGAAGCTGTCCTCGTTGAAGGAGGTCAGGCGGATGTAGCCGATGCCGGCGACCGGATCGAGCCACCAATCCCAGATCGGGGCGCCATCCTTGTCGAGGCCCTTCTTCCACCAGCCGTTGACGGAGCGGATCTTGATCCGGTCGCGGAGGAGCTTGACGTCGAAGGGCTGCTCGACACCTTGCCGCTTGATGGAAAGGGTGACCGGCTCGCCGGGCGGGCCGGTGATCTCGTCGACCGCCTTGTTGAGGCTCCAGCCGACGGTGGGCTGTCCGTTGACCCCGGCGATGCGATCGTCGGCCTTCACGCCGCCGCGAGCCGCCGGCGAGCCTTCGAGCGGGTTGATGACCTGGATGTCACGCTTGTCGTCGTGGCGGATGAGGATGCCGACGCCGATGAAGTCGCCGTCGACCTGCTGTTGGAAGCGACGGAGCCGCTCGGGCCAGATGATCTCCGAGTACTGGTCCTCGAACTTGCTGGCGAGTTGGTCGACGGCACCGTCGCCGAACTCGTGCAGGAGGACGTTCTCCGGGAGTTCCAAGGTCTTGGCGTTGGTGGCCAAGAGGTCGGCGAGGATCGCGTTGTAGTCGCTCCGCTCGATGCGGTCGGCGGGGGTGTTGGCCAGGCGCTCCTTGCCGCGCTCGATAGCGGCCAGGAACTCCTTGACCTTGGCCGGATCCTTGAGGCCGGGGAAGGTCTCGGCGAGGCCGTCGGTGGTGGCGAAGATGGCCATGGCGTCGAGCCCGCCCGCGAGGAGCGGCTTCCATCCGCCCGCGCTGATGTGCTCGTTGGCGGCGAGCTTGAGGGCCGAGGAGAGCATCGGCTTGGTGATGCCCTTGATCTGGTCCTTCCAGTCGTCGGAGAAGGCCGGGTTCCACTCGGGGAACTTGTCGAGCTGGTTGGCCCGGGCGGCGGCCTTGCGGCGCAGCTCGTAGAGCTGCTTCGGGGCATACTGGGCCATCAGGCCGATCCGGCGGTTGACCCGCTCGAGGCCTTCGTCGTAGCCCTTGAAGGTGCTGCGGTCGCCGGCATCCTCGTAGAGGGTGCGGAGGCGGAAGAGGATCTCCTGGGCGAGGAGCCAGTCGCCGCCGGCCTGGGCGTTCTTGTCCGCCTCGAGGGCTTGGGCGATGAGTTGCTTGAAGTCGTCGCGCTGGAGGGGCGTCTTCCAGTCGTCGCTCAGGGTCTGGAGCTTGACCGCTGCGGTGAGGGCCTTCGAGAGGTCGCCCTTGGTCAGGTTGTCCTTGAGGTCGCTCGCCGCCTGGTCGAGGTCCTTGGAGCGATCGGTCTTGCTCGCCTCGCTGTGCTTGGCCCGCTCGGCGACGCTGGCCCGGAGCCGTTCGACCTCGGCCAGCGCCTTGGCGTCGGGGACGGTCTTGAGGGCTTCCTCGACGGCGGCGAGGTTCCCGTCCTTGGCCGCCTGCCAGAGCTTGTCCGACCAGGTCGCCACCGCCGGCGAGGCCTGGGTCACCTGGGTGGTCGAATACTGGGAATGCAAGGGCTGGGCGTTGGCGACACCGGGCTGCGGCCAGCTGGCCGCGATGAAGGCGATCACGCCAACCGGGATGCACAAGGCCAGCGTGCGGCGGACGAGGCGCGAACGACGATGCATCGGGCTCCGCATGGCGATCCCTGCTCCTTCACGTTCTTGCGTGGCAAACATGCGTGTGATTGGTGGGCGTTGGACGACGCGGCCAGTCAGCAGGAAGCGCACGCGTCTTCCTGCATTGGCAACCGGCTGCGGGTCGAGCGGCTGCAGTGTTCCAGAAAGCGAAGCCCCCCGGGGAACAAGCGGGGACGGAAACGGGGGGACCGGAATCCGGGGGGCATCGGCGTTCCGGGGCCTCGCCTTCACCCCGAGCCCGGGGCGCCGGCAAGTTCGCGGGACGTACCTCTTATACTCGGGCCCGGTTCGAGCGTTCCTTCCGGCCTGATCGGAGTCCGCTGATTCTCGCTTCGCTCCGGCGGGCGACCCCGGGCAAGTCCCCCCAATGGCCAATCGAGAGGTCAATCCGCGGTCTCGGCGGGCCGCCCCGGCCGGCATCGAGGAGACGGTCCTCGCCGGGACCCACTGCCGCCGCTGTCGCTACGACCTGCGAGGGCTGCAGCGTTCCGGGCTCTGCCCTGAATGCGGCTTCCCGATCCGGCTGAGCCTGCCCTCGGAGCGTTCCCGCGCCGAGCAAGGCGACCGCTGGATGCCGATCGCCGACGGTCTTGGCGGACTGGGCCACGCCATCCTCTGGTTCGCCCCGCTCGCCCTTGGCTGCGCCGCGGTGGGTTCCCTCTCCGCGATCACCTCGATCATCGTGGCCGCCCACGGCTTCCATCACTTCTTCAGCGTCCGCTCCCTGGAACGCGGGCTCCTCGACGCCGGCCTCTCCGAAGGCTGGCAGAGCGAGCTCCCGGTGGTGCGGCGGCTGGCCGTCGCCGCCCTCCTCGCCCGGGTCCACCTCGGCTTCGCAGCGCTCGGTTGCCTCCTCATCCTCACCGGGTGGATGACCTCGCTCCTCCCGGCCCATTCGCACCTGATCGGCGTGGCACTGACCTTGCCAAGCGCGGTCGCCGCGATCCTCTCGGCCCACGGCGTGGCCCAAGCCTTGGCGACCGAGATCGCCCCGTCCCTGCGTCGCGAGGGCTGGTGGGCGGCTTCGCTCCTTGCCATCACCGGGCCGACCCTGGCCCTCCTCTACGCCTGGCACACCTGGCTCCGCCTGCAGGCCATGCCGGGGGCCCCGACCACGCCGCAGGAGATCTACTCCCTCGCGGCCCTGGCCGGCCTCGGGCCCGCCTGGCTGGTGGCCCTCTTCCTCGAGCGGGTCCTCGCCGAGCGGCTGGCCATCGCCGTCCCCCAGCTCCCGAAGTACAGCGCCGCAGCAGCCCGCGTCGAGCGCGGCACCCTTCCGCCGGTGCGCGACCGTCGCAGCCGCCCCGACCTGCCGTCGATCCCGATCGCCCCCGACCCCCGCGACCAGGCGCCGCGCAGAACGGGGGAGCCGCGCAGAACGGGGGAGCCGCCCAGAACGGGGGAGCCGCGCGGAACGGGGGAGCCGCGCGGAACGGGCGACGCCCAAGCCTGACCGCTCACGTCGCGCGGCGTGCTCCGGCCAGGGCGATGGCGATCGCGTCGGCGACGTCGGGCGGCTCGGGCAGCTTGGCCAGGCCGAACTCGTTGGCCACGGCGAGCTGCATCTGCCGCTTGGTCGCGTTCCCCTTTCCGGTCGTCGCCTTCTTCACCGTGGCCGGCGGCAACTCGACCAAGGAGAGTCCCGCCCGCTGCCCGGCGACAAGGACTACGCCGCGGGCATGGGCCATCAAGATCGCCGTCCGCAGGTTCTGCTGATGGCTGAAGACGCTCTCGACGGCGAGGACGCTGGGGGCGAGCTCCTCGACGAGCTCAGCAAGATCGCGCTCCAGTTGCAGCAAGCGATGGGAAAGGGTCGTCCCGCGGGCGAGGCGCAGGACCCCTGCTTCGACCAGCGTCGCTTGCCAGCCGTCGCCGGCCAGCTCGACACAACCATAGCCGGTGCGCTGCAGCCCCGGATCGATCCCCAGCACTCGGAGAAGGCGCGGCGGTGTCACGGTGGGCACATCGGCAGAAGCGCCGCACTCCGTCCAGCGGTCAGGCCGTCGCAGCGTGCTTCCGGTTGTGCTTGCCGCCGGCCCGATCGGTCTCCACCAAGCCGTCCTTCAGACGGATGATCCGCTCGCAGCGGTCGGCGATGCGCGGATCGTGGGTCACCATGAGGAGGGTCATGCCCTCGGCGTGGAGATCCTCGAAGAGGTTGAGGATCGACTCGCCGGTCGCCGAGTCGAGATTGCCGGTCGGCTCGTCAGCCATGAGGATCGCCGGGCCCGTCACCAAGGCTCGGGCGATCGCCACGCGCTGCTGCTGGCCGCCCGAGAGTTCCGCCGGACGGTGGCCGAGCCGGTCGCCCAGTCCGACCCGCTCGAGCTGGGCGACGGCCCGGGCCCGGCGTTCCTTGGGCGGCACCCCTTGGTAGAAGAGCGGGACCTCGACGTTCTCGACGATGGTCAGCTCGCTGATCAAGTTGAAGGCCTGGAAGACGAAGCCGATCCGGCGTCCGCGCACGCCGCTCAGTTCGTCGTCGGGCATGGTCGAGACGTCGATCCCGTCGAGGAGATAGCGTCCCGCCGTCGGACGATCGAGGCAGCCCAGCACGTTCATCAGGGTGGACTTGCCCGAGCCCGACGCACCCATGATCGCGAGATACTCGCCATGCGGCACGTCGACATCGACCCCCTTGAGGGCCTCGACCAAGACGCTGCCGTCGGGCTTGTAGTAGACCTTGGTGATCCCCTTGAGCTGGGCCGCCAAGGCGCTCTTGGGGGCGAGCCTCGGGTCGCGCGACGAGGCGCTGGCGGACGCGGTTGGGGAGGTCGGCGAAGTCACGAGCGGGGGATCGAACGAGGTCCGAGGGTGGAAGATAGCGTTCCCTCCAACCCGCCGGGACGCCATGCGTTGCGTCAGCGGGCGGAATCCCCCTGCTCGCCGAAGGCCTCCTCGGCGAGATCGATGGCCCGACCGAGGGCCGCGGCCTTGTTGAGGGTCTCCTCGTACTCCGCGGTCGGATCGGAATCGAGGACCACCCCGGCCCCGGCCTGGAGGTGCACCGTCCACGGGGCATGATCGGCCCGCGTGGGAATGACCATGGTCCGCAGGGCGAGGGCGATGTCCATGTCGCCTTCGTAGCTGACCGCCCCGATCCCGCCCGCGTAGGGGCCGCGACGGACCGGCTCGAGCTCGTCGATGATCTGCATGGCCCGCACCTTGGGGGCGCCCGAGACGGTGCCCACCGGCAGCGTGGCCCGCAGGGCGTCCCAGCAGTCGAGCCCCTCGCGGAGCCGGCCGGTGACGGTCGAACTGATGTGCATGACGTGGCTGTAGCGCTCGACCTCCATGCAGCGCTCGATGGCGATCGAACCCGTCTCGCAGACTCGGCCAAGATCGTTGCGGGCGAGGTCGACCAGCATGACGTGCTCGGCCCGTTCCTTCTCGTCGGCGAGGAGCTGCTCTTCGAGGAGGGCGTCCTCGGCTGGCGACCTCCCGCGCGGCCGCGTGCCGGCGAGCGGGCGGTTGGTGACCACGCCCGATCGCACGCGGCAGAGGATCTCCGGGCTGGAGGCGACCAGGATCGCCCCGGCCCCCTGCAGGTAGATCTGGTAGGGGCTCGGGTTCACCACCCGCAGAGCCCGGTAGACCTCGAACGGATCGCGCTTGGTCGACCGCTCGAGCCGCTGCGAGAGGACGATCTGGAACGCATCGCCCGCCGCGATGTACTCCTTCGCCTTCCGCACCGCTGCCTCGAACTCGTCCTTCGTGACGCTGGAGCGGGGCGTGGCCGGGCGGCGCGAAGGATCGAGCTCGATCGATCCCGCGGGCAAGGGCACGCTGTGCGTCTCGAGCCTGGCCACGAGGTGCTCGAGGTCGGCCTGCAGGGCGTGCCATGCGGCGTTCGGGCTCGGATGGTCGGCGAGGTTCGTGCTGACGATCGCGTGCAGCGTCTTGCTGACGTGGTCGATGACCACCACCTGGCGGTAGAGCCCGAAGTGGAGGTCGGGCAACTCGCGATCGTCGCGGGGCGCAGCGGCGAAGGGCAGCTTGCCCGGCTCGAGGTAGCGCACCGTGTCGTAGCCGGCGAAACCGACCCAGCCGCCGATGAAGCTCGATGGCAGGCGGAGCCCGGCCAGGGTCTCCCGCGGCGGCAAGCGCTCGGCGGCCCCGAACTGGCGGATGACGGCCAGGGGATCGGACCCGTCGCGACGGGTGCGGGCTCCGCTCCGATGGTCGTGGATCTCGACGTGCGCTTCCTTGGCCACCACCTCGAGCCGCGGCTGGGCCCCGAGGATCGAGTGCCGCCCGACGTTCGAGCCGTTCTCGACGCTCTCGAAGAGGAAGCTCGGGGCGGTGCGGGCGTCGGCCGCGACGAGGCGGCGATAGGCGAGGACCGGCGTCAACTGGTCGCTCATCAGCCGCCGCGAGAGGACCACCAGCCCGCCGCGTCCGCCGTGGCTGGCGACTTGGGCGTCGAAGGCGCTTCGCTCGGCGTGCTGGCGCTGCATGGTGCGGAGTGTACGGAGGGGAAGCGCGGGGCGCTCAGCCTTCGCCGCTTGCGATGGCGCTCCCCACGCTCCACGCCTCGGTGTGGCTCAGGGAGATCGACCACGCGACGATGCCCCGCTCCGCCGCGACCTCGGCGGCGCGCCCGGTCAGGAGGAGCCGCGGCTCGCCGCTCGGGAGGCGGAGGACCTCCATGTCGGTCCACGCGATGCCGTCGGTCCACCCCGTGCCGAGGGCCTTCAGGATCGCCTCCTTGGCGGCGAAGCGGACGGCGTAGCGCTGCACGCGGAGTCGCTCGGCCTGGTCGGCGTAGGAACGCTCGGTCACCGTGAAGCAACGCTCGGTGAAGCGCTCGCCGTGGGCCTCGAGAAGGGCAGCGATCCGGGCGTTCTCGACGAGGTCGATGCCGTGTCCGATGATCCGCATCAGGCGACTCCTCCTCGCTCGCGGCCGCCAGGTTCGGGAACCGCTCCCGCCCACCGTTCGAGCGAGACGGCCAAGCCGCCGCTCGGATCGCGCCACTGCCGGCTGTCGACGATGGTCGCCCCGCGGAACTCGATGACGTCCAAGGCGACGCGATAGCCCACGATGTCGAGTCGGGCCTCGCCCGGTTCGCCGATCGCTCCGCGGAGCCCGCTGCGGAAGAGGTCGACCAGGCGAGCCGCGGCGAGCCGTCGCCCCGCAGCCAGGACCGTCGCCGCCGGATCGCGTCCCGCAGCGAGGCACGCCGCGGGATCGACGCCGCTGGCCAGGGGACTTGGGGTGACGCTCGACTCGGGGGCGTGATCGGCGATGGCGATCCCCGCTCGTTCACCAGCGGCGGCCAGAGCGGCGATGGCTTGGGCCAGTTCCTCGCCGCGCCGCCCGGCTGCCCGCCGCTCGGGCTCGCTGGGAAGGAGGGTCGAGACGATCGGCCGTCGTCGCCCGGCGGAGCCTGGGTCGAGCGCCGCGTGCCGCGCCAGGTCGCCAGCGAAGGCAACGGCTGCCTCGATCGCGGTGACCGCGCGGTCGAGGTGCTCCGGGTCGAGGAAGTGACCGGGCGGAATCCAGAGGTCGACCGAAGCCAAGGTCAGTTCATGGCGCCGCAGTTCGCTGGCGATCCCCCGCCGAGCCGTGGCATCGAGGTCGCGAGGCCGAAGCCCGGGGGTCATCGCCGGCCACGCCACCGAGCGGTAGGCGAGCCGTCCAACCTGGCGAAAGGCGCCCGCGGCGGCCTCGCCCATCGAGGCGCCGCCAGCGATCGCCATCTCGACCAGCGGACCGATCGTGGCGGCCAAGTCGGGCCGCGGATCGGTCATGCCGCCACGTCCCGCCACCCCCTCGGTCGGAAGGCCTCCGCTCGAACCGCTCCGCATGCCGGCGAGTGTACGGCATCCCACCGGAGGAGCGGAAACCTGCGAGAATCCGATGCCGCGACGGCGGCGCGGCGACCGCCACGCCAACGCCCGCCGCCCGGGCCTCAAACGGCTGGGAGCCCCCATGCTTCGACTGGTCGCCACCCTCTACTGGATCGCCCTCATCGCTTGGTTCAGCGTCCTGGTCGCCGCTGCTGCCACCGCGACCTCGGCCTTCACCAACCTGCCCGCCCTCGGCGTGCTGGTCCCCGACGCGGCCGGGGTCTACCCGAACCCTGACCAGGCCTCCGGCAAGTTCGCCGCCGGCTTCGTGGCCGCCCCGGTCTTCGATTTCGCAGCCCGCGTGATGTGGGTGGCGGTGCCGATGACTGCCCTCCTCTCCCTCGTCCAGCGTTCCCTCTTCCACTTCCCGGGCTCCGGTGGCGGACGCAACTGGCCAAACCGCCTTCGCGAGTGGTGCCTGACCGTCGCCGTCCTCCTCGCCTTCCTCCACCTCGTCGTCCTCGCTCCGCGGATGAACACGGCGCTCGCCGACTATCGTCACGCCATCATGCAAGGCGACGCGGCCACGGCCCAGGTCCACAAGGACGCCTTCGACGCCGACCACCTCAAGTCATCTCCCCTCCTCAAGACGACGGCGTGGCTCGTCTTCGCCGTGATCGGCCTCTCCGCCTGGAGCTTCACCCCGCGGCGCGGCGGCGGGCGCGGCGAGATGCAAGCCCCGCGGCTCATCGGGAGGGCCGGCTAGTGCCGACGGCGGCGACCAAGCGACCCCGAACCGCGAAGCCGACCGCGGCCCGGAAGGCCCGGGCCATGGCCATCTTCGAGGCCCTCCGGAGCCGATACCCCGACGCCCACTGCGAGTTGGTGTGGCGACAGCCGCATGAACTCCTGGTGGCGACGATCCTCTCCGCCCAGTGCACCGACGTCGCCGTGAACAAGGCGACCCCCGCCCTCTTCCGAGCCTTCCCGACCCCGGCCGACTACGCCCGGACCACCCCCGAGGCGATCGAGCCCTACGTCAAGTCGCTCGGCTTCTTCCGGGCCAAGTCGAGGCACCTCCAGGAGTGCATGAAGACGATCGTGGAGCGCTTCGGGGGCCGCGTGCCGGAGACGATGGAGGAACTCCTCACCCTCCGCGGCGTGGCTCGCAAGACGGCGAACGTCGTCCTCGGCAACGCCTTCGGCAAGAACGAAGGGGTGGTCGTCGACACCCACGTCGAGCGGCTCTCCCATCGCCTGGGGCTCAGCAAGGCGAAGGACGTCGGGAAGATCGAGGCCGACCTCATGGCCCTCTTCCCCCGCGAGCACTGGTGCCTCCTCAGCCACCTCCTCATCTTCCACGGCCGCCGAGCCTGCAAGGCCCGCGGCGGGACCTGTGGGAGCGATCCAATCTGCCAGCAATATTGCAGCGAAGCGGGGCGACGGGCCCCCCGCTCGTCGCGTCCGTGATCCGGCCCGCCACTCCGACCAGTCAGGGAGACCCACATGAACCGATCCGTCCGATTCGCCAGCTTCTGCGCCCTCGCCCTCACCTCGTCGCTCGCCGCCGTCCTCGGCGGATGCCAGACCGAGGCCTCGCAGGGCACCAGGGAAGAGCGCCTCGCCAACGAGCGGGCGACGCTCGACACCAAGGCCAACAACACCGTGGCCAGCTTCAAGGAGACCGACCCCGGCATGTCGAAGTTCTTCGACACCGCGGTCGGCTGGGCCGTCTTCCCCAACATCAGCCAAGGGGCCTTCATTGTCGGCGGCTCGGCTGGCGACGGCGTCCTGTTCGAGGGCGGCAAGATCACTGGCGACGTGGACATCGCGGCCGGCTCGATCGGGGCCCAGATCGGCGGCCAGGTCTTCAGCCAGATCATCTTCTTCCAGACCAAGACGGAGCTCGACCGCTTCAAGAGCGGCAACTTCGAGTTCGACGCCCGGGCTTCCGCCGTCGCCGCGCGGGCCGGTGCATCCGCCGCTGCCAACTACGTCCGGGGCGTGGCCGTCTTCACCTTCAGCGAGCGAGGCCTGATGGCCCAAGCCGCCATCGGCGGCCAGAAGTTCACCGTCACCATGCGCTGACTGGAGCGACGTCCGAGGCAGCTCGGGGAGCGGCCGGCGGCGCGTCCGCCGGCCGCTCCCGGCTGCCCTCGGCGAGGCTGTCGAACATGTCGAGCAGCCTCGCGTTGGCCGCCCATGAAACCGCACCCTGTCTAGCTCGATCGCTTCCTTCGGCGCCCCCGAGTCGATGACGACCTCGGAGGCGGGATCCCGCTCGCCCATGCCCCTTTCCGAACGGCCCACCTCCCACCCCGCCAGCCCGGGGCATGACGCCGCCGACGCCGCCGAGTTGGGGCGCCCGCGGCAGCACGATCCGCTCTTCTCCGGGAAGCACGTCTGGTTCGTCGGAATCGGCGGCTCGGGCATGAGCGGCCTGGCCCAGATGCTCCAGACCCGCGGGGCCCTCTGTGCGGGCAGCGACCAAAGCCAATCCGACCTGACGGAAGCCCTGCACCAACACGGCATCACGGTGACGGTGGGCACGCCGACCGGCCTTCTGCCGCCGGAGTGCGACCTGGTCATCGCCAGCGCCGCCATCAAGGGCGACCATCCCGAGATCCTCGCCGCCGAGTCGCGGGGAATCGAAGTGATCCACTACGCCGAGGCCCTCGGCCGAGCCCAGCGCGGCCGGACCGCGGTCTCGATCGCCGGCACGCATGGAAAGAGCACCACGACCGGGATGCTCTCCCACGTCCTCATCCAGTGCGGTCTCGATCCTTCGGTCATCGTCGGGGCCACCTGCGCCCAGATCGGTGGAGGCAGCCGAACCGGGGCCTTGACCATCCCGACCGGCGCCCAGGCCGGGAAGCCGGGGATCCTGGTCTGCGAGGCGTGCGAGTTCAACCGTTCGTTCCACCACCACCGTCCGACCATCGGCCTCGTCAACAACGTCGAGGAGGACCACCTCGACTGCTACGGCTCGCTCGACGAGATCGTCAAGAGCTTCCATGAGTTCGCCAAGCTCTTGCCGCCGGCCGCTGCGGGCGGCAAGCTCCTGATCGCCTACGAAGGGGCCCACCGCCGCGAGGTCGCCGCCGGCGTCGAATGCGCCGTGTCCACCTTCGGCTACTCGCCGCTGGCCGACTACCAGGTCGTCTTCGACGCCAAGGCCCGCCGGGTCGGCCTCCTCCAGGAAGGCACTTGGCTCGCCCAGTGGGACCTCGAACTCCTCGGCGACCACATGGCCCTCAACTCGGCCGCCGCGGCCATCATCGCCCACTGGCTCGGTGCCGACTGGGAGGACATCGCGGCCGCCTTGGCCACCTTCCACGGGGTCGATCGCCGCATGCAGAAGCTCGGCACCCGCCGGACAGGCGACGGCGTGGTGACCGTCTACGACGACTACGGCCACCACCCCACCGAGTGCGAAAAGACCCTCCGGGCCCTCCGCAGCCACGAAAACCCCAAGCGGCTGATCTGCGTCTTCCAGCCCCACCAGCACAGCCGGACCCGCTTCCTCCTCGAGCAGTTCGCCTCGAGCTTCTCGACCGCCGACATCGTGATCGTCCCCCACATCTACTTCGTGCGGGACAGCGAGGTGGAGAAGACGAAGGTCAGCGCCAACGATCTCGTCGACCGCCTCCAGCAGCGCGGGGTCTCCGCCCTCCACATGTATCCCTTCTCGGCGATCGTCGATCACCTCGAAGCCATCTGTCGCCCGGGCGACCTGGTCGTCATCATGGGGGCCGGCCCGGTCTGGACGGTGGCCCACGACTTCCTTCGCCGCGGCCAGTCGGAACTGTCCGGCGGATCGGGGTCGAGCGCCGGATCAGAGGGCTTTGCGGCCTGCCCCTGACCCGCTTCCGAGCCGCTCGCCGCGCCGGTTCCCCATGCCCACCATGTCCGCGCCCGCCGTTCGACCGAGCACGCTCTTCGCCGATCTCGACGTCCATGTCGAGCCCGATGCCCCGCTGGCCCCGCACACTTGGTACGGGATCGGCGGCCCTGCCGACTTCCTCGTCCATCCCCGCACCCAGGACGCGTTGGTCGGCCTGGTGCGACGGGCCAAGCGGGAGGAAATCCCGATCCGCATCCTTGGCTCGGGAGCCAATCTCCTCGTCTCCGACGAAGGAGTCGACGGCATCGTGGTCAAGCTGGACGCCCCGGCCTTCAGCGAGACTCGCTACAACGCGACCGGCGAGGTCGAGGCCCTCCGCGTGGGGGCCGGGGCCGATATGGCCAAGGTGCTCAACGACACGGTGCGCCGCGGTCTCGCCGGCCTGGCTCAGATGGCAGGCATCCCGGCGTCGGTGGGCGGCGCGGTGCGGATGAACGCCGGCGGCGCCTACGGGGCGATCGGCGATGCGGTCCACGCCGTGGGCTGCCTCTCCGAGTCGGGCGAGATGCGGGTCTATCCCGCCAGCCAGCTCGTCTTCGGGTACCGCGAGACCAACATCCCCGACCCGATCGTGGTGTGGGCGGCCTTCCGCCTCGAGGAGACCGATCCGGTCGCCCTGCGGGAGCGGGTGAAGGAGATCTTCGCCTACAAGAAGAGTACGCAGCCGCTCGAGGAGCACAGCGCCGGTTGCATGTTCAAGAACCCGCTCGACCCGGCCGGCGACCCGAAGGCCCTGAAGCGGGTGAGCGCCGGCAAGCTGATCGACCTCGCCGGGCTCAAGGGACTCAGCGTGGGCGGCGCGGCGGTGAGCGAGCGGCACGGCAACTTCGTCACCACCAAGTCGGGCACCAAGGCCCGCGAGGTGGTCGAACTCGTCCGACAGGTGAAGGCCACGGTGCGCAACGTGCACGGCGTCGACCTCCACTGCGAAGTGGCCTACTGGGGACGCGACAAGGCCAGCACGGAGGTGATGTCGTGACGAAGCGGATCCGCACCCTGGTCGTGATGGGCGGCCCCGATGCCGAGCACGACGTGAGCCTCATGTCCGGCGAGCAGGTGGTCGCCGCCCTCCGCGAGGCGAGCGACCTTGAGGTCATCCCGCTCGAGGTGGCCCGTCCCACCGCCGAGGAACTCGCCGCCCATCGCCCCGACGTCGTCTTCCCCGTCCTCCACGGCCCCTTCGGCGAAGGCGGCCCGATGCAGGAACTGCTCGAAGGGATGGGCGTCGCCTACGTCGGCTGCCGACCCAAGGCCGCCGCGATCGCCATGGACAAGGTGGCCACCAAGGCCCTGGTCAGCCAGGTCGGCGTGCCCACGCCGCGGAGCCGCGAGCTCCGTCCCGGCGAACCCTGCGATCTGCTGCCCCCGCTCGTGGTGAAGCCGGCGGACGAAGGCTCCTCGGTCGGCCTTGCCATCTGCCGCGAGGCGGCGGACGTCGAGCGGGCCCGGGCCGAGCTCGGCCGCCGCGGCAAGCGGACCCTCATCGAGGAGTACATCCGCGGCCGCGAACTCACCGTGGGGATCATCGAGCGGCCGGCGGGCTGCGTCGTCCTCCCCATCATCGAGATCGTCCCGGCGGTCGAGTTCTACGACTACGAGGCCAAGTACCACCGCGACGACACTCGCTACGTCCTCCAGCCGGAGCTTCCGGCCGGGGTCGCCGACGCCCTCCGCCACTTGACCCGGCAGGTCTGGGATCGGTTGGGATGCCGGGATCTCGCTCGGGCCGACTTCCTGCTCGACGGCCGGGGCCCGTGGTTCCTCGAGATCAACACCATGCCAGGGATGACGACCCACTCGCTCCTGCCCATGGCGGCTCGGCACGTCGGGATCTCCATGACCGAGCTCTGCGCCGGATTCGTTCGCCACGCCTGGGCCCGCCGCCCGTCGCTGGCCGGGGCTCGCTAGCGCTTCGGTCGGCAGATTTCGCGGTCCCCCCGCCCTTTCGCCGAAAGAGGTACGCTGCCTCGCGCGGTCGGCTCGGCCGCGACGGCAGGATGCCGTCCCAGCGGCAGCACGCTGCAAGAAGAAGGGCCTCGACGGATCGCCATGGCCGCCCGCAAGAAGTCCACCACACCGTCGTCCGGATCGTTCCTCGACCGCATCGCCACCGGCGTCGGAGGGATCGGTCGCCTCGCGGCATCGCTTTGGCCCTCCGGCCCGGTCCTCCGCACGGCGCTCGTCGCCGTGGTGTGGCTGGCCGTGGGAGGCGGTCTCGTCGGCCTCGCCTGGTGGGGCGTGCCCAAGCTCCGCGACTACGCCGACGAGCGTTCGCAGATCGACCCCTCGCGGGTCCGCATCGTCTTCGAGCGAGCCCCGACCTGGCTGCCCCAAGAAACGCTCGACGAACTCGGCCAGCGAGCTCGCGCCGCCTTGGCCGGCGCGCCCATCTTCGAGGACGACGCCTTGGAGCGCGTCCACATCGCCCTCGCCGAGAGCGGCTGGCTCGAGCGACTCGAGCAGGTCCGCCGCAGCGACCGCGACGAGCTGGTCGTGAGCTGCGACTTTCGCGTCCCCTTCGCCATGGTCCGGGTCGGTGACGCCGACCACCTGGTCGACGAGGAAGGCCGTCGTCTCCCCTTGGCCTACGAAGCCAACGCCGCCCGCCCTGCCCTGCCCCTCATCATCAACGTCTCGATGCCCAAGCCAGCCGAGGCCGGCACGGTGTGGGTCGGCCAGGACGTGCACGCTGCCCTCAACCTGGCTCGGATGATGCGCGGCAAGCCGTGGTTCGCCGCGGGCCGCGTGGCTTCGATCGATGCCGGCCGGTACCGCAACGAGCAAGTGCTCGAGATCAGCACCAACGAAGGCAACCGGATCATCTGGGGCAGCGACCCCGACGACCGCTCCCTCGGCGAGATGCCGGCGGAACGGAAGATCGCCTGCCTCGACGCCCTCTGGCGGGCCCAACGCCGCCTCGACGACGGCAGCGGCCGCACCCTCGACCTCCGTTTCGACGTGGTGACCCTGGCCCCGACCGCGGTGGCCACCAACACCGCGAGCGACGAGATCGAGCCTCGCGTCCCGAGCAAGCCGAAGCACTGAGCCGCCGAGCGACCGTCGGGGGCGGTACTGTGGTGGCGGCTGGCCAAACCCGGCGCTCCGCTCCATGCCCGCTCCCCGACCGCACCCGCCACGCGGACTGATCTTCCTCGCCTCGGCGTGGCTCGTGGTGGCGTGGGTGCTCTCGATCGGTTGGCGCCCGCCGGTACAGGCCCACGCTGCGAGCTACATGCCCGGCGTGCGGCTCCTCCTCCTCGCCGTCGTCTCCGGCATCTGCGTGGCATGGCCCTTAGTGCGGCTCAGCGGCCCGCCGCGGGCCTGGCCGATCCGCCAAGCCTTGCTCGATCTCGCGGTCCTCCTTTGCCTGGCCCAAGTGGTGGTCTGGCCGCTTCGCCTCGTCACCACCTGGACTTCGGAACGGTCGGCGCTCATCGACACCTGCCTCGGCGGCTGGGCGGTCGCCACCACGGCCCTCGTCGCCCTCGGCACGACGAGCTTGTCGCGCTTCCAGGGCACGCTCCGCGTCCTGTGCATGTCGGCCGCGGTGGCCATGGTCGCTGCCGCCCCGAGCCTCGCCCTTGGTCGCGGCAGGAGCCTTCCGGTGCGAATCGGAAGCACCGCCGATTTCGACCCCTCCTGGTGGTGGACCGTCGCGGGCAGCCCGTTGACTGCCATCCACGCCCTCACCGCGGGCGGCGCGGATGCGCCTAGTTCGCTCGAGTGGGCGGTGGCCCGCGTCGGTTGGTGGGTCGCCCTCGGGGCCTGGGCTGCGGTGGCGTTGACCCGGATCGCGCCACTCGCGATGGGGCCGACGCGGCGCACGGTCGAGGACCCGGCCGAGTCGGCCGGCGTCGCCGACCGGCGATCCGGGGCTGGCGACGCCGCTTCGCCCCCGATAGACTCCTAGCCCGTTGCCCGACTGACCCCCGTCGGGACTCTGGCCCGCTCCCCTGAGCGGGCCGCGTCATTCCCTGCGGGAGCGCGCCGTCGGCGTTCCCAGCTCCCTGATCCCGATCACGATCGGAAGTCGCCATGGACATCATCACCGCTGAAGAGAAGGCCCGGATCGAGACGCTCCTGTCGGAGCTTCGCGCCCAGGACAAGGCCCTCATCCAGCGCATCCAGGAGGCCCGGGCCCTGGGCGACCTGCGGGAGAACGCCGAGTACCACGCTGCCCGCGAGGACAAGGCGATGAACGACGCCAAGATGAAGGAGATCGAGCGGCGGTTGGCGACCGCCCAGATCGCCGGCGAGTCGACCATCCCGGTCGACATGGTCTTCGTCGGGGCCACCGTTCGCCTGCGGGACGTGGACGGCGGCGACGAGGACCTCTACAAGCTGGTCGGCCAGGCCACCGGCCGTTTCGACCTCGAGTACGTCGAGGTCACCACCACCAGCCCGATGGGCGTGGCCCTCATGAAGGCCCGGATCGGCGAGGTCGTCCGCGTCGACCTGCCGCGTGGCGTGAAGCGCTTCGAGATCCTCGAGATCGTCAGCTGACGCGGCGGCGGGCGCTACTCACGTCCCGGCAGGCTTGAGATCGAGGAGCGATCCCGCCTTCACCCCGTTGGCGGTCGACTGCGAGCCGTCCGGCCACGTGACGGTGACGGCGATGTCCTTGGCCCCGACCGGGATCCCGACGTGGGCCACCGGCGACAACGTGGACTGGAACGGCCCACCGCCCCACAACCAGCGGCGCTGGACGAGCGACTCGCCCGACGCGGTGGTGCAGCGGACCTCGAGGCGCGAGCCGATCGCGTGGCGATTCCCCTTCGGGCCGGCGAGGCGGATCTCGAGCCAATCGGCGGGGTCCTGGGCGTCGCCCGTGCAGTGGCCGTTCTCGATCACCCGCACCGGCCCGTTCAACTCGCCGATCGCGATGTCGACGTCGCCGTCCTGGTCGAAGTCGGCGAAGACCGCGGTCCGGTCGCGGTGCGGCTCGAGCTTCCACGCCCCCGCCTCGGACAGCGGCTCGAACCGCTTGCCGCGCCGTTCCATGAGGAGCGGCCGCTGTTCGTAGTCGGAGTCCATCGACTGCTTCGTGGCCTGCGGATAGACGTGGCCATTCACCACGAGGAGATCCTCGTCGCCGTCGTGGTCGAAGTCGATGAAGGCGGCGGCCCAGCCGAGGAGCGGACGGCTCACCGCGGCGAGGTTGAACTGCGTGGTCCGGTCGTCGAAGTAGGTGCCGTTGAGGTTCAGGTGGAGGGTGTTGGTGTCGCTCGAGAAGTTGGTGCTGAAGACGTCGGGCCAGCCGTTCCCGTCGACATCGCCGATCGCCGTCCCCATGGTGGCCTGCTCGAGGCCTTCGCCGTTGGTGGCGATACCGGCCCGCAGTCCGATCTCGCTGAAGCGGAGGACGGGCTTGCCGTCCGCCCCCGGCGTCGACCCTTCGTTCTTGAAGAGGAAATTGGCCTGGCTGTCGTTGCCCACGTAGATGTCAGGCTTCCCGTCGCCGGTGAAGTCGAGGATGGCGACGTTGAGCCCGTACGACGGCTTGGCGGCGCCGACACCCGAGGACGCGGTGGCGTCGACGAAGGTGCCGTCGCCCTGGTTCAGGAAGAGGCGGTCGCCTTGCGCCGGGAGCCCCTTCGGCCCGCCCATCACCTCGAACGAGCGGAAGCGAGCCTTGGCCGGCGGCTGGGCCGGATCGAAGGCGATGTAGTTCGCCACGTAGAGGTCGAGGTCGCCATCGCCATCGAGGTCGGCGAAGGCGGCGCCCGTCCCCCACTCCCGGTCGCGCTCCGCGGCGGCGAGCCCCGAGGCAGCCGAGCGGTCCTCGAAGGTCCCGTCCCCCTTGTTGCGGAGGAGGACGTCCGGCCCGAAGCAAGCGATGAAGAGATCGTCGAAGCCGTCGCCGTCGACGTCGCCCACCGCCACGCCGTAGCTCCATCGCGTATGGCGGATGCCGCTCGCCGCGGTGACATCGGTGAAGCGGATGTGCCCCTTCGCCGAGTCGTTCCGGAAGAGCTTGGCCCCGGGCCCATGCTCGGGAGCGTCGAGGGTCGCTCCGTTCGGGAGGAAGAGATCGAGGTCGCCGTCGTTGTCGAAGTCGATGAGGGCGAGGCCGCCGCCCTTCACCTCGAGGATCTCGCTCGAGGGCAGGCGTCCCGAGGTCATGGTGGCCGCCACGCCGCTCGTCGCGGTCACGTCGGTGAAGCGAATGCCGAGGTCGGCGGGCCCCGAGGCGAGGGCGGCGACGAACACCGCGAGGGAAGCGATTGCTGTCATCGTGGTTGCGGTTCGGTTGGCGGCGCGGGCGGTGTGGCCCCGGGCCCCACCGGAGGGGCGGACGGCGGAGTGCCGGGCGAGGCAGCGGGAGGGGCCGGCGGCGACGGCTCCTGCGGCGAGCCGGGCTGGCCTGCCTTCGCGGCCCGCCGTGCAGCCGCTTCCTCGCGGGCCTTCACCCGCTCCAAGGCCTTCACTTCCTCCTGCCGGGCGCTGTCCGCCTCCTTGGTCTTCCCGAGCCGGTCGCGGGATCGGGCCAGCTTGGCCCACACCTCGCTGAAGTCCGGGTAGAGGGCAAGCGCCTTCATGTAG
>JBGAKK010000119.1:0-7416 GCA_044224425.1 Phycisphaerales bacterium
GACGTGGCGCGAGGTCCACACCGGCGCCGCCCTCGACCTCGCGTCAGCCCTGGTGACGATGGGCGTCCTCCGCGGCAACCCCCAGTCGCTCGTCGAGCGGGAGGCGATCGCCCGCTTCTTCCCGCACGGCATCGGCCACATGGTCGGCCTCGGCGTGCGCGACGCCGGCGGGCGCCTTCCCGGCGCTGCGGTCGGCCCCACGTGCTGCGGCGTGACGCTGCGGGTCGACCTGCCGCTCGAGGCGGGGTACCTGATGACCGTCGAGCCGGGGCTCTACTTCATCGCGGCGCTTCTTGAGGACCGCGCCCGCCGCGAGCGTTTCGCCGACTGCGTCGACTGGTCGACGGTCGATCGCCTCCTCGCCGACGGCGTGGGCGGCGTGCGCCTCGAGGACAACGTGCTGGTGACGTCCGGCGGCCCGCGGAACCTGACCGGTGCGATTCCGATGTGACGCGAGGCGGGCTTCCCCCCGAATGCCGGACGATCCGGCGGGATTCCGGTAAGCCGCGCCCGGCAAGGGCCTTCGACGGCCACCGGGCGATTCCCACTCGCCTTCGGGTGCTCGGGTTGCCCGCTCCGGATTGGGCAGCAAATTGATAGGTTGGCTCGACATCGGCGAGCCGCGTGCGAATAGTTGGAAGCATGGCCGCGCCCAGCGGCGGCCGCGGGGCGCCACGACCGACGGTCGATTGCCTCGCGGCTGCGGAGCCCGAATCGGACCAATCCAGACCCGGCGATCGGCGTCGAGCAGGGAGTTGGCGGGCCGCTGGGGCGGCTGGACAAGGAGTCTCAACCATGTCCGATGCTCGTTCGTCGAGGCGTGCTACCGCCTCGCTGTCTCTCTCTCTCTTGGTGGGCGCCCCGCTCGTGATGGGCTCGCTCGCCCAACCCGCCTTCGGCCAAGCCGCGCCGCCTGACCACTACCAGGTCATCAACCTGGGCACCTTGAATGGCTGGTCGGACGACTCGCAGTACATCGCGACGGCGATCAACAACGACAACGTGATCGTGGGGTACGTCGCCGGCACCTACGGCGGGGCCTCGACCACGCACGCCTGGGTGTGGGCGCCGTGTGGCCAGTACGGCTTGCCCGCGGGGCAGATGGTGGACCTCACCGCCCTCCTCGGAATCGGAGGCTGCACCGATGGCTCCTGCATCGGGATCGCCTACGGCATCAACGACGCCGGCATCGTCGTCGGCGACCAGGTGACCGAGTTCGGCGGGGTGGAACGGCCGTTCGTCTGGAACCTGGCGACCGACGAGTACTTCCCGTTGACCAACCCCGGCGGGCGGGCTGCGGTCGCGTTCGCCATCAGCGACGCCGATCCCCCCGTGGTGGTCGGCGACCGCTATGTGAGTTGCGGGACGGGCTGCAACCGGCGGGAGGCTTTCCGCTGGACGTATGCGGGCCCCTCCTCGACGACGATCACGTCGGTCAGCCCGAACTCGAGCCTTGACTCCTTCGCCTACGACGTGAACGACTTGTCCTCGCCCCGGGCGGTCGGCTACGCGGGCACGGACGCCTCGACCGAGGCGTGCCACACCAACATCGACGCGGGGCGCTGGACGCTGAGCGGGAGCTCCTTCACCTTCGAGTATCTGGCGGAGAGCCCCTACACCTACTCCCCCGTCCGCACCATCGCCCACGCGACCAACAACGCGGAGCTGGCCTGCGGGGAGATCGTGCACCACACCACCGGGGCGATCTGCGTCTCGCACAGTGTGCTATGGGATGCAGACGGCGACCTGCTCGACCTGGGCGATCCCTCGGTCGTCTACGGGTTGGCGTCGGGCATCCAGACGGTCGCCGACGGGCTGTCGCAGGTCGACGGCAGCGGACTCGTGAACGTGGTGGGAGGTGACCTCACCGACGCCCGGGCACTCGTCTGGCACCGCGATGCGAGCTTGGCCTGGTCGGTTGTCCAGGTCGACACGCGCATCGACTCGGACGCGGGTTGGACCAGCTTGAGCAGAGCCTTCGCGACGAACGCCAGCGGCTGGGTCGCAGGGCGCGGCTATCGCACGTCAGGCGTCATCCAGGTGGTCCGCGCCTTCGCCGTGCACCCCGGGGATCCCCCGCTCGGCGACATCAACGGCGACGACTGGGTGAACGGCAGCGATCTGGGCATCCTGATCGGGTCTTGGGGACCATGTGCTTCGTGCTCCAACTGCCCCGCAGACCTTGACGGCGATTGCGCGGTCGGGTCGAGCGACCTGGCGATTCTCCTTGGCGCGTGGGGGTTTGCCTGTCCGAGCGGCGGTGGAAGCGGGGCTGGCATGGCCGCCCAGTCCGCGATCGACGCCGAGGCGGCCACGGGCGCCATCCCGGTGGATTCGCATCTTGCCGAGGCTCTGGGCATGTTCGGCTTCGAGTCGTTGGAGCAATTCGCGACATGGGCAGCGACGAACCCGCCAGAAATCGTCGAGCCGGTCGCCCTTTCGATCGCAGCCATCCTCGGGGGTAACCAGCCGTGAACCGGACTCTCACCGGCCTCCTCCTGACAGCGGTCGCCGCCATCGCCTGCTCGAACGCCAGGGCCGAGCTGACCTTCTACGACAACCTCGCCGCCTGGCAGTCGGCGTCGGGTCCGACCACGAAGCTCGGCTTCGACGACCTGCCGCAGTACACGGTCCTGTCGACGCAGTACGAGTCGCAGGGCATCACCTTCGGTTTCGGCGACCCCGACGTGATCAACTACATCCCCGGGTCGTTCGAGGACGGTTGGGGCTTCGACGGGAACTGCATCGTCGACATGCACCAGACGCAGCCTATCAGTGCCTTCGCGGCGACCATTCCCGGCGGGGCCATGTTCCAGTTCTACCTTGGCGGCCAGCTCGTCGGGCAAATGGGGTTCTTCGTTGACCAGTTCGCGGGCTTCACCTCCGACCTCGCGTTCGACCGGGTGTTGATGAAGCCGCCGCTCGCTCCTCCTCCGTTCTGCGACGAGGTCTTCGTCGACGACATCTACTTCCAGACGATCCCGGCGCCGGGTGCGGGGGCGTTGCTGGGCGTGGTGCTGTTCGGCAGCCGTCGGCGACGTTGATTCGCCTTCCTGCGGGAGCGGCGCGCGAAGGCGGCCGCTCCCGATTTCGGTACGGGCCACGGAGTCGCGTCGAGCACCTCCGCGGCGGCTCAGTGCTTGGCCTTATCCTTCTCCTTGCCCGTGCCCTTCGCGTTCTTGATCGCCTCCTGCAGCTTGGCGACGTAGGGCAGGGGATCGGCAAGGAACTTCTTGGCCGCGGCCTCGTCGGCCAAGCGGACGAGGTACGACTGGAAGACGAGGTCGTAGGGCTTCTCGGGGAGCTTGGCTCCGCTCACCACGCAGGTGTCGAGCGGGTACTTCCCCTTCTGCTTGATGATCACGGCCTTCTCGTAGGCCTGCGAGTAGCGCTCCCAGCTCTTCTGGAAGTTGTTGACGCACTTCTTGCAGCAGGTCTTGTAGACGCGGTTCCCGAGCACGAAGACCTGGGCGTCGGGGCCGATCTTTTCGTCGAGCATCACCAGGCAATGGTCGAGCGGGTAGTCGTTGGCGTAGCGGGCGGCGATGGCGTGGTCGAGCTCCGACAGGTAGCGGGCCGACTCGGCCTTGAACTTCTCGGCGCAGGCCTCGCAGCAGAACTTCATCTGCCGCCCTTCTTGGTAGACGTCGCGGAGCCCGGTGAGGACCACGACGACCGGCTTCTCGCCGAGCGGCTTGCCGTCGACGATGCAGGTGTCGAGCGGATAGGGGTCGCCGATGAAGCCAGCGATCCCGGGCTTCGGGGCTCGGGAGAGGATCGAGGTTCGGTCGCGCTCGGCCTTGCTCGGCGGGGGCAGCGTGTTGCGGCCTGCGGGCGGGGCGTCCTTGGCCGGCGGGTCGGTGGGGCGGGCGTGGGTGGCCGCGGCAGCCAAGACCGAGGCGAGGAGGGCGAGGGCGGCGGCGAGGAGCGGGCGGCGAAGGCGGTTCATAGGGGCATCCATGGGAGCGGGCATCGACTCCCCGGTCAATGCGGGGCGCTCGTGCCAACGACCGAGCGAGCGGAGGGTTGCGTCATCGGATGAGGGGCGGGTGGTCGGTCAGGATCGGCGGCGGCTTGGGCTCATGGAAGGAAGGACGAGACGAGGCTTGACCTCCGGACGGGGTCGGCGTACTCTCATCCCTAAATCCGGAAATACGGATATATCCATTCTGGCCCGACGAAACGAGCCGATAGAGGCTCCGACCGGCGAGTGCCAGCCGCACTTCCCGCCTTCCCGCTGTCTTCCCCACTTTCGCTCCGCGAGGACCCCGTGACCGCCACTGCCACCGCTCCGATGAAGAACAAGAAGCCCACCAAGTCGACCAAGTCCGCCGCCGCCAACGCGGGCGGCACGTTCCTCGACACCGGCCTCCCGCTCCTCCCTGACCTCGTCAAGGAGTTCCCCTTCAAGGTCAAGGACCTCTCGCCCGACACGGTCCGCTTCGGCCGCAAGGAGATCGAGCTCGCCGAGCACGAGATGCCCGGCCTGATGGCGATCCGCAAGGAGTACAAGGGCAAGAACCCGCTCAAGGGCGCCCGCATCACCGGCTCGCTGCACATGACCGTGCAGACCGCCGTCTTGATCGAGACTCTGGTCGAGCTCGGGGCTGAGGTCCGCTGGGCCTCCTGCAACATCTTCTCGACCCAGGACCACGCCGCCGCCGCGGTCGCCGTCGGTCCCAAGGGCACCCACGACAAGCCCAAGGGCGTCGCGGTCTACGCGTGGAAGGGCGAGACGCTGCCGGAGTACTGGTGGTGCACGCTGCAGGCCATGCGCTGGCCGGACGGTCGCGGCCCCAACATGATCCTCGACGACGGCGGCGACGCCACGCTCCTCGTCCACAAGGGCCTCGACTGCAACACGAGCGGCAAGGTGCCGGCCCCGACCGCGGGCGACAGCGAGGAATTCCGGGTCATCCTGAAGCTCCTCGCCGACCTCCAGGCTGCCGACCGCACCTACTGGCAGCGCACCGCGAGCAACATCCGCGGCGTCTCCGAGGAGACCACGACCGGCGTCCACCGCCTCTACCAGATGCAGGAGCTCAACCAGCTCCTCTTCCCGGCCATCAACGTCAACGACGCGGTCACCAAGAGCAAGTTCGACAACCTGTACGGCTGCCGCCACTCGCTCGTCGACGGCATCATGCGGGCCACCGACGTGATGCTCTCCGGCAAGGTCGCGGTCGTCTGCGGCTACGGCGACGTCGGCAAGGGCTGCGCCCAGTCGCTCCGCGGCCAGGGCTGCCGGGTCAAGATCACCGAGATCGACCCGATCTGCGCCCTGCAAGCCTGCATGGAAGGCTACGAGGTCGTCACCCTCGACGACGTCATCGACTCCGCCGACATCTTCGTCACCGCGACCGGCAACTACAACATCATCACCGCCGACCACATGCGGAAGATGAAGGACAAGGCCATCGTCGGCAACATCGGCCACTTCGACAACGAGATCGACATGGCCGGCCTCGCCAAGATCAAGGGGGCGAAGAAGGTCAACATCAAGCCGCAGGTCGACGAGTGGCAGCTTCCGAGCGGCCGCTCGATCATCGTCCTCGCCGAGGGCCGCCTCCTGAACCTCGGCTGCGCCACCGGCCACCCGTCGTTCGTGATGAGCTCGTCCCGCCCAACCAGGTGATGGCCCAGATCGAGCTCTTCCAGAACAACGGCAAGTACGCCCGCAAGGTGTACACGCTGCCCAAGCACCTCGACGAGAAGGTGGCCCGCCTCCACCTCGACAAGCTCGGGGCCAAGCTCACCAAGCTCTCGAAGCAGCAGGCCGATGGCCATCGGCGTGCCGGTCGATGGCCCGTACAAGCCGGACCACTACCGCTACTGATCCATCGCCAAATCACCGGCCGCCCCGCGGCCGGACTGTCTCCGAAGGGCCGGCTTTCCGGCCCTTCGTTTTCGTTTCAGCCGGTCCAACCTCCGAGCAGGATGGCGAGGTCCGCCGCGTCGACGCTGCCGTTGCCGTCGAGGTCGCTCGCGCAGCACGGGCAGGTGCCCCCAGCGCCGAGGAGCGTCGCCAGGCGGCGCGCCGCTCACATGGCCGTCGCCGTTGAGGTCGCCGGCCGGCGTGCTGCCTGAGCCGCACGCTGGCCGAGGCAGGGGCCGCGGCCAGCGTCCCGTCGCTCGCCGTCACCGTGCAGCAGACCCGCGCATGGGGGCCGCGATCTGGCGGGGAATCGCGTCGGACTGGGCCGCCGTGGTCACCGCCCGCACCACGTTGCCGTTCACCCGCCACTCGTAGTGGTACTGGACCACGTCCCAATCGGGATCCTCGAGGAGCGGCGTGGCGAGCACCCGGCAGAAGAGGACGTCGTCGGCGGTCGGGGCCGGCGGATCGAAGGCCACGCCGATCGGTGCTGGCGGGCGGTCGAAGTTGGGGTCGATCGAGGCCACCATCAGGAACGGGGCGTCGATCATGGGTTGGCCATTCAGCCAGAACTGGAGGTGCCACTCGCCGACCATGGGGCCGAGGAAGGGGACGTCCCAAGCGAACCAGTTGGAGAAGGAGCGGATGACCTCGGGGTTGCCCCAGTGCCACTCGGCGTCGCTGGCGATGGTGCCGTCGGGGCGGACGAAGCGCACGTGGATCAGGGCGTCGACCGGGAAGTTGTAGGCGTGCCACCAGAAGACGACGGCCGGATCGGTGGTGGCGATGGCTGGATCGGTCGGCAGCGGCCACGGCTCCCACCACGGCGGCGAGAGTTGGGCGAGGTCGGTGCGGGTGATGCCGAAGTCGACGAAGAAGGTGGCGTCGGTGTCGAGCGGAGCCTGGTCGGCCCACAGGCTCGCGCCGGGGCGGCAGGGACCGCTGAAGGGCTCGCGGACGACCCATCCGCCGGGGCCGTTCTCGAGCACGCCGAAGTGGAGGTGCGGGCCGAAGCTGTTGCCGCTCGAGGCGGCGCGGGCGATCTCCGTCCCCGCCTTCACCGTCTGGCCCACGCTGACCAGCAGGCTGTCCTTCTTCAGGTGGTAGTACTGCGTCTCGAGTCCGCCATCGTGGTCGATGGCCACGATGTTGCCTTGCGTCCCGCCGTTGACGTTGGTGTCGGGGTAGCCGTCTTGGGCGAAGACGACGACGCCGTCCTGGGCGGCGAAGACCGGCACGCCGATGAACTGCTCGGCGAAGCTCCGCAGGCCGGCGTCGACGCCGGCGTGGCCGTCGTAGGTGTAGGGCCGGCAATCGAAGTCGTGGAAGCCGGGCGAGGAGGGGCTCAGAGGTCATCGCTGAACTGCCTGCCCGGCCACGATGTCCGAGCCGATGTGCCGCGAGCGCCTGAAGAGAAGGGGAAGGCCGAGCCGGCTACGCGGCCACCGGCGATTAAGGCCTGAGTCTGAGTCGGTTGTCTGCGTCGATCGTCCGCCGGATCGTAGTCGCCGACCGGCGAGACACAATCGCCTGAACGGCGC
>JBGAKK010000120.1:0-6993 GCA_044224425.1 Phycisphaerales bacterium
GCGCGAGGAGGCGAGGCGTGCGGTGTTCGAGTGGATCGAGGCGGTGTACAACAGGACGAGGATGCACAGCGCGCTGGGTTACATGAGCCCCGAACGTTTCGAGGCGACCGTGGCGTGAGGTAGGATCACGGGTGTCCACCATTCCGGGGCAAGTCCAGAGAGAACGCGAACTAGCACCCGCCTTTTGCTCTCTGTGCCGCACTCGCTGACTCTATCTCATCTCCCACCCGCGCCAAGATCGGCAGCGCCCTCGTCATGAGGATCTGCATGAGCTTGGCCGCACGCGGCACCGTCTCCAGCTCGCTCGGTCCCTTCGAAGGAAGCCGGAACCGCACCTGTCGCCACTTCGTGTGACTCCTTTCATCACCCCAGCTTCCAATCAGCAATTCCTCGTCGACGTCCTGGGCGATCCTTGCCCGCTCGGCTTCACACGCACTCGCGAAACGGGCATTCACCGACTCGTCGGAGTCCTCGAAGTCGATGCCAACATCGAGGAAGCCCGCCCTCCGTCGGAAGCACCACTCGAAGTGCGCCGTCCTTCCCAAGACGTTCGGCAGACCGGTGGACACCTTCTGGAACCCCCACGACGCAGGCGACGCAATCTCGAGTTTTGATCCGCCAAACGTCACGCCGAGCTTGTTGAACTCCTCGGCGAGCGATTTCCAGTACGGCCGGTTCCCCAGGTCCTCGCGATGCGCAAGTGCGGTCGCCGCCTCCTTCTGCTCAACGCGCACCATGTAGTCTCGCGCCTCGGGGATCGGAATGATCGTGCGAGGCACCACGATGATCTTTCCGTCGACGCCCGGCACTTGGTACGCCGTCAACTCAACGCACGTGATGTCCAAGTTAAATCGGCGTAGCCAGAGCACGGATGCCGTGAGCTCCTGATCGTCCATTGAACCGGCCGCGAGGATGATTCGAGGTTCGCCTTCGAGCTTCGGAAGCTCCTGTGCGTCGAGGAAGGTCAGGATGCGAACGCTCGCCTCGTCCCTGCTACATGCATGGAACTCGGCAAACTCCGCGACGATCTGATCGATCGTCATGGTTGAGCAGAACGCTGCGTAGCGGATCGCCTGAAGGTCGGCGTGCGACCCTCGGGCGTCAAGCTTCAATTCGACGATGACGAGCGTCGCGTCTTCGTCCAAAGCCAGCACATCGAGTCGCCTTGAGCTGCGATCAAACGAATCGAACTCGCTCGTGATGGGCAGCAGTCGTTCGCCGAGGAGCGATGGCTCCCGAAGTACCCATCTCTGGAAGTCGGACCTCTCCTTGATTCCCAGCACCGCCAGCGAAACGGGTTGGACCTTCGTAGGGTGAGGTGCCGAGGTGTCGATGACGAAGACGGGCTCTGACATATGTGGCTTCCCTCGTCGAGCGTCCGGCCATTGTCGGGCTGCGCGTCCCTGATGTGGGCCCGATCCAGATCAATTGTCATGCGGTAAGTCGCGAGGCGATCCAGACACCATCGCGGCCGTGCCCGGCGCACACGGCGAGACGGGATACAGGCCCCCACACCGCCCGCCCCCGATCAACACTCCCGGTCGACGACGGCCTCCCACCGGCCAAGTCCCGTGTGTCCACCTCAACCCGCCCGCGTCGGCCCCACGCATCCTCTGCTCCGCGACGGCTCTGCGGCCTCTGCGCCTCCGCGGCCCCTGCCTTTCCACTCCATCGCCGCTCCGCCCATCTCCCCGCACTCGCTCCCAACATGGACGATCATTCCGTGATTCGTTCTGACCAGCCGCACCTCGCGCCGATCGCTCGCCAAGCTCTCCACATCGTCCCTCCGCTCGATCCCGCCTCGGCCATCCTCCTATCATCCGTTCGGCGCGCATGCCACGCGCCGACTCGCGAGCGTGACATGGACAGGCAAGAGACCAAGCGGGTCGTGACGGAGGTCGGGGCGCGGCATGGACGTTCGCGCTCGATGCTCCTCGACATCGTGCGGGACGTGCAGGATCGCCTCGGCTCGATCGGCCCCGACGCGGTCGATGCCATCGCCGGATGGCTCGATCTTCCGCGGGTCGAAGTCGAAGGCGTGGTGAGCTTCTACAGCTTCCACGCCACCGAACCGCGGGGCCGGGTGGTCATCCGCCTCTCGGACGACGTCATCGACCGCATGGCCGGCTACGACGCGGTGCGGGCCGCCTTCGAGGAGGCCCTTGGCATCCGCCTCGGCGAGACCACACCCGACGGCCGCTTCACCCTCGAGCGCACGGCCTGCATCGGCATGTGCGACCAGGCCCCCGCCGCCCTCGTCAACGACGTCGTGGTCACCGCCCTCTCGAGCGACAAGGCCCGCCGCATCGTGCGGGCCCTCCGCGAGCACGGCGATCCTTCCAAGCTCGTCCACCGCTTCGGGGACGGCAACAACGCCCATCCGCTCGTCCGCTCGATGGTCGAGAACAACCTGAAGAAGGCGGGCCCGATCGTCTTCAGCACGCAGGCCCGCGGCGAGGCCATCCGCAAGGCCTTGGCCATCTCGCCGGCCGAGGTCATCCGGGCCGTCAAGACCTCCCGCCTCCGCGGGCGCGGCGGGGCCGGTTTTCCAACGGGCATGAAATGGGAGTTCGCCCGGGCCGCCCCCGGCGACCGCAAGTACGTCGTCTGCAACGCCGACGAGGGCGAGCCGGGCACCTTCAAGGACCGCGTCCTCCTCACCGAGATGCCCGACCGCGTCTTCGCCGGACTAACCATCGCCGGCTACGCGATCGGGGCCAGCGAAGGCATCGTCTACCTTCGCGCCGAGTACGCCTACCTCCGGCCATTCCTCGAGGCCGTCCTCCGCGAGCGCCGCGCCGACGGCCTGCTGGGCACGTCGATCGGAGGCCGCAAGGGCTTCGACTTCGACATCCGCATCCAGCTCGGGGCCGGGGCCTACATCTGCGGCGAGGAGACCGCCCTCATCAACTCCTGCGAAGGCCGCCGCGGCGAGCCCCGCACGCGGCCGCCCTTCCCCGCCCAGCGCGGCTACCTCGACCGCCCGACGGTGGTCAACAACGTCGAGACCCTGGCCTGCATCACCCGCATCCTCGAAGCGGGGCCAGCCACCTTCTGCGAACACGGCACCCACCAGAGTAGCGGCACCAAGCTCCTCTCGATCTCGGGCGACTGCAAGCTGCCCGGCGTCTACGAGGTCGACATGGGCATCACGCTCCGCGAGGTGCTCGCCCTCTCTGGCGGCGAAGACGCCGCGGCGGTGCAGGTCGGCGGGCCGAGCCGCGAGATGGTCGGCCCCGGCGAGTTCCACCGCACCATCGACTACGACGACCTCGCCACCGGCGGGGCCGTCCTCGTCTTCGGCCCCGAGCGCAGCATCCCCGACATCGTGGCCGCCTTCATGGAGTTCTTCGTCCACGAGAGCTGCGGCTTCTGCACCCCCTGCCGCGTCGGCACCGTCCTCCTCAAGGAGAAGCTCGACCGGATCCGGGCCGGCCACGGCGAACCCAAGGACCTCGTCGAGATGGAGGAACTCGCCCGCACCGTGGCCCAGACCAGCCGCTGCGGCCTCGGGCAAGCCTCGCCCAACCCGATCCTGATGACCTTGCGGAGCTTCCGTCCGGTCTACGAGGCCCTGGTGAAGCCCGATCCGCGCGGCTACCAGCGCTCGTTCGACCTCGCCGCGGCGACCGCTCCGGCCGCTCGCCTCCTCGGGCGTTCGTGCGACGAGGACTCGGAGACCGAGCCATGACCTCTCCTGCCGCCCCCGACGGCCCGCGTGGCGAACCGATCACCCTGACCATCGACGGGCGCTCGGTCACCGCCGCCGCCGGGCAGACCATCCTGCGGGCCGCCGAGGAAGCGGGCGTCTACATCCCGCGGCTCTGCGACCGGACTGGCCTCGCTCCGGTCGGCGCTTGCCGGGTCTGCACGGTGAAGGTGAACGGCCGGCCGCTCGCCGCCTGCACCCAGCCGGCGGTCGACGGGATGGTCATCGAGAACGAGACCGAGGAACTCACCGCCTGGCGGCGGCAGCTCATCGAGATGCTGCTCGTCGAGGGCAACCACTTCTGCATGTCCTGCGAGCGGAGCGGACAGTGCGAACTGCAGGCCCTCGCCTATCGGCTGGGCGTGGCCGGGCCTCGCTACGAGGGCCAGTGGCCGGCCCGCGAAGTCGACGCCTCGCATCCGGCGATCATCCTCGACCGGAACCGCTGCATCCTCTGCACCCGCTGCGAGCGGACCAGCCGCGACCTCGACGGCAAGCACGTCTTCGGCTTCGTCGGCCGCGGCATCCACAAGCGCCTCGCGGTCAACGCCGCGGCCCGACTCGCCGACACCGATCTCGACGTCACCGACCAGGCGGTCGACGCCTGTCCGGTGGGAGCGATCCTGCGGAAGAATAGCGCCTACCGGCTGCCGGTCGGCACTCGTCCCTTCGACCAGGCCCCGATCGGTTCCGCCCAAGCGGGCCAGGTGACACCGCTCACCATCGGCTCCACCGCCGAGGGAGGGCGCCCATGACCTCCTCCGCGCCCACCCCCGAGGCCCTGCCGCCGGCGAACGGTAAGCCTCGCCTCGCCACCTGTTCGCTGGCCGGCTGCTTCGGCTGCCACATGTCGATCCTCGACATCGACGAGCGGCTGCTCGAGCTGGTCGAGGTGGTGGCCTTCGACAAGAGCCCGCTCACCGACCACAAGACCTTCACCCAGCGCTGCCGGATCGGCCTCGTCGAAGGCGGCTGCGCCAACGCCGAGAACGTCGAAGTCCTGCGGGCCTTCCGCCGCCATTGCGACATCCTGGTGAGCCTCGGCGACTGCGCCACCATGGGCGGCATCCCCGCTCTCCGCAACCTCGTCCCGCTCGAGGAGTGCCTGCGCGAAGCGTTCGTCGACGGCCCCAGCACGCACAACCCGAGCCAGGTGATCCCGAGCGACATCGAGCTGCCGCTCCTCCTCCACAAGGTCCGGCCCGCCCACGAGGTGGTGCACATCGACTACCTCCTGCCCGGCTGCCCGCCCTCGGCCGACGCGATCTGGGCCGCGGTCACCGCCCTCCTCGCCGGCCGGTCCCCCGAGCTCCCCTATCGCCTCCTCAAGTACGACTAACCACGACCCGCCGCACGCTCCCGCCATGGTTGCCTCCCCCAACGAACGCCGCATCACCATCTCGCCCGTCACCCGGGTCGAAGGGCACGGCAAGGTGACGATCCTCCTCGACGAAGCGATGCGGGTCACCCAGGCCCGCCTCCACATCGTCGAGTTCCGCGGCTTCGAGCGCTTCATCCAGGGCCGGCCCTTCTGGGAGATGCCCGTCGCCGTGCAGCGGCTCTGCGGGATCTGCCCGGTCAGCCACCATCTCTGCGCCGCCAAGGCCATCGACCAAATCGTGGGCGCCGCTCGGCTCACCCCGACCGCGGAGAAGATGCGCCGCCTGATGCACTACGGGCAGATGTTCCAGAGCCATGCCCTGCACTTCTTCCATCTGGCGAGCCCCGACCTCCTCTTCGGTTTCGACGCCGATCCCGCCATCCGGAACGTGGTGGGCATCGTGGCCGCGAACAAGGAGCTCGCCTACCAGGCGATCATGATGCGGAAGTATGGCCAGGAGATCATCCAGGCCACCGCCGGCAAGAAGATCCACGGCACCGGGGCCATTCCCGGCGGCATCAACAAGAACCTCTCGCTCGCCGAGCGCGACGCCCTGCTCGCCGACCTCGGGCGGATGAAGCAGTGGTCCCGCGACGCCCTCGGACTCGCCCGCCGCTACACGCTCGACCACCTCGACGACGTCCGCACCTTCGCCAGCTTCGACTCGAACCACCTCTGCCTGGTCCGTTCTGACGGGACGCTCGACCTCTACGACGGCGGGCTCCGCTGCATCGACGCCGCGGGCCAAACCATCTTCGACCACGTGCCGCCCGAGGGCTACCTCGACGTCCTCGCCGAAGGGGTGCGGGACTGGACCTTCATGAAGTTCCCCTTCGTGAAGTCGCTCGGCGAGGAGACCGGCTGGTACCGGGTGGGGCCGCTTTCCCGGATCAACGCTTGCGACCGGATCGACACGCCCGAGGCCGAGGCGGCCCGCCGCGAGTTCAAGGGCCTCACCGGCGGCAAGCCGAACCAGATGACCATGGCCTACCACTGGGCCCGGATGATCGAGGTGCTGCACGCGATCGAGATGATCGAGCGGTTGCTGCACGACCCCGACCTCCAGGGCACCGACCTCGTGGTCAGCGGCGAGCGGGCCCGCGAGGGGATCGGCATCATCGAAGCCCCCCGCGGCACCCTCTTCCACCACTACCGGGTCGGCGACGACGACCTGGTCACCATGTGCAACCTGATCGTCTCGACCACAAGCAACAACGAGGCGATGAACCGCTCCGTGCGCCGCGTGGCGGAAGACCACCTGGCCGGGAAGCCGGTCATCACCCAGGGCATGCTGAACCGGGTCGAGGTGGCCATCCGGGCCTACGACCCGTGCCTCTCCTGCGCCACCCACGCCGTGGGCCGCATGCCGCTCGTGGTCGAACTCGTGGGGCCTGACGGCGCGACCATCGATCGGAAAGTGAAGGACCCATGAAGACCCCTGCCTCCCAACCGAGGGCCCAAGGCCCCGTCGACGTCCTCCTCATCGGCTTCGGCAATCCGGCCCGCAGCGACGACGGCCTCGGGCCGGCCCTGGCCCACAACCTCGAGCGCCATCCCATCCCCGGAGTCGCCGCCATGTGGGACTACCAACCCGGCGTCGAGCACGCCGCCGAGGTGGCCGACCATGCGGTGGTCGTCTTCGCCGATGCCTCCCTCGACGGACGCCAGCCCTTCGCCTTCCGCCGCCTCGGGGAGCGGGCCATGGAAGGCTTCAGCAGCCATCTCCTGCGGCCCGAGCACGTCCTCGCCCTGGCCCGCGAGACCTTCGGCTGGAGCGGAACGGCGTACCTCCTGGCCATCCGCGGCGAACAGTTCGACGCCTTCGACGAGACGCTCTCGCCGCCGGCGGCCGAGCGTCTGCGGGCAGCCGAAGCCGCCCTGCGCGAGGCCCTCGCCGCCGACC